>DATICF010000094.1:0-27584 GCA_035456965.1 Nocardioidaceae bacterium
GCCTGGGGGCGCGCAGGTTGCCCCACGTAGCGGCAGTCCGACCCCAAGGCAGCGCCCGTGCCGCCGCCACGACAGCCCCACCAGCGACGTACCCCAAGCCTGAAAGGACCCCGATGACCGGGAAGCCCAGCGTGCTCTACGTCTGTGTCCACAACGCCGGCCGCTCGCAGATGGCCGCCGCGTACACGACGCACCTCTCGGGCGGCGCGGTCGAGGTCCGGTCAGCCGGCTCGGCCCCCGCCGACCAGGTCAACCCGGCGGCCGTGGAGGCGATGCGAGAGGAGGGCATCGACATGACCGCGGCGACGCCCAAGATCCTCACCACGGAGGCCGTGCAGGACTCCGACGTGGTCATCACGATGGGCTGCGGCGACGCCTGCCCGATCTTTCCGGGCAAGCGCTACGAGGACTGGGAGCTCGACGACCCGGCGGGTAAAGGCGTGGCGGCTGTGCGGCCCATCCGCGACGAGATCCGGGCCCGCGTGGTCGCGCTGCTCGAGTCGCTCGACGTCCCGGTGCGCAGCTGAGCGCGCAACGCACGGACGTCGTCGTCATCGGCGGCGGCCAGGCGGGGCTCGCCGCGGGCTATTACCTGCGGCGAGCCGGAGTGGACTTCGTCGTCCTGGACGCAGCGTCAGAGCCAGGCGGCGCCTGGCGGGAGATGTGGCCGTCGCTGCGGACGTTCTCGCCGACCATCTACTCGTCGCTCCCCGGCTGGATGATGCCGGCCTGGACCGAGGACGACGGCTACCCGCTCGCACGTCATGTGGTGGACTACCTGACCCGGTACGAGCAGCGGTACGACCTCCCCGTGGTGCGGCCGGTGCGGGTGTCCCGGGTCGAGCGGAGCTCCGAGGGCCTGGTCGTGGCGAGCGACTCCGGGCGGTGGGAGGCACGGGCCGTGGTCAGCGCGACCGGGACCTGGTCGAGGCCGTTCCTCCCGGCGTACCCGGGCATGGCGGAGTTCGCCGGCCGCCACCTGCACACGGCCGACTACCGCGACAGGACCGAGTACGCCGGACAGCGCGTCGTCGTGGTCGGCGGCGGCAACTCGGCCGCGCAGATCCTCGCCGAGGTGTCGCAGGTGGCCGAGACGACCTGGGTGACACTCAGGCCGCCGCGCTTCCTCCCCGACGACGTCGACGGGTACGACCTGTTCTCGATCGCGACCGCCCGACGGCGTCGCGTCGACGCGGGCCTCACCGACGACACCGGCGTGATGGGCCTCGGCGACATCGTGATGGTCCCGTCGCTGCGCGATGCGCGTGAGCGTGGTGTGCTCCACGCCGAGCCGATGTTCGACCGGCTGGTGCCCAAGGGCGTGGCCTGGGACGACCGGGTCCTCGAGGTCGACACGGTGATCTGGTGCACGGGCTTCCGACCGGCCCTGTCGCACCTGTCCGGGCTCGGCCTGCGCAACGCGGCCGGCCACATCGCGACCCAGGGCACGCAGGCTGTCGACGAGCCACGGCTGCACCTGCTCGGCTACGGCGACTGGACGGGTCCCGCCTCAGCAACGTTGATCGGTGTCGGACGACCCGCGCGAGACGCGGTGTCCTCGATCGTCGAGCTGCTCGAGGGTTGAGGCGGCTTGCCTGACCCGGCATGGTCGCTCGACCGGTGGGCGGCGCGGAGCGCTAGGGCGGACGCCAGGGTGACCGCGACCAGCGCCGCCAGGGCGGTCGTGTAGCCCCCGGTCGTCGTCCGGGACACGCCCACCGCGACGGGGCCGACCACCTTCGACGCCGAGAGCGCGAGCCCCATCAGCGCCGAGACGGTGGCGTACCGCGCGACGCCGTACGCCTCCACGACCAGCGCAGGGCGGGCGATCGTGCCCACACCGAACCCGAGGCCGAACAGCAGCACGAACACCACGGCAGCGGTCGTGCTCGCCGGCGCCGCCAGGAGTACGACGGCCGCTGCCGCCTGGAGCGCGAAGACGCCCGAGGTGACGCGCATCGTGGCCATGCGGGCGAACAGCCCGGTCACGACGAGGCGGCCGGTCACGCTCAGCGCACCGAGCGCCCCCGTCACGCCGGCCGCGAACCCCACGCCGTGGCCCTGCTCGCGCAGGAACGGGAACAGGTGCACCGACACCCCGATGATCGCGAGGGTATGGAGAGCGAAGGCGAGAGTCAGCCATCGGAACCGTGGCTCGGCCCACATCTCGCGGCTCGTCGCCGTGAGGGTCGAGCTCTCCTCCACCGGGGCGCGCGGCCTCGGGGGCCCGTCACCGTCGGGAGCCAGGCCGAGGTCGGCCGGGTCGCGACGGAGCACGAGGGCGTGGGGCAGCACCGTGGTCACGGCCAGCACCCCGGCGAGCACGAGCAGCGCGTCGCGCCAGCCCACCGACTGCTCGAGCGCGGCGGCGGTGGGCACGAAGATCGTCGAGGCGAACCCCGCCACGAGGGTCACCACCAGCAACGCCCTGGCGCGCTGCCGGTCGAACCACCTCACCACCACGGCGAACGCCGGCTCGTACAGCACCATCGCACCCGCGACGCCGAGGGCGGCGAAGACCGCGTACACCTGCCACGTCTCACGCACCTGCGACCAGGCAGCCACGACCCCGACCGCGAGCACCGACCCGGTCGTCATGAGTGCGCGGCCGCCGTGCCGGTCCAGCCACCGCCCGACTGCGAGTGCACTGACCCCCATCACGATCAGCGCCACGGAGAACGCTGCCGAGATCGAGGCCGCGGAGAGGCCGAGGTCGTGCCGCATCGGCACCATGAACACCGAGAAGGCGTAGTAGAGGATCCCCCAGCTCACCGTCTCGGTGACCGCGAGGACCCCGACGATCCGCCACCCGTAGAACCTCCGGGAGACATACGTCATGGCCACTGTGGCGGCCGGGACGTATGACGTCCTGCGCGAGGTGGGGGTCACGAGCAGCAGCCGCCGGTGGGCGTCAGGTCACGCTGCCGCGATGAGGCGACAGCGGCCCCCGCCTCGGCGTCGGCCCCGACCTCCTCGGAACCCGGCCCGACCTCGACGCCGGCCCCGGCGGCGGCAGCCACCCCGACCAGCCCTCCACCGACCACGCCGGTGGCGAAGCCCTGGGGCACGAGCCCGGCGGGCAGCAGCCGGTGGTGCTCGTCGGCCACGACCTCGGGTACGCCGCAGCCGGACGACTCGTCCGAGTCACCGCAGGCCGGCTCGAGCGCGGCGCCGCCGGCAGGCGCCCCGCAGCAACCCCCGCCGGACTCGTCGTCGGTCAACGGCAACGTCGCCGAGCACACCCCCGTCTCCGGGAGGACCAGCTCGACCGCGTCGGCGGCCTCGAGGTCTCCGGCAAGCGCAGCGGCGATCGAGCGGACCTGCTCGTTCCCGGTGGTGATCAGGAATGTCGGCGCCCTGCCGTAGGACTTCATGCCGACGATGTAGAACCCGGGTTCGGGCTGCTGCAGGTCCCGGTGGCCGTGCGGCGGGACGGTCCCGCACGAGTGGAACTGGGGGTCGATCAGAGGTGCGAGTTTCGACGGAGCCTCCAGGCCCGGGTCGAGGTCGAGCCGCAGCTCGGAGAGCATGGCGAGGTCCGGCCGGAAGCCGGTCGCCGCCGCCACGGCGTGGAGCCCGTCGATGGTGCGTGCACCGGCGGCCGTCGTACCGGTCACCGCCACGGTCGCTCCGTCGGCGGCGACCGACATCGACTCGACGGAGAAGTCCCGCACGAGCTCGATGCGTCCCGACGCCACGAGCGAGCGCAGGTCGGTGCCGAGCTTGCCGCGCGCCGCGAGCTGGTCGGCCTCACCGCCACCGAAGAGCCGGTCGGGCGCGGCCGCACGGATCGCCCAGACGATCTCGGTGCCGGGTTCCTGCTCAGCGAGGGCGGCGAGGTTGAGCAGGGTGTTGGCCGCGGAGTGCCCGAGGCCGACGACGAGGGTACGACGGCCGGCGAACTGCGCCCGGTCCCGACCGAGGACGTCGGGCAGAGGGCCCACCAGGAAGTCGCGGGCCTCTTCCTCGCCGAAGGCAGGGAGGCCGGAACCGCCGAGCGGGTTGGAGCGCCCCCAGGTGCCGGACGCGTCGACCACGGCACGGGCCAGGATGTCCTCGCCGGTCTCGAGCCGCACGAGGAAGGGACGCTCCTCGCGGCCGATGGTGCGGGTCTTGTCGAGCCCGTGACGGGTCACCGCAGCGACGCGCGCCCCCGTCCGGACGACCTCGCGCCCGAGCGCGGAGGCGAGCGGCCGGAGGTACTCCGCCACGATCTCGGCGCCGGTCGGCGGCACTTCCTCGGCGGGATGGGTCCAACCGTCCCTCTCGAGGAAGGCGCGCGCGGTCGGGTCGACCACGTACTTCCACGGGGTGAAGGTGCGGATGTGGCCCCACTCGCTCATCGCGGCGCCCACGTCGGGTCCTGCCTCGAGAACCAGGGTGGGCAGGCCACGGCTCCGGAGGTGGGCTGCCGCGGCCAGGCCGACCGGGCCAGCACCGATGACGACGATGGGGAGGTCCTGCTCGGCCATGCGAACTCCTAGCGATTAGACGAATATCGAATGATTGAACGATAGGACCTCTTCGATATTTGTCAAGGAGGTGGCACACTAGGGCCATGCCGAAGCCGCTCCCGATCCTCGAGGACACCTCCCCGATCTGCTGCGCCCCGCTCGACGACGCTGCCGGGATGATCTCGCACGGCGACGCGGTCGCCCTCGCCCGTCGCCTCAAGGCGCTCGCGGACCCGGCGCGGATCCAGCTGGTCTCGATGATGCTCGTCCGCCCCAGCCACGAGGCCTGCACCTGCGACCTCGCCCCTGCCGTGAAGCTCTCCGAGCCGACGGTGAGCCACCACCTCAAGCAGCTGTACGACGCGGGCCTGGTCACCAAGGAGCGCCGGGGGATGAACGTCTACTACCGCGTCGTACCCGAGGCCGTGAAGGCGGTCGCCGAGGTGCTCACGCTCGACTGCTGCTGAGGCCCGCCACCTCCTGTGGATGACGGTGGTCCGACTCGCCGCGGATCAAGCCCTCAAGCCCGCACCAGTGCCGACTCGCCGCGGATAAAGCCCGCACACGTGCCGACTCGCGGCGGATCAAGCCCGCACCAGTGCCGACTCGCCGCGGATCGGGCCGCACACGTGCCGAGTCGACAGGGGTCAGGGCAGGACTTCCAGGAGGAAGTGGGCCACCCAGTAGAAGAACGCGGCCACCAGCCCCGCGGCCGGGAAGGTGAACACCCACGCCGCCACGATGTTCCGGGCCACGCCCCACCGCACGGCAGAGAAGCGCTTGCTCGCGCCCGCACCCATCACTGCGGAGGTGATCGTGTGAGTCGTCGAGATCGGCGCGGAGAAGGCGAACGCCGTGGTGTAGAGGACACCGGCCGCCACGGCCTCCGACGCGAAGCCTCGGGCCGGGTCGAGGTGGATGATCCGTCGCCCGAGGGTGCGCATGATGCGCCAGCCGCCGGAGTAGGTGCCGAGCGAGATCGCGCCGGCGGCCGCGATGATCACCCAGATGGGGAGGTCGTCCCCGGCGCTGACGTGCCCACCTGCGAGCAGGGCCAGGAAGATGACGCCCATCGTCTTCTGGGCGTCCTGGAGGCCGTGACCGAGCGCCATCGCGGCCGCCGACATCGTCTGGGCGAGGCGGAAGCCCCGGTTGGTGCGGCCGGGGTGTCGCTTCCGGAAGATCCACATGATCGCGACCATGAGCAGGAACGCGGCCGCGAAGCCGAACAGCGGCGAGGCCACCATCGGAATGACGATCTTGTCGAGGATCACGTCCCACTTGACCGGATCGAAGATCGAGCCGGTCAGGAGGCCGTAGCCCATCGCCGCGCCCACGAGACCGCCGATCAGGGCGTGGGAGGAGGACGACGGGAGGCCGTAGTACCAGGTGATGAGGTTCCAGGTGATCGCCCCGACGAGCCCGGCCATCACGACCACGAGGCCGGCTGTCCCCGTCGGCGGCGAGATCACCTCGCTCACCGTCTTGGCGACCTTCTGGCCCAGGAAGGCACCCACGAAGTTCATGACTGCGGCCATCAGCAGGGCGACCCGAGGGGTCAGGGCGCGCGTCGACACCGAGGTGGCGATCGCGTTGGCGGCGTCGTGGAAGCCGTTGGTGTAATCGAAGACGAGCGCGACGACGACGACCGCGACGATGATCGCGAGGTCCACGCTCAGGACTCCTTGACGGCGATCTGTTCGACGGTGTTCGCGACCGCCTCGAAGGCGTCGACGGCGGCCTCGAGGGAGTCCACGATGTCCTTGAGCTTGAGCACCTCGAGTGCCTCGTACTCACCGCCGAAGAGGTTCACCAGGATCCGGCGGTAGACCTTGTCGGCGGTGTTCTCGAGGCGGTTGATCTCGATCCAGTACTCGTCGAGGTTCTTCATCGTCTCGAGTCGCGGCATGGACTCGGCGGTCAGCTCGGCGGCGCGCTGAAGGACCTCGACCATGGTGGCCAGCTCGCTGGGGAGTTCCTTGACCTCGTACAGGAGGACCAGGTCGACAGCCTCCTCCATGTGGTCCATCACGTCGTCCAAGCCCGACGCGAGGGCGTAGATGTCCTCACGGTCGAAGGGGGTGACGAAGGTGGAGTTCACCCGGCGGATGAGACCGTGGGTGGTCTCGTCGGCCTCGTGCTCGGCGTCGCGCATCCGCTGGGCGATCGCCTCGCGGTCAGGGCTGGTACCGAGCATCTCTGCCAGGATCGCGGCGCCGCCCACGAGGTGGGTGGCCAGCTGAGCGAACAGGTCGAAGAACGTGGCGTCCACCGGACGGAAACGCAAACCCACGGGAAACTCCTGACAAACCGGAAATGAACACCGGACATGCTAGGTCGTGGGGCAGGGTTAGACGTAACCCGTCTCCGTCAGAGACCGGACCAGAACGAACAGGATGTCAGCGACGACACCCGACCGCCTCAGTCGCGGCGCTGCTGACTGGGGATCTGAGCCGTCTCCGCGCCGCTGATACCGAGGAGCTGATCGACCTGCTCCTGGCTCAGCACGGCGTCGGACTCGCTGGCGGCGATGATGAGGTTGGTGGTCAGCTCGACCTCGGCGAGGAGTTCTGCGTCTTCGAGGGGGACGTTCAGCTTGTCGTCCATGACGCCGCTCCTTTCTTGCCTGACCATGACTACACCCATTCAATCCGTCCCGTCAGTCGATCCGGTCTTCCTTCCCCCGTCGACCATTGTCGCGGAACGGACTTGCTTCTACCCATAGTCATTCCGGACAAAACGAGGAGGCCCCGACGGAATCCGTCGGGGCCTCCTGCTACTACGTCTGGTGACTAGACGCTTCCTCTTGGATCAGAGGGGGCGAACGTTCTCAGCCTGGGGGCCCTTCGGACCCTGGGTGACGTCGAACTCGACCTTCTGGTTCTCGTCCAGGGACTTGTAGCCCTGGGTCTGGATCGCCGAGTAGTGCACGAAGACGTCGTCGCCGCCGTCCTCCTGCGCAATGAAGCCGAAACCCTTCTCGGCGTTGAACCACTTAACGGTGCCCTGAGCCATGCTCACTTACTCCTCTAACGGGGCGTGAGACCGCCACTTCGGCGGCCCCGCATCAGATGCGGGTGAAACGCCGTGCCCCCTCGAAAAGCCTTGAGCTAACTGAGAAGAAACGCCGTCGGATCACAAACTCCGCGGGCGTAACCTGCTGGAACTTGCACCTGATGCACGGACGACACTACCAACTAACTCGACCGAATCCATAGGAGTGCCGGAACACGTGTCGCGGGTCTCCTCGCCGAGTGACCGCGCGCGCCTCGGCTGCTCCTCCCCGCATCTCCCCAGCAGCCCGGCCCAGGGCGGGACCTTGTGCCCCAATCCCCGCCGATGGTCCCGCTGAGGTGGGAGGACCGGGCCGGCCACCCCTAGGCTCGGCGGCATGGGTCGAAGCGTCTACATCGCGTCGGTCGAGGGCTTCACGGGCAAGTCCACGGTCGCGCTGGGGGTCCTCGAGCGGATGTCGAGACGCGTCGAGCGGGTGGGGGTCTTCCGCCCGATCGTGCGCGCCGACACGAACCTCTTCGGCGGGCGCGACTACGTCCTGGAGCTGCTCACCGCCCACGACTCCGTCAACGTGTCGTACGACGAGTGCGCCGGCGTGACCTACGACGACGTACACGCCGACCCGGCCGCCGCGCTGGACCGGATCGTCGAGCGCTACCACCGGGTCGCCGACCAGTGCGACGCGGTCGTGGTCGTCGGCAGTGACTACACCGACGTGGGCACACCCACGGAGTTCTCCTACAACGCCCGCATCGCCGCGAACCTCGGCGCCCCGGTCCTGCTGGTGCTCAACGGCTGGGGCCGCAGCGCCCAGGACCTCCGCACCGTCACCGAGATGGCTGCCGGCGAGCTGCACGCGAACCACGGCTCGCTGTTCGCCGTCATCGCCAACCGGGTCGACGCCGAGGACGTCGCGAGCGACATCGCGGCGCTCGCGACCGACGATGTGCCGGCCTTCGCGATCCCGGAGGAGTCGCTGCTGAGCGCCCCGTCCGTCGGCGACCTGATGAGGGCCGTGGACGGCACGCTCGTGAGCGGTGACGAGTCCCTGCTGAACCGCGAGGTGACCGGGCTTGTCGTCGCCGCGATGACCATGCCCAACGTGCTCGACCGGCTGATCGAGGGAGCGGTCGTGGTCACGCCCGGTGACCGGCCGGAGGTGGTGCTCGGCGTGCTCATGGCGCATGCCTCCCCGACGTTCCCGCAGGTCTCCGGGATCGTCCTGAACGGCGGGCTGGCACTACCGGACCAGGTCTCCAGGCTGATCGAGGGCCTCGGCGTGACCATGCCGATCATCACCACGGACCTGGGGACGCACGCCACGTCCACCGCCCTCACGGCGGTCCGGGGCCGGCTCACCAAGGACGCGCCCCGCAAGGTGGCCACTGCGCTCGCACTGTTCGGCCGCCACGTCGACGGCGACGCCCTCCTCGACCGGCTCGAGGTGGCCCGCAGCGAGGCGGTCACCCCGCTGATGTTCGAGCACCAGCTGATCGACGCAGCGGTCGAGCACCGCCGGCACATCGTGCTCCCGGAAGGTGAGGAGGAGCGGATCCTGCGTGCCGCCGACATCCTGCTGCGTCGCGGAGTCGCGGACCTCACCCTCCTCGGCGACCCGATCCAGATCAGCGCCCGGGCCGCCTCCCTCGGCGTCGACGTCTCGAAGGCGGCGCTGGTCAGCCCGTACGACGAGGCGCTGACCGAGCGCTTCGCCCAGGAGTACTTCGAACGCCGCAAGCACCGGGGGGTCGACCTCGACGAGGCGCGTACGACGGTCACCGACGTGTCCTACTTCGGGACGATGATGGTCCTGCTCGGCCTGGCCGACGGCATGGTCTCGGGCGCGACCCACACCACCGCGCACACCATCCGCCCCGCGCTCGAGGTGGTGAAGACCGCCCCCGGCGTCTCCGTGGTCTCCTCGGTGTTCTTCATGTGCCTGGAGAACCAGGTGCTCGTGTACGGCGACTGCGCGGTCAACCCCGACCCCACCGCCGAGCAGCTCGCCGACATCGCCGTCTCGTCGGCGACGACCGCTGCGGCGTTCGGCGTCGAGCCACGGGTCGCGATGCTCTCCTACTCCACGGGGACCTCGGGCGCCGGCAGCGACGTCGAGAAGGTCGTGAAGGCGACCGCGCTGGTCCGCGAGCGCGCACCCCACCTGTTGGTCGAGGGCCCGATCCAGTACGACGCGGCCATCGACGTCGCGGTCGCCCGCACCAAGCTCCCGGGGTCCGAGGTCGCGGGCCGGGCGACGGTCCTCGTCTTCCCCGACCTCAACACCGGCAACAACACCTACAAGGCGGTGCAGCGCTCGGCCGGGGCGGTTGCGGTGGGCCCCGTGCTCCAGGGTCTGCGCAAGCCCGTGAACGACCTGTCCCGGGGCGCCACGGTGCGTGACATCGTCAACACGGTGGCGATCACCGCGATCCAGGCCCAGAGCCTGCTCCCCGACGACATACCCGCGTCCGCGGTGCCGGGCGAGACACAGACGGCAGGGGCCGCGCGATGAGCAGCGTGGTGCTGGTCCTGAACGCCGGCTCGTCGTCGCTGAAGTACAGCCTGGTCGAGGCCGAGACCGGAGAGTCGCTGGCCGGAGGCCTCGTCGAGCGGATCGGCGAGTCGACGGGGAGCCTCACGCACCACGGCCCCGCGGGCGAGAAGCGCCTCGAGCAGGCGATCGCCACGCACGAGGACGCCCTCGCCGCGGTTCTCGAGGCCTTCGAGGCCCAGGGGCCGAGCCTGGACGAGGTGGAGCTCGTCGCCGTGGGCCACCGGGTGGTGCACGGCGGCGACCTGTTCGCAGACCCGGTGCTCGTCGACGACGAGGTCATCGCAGAGATCCGCGACCTGATCCCTCTGGCTCCCCTGCACAACCCCGCGAACCTGGAGGGGGTCGAGGTGGCCCGCCGGCTCTTCCCCGAGCTGCCACAGGTGGCTGTTTTCGACACCGCCTTCCACCAGACGCTGCCCGAGCACGCCTACACCTACGCGGTGCCACGGGCCTGGACCGCCGAGCACGCCGTGCGTCGCTACGGGTTCCACGGCACCTCCCACGCCTTCGTCTCGCGCGAGGCAGCGCGTCTCCTGGGGCGGGAGCCCGAGGAGGTCAACGTGATCGTGCTGCACCTCGGCAACGGCTGCTCGGCGACTGCGGTCTCCGGCGGGCGGTCCGTGGACACCTCGATGGGGATGACTCCGCTGGAGGGCCTCGTGATGGGGACACGCTCGGGGGACGTCGACCCAGCGCTGCACGCGCACCTGCACCGCGAGGAGGGTTGGAGCCTCGAGGAGATCGACCGGGTCCTCAACCGCGAGTCCGGGCTCAAGGGGATGTCGGGCCAGAACGACTTTCGCGAGCTGCAACGAATGGTCGACGCCGGTGACGGGGCGGCACGACTGGCCTTCGACGTGTACTGCTATCGGATCCGGAAGTACGTCGGGGCCTACACGGCCGTGCTGGGCCGGGTCGACGCGATCGTCTTCACCGCAGGGGTCGGCCAGCACTCCGCCGCCGTGCGCGCGGCCTCCCTGGCCGGGCTCGAGGCGATGGGCGTCGAGGTCGACGCTTCGCTCAACGAGGGTGCGACGGGGCGCGAGCCGGCGGTCGTCTCGACCTCCGCCGGCAGGGTCGCCGTCATGGTGGTGCCGACCAACGAGGAGTGGGAGATCGCGCGGCAGTCGCTGGCCGTCGTACGCGCCTGAGGGCCCTCCGAAAGAGCCGCCACGGACCGGTCGACCCCGGCGCGGCACAGCGCCGGCGCGACACCTGGGTGGGGTGATGCCGCGCCGGACGTCGGTGGTTGCTGGTCAGCCGTGCTGGGGCGGCGGGTCGACGTCGCCTCGCCACGCACCATCGGGCCGGCCCTGCTCCTCGATGTAGTCCTTGAACCGCTTCATGTCGCCCTTCACTCGCCGCTCGATGACGCCGAGCTTGTCGGCCGCGGTCTCGGCGAAGCCCTCGGGGTCGATGTCCATCTGCGCCGTCACCCGGGTGGTGGCGTCGTCGAGACGGTGGAAGGTGATCACCCCGGCGTGCTGCGGGCCGTCGACAGCCGTCCACGCGACCCGCTCGTCCGGGTGCTGCTCGGTGATGGCGGCGTGGAACTGGCGGGTCTGACCGCCGAGCCTGGTGGTCCACAGGGTGCGGGTGTCGGTGATCTGCTCGACCTGCTCCACACCCTCCATGAAGTGGGGGAAGGTCTCGAACTGCGTCCACTGGTCGTACGCGGTGGAGACCGGGACCTTGACGTCGACGGACTCGGTAATCGTGCTCATCGTTTACCTCCTCGTGTCGGGTCTCGTCGTGCGTACCCGGGTCGTCCTGCCCCACACGGGGCCACCTGCGTCTCGTGGCGCGGGCGGGCCACGACAAGCAACAAGGCTGACGACGGGCCTCCGGCAAATGGAGGACGACTCGGACGAAGCGCTGAAAGTAAACGAAAACGCCACGCAACACGAGTCACTCTGGTTACGGTTGTCAAGGCGACACGCCCCCTATGTCCCTAAAGCCCGCCTCACCCCCCAAGGCGTCCCATGACATCGACTTCCAAGCGGCTCGCGACGGTCCTCGCCTCCGCCGTACTCCTGCTCGCAGGCATGCCAGCGACCGCGCACGCCGCCGCCGTGGACGACTACGCACGGTACGACGGGCAGACCACTTGCGCCTCCGAGGTACTCCCGGGCACCGACTTCCTGCTGCGGCTGCTGGTGCGCACGCACCCCGGCACCAGCTACACCTCGACGTTGCGCGCGTGCTCCGGCGACTCCGTCTCCGAGCACAAGGACGGTCGTGCGCTCGACTGGGGCGTCGACGCCGACAACCCTCAGCAGAAGGCGATGGCCGAGGCGTGGCTCGAGAAGATCTTCGCCACCGACAAGCAGGGCAACCCGGACGCGCTCGCGAGGCGCATGGGGATCATGTACGTCATTTGGGACGACCACATCTACCGCGCCTACGACGGGTTCGAGCAGAAGCCCTACGAGCCCTGCGACCGGCCGCGCAACTGCTCCAAGACCCTGCGCCACCGCGACCACGTGCACGTCTCCCTCTCCCGCGCCGGCGCCGCCGCGCAGACCACGTTCTACCGCGCCCGCAACGTGCCGTCTGTCCCGGTGCTCTACCCGGGAACGCGACAGCTCGACCCGTACAGCACCGCCGAGGCGACCTTCACCGTCCCGGCGACCGGGCGAACCTTCACCACCGACTTCAAGCTGAAAGCCGGTGAGACGTACCGCATCGTCGCCGACGGGCTGGTCCGCACCGGCGCCGGATCGCGGATCGCCGATGCGGCCTGCCGGTGGACCCGCGACGGCTGGACGCTCGCAGGCATGCTCCGGGTCGGCGGCACCAACCCGTGGCCCGCGACGTGCAGCGACTCGCACACCTACGAGGCGAGCTACACCCCCGGCACGACCGACTTCCTCAAGCTTCGCGTCGCCGAGAACACCCCCCGCGACGCCGAGGGGTCGCTGACCTTCTCGATCCTGCGCTCGGACATCGGCGCGCGCACGGTGGCTTCGCATCGTGTTGCAGGGACGGCGGAGCCCCGGGCGGTGCGACGTTCCGGGCTTCGGGCGCGGGCGCTGGTGTCGGAGGAGGTCACGGTGCGCGCAGCCTCACCGCGTGGGGCCCTCACCGGGCGCGCGCTGCGGCGCAAGGCGCGCTACCGCGTGGTCGTGACCGGAAAGGCGCTGAGCGGGTCGACCGTGTTCGACGGGCGGTGCGTGAAGTACGCCCAGGCCTGGCGCCCCGAGCACACCCTCGACCTCACAAACCCTTCGGCGGACCACCTCTCGCTCTTCATCCAGGGCGTGCGGGTCACGCTGCGGGTGGCCGGGGCATCGCGCCCCTGCAACGGGAAGGCACACCGGTACGTCGGCGTGTTCAAGCCCGTGGTCAACGGTCGGGCGCGCGTCAAGATCTGGGACCCCTACACGTACGCGGACAACACAGGCACCCTGACCGTCGTACTGCGGCGGCGGTGAGCAGGGGCGGCTGAGCCGGGGCTGCAGGGCCTGCGCGCCCGGCGCGTCGCGCGGGTCGGACGGGTCGGACGGGTCGGAAGGGTCGGAGCCGCTGCACTTCCCATGGCGAGTCGTGCCTTCCCATGGCAAGTTCACCGTGGGGAGACATCAATAGCCTGCATACCTTGGTAATTGATCGGCGGACGA
The DNA here is from genome assembly GCA_035456965.1 of Nocardioidaceae bacterium. Taxonomy (GTDB): domain Bacteria; phylum Actinomycetota; class Actinomycetes; order Propionibacteriales; family Nocardioidaceae; genus Nocardioides_C. The sequence goes on from DATICF010000094.1 coordinate 13,644, forward strand.
GTCCCCCTCAGGAAGACCGGCGAATGGAGATCGCCGATCCCGGGTATCGGTTCGGTGATGCACCCGAGACCCTGGGGAGGGAATCCAACAGTGCTGGTAGACAAAGACGACGTGGTGGACCTGCTCCGATCGCGCGGAGAACACGACAAGGCAGCGAGCGTGGAGTGCGCTCTTCCAAAGCAGGTCGACATCGAGGCCGACGCCGGCCTGCTGCACCAGTTCGACGTGAACATCAGCGAGGTCAAGGACGTCGCCGCAGAGAACACCGAGCCCGACGGGCCCCTCGCCGGCACAGGCGCCTGAGGTACGACGCTCAGCCAGCTGGGACGGCTGCCTGCTGCACGACCCGGAACATCCCGGTCATGCCGGAGCGGGCCGCGAACCCGTGCCGCTCGTAGAGAGCAGCCGCGCCCCCGGCCGCGAACAGTCCGATGAAGCTCTTCGGCGGGGCTATCTGCTCGACCTGCTCTATGAGGCTCTCGACGATCACGGTGCCGATGCCGATGCCCTGGCGCTCTGGGCAGACCACGACGTCTTGGACGTAGAAGTAGAACGCACCGTCGCCGACCACGCGGCCCATGCCGATGGGCTGGCCCTCGTGCAGCACGACGACCCCGGCGACCGACGCCGACAGCGAGGCGGGCAGCGCCTCCCACGCGAAGGCGTCGTGCCAGCCGACCGACTCCGCGAGCAGCCGGTGCTCTTGCGGTGTGGGCACGCGCCTGAGGAATTCGAAGGACACGCGCGGAGCGTAGCCGCGACCACCCTCTTCCGACGGGCAATTACGGTGTTTCGGTGAATGTGAAGATTCTGGTGACCGGCTTCGAGCCGTTCGGCGGCATGGCGGTCAACCCGACACAGCAGCTGGTCGAGGCCCTCGAGGGACGCTCAGTCCCAGGGGTCGAGCTCCACACCGGCGTTCTTCCCGTGGAGTACGACGAGTGCCTGCGCGTCGTACTCGAAAGGATCGACTGTCTCGCGCCTGACGCCGTGATCGCCTGCGGACTCGCCGCAGGTCGCAGCGCCATCACCCCGGAGCGGATCGCGATCAACGTCAAGGACACCGGCGCCGAGCACGCGATCTCCGACAACGCCGGCCAGCGGCCCGAGGACGAGCGCATCAGCGACGGACCGGACGGCATCTTCAGCACGCTGCCGATCCGCGCGATTCAGCGGACCCTCGTCGGCGCGGGCATACCCGCCGCGATCTCGAACACGGCCGGCACCTACATCTGCAACAACACGATGTACGGGATCCTCGACCACCTTCGTCGGCGCGACAGCGCTGCTCTGGCGGGCTTCATCCACTTCCCCGCCTCCAGCGAGATGGCCGCTGCCGATCCGAAGCTGGCGAGCCTGCCGCTGGAGATGATGGAACGGGCGCTGCTGCTCGCGGTGGAGACGATCACCGCGCACCTCCACGGCAGGTCCGAGGACCTCGCTGGAGCACCGGGTCTCTGATTCGGACGCGCTGACGGAGCGCCGCCCTTACCGTCGGCGCGGGCGAGCGAAGGCCCCGCGGTTCGGCGACTCGCACGGAGCCCCCGCTCGGAGTGGGTGATGCCCGCCGTTCATGAGACCCGCCGCTGACCAGGCACCCGCTCCCTCCTTCACGGATCAGGTCCGGCCCGGCCGTACCCGGACTAGACAGGACGAAACAGCCTAATTTCTTACGAAAGTGCTGACAGTCCGTCGTCGAGCGCGCTTGGCGCTTCGGTTTCCGTAGCCAGACGGCCTCGCCAGAGACGGAAATCACTTTCTCCTGGTTCGGGTCACCCGTCCGGGGGTAGGAGGCCACCTGATCACCTCGAGGAGGCGGTGGACACATGACTCGCGTAGGACTCGTGCTCGGCGCCGGCGGTGTCGTCGGTCAGGCGTATCACGCCGGGGTGCTGGCCGCTCTGGAGCACGACTACGGGTGGGACCCACGCGATGCCGAGGTCATCATCGGAACCTCCGCCGGCTCCATCACGGGCGCGCTGCTGCGAAGCGGCGTCCCCGCGAGCGAGCTGGCCGCCTGGACCGTCCGGGCGCCGCTGACGGACGAGGGCCGGATCCTCGAGGAGATGTTCGGCACCAGCCACCCAGACCTCGCGCCGCTGAGGCCGCTGAACATGGTCCTGCGCCGCCCGAGCCTCCCCGGCCCGGGAATGGTGCTGAACGCGATCAGGCAGCCGCGCGAGTTCCGGCCGCTGCGCGCAGCTCTCTCGCTCATGGGACCCGGCGAGCACGACATCGTCGAGCAGCTCTCGGCGCTCGACCAGATGGACACCTGGCCCACCGACGACCTGTGGATCAACGCGGTCCGCCGGCAAGACGGCAAGCACGTCGTCTTCGGTCGCAAGGGCGCACCGGAGGCCCCTCTCCACCTCGCTGTTGCCGCCTCGTGCGCCGTCCCCGGGTACTTCGCCCCGGTCGAGGTAGGCCGCCACACGTACGTCGACGGCGGCGCGCACTCGCCCACGAGCGCCGATCTCCTCAAGGACCGCGATCTCGACCTGGTCATCGTGGTCTCCCCCATGTCCGGGCCGGCCGCGCTCCCCTACGACCTGTACGGCGCCTCCCGCCTGCACTCCGCCCGCCTCGCCGCTCGCGAGGTGAAGGTGCTCCGCGACCGCGGCACGACCGTCGTGGTCTTCCGGCCGGGCAAGGCCGAGCAGGCTGCCATGGGCAACGACTTCCTCGCCGCCGAGCGGGTCAGCGAGATCGTGCAGGAAGCATTTCTCGCCAGCGGCCCCTACGCCGCGAACACCCCGCTCCGAGACCTGCTCGGCAGCTCTGCCGTCGCGAGCTGAGTCGCACGTCCCACCGGAAGACCGTCCCGGTGGACACTGTGAGGTATGAGCGGCGGCACGCCGTACGTCGTCGGTAAGCGGGCGAGCTCGACCGAGACCGCCGGACCGCCAGTCCCCGCTCCTGAGCAGGGGTGGAGGGCGAGTCGGCGCCTGCTTCGCGGTCCGCTCCGGATCCTGGTGGGCGGGCAGTGCCTCGGGCAGGCCGCAGACGGCCTGGCACAGATCGCGTTCGCGCAGTTCATCGTCTTTGAGGTCGGCCCCGGAGCCACCCCCGAGCGGATCACGGCGGTCCTCGCGGTCACCCTGCTGCCGTTCAGCCTCGTCGGCCCGTTCGCGGGCGTCCTGATCGACCGGTGGTCACGGCGCCGGGTCCTGATCGTGATGTCGTGGGTGCGCGCGGCCCTGATCCTCGCTGCGATCGCCACGGTCACCCTTCAGTGGGAGCCCGGCGCGTTCATCGGCGTACTCCTGCTCCTGTCGACGTCGCGGCTCGTGCTGGCCGCCAAGGGAGCAGCCCTGCCGCGGACGGTCGCGCCGAACGAGCTGGTGACCGCGAACGCGATCTCGGCGGTGGCGGGGATGTCGGCCGTGTTCCTCGGAGCCGTGGTCGGCGCCGGGTTCGTCGAGGCGTCGGTGTCCGCTGGTTTCGTCGCGGCCAGCCTGCTCTACCTGCTCGCCAGCGGCGTGTTCGCACGGCTGCCCGAGGTCGGCGGTGGGAACGGCCGGGAGATGCTGCGACGGCTTCGCCAGGTGCTCATCGACGTCAAGGACGGGCTGAAGACGCTCGGCGTCCCCGACATCGGGCGGCCGCTGACCGCGGTCTGGCTGCACAGGCTGCTCCTCGGCGCAGGCTTCGTCATCCTGGTCCTGATCGCCGACACCGAGTTCGGCCTCGGCATCTCCGGCTACGCGCTCGCGCTCGGCGTCACCGGTGTCGCGGCGTTCATCGGCTCGGTGACGGCGCCGGTGCTCGCACGAAGATGGCCCGCCACGACCCTGCTTCCGGTGGCCTTCCTTCCACCCGCGGCAGCGGTGTACGTCGGGGGGCTGGCCCCGAATCTCGCGGTCCTCGTCGCGGGGATCGGGTTCACCGCGTTCTCGTTCCAGCTGTTGAAGGTCCTCGTGGACGCGCTCGTCGGGCGGGCCTCGCCCGACGAGGTCCGCGGGCGGGTGTTCTCGGTCTACGACGTGCTGTACAACGTCGCGTTCGTGCTCGCCGGCCTGCTGATGGTCCCCCTGTGGCAGCCGGGCCAGGCCCGCGAGCTGCTGTGGTGGCTGGCGGCTGCCTTCCTGGCCAGCTGGTTGCTCTTCGCGCGGGTCTTCAGCACGTGGCCGTTCACGGGTCGGACCTCCGTCGTACGCCCGGCTCGTCGTTGGCGGGGCCGGGTGGCTGCGCTCGTCGCGGGCGCGCTCCCCGTGCTGGCGTTCCCCGAGCCCGCCTGGTGGTGGTTCGCCTGGGTCTGCCTCGTGCCGTTGCTCCTCGTCGTCCGGGCCGCGCCGACCTCACGAGAGGCGGCCGTACGCGGCTGGTGGGGCGGGGCGGGGTACATCCTGGCGACGGCGTACTGGCTGGCGCCCGTGACCGGTCCGGCCCTGCCCTTGGTCGCCTTCGTGATCGGATCGCTGTGGCTGCCGTGGGGATGGGCGGTGCGGCGAATGCTCGCCGGGAAGCCGTCGCCTGCGACCCTGCTGGGCGCAACGGTCGTTCTCCCCGCCGGCTGGGTAGCCCTCGAGGCCATCAGGTCCTGGCCGAGCCTCGGAGGGCCGTGGGCCCTGCTCGGCGCTTCGCAGTGGAACCAGCAGCAGCTGCTCGCCTCCGCCGCGCTCGGCGGCATCTGGCTCACCGGCTTCCTGATCGTCGCCGTGAACGTCGCGATCGTGGCGACCTTCGCCGCGGACGGTGCCATTGTGCGGGTCGGCCTCATCGGCATCGGGGTCACCGCCCTCGCGACCGGTCCGCTCTGGGCAGCATCGCGGCCCGCGATGACCTCGTCCGGCGAGGTGCGGGTGGCCGTGGTGCAGCCGGGCGTCCTGGGAGACGCCGAGGCCCGGCTAGAACGGCAGCTCCAGCTCACTGAAGCGGTCGCTGACGAGCGGCCCGACCTGATCGTGTGGGCCGAGAGCAGCGTCGGCTACGACCTCCCCAGCCTGCCTGACCTGACCGACCGTCTTGCCGACCTCAGCCGACGCACCGGGGCAGACCTGCTCGTGAACGTCGACGCGCGCCGACCTGGTGCCGGCATCTACAAGACGTCGATCCTCATCACCCCGGACGGGATCGCGGACAGCTACGTCAAGACCCGGCTGGTGCCGTTCGGGGAGTACATCCCGCTGCGGCCGCTGCTCGGGTGGGTCGCGAACGTCAGCGAGGCGGCCCTGCTCGACCGCGGCCGTGGTGACGGCGCCGCCGTGCTCGAGGCAGGCAGGCTCACCCTCGGCGCGCTGGTCTGCTTCGAGTCCACCTTCCCCGACATGGCTCGCCGCCAGGTGGATCTGGGCGCGGAGCTGATCGTCTACCAGACCGCGAGCACGACCTTCCAAGGCACCTGGGCCCAGCCGCAGCACGCAGCCCTCGCGGCGGTCCGTGCGGTCGAGACAGGGCGCCCGGTCGTCCACTCCGCGTTGACCGGTACGACGGCCGCCTACGACGCCGAGGGCACCCGGCTGGTGTGGATCGACCCGGGTCAGGCGGACTCGGCCGTCGTACCCCTGAAGCTGACGACGGGCCGGACGCCGTACGTCGTCGCGGGCGACTGGGTGCTGGCGCTCTCGGCGGGGGTGATCGTGGTCGCGTTGATCGTTGCCTCGTTGCGGGGAGCGGAGGGTCAGGCACGCCGCCGATAGGGCAACCATGTGGTCGCCGACTCGGCCGAGTCCCGGCCTCCGTCAGTGGGCGACGACGATCCCGTCGACACGGACCGGCTTGCCAGAGGACACCACGCGGACGACGACCCTGCCCCTTCGCACCCGCTCGAACGACGCGACGTGCAGGATGCGCTTGGTCCGGACCTTGCTCGACCTCAACGAGACGGTGCGCAGGTTACGGTTGCCCAGTCGAACCTTGACCGCACCGCAGCGAGGGCAGGTCGTGGCGACGAGCTCGAACGTCCGGCCCTCGGCTCGGGGAAGCACGAGACGCTGACCCTTCTCGCGCGTGACAGTGACGGTGCCACGGTAGGACTTCGAGTCCTTCAGGCGCCTCCAGCCGCTGGTGGCGCGAGTCGCCCGGTCGTCCACCGGGGTGGCACTACAACGTCGGTTCGTCCACGGGCTGCTGTTGCCCGCATGGTCGGTGGCCTTGACCGCGAAGCAGTAGGTCCTCCCCGGCCGGCCGGACAGCGTCGCCGCCCCGGCGGACGAGCCCCTCTTCCAGACTTCCCAGGCGCTGAACCCACCGTCGTACCGAGCCACCTGCCGGCGAACGGCGACGCCTGCCACCCCCGCCTCCGTGTCGGCAGCCGACCAGGCGACGCGGACCTTGGTGGAGGTGACTGCGGCACGTGCGGGGCTGGTCAGCCTTGCTGTCGGGGCCGAGGTGTCGTCGACGCGGTCGGAGAAGAAGGCACCATGATCGCCCGAGAACGCCGCGGTGAAGGCGTCGTCTCCTGTGGCGACGACCTGTGGGCGGTGGGCGCCCTCGACCTGTCCCACGACGACTGGTGACTGCCACGCCGCTCCCGCCGGTCGGTAAGCAGCGTGCGTTCTCTCGCGTCCGTCGCTGTTGCTGGTCCAGGAAGCGACGACGTTGCCGACCCCGTCGGCCGCGACCTCGACTCCTCCGCCGGCGGGTGCCAGTGCGATCGTGGCGGGCGACTCCCAGCCGCCGCTCGGCGTCCTCCGGGCGGTCCTCACCGTGCGGGTCGCCGTCCACTCGTAGGGGCCCACGCTCCAGACGGCAGTGACCTCGCCGTTGCCGCCGACGGCGAGTCGGAGGGACCTGAACCAGGCGGCCTCGAGGGTCTGCTGATCCACGATCGCGGTCTGGCTCCACGAGCCGCTCGCCTGCTTCGCGGACGCCTCGATCACGCAGTGGTTCCCGGCTTCCGCCGACGCGCAGCTGCTCCAGGCAGCCGTCACGTTCCCCTCACCGTCCGAGACGGAGCGCGGCGTAGGGGCGCTAGGGGTGTCCGAGCTGGCTAGTGTCAGGGGTGCCGTCCAGTCGCCACCCGGGCTCCGGGTAGTCGCAAGCATGTCGTAGCCGGCGGATTCGCTGCGCTCTCGCGCGTAGAGGATCGTGAGGGTCCCGTCCGAAGCTTGCGTGGCTGACGCGTTCTGACCTTCGTCGACGAGCTCCGGGGTGGTCCACTCCCCGGACGGTGCCTTGGAGGCCGTCACGACGAGGTTGGTACCGGTCTCCGGATAGGCCACGAATGACTCGAGCTCGTCCCAGACCGCAGTGACATTGCCGGAACCATCCGCCACGAGTGAGGGTGGCTCCAGAGCCTTGTTCGACAGGAGGCGTGGTGTACTCCAGCCCGATCGGGGATCGTGCTGGGTGGCGTAGAGCGGGTAGCCACCGAACCCGCCATTGGGTCCAGGGTTGAGGCCCAGCCAGGCGACCGTCGCCCGACCCTGGTCGTCCACCATCGCGACGTGGTCGACGGCGCTCCAGGAGCAGTCGGAGGCGGATGGGCACGGAATCAGCCTCGGAGCACTCCACGGCGCCTGCCCTCGGCGGGTGGAGGCATGCAGCCTCGTGGGGGCGTCGCCCCGGGTCCACACCGCCACGGAGTCGCCGACCCGGTTCGCCGCCAGGACGACATCGTCACCACGTGAGTCCAGCTGCCGGGACTCGGTCCACACGACCGCCGCTGCGGCCGTGCCAGGCAGCACCGCCAGGGTCGCGAGGATGCTCACCGTCAGAACCAGTGGCCAGGCCCTGAGACGTCGTCGCGCCTTTGGTGTCTCAGTGGGCAAGGTCATGGCAGCCCCCCCGGCTCGCATTCCACATTTTGGACGATCTTATTCAGATGCATGTCTATCACGCATCCGGGACAGAAAGTCCGGCCAAGACCAAACCACACGAACGGCCCCAGGCTCTCGAACCCATCGTGAGCGGAACGTGACCTCGTCGTCTTTACCGAGCCTCGCGAGTCTGAAATAACGGACAGGGCTTACTTGCCGCCCGAGAGGGCCCGAGAAGAAAGCTCTCTTGTGCGTTCCAGGCCGTCCCGTGTCCTGACCTCCCTCATCGTGTCCCTGGCGCTCGGCGCCACTGCTCTCGCAGGAGCATCGGCCTCTGCCGCAACGACGGACGAACCCGGGCCGACCCTCGACGTCGAGGGCGACTACTACTACACGGCGGACACGGACTTCGGCATCAGCTGGCGGGTCGTCTACCCCGACGGCATGGACGCGTCCGGCTGGTCGACCTACTGCAGCATCGACGGCGACGCGGAGGCCGAGTGCACGCCCGACTCGCTCAATGCGATGACGCTTCCGGAGGGCTCGCACACGGTCCGGATCACGCCGCGGAACACGGCCGAGAGCACGTCCGGGGAGACGCACGTCTGGGAGCTCATCGTCGACGTCACCCCGCCGGCCATGCTCGAGCACGACGACACGCTCCTCGCTCGCATGGGAAAGGACATCGTGCTCCCGCGGATGTTCGAGGACGCGTTCACGCCGTACGACTGGCACTGCAACTCGCGCCAGCGCGACGATGTGAACCTCGACGGGAGCGGGACCGACCACGTCGTCCTGCCGAGCCCCAGCAGCCAGGACTCGTTCTCCGAGAGCTACCACTGCATGGCGGTGGACGCCCGGTGGCAGTGGAGCGAGTCCGCCCAACCGGAGGCCATCTGGGACGCGAAAAGGCCGTACTCCTCCCTGACCCGACGGCTGCCAGGGTTGATCACCCACCCGGTCTGGTTCCGCATGGGCGCCGGCGACTTCGAGACCTCGTGGGCCGGCGAGTCGATGCGGATCTTCGGGCGGTACCGGATCATCACCCCTCGGATGACGTGGCGACGCCTGCGGACCCCGGACCGGTGGGTGACCACCCGTCGGGCGACCCACCCCGACTACGGCTGGCGGCGTGGCTTCCGGCTCACGCAGGTCCCGCGTGGCCATCACGTGTGTGTCGGTGTGGGTGCGCGTGACGCGGTCGGTTTTCGCCACCTCTCGGGGCGCTCATGTTCCACCCGCGCCTGGGACGACAGGGATCTCCGACGCAGTGCGGGCTGGAGAGAGAGGTCACCCCGAGGCGCCTACCGTCGTACCGCTCTTGTCACGAAGCGCTACGGCGCCACGTTGAAGCTGACCAGGCCGTCGAAGGGGCGAGGCGCCAACATCCTCGTCCGCAAGTGCCCCGGATGCGGGAGCGTCCAGTTCATCGGCCCCGACAAGTCGTACTGGGGTGCCGACAACCTGCGCTACTCGCTACGCGCCAAGAGGACCCACTGGGCCAAGATCCCCGTCAACTGGTGGCAGCACGTGTACCGCGGGAACTACACGATCAAGGTGATCTCGCGCGGCAAGCCGGTGATGATCGACGGGCTGGCCGTCACCCCCTGGCGGCTGCGCAACAAGCTGGCGTGGACGAGACAGGCCGAGAACTACTGACTTCCGGCCAGCCGACGTACCGACACGGCGGTGCCAGGGCACCCAAAACTGCCAGACACCCCATTAGGGTGCTCGGGTGCAACGTCGCAACCTCCCTGCAGTCCCACCGCCCGGCCTACGGCTGAGGCAGCGGTCGATCCTCCGGCGCTGCGGGGGCAGGGGCCGGACATGGATCTGACCCTGGTCCTCGGGCCGATGATGTCCGGCAAGTCGCTGGAGCTGATCAGCCTGCTCTCGCCCCTGCGCTACTCCAACACCACGCACCGCGTGTACCAGTCGGCCCGGCACGTCCGCGATGCCGGCGTCGTGTCACGGATCGGCGGTGCGCTGCCGACCACGAAGGTGGTCGACCTGTCCGAGGCGCTGGCCGAGCGGGTGGAGGTGGTCGGCGTCGACGAGGTCCACATGTTCAGCCTCTCCGACGTCACGGTGGTCGGCGAACTGCTCTCGCGTGGCACCCGTGTGATAGCCGCGGGGCTGGATCTGGATCACCGCGGCGAGCTCTTTGCGCCGGTGAAGGCGCTCCTCGAGCTCGGCCCGGCGACGGTGACCTACCGTCGATCGGTTTGTGACCGCTGCCGGAACTTCAACGCAACGCATACGCAGGTGCTGTCGAACGGCACTCCGTTCGTCGAGCCACTGGGCCGCTCGCAGGCGCTCCCCGATGACGGCACCTTCACGTACGAGGCGCGTTGTCGGAGTTGTTTCGTGGGCGAGCCGACACTGGTCGACTCCCCGGAACGACAGTCCGCCTGACCGGCGACGACCTCGCGCCCGCGCCTGCATGGTCACGAGCGCGGCGTCAGCCCCGCAGCCCGTCGTGCAGGGCCCTCACCTGCTGGCGCCACTCTTCGTCACCGCTCTCGTCGTAGAGTTCGGCGAGCTCGGAGTCCTCGAGCACCCGTTCTAGCGCCACGACGGCACCCCCGGCGAAAGACCGGACCTCGTCGGCGTCGGCGCCCCCGAGCCACTCGGAGACCTCCTCGGTCGACTCGACCGGCAGGTCGGATGCGAGTCCGACGACCGTGGCGGCTGCCACCGCCTCCGCGGCCTGGGGCGCCTTGAGGTATCCGTCCTCCACGGCCAGAGCGGAGCGCAGGGCGCTCACGCCGGAGTCCTCGAGTTTGTAGACCCAGTCGCTCGCGTCGTCGTTGTCGAACGGTCCGTTGCCCCAAGTGCCCATCTGTTTCCCCGTGTGTGCAGGCGTGCGCGTCAGCGACGCGACCGCAGTTCGTAGGAGGCCAACCTAGCCGGGTCGGCGTCCGGAGTGCGGCAACGCTGGAGGGGGTCGGCCACCTGGGCAGCCGACCACCCCGTGCGAGCCCAGCTCAGCGCGTGAGGAAGGTGGCCAGCCACTCGAGGTCGTCGGCGCGGTCCACCCGGTACACGCCGCCGGTTCCGGCGCAGGTGGAGTTCAGGCCGAACGACGTCACCCCACCGATCACGTTCGAGTCGTTGATGAAGTTGGGGCCGCCCGAGTCACCGAAGCAGGTGCCGCCCGTGTTGGCGTTGTTCGAGAGCAGCAGCGATCCGTCGCCGGTGAAGCCCGTGTTGATCTGCAGCAGGTACGGGCGGGCCACCATGCGAACCCGCTGGTTGTTCTCCTTCCAGGAGGCCGCGTCAGGGAAGCTCTCCTGCGCGCCGTACCCAACGGCGGTGAAGCCGAGGTCCTGCTGCCCCCGCTTCGAGGCAAGCCGGTCCAGGACGTCCTGTTGGGGAAGCGAGCCGTACCGCTTCATCTTCATCGGCTTGCTGAGCACCACCACGCCGACGTCGTAGAGGTAGAAGGCGTCCGGGTCGTACTGCGGGTGGGTGAAGGTCTTACCGCCGACGTCGCCCTTGTAGGGGTAGCCGTTCTCCGGGATGCCGGACTCGACGTCCGCGGCGAACCAGATCTGCGCCGATGCGGCCGGCGACTCGGTGCAGTGACCCGCGGTCAGGAACACCGTGGCCGAGATGAGCGTGCCACTGCATCGCCACAGAGGATCGCCTTTCGCGTCCTGTGCCACCATCAGCCCGACGTACGGGTGACCGTCGCCGTCGAGCTCCCCGTCGGTCACTGCGGCGGCTCCGCCCACCGCAGTGAAGAGCAGGGCGAGGCTGAGCAGCAGAGCGGTACGGATCCTCTTCATCATCGCATCCCCCTCGGATCGGAACAGCCGGGCAGAAGTCGCCCTGATAGCGAACTTTGCGGCAACGAGGGATAGTTGTCGATACCCCATTGAGGGGGGTTGTTGACGTCTGCTCCCGCGGCTCTCGCCGGTCGAGCATCCACGCCACAGTCTCCTGCCGATACGTGGAGTCCGTGCACGCCAGCAGGGCACCCTGGAGATGCGGAGCAACGGACCCGGCGGCCAGGACAGCGTGGACGAACGGGGAGAGGGGACGGTGACGAGCGATGGCCGAACGACGAGCAGGTGATGGGGCTTCCCAGGCACCGGCTGCCACCGGGTCCGGTCGTCTCAGCGGCCGCACCATGGTGGCGCTCGGCGCGATGGCGCCGCTGTCCTCGGCAACATCGCCGCGGTGCTGTGGTCGCACCGAGTCGAGGTCTGAAAGGGACCAGCTAGCGGTTCGGCTGTCTGTATCGCCACGACGACGTCGTGGATCTCCCGGCCGACTGTGGCGGCGTGCTCGGGGTTCTCCATGAGCGACTGGTGGGTCGCCCCGGGCCCGACGCGATTGGCGGATCTGGGGACATAGCTCAGTCGGAAGCCGCACAAGTGCCACCGGACGACGTGTCATGCGCTTTGCCGGGGTCGGTCGCAACCCTCATGCCAAGTCACCTGAGAGCTCGCGCTGCCCGATCGCACCGACACGCAGTCGTTCTGAATACCACGAGCATGGTGGCGCTGGTCGGACGCCCGCGGAGGATCGCGAGATGCGGGTCACGAGCCACGCTACCGCCCCGAGGCCACTCCCGACCCGGCGGCCAAGCAGCTCCGCGCCCGCGACGGGACCCACCCCGGCGTACCTGACATACTGCACCCGCGGACGCAGGGCTCACTCCCGAGGATCACTCCGATGCGAGTCCCCACGTCCCGGGCCTCTAGCTCAATTGGCAGAGCAGCGGACTTTTAATCCGCGGGTTGTGGGTTCGAGTCCCACGGGGCCTACAAACGCGCAGGTCAGCGGCGTAGTCGCTCGGCTGGGTCGCGCCGGAAGGCGACCGTGGGGACGAATCCGGGGACGCATGCGAGTCACTTCGCGTCTCCCGTCTCGTCTTCAGTCGCCGGCAGATCGGGGTTGTACGCCTCGAGGGCCGTGAGGTTCGCCGCGTTGCCTGCCTTGCGGCCGAGATAGACGTCCTGGGTCATCGAGACCCGCGAGTGGCCGAGCTGGTCCGCGATCATCCGGGCACTCGCGCCGCTCTGGTCGAGCAGCGTCGCGACGGTCTTGCGGTAGGTGTGGGTTTTCACCCACTCGAAGTCCGAACCACCTCGCACCTGGCGGAAGGCCTTGCCGACGTTGCTGCGGTCCCTCCAGGCGCCGCGGGAGTCTGCGAAGACTGGGCCCTCGAAGGCGCCGAGCCTGACCCTCCTGGCACGTAGCAGCTCGACGCACCACGACGGCAGGAGAAGGCCACGCTCGGAGGCACGCGACTTGACCCGCTTGGCGACGAGTCCCTGGCCCTTCACACGGACGATCGTTCGCCGTACTGCGACTGTGCCCTGCGAGAGGTCGACGTCTGCCCAGGTGACGCCGAGCGCCTCCCCCAGCCGCAGTCCTGTGGCCAGCATGAACCGCGCGAGCTCCGGGAGATCGTGCCGTCTTGCGAACTCGCTGGCATCCAGCAACGCCAGCCACGCACGAAGTTCCTCTACCGAGAGCGCCCGTGCGGTCCGGTCCCTGTCGAGCTCCAGCGGGGTCAGGTCACGGACGGGGTTCGTGACGAGCGCGCCGCGTCGGACCAGCCACCCGCAGATTCCCGAGAGGACGGACCTGGTCAGTTTCGCGGTCGCGTAGCCCTTGTCAGCAAGCACCGACTGCACGAAACGGTCGAGGCGTGGCGTGCTCACCTCCCCCAGACGCAATGCGCCCACGCCGGGCAGGATGACGCGCGTCAGGATGTGGCGATACTCATCCAACGTCGAAGGTGACCGGGACCCGCGCTCGACGAGTCCCTCGAACATCTGCAGCCATCCCCGGGCGGCGTCCTCCAGGGTGTTCCTGGCAGTGAACTCTGCGTCGGCTTGCGCATTGAGGGCGTCCTTCAACGCCTTCATGACGTTGCGCGAGGCCTCTGCCTTGGAGCGACCCCTGCGCTTGATACGCCGTCCACGGCCGGAGTAGTCGCGATAGCGGACGTAGGCCACGTAGCCACCGTCCTCGCGCGTGATCGAGATACCTCCGTGCTCGCCCAGTCCCAAAGGCTTCATGCCACGACCTCCGTCGGCAGCGAGGCCACCCAGTCGCGGACGTCCTGCGGCCGGTAACGGAGCCGCTTGCCCACTCGGCGTCCCGGAGGGCCAGTCCCTGCGCTGCGCCACGAGTAGATCGTGTGAACCGGCACGCCCAGGTACTTGCTGACGTCCTGGACGGACCACAACCGATCTTCGATTTCGTCCATCACCCAACCCCT
>DATICF010000095.1:0-22063 GCA_035456965.1 Nocardioidaceae bacterium
GCCCATGTCGGCGAGCAGGAACTGAAGGCCCTGGAAGTCGGCGATCGGCTTGCCGAACTGCTGACGCTCCTTGGCGTACTCGACGGCGTAGTCCACCGCGCCCTGCGCGATGCCGACGGCCTGGGCCGCGATGGTGACGCGGGTGTGGTCGAGAACGCGCATCGCGGTCGTGAAGCCGGTGCCCTCCTCGCCGATCATCCGGTCGGCGGGGATTCGCACGTTGTCGAGGTACACCTCGCGCGTGGGCGAGCCCTTGATGCCGAGCTTCTTCTCCGGGGCGCCGAAGGAGACGCCCTCGTCGGACTTCTCGACGACGAACGCGGAGATCCCGCCGCGGCCGCCCTTCTCCGGGTCGGTCACCGCGAAGACGGTGTAGTACTCCGAGACGCCGGCGTTGGTGATCCAGCGCTTGACCCCGTTGAGAACCCAGGAGTCGCCGTCCCTCACGGCACGGGTCTTCATCGACGCCGCGTCGGAGCCCGCCTCCGGCTCTGACAGGCAGTAGGAGAACATCGCCTCGCCCGCCGCGACGGGGGTGAGGTACTTGCGCTTGAGCTCCTCGGAGGCGGCGAGGACCAGGGGCAACGTGCCGAGCTTGTTCACCGCGGGGATGAGGGAGGCCGAGGCGTCGGCGCGGGCGACCTCCTCGATCACGATGCACGTCGCGAGAGCGTCGGCGCCCGCCCCGCCGTACTCCTCGGAGATGTGCGGCGCGGCGAAGTCGGCACTGGCGAGCGCGTCGAAGGCCGCCTGCGGGAACTCTCCGGACTCGTCGACGGCGGCGGCGTTCGGGGCGACCTTCGCGTCGCACACGGCGCGCACCGCCTCGCGAACCGCCTGGTGCTCCTCGGAAAGTGCAAACATGGGGTACTCAGCGCTCATGGCGCGCGATTCTACTCGCCGGTAGGTCCGGTCGAGCCCCGAGGCTGGACCGGCGGTCGGGAGCGTGCAGGCGCGGACTCGCGTGTCCGCTCACCAGGTGTGGGTAACAGTGGAGGCATGACCACCTCACGCGCGCCGTGGCTGGACGACGACGACATCCGCTTCATGCTCGACAAGTGCGAGACCTGGGCGATCATCGGGCTCAGCGGCGACCCGTCGCGGACCGCCTACCGCGTCGCGAAGTTCCTGCAGGGACACGGCAAGCGGATCGTTCCGGTGCACCCGGCCGCGAACCACGTGCTGGGCGAGGACGGCTACGCCTCGCTCGCCGAGGTCCCCTTCCCCGTCGACTGCGTGGACGTCTTCCGTCGCTCCGAGGCCGCAGGCGAGTTCGCCGACCAGGCCGTCGCGATCGGCGCGAAGGCGGTGTGGTTCCAGCTCGGCGTGGTCGATGAGGACGCGTTCCGGCGTACGACGGAGGCCGGCGTGCCGATGGTGATGGACACCTGCCCGGTCATGGAGTGGCCCCGCCTCGGCGGCCGCTGAGCGCTTGTTCCGGGCGGCCTCTCATGACTCGCTGGGAAGGAGCCTTGCGGCGCGACGCTCTCACCCGAGGAGGCCGGCTGCCTGGAACATCCGGTGATAGATCTCGCGGACGATGGGTTCCTTGATCCTGTTGTACCGCATGCCGAAACCCAGCGCTCCATGATCGTCGCCGGTGCCGGTCATGTGAGCGGCGGCGGCGCGCTTGGCATCTGCGTATCGCTTGCGGTCTGCCGGGTGCGCGATGAGCCAGTCGCGGAACATCTGGTGCCGAACCATCTCGGGACAGTCGGGGCCAAAGACATGGAGGTGCACCCGTGGCTCAGTCAATCGCTTGAGCAGCCGGTGCTGATGCCACTCGGGCTCAGTGAGCCAATGCACGTACCCGAGGGCTTCGAGATCGCTCATATAGGCGCCCTCGTCGGCCGGGTCCGCCACGGCCACGTCGATGTCGATGATGGGCTTGGCGGGCAGTTCCGGCACCGAGGTGGAGCCGATGTGTTGGATGGCCAGCACGCGATCCCCGAGTGCCGCCAGGACCTGGGTTTCCAGCTCGCGGTACCGCTGGACCCAGGTGGGATCGGGCTCTTCGATCCGCAGTGTGTAGTCGGTCGGGTGTGCCCCGACATAGACAACGTCGGCTTCATCATGATGGCGAGTGATTTCCTCAGGCGTCGGCACGTGCAGATCCAATCACCCCAAGTAACGCCTCACGCGCAATCACCTCAATAGGTGCTCCGATCAGCGGGGGCGGCCAGTTTCCTGTCCGCGGCCGTTGCGGTTGCCGCAGAGCACGCGCTGTCCGCGGCATCTGCATGCACTGCGGAGCGGTGGGAGGTGGCGCGTCGGCCGGATCTCCCCTCGCCGCGTCCGAGCGACACTGGTTTCGGGTCCGTCGGTTTCAGGTCGGTCGTGGCCTCAGAGTCGTCGCGGACCTCCGACCGCTGGAATGGGGAGGAGCCATGTCCGAGCTCGGTGAGCTGGAGATAAGCGCCAAGGTCGGTGAGGTTCTCAACCGCTGGCCAGCCGCCGGACTGGCGGTGGGAGTGGTGCGCAACGGATCCCTGCCGTTCTTCTACGGACATGGCGTCGCAGACATCGCGTCGGGCACACCCGTCAGCGAAGACACGGTCTTCCGGATTGCCTCCATCACCAAGACCTTCACGGCGATCGCGGTCATGCAGCTGTGGGAGCAGGGACTGGTGGACCTCGACGCGCCCGCCAATGACTATCTGCGCGGCTACCAGCTGGTCCCCGCCAAGCCGAGCTTCCGCCCGGCGACGCTACGCCACCTCCTGACCCACACCGCCGGAGTCCGTGCGGTACGGAGACCCTCCGACCTGTTCCGACCGGCGCTGGGCTGGGGCGCGCGAGTGGACCGCCCGACGCCTTCGCTCGCCGAGTACTACCGCGGTGGTCTGCGCGCCGACTTCGAGCCGGGCACCAAGTGGGCTTACTCCAACCACGGGTTTGCCACGTTGGGCCAGGTCGTCGAGGACGTCAGCGGGCTCCCGCTCGATCGCTACCTGCGCGAGCGGGTGTTCGGGCCACTCGGCATGAAGAGCTCGGACCTCGTCCGATCCAAGCGGATGCGACCCCGCATGGCCACCGGGTACGAGTTGCACTCCGGCGGACTCAAGGCGGTCACCGACTATGAGGTGGTGCCAGCCGGCGCCGCTGCGGCCTACTCAACAACCGGCGACATGGCTCGCTACGTCTCGGCGCTGGTGGGCGGCGGCGCCAACGAGCACGGCTCCATCCTCGAACCGGACACACTCACCAAGATGTTCGAGCCGCACTACCAGCCCGATCCCCGGATCCCCGGTATGGGGCTGGGGTTCTTGCGTGACGAGGTCGGCGGACACCGGACCGTCGGTCACGACGGGATCTGGAAGGGCTTCCTCTCGGACATGGTGCTCGCTCCTGACGAGGGGATCGGTGTTGTCGCGTTCGCCAATACCGGGCCGTTCAACCCCCGCGGCGCGCCGGTGCCCGTCGCGAACGCGGTTCTCCGTCTCATCCTCGGCCTCACAGATGACACCGTGCGCACCGACGTCCCGGAACGTCCCCACGTCTGGAGAGAGCTGTGCGGTTGGTACTCCTTCGGTCCCGGCGTGCTCACCGACCCCCAGCCCCGGGCGATGGGTGCGGGCCTCGAGGTGGTCGTCCAGGGCGACCACCTCACGATCCGCGGGCAGACGCCCGTCCCTGCGGTGCGCAAGGGTCTTCGTCTGTACCCCGACAGCGACGACCCCTACGCCTTCCGCATCGACCTCTCCGGGCTCGGGACCGGCACCTCCTCTGTCGTGTTCAGCCGCGAACCCGGCGGCGAGGTGACGTCCCTGCACCTCGGTTTCATGCCGATGTCGTTCCAGAAGAGGCCGAACGTTCGGAACCCCAGATCGTGGGTCACCGGCGCGCTTGCCGTCATCACCATGGCCATCG
The DNA here is from genome assembly GCA_035456965.1 of Nocardioidaceae bacterium. GTDB lineage: Bacteria > Actinomycetota > Actinomycetes > Propionibacteriales > Nocardioidaceae > Nocardioides_C. The sequence goes on from DATICF010000095.1 coordinate 3,871, forward strand.
CCGTTCGATGGCACCGCGCCACCAGGCGCCACCGCCGCAGGTGATTAGCGGTTGGCTGGGACGCTGCCGTGGCACACGAGCCACCTGCTGATCGCCTTGCCAAGCAGCACCCACAGCGGCATTTGAGTTCTTGCCTCACGCGGCAGATGCGTGCGATTCCGGTGCGGGAATCTCCCAACCGTGTACGTACCCGGTATGTGGTTCAGAGGAGCTGACGTTCGCGCCTTACGAGATTCAGTCCGGGAGACCCCAGAACGCGCCCCGGAGGCCGACGCTGCGTAGGTAGTCCACGGCTGCGCTGGGTTCGCGTCGGACGTAGCCGCGTTCGAGGCGTCCGGCGTACCAGCGGGAGGAGAGTCGCCACAGCGTCGGCAAGTCCATGACGTAGCCGCGCTGGTGTCCCGACCGATCGAGCCAGGTGGTCACGCAGTCCTCGGAGCAGAAGATTCGCTGGTTGCCGCAGGTGTAAACGACGTCGTCCCACATGTGGGTCGTCGGAACCAAGAAGTGCGCCACTTGCTCACCAGGTGGTGGTTCTTGGTCGTCGACTTGCCAGGCGTGAGCGGTGTTGCACGCGGGGCATGTCGTTGCGACGAGCATGGGACCCTGCTCGGGCAGCAGGTGTGGCAGCGAGAAGGAGTCCCACGCGCAACCGCCCCACCACAAGGCATCGCGACCCATCACCGAGAACCCCAGCGGAACAGCCGTGAAGGGATGCGCCATGGTGATCTCGCCGTCTGCGCCCAGGGCGAGATGCCGTTGAGCGGCAAGGGTCGCCAGTCCCGCGCTCACCTCGTCCGCTGTCACCGAGAGGTCGCTGGCAAGGGCGGCGATCCGGGGGGTCTGACCGCGCCGGAACCGGTCATACACGACGATCCGCAGGTCTTCGGGCTCCACGCACAACAGCCTAGGGCTCCCCAGAGAGGTCATCGCCCGGTGCCCGGGCGTGCTCGCTCATCGCGGTTGGGCCCCGCAACGCGGCAGATCCGCGCGTTGGCTGTCCCATGTCAGTTGACCTTCATGAAGAAGATCTCCGGGTCGCCTTCGTCCAACCCGTTCAGGATTCCGCAGGGAGTCCATAGGCGGCTTCGGAGCAGTCCTTGCATCGGGACGTTCGAGAGGTTGGTCGACGTCAACACCCTCGAAGGATGCGCTTGCTCGAAGTCTTCCAGCAGCAGTGAGCCGAACTTGCGCTTGCGCATGGATGGATCGACATACAGGAGTGCAAGGAACGGGGCGTCGAAGAACCACGGCGCCGCAACGGCGAACCCCACCGCGCGTCCGTCGACGGTCGCGACTCGCATCCGCCCTTCGTCCGCCGCCCTTGAGAGCTCCGTCCGCCGCCCGGCACCGCCGCCGACGGCCACATGGTCGAACTCAAGGCACTCGTTCAAGAGTGCCGACGTGGCAGGAACGACGGAGGTCGAGGACGACATGGGCCCCACCATGCAGGATCGATGGTCGTACAGGCACTATCAACGCGCTGCAGCGGCAGATCCGGACGTTGATGCCTTACGCGCCCGAGGCGGCGGTCAGTCGATGCACTGCTGCCAGACGCCAGCACGCCAAGCGCCTTCGTCGGTGCGCCAGACATCGACTTGAACCAGGCGTCGACGGTTCCTGTTGAGCAGGTCCACGACGCGCACGGCCTCCTGGTCGCCCGCGCCGACGTCCTTCCCTCTGGCTTGTATCCGCACCGATGCGACACGACCTCGCTCCCGGTAGTCCAACATCGCCTCCTTCAGGCCAGCCCACGTGGGAGCACTTGCGATGGAGTCGTAGTGGCTCACGCAGTCGCCACCCCCAGTGGTGGCTGCGCACGCGCTGAGCATCCCGCAAGTGAGTGCGGCGACGGCCGCCCGTGCACCGGCTGTCATGCCCATACGACGCAGTGTCCCAACTGCTGGTTCCAGACGACCGCTCATCGGCATGATCCTCTTTCACCATCGGCGGCAGATGGGTGTGGCCCAGGCTTCCTTCAGGAAGACTGCTGGTCGTGCCCAAGGAACCCGAAGAGTACTGGCTTCGCGAGTGTCCAAACGATGACCAAGGCTTGATAAGGCCGCTGGTAGCTCAAGGCGGAGGCGTCATCCTGGCTGCCGATCATCCTGACGCAGTGAGGCTGATGTCGGCGCGTTCGAGGAGCGTCACGTGTTGATCCGGCCATTACTCGAATACAAGAAGGCCGACGGCAAGGCACCCATGGAAGCCATGCGCTGCGTCGAACGACGCCTCTCCGACCTCGTCCACCAGCAGATGCTCAACGACGCGCCGGCACAAGAACGGGCCCGGGAGGGCAACGGGGCAACGACTCTGACTCCAGCGCGACCGGCTCACAACCCCGACACCGGCTCTTCGGACAAGCCACTCCGGGACCCGCCACCAAACAGCCTAAGCCCCCAATCCCCACGGTGTCTTGACACAGAAGGGAGCCAGATCCGGGCAAGCTAGGGCGACCAGCGGCGGGTGACCCGCTCGGTCAACCGAAGCCGATGGTGCGGCTCTGCTCGCCCCTGACCACAGCTCCTTTGGCCCGCGCAGACTCCGTGAGCGAGTCCTGGAAGCGCTCCATCTTCTGCCGCAGTGCATCGTCGGAGGCGGCGAGGATGCGCACGGCAAGGAGTCCGGCGTTGCGGGCGTTGCCGATCGCCACCGTGGCTACCGGGACGCCAGCCGGCATCTGGACGATCGAGAGCAGGGAGTCCATCCCGTCGAGGTACTTCAGCGGGACCGGGACACCGATCACCGGCAGAGGCGTGACCGAGGCCAGCATGCCGGGAAGGTGAGCCGCGCCGCCGGCTCCGGCGATGATGACCGACAGACCGCGACCAGCTGCCTCCCTGCCGTAGTCGATCATCTCCGCGGGCATCCGGTGGGCAGAGACCACGTCGGCCTCGTAGGGCACCCCGAACTCCTCGAGGGCCTCGGCTGCGGCCTTCATGGTGGGCCAGTCGGAGTCCGACCCCATCACGATGCCGACGCGCGCCGTCGCGGTCTCGTTGCTCATTCGCTCTCCATCCCCAAGTCGCCACGGAACCAGGCCGCGGCGTGCCGTGCACGTTCGAGTACGTCGTCGAGGTCGTCGCCGTAGGCATTGACGTGTCCGACCTTGCGACCGGGCTTCACGTCCTTGCCGTAGAGGTGGACCTTCAGCCGGGGGTCGCGGGCGAACACGTGGGGGTACCCGCCGTACAGGTCCTCCGAGATCTCACCATGGTCGCCGCCCAGGATGTTGACCATCACCGTCCAGGCCTGCCGGCTCTCCGGCGACCCGAGCGGCAGGTCGAGGACGGCGCGTAGGTGGTTCTCGAACTGGCTCGTGACGGCGCCGTCCATGCTCCAGTGGCCGGTGTTGTGGGGCCGCATGGCGAGCTCGTTGACCAGGATCCGGCCGTCGGAGGTCTCGAAGAGCTCCACCGCGAGGATCCCGGTCACGTCCAGCTCGGCGGCGATCTTCATGGCGATCTGCTGTGCCTGGACGGCGAGCTCCGGGTCGAGCCCGGGAGCGGGCGCGATCACCTCGGCGCAGATGCCGTCCACCTGCACCGACTCCACCACCGGGTAGGCAGCCACCTGGCCGGACGGGGCGCGCGCGACGAGGGCGGACAGCTCACGGCGGAAGTCGACCTTCTCCTCGGCGAGGATCTCGACCCCGGCGCGCCGTGCCACCTCGAACGCCTGCGCGCACTCGGTCTCGCTGTCGACGACCCACACGCCCTTGCCGTCGTAGCCGCCGCGGGTGGTCTTGAGGACGACGGGGAACCCGCCGATCGTCCCGGCGAAACGGGTTACCTCGGCAGGCTCGCCCACAATCTCGTTGCGCGGGCAGGGCACCTCGAGGTGGTGCAGCCGTGCGCGCATCACGCCCTTGTCCTGGGCGTGCACCAGAGCCTGCGGTCCGGGCCGGCAGGCCACCCCCGCCTCGGCCAGCGCGTGCAGGTGCTCGGTGGGGACGTGCTCGTGGTCGAAGGTGACCACGCCGCACCCCTCCGTCACCTTCCGGAGCGTGTCCAGGTCGCGGTAGTCGCCCACCAGGGAGTCCGGGATCACCTGAGCCGCGGAGACGCCTTCCGCCTCGGCGAGCAGCCGCAACGGAACTCCGAGCGGCAAGGCGTACTGCGCCATCATGCGGGCGAGCTGGCCGCCGCCGATGACGGCGAGCACCGGCGAGGTGCGAGAACCCTGGTAGGACGTGGGTGGAGGCGGTGTCACGGGAGAGAGCCTAACGACGCCTCCGCCCGGGTCCTGCCTCACCTCATCCGACCGCGACCTGCTCCGCTTTTGGGGCGTACACCGGTGGCTGCGTCTCGAAGCGCAGGCCCCTCCCCCGGATCGTCGTGATCAGTGTCGGTCGCCTGGTGTCGTCGCCGAGCTTGCGGCGAACCCATCCCAGATGAACGTCGATGGTCTTGGCCGACGTCCAGAAGGTCGTCTGCCACACATCACGCATGAGCTCCTCACGCGTGACGATCTCCCCCGCACGGCTGATCAGAGCATGCAGGAGGTCGAACTCCTTGTTCGACATCCTGATCTCCACGCCGTCGCGCCACACTCGACGTGTCTCCACATCGAGGTCCACCCCCTGCACACTCAACATGGCACTCAGGTTAAAAGGACATAACGGACACCGCTGCGGAATCGAAAAAGTTTGCTGTTCAAGGACCCGGCAAGGTCTAGACCGCGGACCTCAACGACGCCGTGCAGCGACGGGCTCGACCAGCCCGAATCCGCGCACAGGCCGGGCCGGAAGAGAACGGGTGTCGAAGCGGTCCGAGGGGAGCCGCTCGGCGGTTGCCTGGTCGATGATCACCCGGTTGCGCCGGGCCACCCCGGTCAGACGGGCAGCCATGTTCACCGGGGGTCCGAAGACGTCGCCGAGCCGCATGATCACCGAGCCGGTCGCCAGACCCAGGCGTACGTCGGGCAGACGGCTGTCGCGGCCGATGACCCCCACGATGTCGAAGGCGATGTTCATCGCCTGGACCGGGTCCTCGCTGACGAAGAGCACCGAGTCGCCCAGCGTCTTGATCACCCGACCGCGCCGGCCCGCGACCACGTCCGCGCAGCGCGACTCGAAGATCTCCACCATGTCGGCCAGGCGGTCCTCGTCCATCTCGTTGGACAGCGCGGTGAAGCTGACCAGATCGGCGAAGCCCACCGTGACCTCGGCCGTGTGGAGGTCCTCGTCGGCTGCCCCGAGGGCCTCCATCCGGGCGACCGCGGCCGCGAGATGGCGCCGCCACGAGTAGATGAGGAGCCTCTCGAACGGGACCCCCACGTGTTCGGCGAGCCGGAGGGCGCTGCCGATCCGCGACCCGGTCGCCTCCGGACCGGACTCGAACTCCTCCACCCGCGGCGCGAGGGTCGCGACCTGCCAGTCAGCGAGCCGGGCCATCGTCTGACCGACGGCCCGGGTCATCCGCACCGCGGTGTCGAAGTCGATGGCGCCTGCCTCTACCGTGCCGATCAGGGTGCTCAGCGCCGAGAGGTCGGCGTCGTTGAAGGCCGGCTGCTCCCCTGCGTCGGGGAACCCGAGCGCGCGCCACAGCCGCCGGGCCTCGTCCAAGGTCACCCCGGCTGCGGAGGCGACGTCGGTGCTGGTGAGGCCGGGTGGCTCCCCGAGGATCACCCTCTCGAGCTCCTCCCGGGTGAAGCGGGCGGCTGCCTGCTCCCGCGCCGAGCCCTTGGCAGGCTGCTGCGGAGTCTCGCCGTCCGTCATCGTTCCCCTGGGCGGAACGCCTGCGTTTCCGTGTCGCCGTAGAGAAGGTCCTGGATCTGCAGGTGCACCCGCTCGACGTGCGGGATGTCGTGCAAGGTCACCCGCGACTCGCTCGCCACGGAGACCAGCAGGGTGCCGCAGCCCAGGACCCGGTCGAGAATGCCCCGTTCATAGGCGACGTCGCTGATCCGGGCCAGCGGAATGTCGTGGCCGTTGCGGCTGAGGATCCCCCAGCGGGTGATGAGCCTCTGGTCGGTGACGGTGTACCTGGTGGTCAGCCAGGTCAGGAAAGGCCGCACCACGAGCTTGAACGCGATCAGCGCGGCGACTCCCCAGATGACCGCCTGGACCAGGGGGGCCGCGCGACCGGCCCGCTCGGCGAAGGTGACGACGACTCCAGCGACCGCCGCGATCACGATGAGCAGCAGCAGCGGACCCAGGAGCGCCTTGCCGTGGGTGCGCGTGGACACCACGACCGACTCGTCGTCGTTGAGCAGCTTCCGGGAAATTGGCACGACTCCGATCCTCTCATGTGGGGCAGGTCACGACAGGGGGCGGACGTGCACCACATCGCCGGCTCCGAGGATCCTCCGACCGTGCGGCGTACGCACCTCCAGCCGGCCCTCGGCATCGATGCCGGTGGCCACGCCGACCACCTGTTCCCCCGCAGGCAGGTCCACCCGAACCTCGCGGCCGAGGGTGCCACAGCGGCGCACATAGGACTCGACGAGGCCCCGGCCCGGGTCACCCAGGTCGGCCACCCACTGGACGAAGAGCGCCTCGAGCGATCGCAGCACCTCGCGCAGCACCACGGTGCGGTCGGTGGTGGCGGCGTTCTCGATGGCCAGCGAGGTCGCCGTGGGCACCGGGAGCTCGTCGGCGTCCTGCGAGACGTTCAACCCGACTCCCACGACGGCCACGGCGCCCGAGGGACGTTCGACGCGCTCGACGAGGATCCCGGCGAGTTTGCGGTCGTCGACCAGGACGTCGTTGGGCCACTTCAGGCTGCAGTCGACCTTGGCGACCCGGCGCACCCCTTCGGCGACCGCGATACCCGCCAGGAGCGGGAGCCACGGCCAGCGCGCCACCGGCACCCGGTCGGGAGCGAGGAGCACCGAGAAGGTGAGCGCGGCGCCGGGCGGCGTCACCCAGGCCCGGTCGAGACGGCCCCGGCCCGAGGTCTGGTGGTCCGCCACGAGCACCAGACCCGCCTCGGCGCCTGCCCGTGCGCGAGCTGCGACCTCGGCGTTCGTGGAGGGGCACGCGGGCAGCACCTCGATCTCGCGCCACACCGACCCACCCTTCGCCAAGGCTGCGGAAAGGGCCACAGGGTCGAGTGGTGGGCGCCGGAGGTCGTCGTACGTCACAGGGACTACATTGACACCCACGCAATCGAGAGAGGCCATTCACCCGTGAGCGAAGCAGCCATGACGCAACCCGGCGAGGGCACCGAGATCCCCGAGGGCGTGGACATCCACACCACCGCAGGCAAGGTCGCCGACCTCGATCGCAGGCTTGAGGAGGCGGTGCACGCCGGCTCGGAGCGGGCGATCGAGAAGCAGCACGCGAAGGGCAAGAAGACCGCCCGCGAGCGCATCGAGGAGCTTCTCGACGAGGGGTCGTTCGTCGAGCTCGACGAGCTCGCCCGGCACCGCTCGACCGCGTTCGGCATGGAGAAGAACCGGCCGTACGGCGACGGCGTGGTCACCGGCTACGGCACGATCGACGGGCGCCAGGTGTGCGTGTTCGCCCAGGACTTCACCGTCTTCGGCGGCAGCCTCGGCCAGGTCTTCGGCGAGAAGATCGTCAAGGTCATGGACCTGGCGATGAAGACCGGCTGCCCCGTCATCGGCATCAACGACTCCGGCGGGGCCCGCATCCAGGAGGGCGTGGTCTCGCTCGGCCTGTACGGCGAGATCTTCCGCCGCAACGTGCACGCCAGCGGCGTGGTCCCGCAGATCTCGCTGATCATGGGCCCGTGCGCCGGCGGCGCGGTCTACTCCCCCGCCGTCACCGACTTCACCGTGATGGTCGACCAGACCTCGCACATGTTCATCACCGGGCCCGACGTGATCAAGACCGTCACCGGCGAGGACGTCTCCATGGAGGACCTCGGCGGCGCACGCTCGCACAACACCAAGTCCGGCAACGCCCACTACATGGGCAGCGACGAGTCGGACGCGATCGACTACGTCAAGGCCCTGATCTCCTACCTGCCGCAGAACAACCTCGACGAGCCGCCGGCCTTCCCCGAGGAGGCGGACCTGGAGATCAGCGACGAGGACCGCGCCCTCGACGCGCTGATCCCGGACTCGCCGAACCAGCCGTACGACATGCACACCGTCATCGAGTCGGTCCTCGACGACGAGGAGTTCCTCGAGGTCCAGGCGATGTTCGCGCCCAACATGGTCATCGGCTTCGGCCGCGTCGAGGGCCGCCCCGTCGGGGTCGTGGCGAACCAGCCGATGCAGTTCGCGGGCACCCTCGACATCGACGCCTCGGAGAAGGCCGCCCGCTTCGTGCGCACCTGCGACGCGTTCAACGTCCCCGTCCTCACCTTCGTCGACGTCCCCGGCTTCCTCCCGGGCACCGACCAGGAGTGGAACGGCATCATCCGTCGCGGCGCCAAGCTCATCTACGCCTACGCCGAGGCGACCGTCCCGCTGATCACGGTGATCACCCGCAAGGCCTACGGCGGCGCCTACGACGTCATGGGGTCCAAGCACCTCGGCGCCGACATCAACCTGGCCTGGCCCACGGCCCAGATCGCGGTCATGGGCGCCCAGGGCGCGGTGAACATCCTCTACCGCAAGGAGATCGCCGAGGCAGCCCAGGCCGGCAACGAGGAGGAGCGCCGGGCGCAGCTGATCCAGGAGTACGAAGACCACCTGGCCAACCCCTACCTCGCCGCCGAGCGCGGGTACGTCGACGCGGTGATCCAGCCGCACGAGACCCGCATCGAGATCGTTCGGGCGCTGCGCCTCCTGCGCTCCAAGCGCGAGACGCTGCCGCCGAAGAAGCACGGGAACATCCCCCTGTGAGCGAAGCGAACAGGGGTATGAGGAGCCGACCCGGCGCTTACTCTGGAGAGAGCGCAGCGAACGACGGTCGTAGCGCCGCGTCGGCGACCCCACCGCGCAATCGCAGGGAGGCACTCAAGTGACCGACGAAGCCACGACCCCTCTCTTCCTGATCAAGGGCGATGCGACCGCCGAGGAGGTCGCCGCGCTGACGGTGGTGCTCCAGGGCATCGCGGCGGCGTCCGTCCCGGCCGAGGAGCCCGAGGTCATCTCCGAGTGGGCGGCCCATCACCGGAAGCTGCGGGCGACGCACCCCTCCGGACCGGGTGGTTGGCGCTCGAGCGGGATGCCCCGCTGAGGGCTCCTCTCTCCTCGAGGCCATGGGCCGCCCGGACCATCGCCCACGCGGTGAGTCCCAGCAGAAGCGTGTTGCGGGCGGCCAGCACGAGCACCGCCGCCCCGGTGTGCTCTCCGTGCGCGACGAGGTACCCGTACAGCTCGGGGAACACCACCTGCGTCGTGGCCGTGGCCACCAGCAGCAAGCCCGCCCAGGCGCGCAGCGCTCGGGCTCCGGCGACGGCGGTGGCCGCGGCGGCGAGAGGGAGCAGCCACAGGAGATACTGCGGGCTCAGCACCTTGCTGGTGACCACGAACGCGCCCACCGCGGCAAGCGCAAGCCAGGCCACCGTCTCGGCAGGGACCTCCCGGCCGCGACGCCACGCGAGCAGCCACATCGCGAGGAGCACCGGCACGAGGAGCAGCGAGCCGACCTCGGACATCCGGACAAGCACCTCGGTGCCCGGGCCGGTGATCTCGAAGGCGTTGTGCTCGGAGAAGGTCAGCTCGTAGCGGTCCGGCGTGGCGGCCCATCGCAGCATGGCGGGGGTCGCGGCGACGGACTCGATCTGCAGCCCGCGGTCGGCCTGCCAGGTCAACGGTGAGACGAGGCGTCCCCATCCGGCGAGAGCGAGGCTCGTGCCTGCGAGCACGGCCCCCAGGACCACGACGATCCGCACGACGGTTCGTCGCGAGGCGGCGGGAGCGGCCAGCGCGGGAAGGACGAGCGCCGGCCAGAGCTTGAAGCCGGTCGCGAGTGCACCGGCCGCCGCGGCTGTGCGCGGGTGGCGCCAGAGCAGGAGCAGCGACGCGCCGGCGAGGACACCGGGCACCAGGTCGAACCGCGCGTAGGCGGTGGCGCCCAGCAGGGGCACGGCGAGGACCCACACGGCGACCGCGGCACGAGGACGGTCCGCGCGCCACATGAGCAGGACCAGGAACGCCGCGTCGGCCAGCACCGAGAAGGCGAGCACCGTCTCGGCGTACGCCCCCGCCGCTCCGGCGAGCTCGACCAGCAGCCACGGCAGCGCGATCACCAGGACCCCCGGCAGCGGGTACTCCACCAGGACGTGGGCGAGCCCCGCGTCGGGCACAGCCTCGAGGCTGTCGGCGAAGTAGCCGAGGTCGCCGGTCACCCAGGAGTGCCGGTCGAGGAAGAGCCACACGACCACGCCCCGGGTGACGAGCCAGGCCGCCACCGCGCCCAGGCGCAGCCCGAGGTGCGGACGCGCGGACCGAGAGGGCAGCGGGTCGCTGGGCAAGACCCTTTCATTCACCGGTGCAGACCTCCACCACCGTTAGGGTGCACTGCGTGACCGACACGAACACTCCCCCCGTCAACGCCCGGCCGGTCGACGCTATCGCAGAGTCGTACGTCGAGGACTACTGCGCGCTCGACCCGCTCGCTGCCACCTCGATGGGTGTGGCCGGCCACGAGGACGAGCTGACCGACCTCTCCCCCGACGGCTTCGCCGCCCGCCACGAGCTGACCCGCAAGGCGCTCGCTGCCGCTGAGGCGGCCACGCCGACCGACGAGCGAGAGCGGGTCGCGAAGGAGGCGTTCCTCGAGCGGCTCGGCCTCGAGGTGGCGCGGTACGACGCGCACGTGCCCCAGGCCGAGCTGTCGGTGATCGTGAGTGGGCTCCACGACCTGCGCGGCGCCTTCGACCTGATGTCGACCGACGGCGAGGAGGCGTGGCAGGCCATCGACGCGCGGCTGGCCGGGGTGCCGGAGGCCCTCGAGGGCTACCGACGCACGCTCCTCGAGGAGGCCGACGCGGGGCACGTGGCGGCCCAGCGCCAGATCCGGGAGGTGGCGGGACAGGTTCGGTCCTGGACGGGTGGTGCGGGCGGCGGCGTCTTCGCGGACCTCGTCGCCGGCGCAGAGGTGGACCAGAGCCTGCGCTCCCAGCTGGAGCAGCATGCCGCTGGCGCCACAGAGGCAACGGCGGCCTTCGGCCGCTTCCTCGACGACGACCTCGCACCGAAGGGCCGGGAGGTCGAGGCAGTGGGTCGGGAGATGTACTCCCTGGGCTCTCGCTACTTCCTCGGAGCGACCGTCGACCTGGAGGAGACCTACGCCTGGGGCTGGGAGGAGCTGCACCGGATCGAGACGGAGATGGCCGAGGTCTCCCGTCGGATCGTCCCGGGCGGCTCCGTCGACGAGGCCGTCGCCGCGTTGGACGCCGACCCTGCTCGCACGATCGCCGGCAAGGACGCCTTCCGTGACTGGATGCAGCAGCTCGCGGAGCGTTCCGTGGCCGAGCTCGCAGACGTGCACTTCGACATCCCCGAGCCGGTACGCCGGATCGAGTGCTGCCTCGCGCCGACGGCGGACGGGGGCATCTACTACACCGGCCCCAGCGAGGACTTCACCCGTCCCGGCCGCATGTGGTGGTCGGTCCCCGAGGGGATCACCGACTTCTCCACCTGGCGGGAGGTGACCACCGTCTTCCACGAGGGCGTGCCGGGGCACCATCTCCAGATCGGCCAGACCGCCTACCGCACCGAGAAGCTCAACCGCTGGCAGCGCCTCATGTGCTGGGTCTCCGGTCATGGCGAGGGCTGGGCGCTCTACGCGGAGCGGCTGATGGACGAGCTCGGGTACCTCGAGGACCCGGGCGACCGGCTGGGGATGCTCGACGCCCAGGCGATGCGGGCGGCCCGGGTGGTCGTGGACATCGGCATGCACCTGCAGCTGGAGATCCCCAAGGACAACCCTTTCGGCTTCCACCCCGGTGCGCGGTGGACCCCCGACCTGGGGCTCGAGTTCATGCGGCAGCACTGCCGGATGGAGGACCCGGTCATCGTCTTCGAGGTCAACCGGTACCTCGGTTGGCCGGGTCAGGCGCCGTCGTACAAGGTCGGTGAGCGGATCTGGCTGCAGGCCCGCGCCGATGCGGAGGCTCGTCTCGGTGACCGCTTCGACCTGAAGTCCTTCCACCGCAGCGCACTCGACCTCGGCTCGATCGGCCTGGACCCGCTCCGGGCCGCGCTGGCACGCATCTCGTGAACGATCGGCTGGTCCTCGCCTCCGCCTCACCGGCCCGGCTCGCAACGCTGCTCAGCGCGGGGCTCGGGCCCGAGGTGGTGGTGTCGGGCGTCGACGAGAGCCGGCTGCGCGTGGAGGACCCGGCCCGGCTCGCGCTGGAGCTGGCCCGCCTCAAGGCACAGGCCGTGACCGAGAGCCTGGACGTCTCCGCAGGGACGGCCTGGGTCATCGGCTGCGACTCCGTCCTCGAGCTCGACGGTGCCGTCCACGGCAAGCCGGCCGACGAGGAGGAGGCACGGACCCGGTGGCGGGCGATGCGAGGGCAGTCGGGTGTCCTGCACACCGGCCACTGCCTCGTGGACACGGCAACCGGTCGGGAGGTCGCCCGCTCCGCCGACACGGTGGTGCACTTCGCGACGCCGTCGGACGAGGAGATCGACGCCTACGTCACCACCGGTGAGCCGCTGAAGGTGGCGGGCGCGTTCACCCTCGACGGTCTCGGTGGTGCGTTCGTGCGCGGCATCGAGGGTGACCCGCACACCGTCGTGGGCATCGGGCTGCCCCTGCTCAGGGACATGTTCGGCGAGCTCGGCGTGCGCTGGACCGACCTGTGGCAGCGCTTCCCCGCGGGTGCAGGCGACGCAGGCTGACCCGTCCGGTGAGGCCGGCAGGCGTCGGTCGCTACTCGATCTCGGCGCCCGCGATCGCGAGCGTGCCGAAGCCGCCCGCGTCGACGACCCGCTCGAGGCCCAGCCGCACCATCTGGTCGGCCGCCGGGCCCGACTGCTTCTCGTTGACGGCGTAGACGAGGTACTCCACCGTCTCGTCGAGGCGGCGTACCCGCTGCTCGAACTCGGGGGCCGAGGCGTCGATGTTGACCGCGCCGACCACGTGGCCCGCCCGGAAGGCCTCAGGGCTGCGGAGGTCGATCACGGTGTACTTCCCCGCGTCGAGACCGGCCACGGCACGCTCCGTCGGCATCTTGACGACCGTGCCGTCAGCCTCCGAGCTGCCGCACGACGCCACGCCGAGCACGGCGAGGAGCAGCGAGAGGAGTACCACTGCCCTCAGAGCCGACCTCATGCCCAGAGGCTATTGCCAAACCGCGAGTGCGCGTGAGTCACGCGGCCATTTCTTTCCTTCGCGCCCTGCGCGGGCTCAGGAACACGAAGCGTCGGAAGGCCCAGAACCTGGCCGCCGTGCCGAGCCCGAGCCCGATGACGTTCGCCGCCACGTTGTCGGCGAGGGCGCTGTCGAGGTCGAGGACGTAGCGGCTCAGGGCCAGGCAGAGCATCGGGATGCCCATGGTGACCGTGTTGATCACGAAGAACGCGACCCGACCGCCCGCTGCGCCCACGACCTCACGGTGCCGGAAGGCCCACGAGCGGCTGCCCCGGTAGCTCACCACCATGCCCACGAGGTTCGCGATCGCGAACGCCGTGAGCGGCCGGTCGTGCATCGGCCCCGGGTTCCTGCCGTAGAAGCCGTGCACGAGCAGGTTGAACAGGACAAAGGCCACCAGCGTGGCCACACCGCCCACGGCGAGGAACTTGGCGGCCTCGGTGGCGAGACGTTGCAGGCGGCGACCCATGGCGCCACACCCTACGGTGCGGCGCGGGCCTCAGCTCACTCGACCGGAAGACCGAGACCGCGGGCGATCAGCATTCGCTGGACCTCCGAGGTCCCCTCACCGATCTCGAGCACCTTTGCGTCGCGGTAGAACCGGGCGACGGGGTACTCCTCCATGAAGCCGTAGCCGCCGAAGACCTGCGTCGCGATCCGGGTCGCAGTCACGGCCGACTCGGTTGCGTAGAGCTTCGCGACCGCGGCTGCCTGCTTGAACTCCTTCATCGGGCGGCCGGCGTCCTTCATGGCAGCCGCCTTGTAGGTGAGGGCGCGCGAGGCGTCGAGCATGACCTGGAGGTCGGCGACCTGGAAGGCCACGCCCTGCTTCTGACCGATCGGGACCCCGAAGGTGGTCCGCTCACCGGCGTACTCCACGGACATGTCGAGACACGCCTGGATGCAGCCGACGGCGAGGGCGGCGATGGCGACCCGGCCGTCATCGAGCGTGGCCAGGAACTGCGCAAAGCCGCGGCCGCGCTCACCCAGCAGGTTGCTCTCCGGGACGCGGACGTCCTCGAAGGTCAGCGGGTGAGTGTCGGAGGCGTGCCAGCCGAGCTTGTCGTAGGCCTTCTCGGCGGTGAAGCCGGGCGTGCCGGAGGGAACGATGATCGTGCTCACCTCTGCTCTGCCGTCCTCCCTCGCGCCGGTGCGAGCGGTCACGGTGACCAGCGAGGTGATGTCGGAGCCGGAGTTGGTGATGAACTGCTTGGAGCCGTTGACGACCCACTCGCCGTCGACGAGCTCGGCCTTGGTCTTGGTGGCGCCGGCGTCGGAGCCCGAGCCGGGCTCGGTCAGCCCGAAGCCCGCGAGGGTCCGTCCCGCCACGAGGTCGGGGAGCCAGGTGTTCTTCTGCTCGTCGCTGCCGAAGGTCAGGATCGGGTTGATGCCGAGGCCCACGGCGGCCTCGAGGGTGATGCCCATGGACTGGTCGACGCGGCCGATCTCCTCGATGGCGACGCAGAGGCTGGTGAAGTCGCCGTCCTCACCTGCTCCCCCGAACTCCTCCGGCGCGGTGAGGCCGAACAGGCCCAGACCACCCATCTTCTGGACCACGTCGGTCGGGAAGTGGTGGTCGCGGTCCCACTGAGCGGCGTGCGGCGCGATCTCGGCCTCGGCGAACTCCCGGACGCTGCGGCGGAACTCCTCGTGCTCACGGGACAGCTCGAACGACATGACACTCCTCGAAGACTGGCGGTGGTTTACGTTTACGTAAACGTAAGGCACTCTAGAACGGTGACCGATGTGACGCAACCCTCGAAAGCCCGCACCTGGACCATCGCCGAGCTCGCGGAGGACTTCGACGTCACCCACCGCACGATCCGGCACTACGAGGACCGGGGCCTGCTCGCCCCCGAGCGCCGCGGGACGGTGCGGGTCTTCCACAACCGGGACCGGGTCAGGCTGACCCTGATCCTGCGCGGCCGTCGGCTCGGGTTCTCCCTCGACGAGATCGCCACGATCGTGAACATGTACGACGAGCAGCCCGGCGAGTCGGGGCAGCTGAACTACCTGCTCGAGCAGATCGAGGAACGCCGCCGCGACCTGGAGCAGCGCCGCCGCGACATCGACGAGACCCTGGCAGAGCTCGCAGAGGTGGAGACCCGCTGCCGCGAGGACCTCGCGCGCCTGAGCTGACCCGGTCGCGGCCGGCCCGCCCCACCGGGCAGCGCGGGCATGCCGGCGCGGACCTGGCTAGTTGCCCGACTCCGCCTGCGCGCCCGGACGCGTGACGAGCGCGAGCCCCTCCCCGAAGGCGCAGTCCACGAGGGCGTCCAGCGCATCTCCTTCGCCGGCGTGCTGGGGAGCCCGCATGGCCATGAGGACGGTGAGCAGCATGCCGTGCGCGATGAAGTCCCGGACCTCCTCCGGCCCGATCCCCGCGCCGTGCAGGAGGTCGTAGATCCCGGCCATCGACATCCTGGCCCGCTCCCCGATCTCGGGGCTGTCGCCGGCCGCGAAGCCGTGCAGCATCACCAGCATCATGTCGCGGTCGGCGAGAAGGTCGGTGTAGGCGGCGCCCAAGCGGTCACGGTCCTCCTCGCTCGCCGGGTCGAACCCCTCGGCGAGAACACCTGAGAACGCGTCGAAAACCCGCCGGGCGGAGCGCTCGAACACCTCGAGGAAGAGCTGCTGCTTGGTGCCGAACATGCGGACGACGTAGGGCTGGGAGACCCCGGCCTCCTTGGCGATGGCGTCTGTGCTCGTGCCGACGAAGCCGGTGCGAGCGAAGCGCCGGGTGGCCGCGTCGAGGATGTGCTCACGACGGTCCTCGGCGCGCATGCGGGTGCTGCTTGCGCTCATGTCTAGAGGTTATCAGTCAATTACCACTGTGTCCTTGACCAGTAATTGATCGATTACTTACCGTCGGTTCCCAGACGTTGTAATCATTCGATGCTTCAACTGGAGGACAGATGACCGCCACCCTGCAGGCTCCGTCAGGGGCCGAACCGACGCGAGGGGTCGGATCGCCCGGCCGCCCCTCCCGCACGGTCCCCGCGTGGCTCGCCGTGCTGGCCACGTCGCTGCCGATGTTCATGGCGACTCTCGACAACCTCGTCATGACCACCGCCCTCCCCGTGGTCCGGGCGGACCTCGGCGCGACGGTCGGCGAGCTCGCGTGGTTCGTCAACGCCTACACCCTGGCCTTCGCGACCTTCATGCTCCCGGCAGCAGCACTGGGTGACCGGATCGGCCGGCGGCGGGTGATGCTGATCGGTCTGGCCGTCTTCACCGCCGCCTCCATCGCCTCCGCGCTCAGCCAGAGTGCCGAGGCCCTCATCGCGGCACGCACGGTCCAGGGGCTCGGCGCGGCGGCGATCATGCCGCTCTCGCTCACGCTCCTCGCCGCCGCGGTCCCCGCGTCGCGGCGCGCCCTCGCCATCGGGATCTGGGGCGGCGTCTCGGGGCTGGGCGTGGCCCTGGGGCCGGTCATCGGCGGCGCGGTCGTGGAAGGTCTGAGCTGGCAGGCGATCTTCTGGCTCAACGTCCCGGTCGCAGCGATCGCCTTCCCCCTGCTGCTTCTCGCAGTCGTCGAGTCCCGCGACGTGCCCCGGCCGATCGACCTGGTCGGCACCGCGCTCCTCGGCGGAGCGGTCTTCTTCGGGGTCTGGGGCATCACCCACGGCAACGAGGACGGCTGGGCCTCCCCCGGTGTCGTCGGCTCCCTCGCCGCAGCGGTGGTGCTCATCCCGACGTACCTGCTCTGGGCGCGGAGCCGCACGCACGCGATCCTGCCGCTTCACCTGTTCTCCTCGCGCGGGTTCTCGGTCGCCAACGCGCTCGGCCTGTTCTTCACCCTGGGCATGTTCGGCGCCGTCTTCCTGCTCTCGCAGAACCTGCAGATCGTGATGGGCTACACCCCGCTCGAGGCGGGCCTGCGGACGCTTCCCTGGACCGCGGCGCCCATGCTGGTCGCACCCATCGCCGGGGCGCTGGCCTCGCGCACCGGGCTGCGCGCCCTGCTCGTGCCGGGGCTTGTGCTGCAGGCAGGAGCACTGGTGTGGCTGGCCGTCCTCACCGAGAACGCCTCGACCTACTCCGCGATGGTGCCCGCACTTGCCATGGCCGGAATCGGCATGGGACTGACGTTCGCTCCGAGCGCCACCGCAGTGCTCGACGGGCTCACCGAGCCCGACTTCGCCACCGCGAGCTCGGCGAACTCCACCATCCGGGAGTTCGGAGTGGCACTCGGGATCGCGCTGCTCACCGCCGTCTTCCTCGCCCAGGACGGCAGCCTGACCCCGACCGGGTACGACGGGGCGATCGGTCCCGCGCTCCTGACCGGCGCCGCCGCCGTCGCAGTCGCCGTGGTGGCCGCGATGTTCGCACCGAGACGGGTCCGGGCCGCGACCGAAACCGTGGTTTGATCGCCCCCATGCGCTACGCGATCACCGGTGCCACAGGTTTCCTCGGCGGCGTCCTCGCCCGCCAGCTCCGCGACGCAGGCCACGACGTGGTCGCCCTGGTCCGTGACACGGGCCGGGCGGCCGCGCTCGCGGACCTCGGCGTCGAGCTCGTCGCGGGCGACCTCGACGACGCCACCGCACTCGACCGGCTCTGCGACGGGGCGGACGGCCTCTTCCACGTCGCCGGCTGGTACAAGGTCGGCAGCCGCACGCCCGAGCTGGGAGAGCAGGTCAACGTCGAGGGCACCCGCAACGCCCTCGAGGCGGCCCGCCGCAACAGCGTCCCGCGAGTCGTCTACACGAGCACCCTGGCGGTCAACTCCGACACGAAGGGCGTCGTCGTCGACGAGAGCTACCGGTTCACCGGCAGGCACATCTCGGTCTACGACGAGACCAAGGCACGTGCCCACGACATCGCGGTGGAGTACGCCGCCGACGGGCTCGACGTGGTCATCCTCCAGCCCGGAGCCATCTACGGCCCCGGCGACACCAGCCAGATCGGAGGGCTCATCGAGCAGGTCGCCCACGGCTGGACGGCGGTCGTCCCGCGAGCCAACGCGATGTGCTGGGCCCATGTCGAGGACGTCGCCCGAGG
>DATICF010000096.1:0-3318 GCA_035456965.1 Nocardioidaceae bacterium
CGCAACCGCATCGCTGAGTTCGTCCCCGTCGGCGAGTCCGAGGGCCGGTTGATGAGCCGGCCGGTCGAGAGCTGCTCCTGCGAGCGTGCCAGGCGGTTCGCGCCGGTCTGCATGGCGGTCAGCGACCGCTCGACCATCAATCGCTGGGTGATCCGGATGGTGCTCATCAGCGCATCAGCCCCGTCCTGTTGATGAGGGTGTCGAGGACGGAGTCGATCGCGGTGATCACCCGCGCTGCGCCTTCGTAGGCACGCTGGGCCGCGAGCAGGTTCACCATCTCCTCGTCGATGTTGACGCCCGCGAGCGACTCGCGAGAGGCATCCACCTGGGCGGTGAGGACAGTCTGGTTGTCCGCGACCCGGCGGGCCGAGGAGACCGTGACACCGAACTCGGTGACGAGGGAGCGGTAGGTCTTGGCGCCCAGGTCCATCGCGAACAGCGCGTCGGCGTTGGACGCGTCCAGGGTGCCCTGACCGGGAGTGGCTGCCGCGACGGCTCGCGGGTCGGTCACCGCGACGGCCAGGTCGGCGGCCGTCGTGCCGCTGAAGAAGGGGACGTTGGTGTTGCCGTCGAGGTCGGCACCCGCCTGGTGCTGGGCGTTGGTCTGGGCGACGAGGTCGGCGACGAAGGCGTCGAGCTTGGCCTGGTAGCCGGGGAGGTCCCTGGTGAGCAGGTCGTGGGAGGCGCCGAGCTCGCCCTTCAGGGTGGCGCCTGGCGGCGGGAGCGGGCTGCCGCCGAGCGAGAGCGTGACGGGTGAGCCGGAGGCGCCGGACATCGTCAAGGCGCCGCTGACCTGGACGGTGTTCACGGAGTCGGGACTTGCGGTGACCAGGGCGATCCCGTCGACGGTCACGTCCACCGTGGTGTCGTCGTTGGGGTGGACCGTGGCTCCCGTGAGCTGGGCCAGTCGGAGCGTCAGCTGGTCGCGCTGGTCGAGCAGAGTGCCGGCGTCGGTGCCGGCCAGATGCGCCGAGCGCAGCCCCCGGTTGAGCTCGGCGAGATCCGCCGCGACGGTGTTGATCTCGGCGGCGACCGTGTCGAGGCGGGTGCGCTGGTCGGCCCACTCCGTGGCGACCGAACGCGCCTGGGAGCTGATCGAGGCCCGGAGGGTCTCGGCGCGGCCGAGCAGCTGGCTGCGCGCGGCCTCGTCGGCGGGGTTGTTCGCGACGTCGCCCCACCCCTGCTTGAACGCAGAGAGCGCAGCCGCGACGCCGTTGTCCCCGGGCTCGCCGAGTGTGGTCTCGAGGCGGACCAGGGACGAGGCGCGGGTGCTGAGGTAGGAGAGCGAGCCGTGCTCGGTGCGTGAGCGGGCATCGAGGAGCGGGTCGACCATTCGCTCGATGCCGCCGACCTCCACCCCACCTGCGCTGCCGTTCCAGCGCGACCAGAGTGCCGGTGCGGCCGGGGCCCCGACCGCCTGGGCGATCGCGACGCGGCGGGTGTACCCCTCCGTGTTCGCGTTCGCCACGTTGCTGCTCGCGACGTCCATCGCTACCCGGTTGTAGCGAAGCGCCGAGAGCGCGCCCGAGAGGGAGGAGAAGGTGCCGCTCATCGCCTAGATGCTCCGATCGAGCAGGCTCGTGCGGCGCTCGGTCACGACCGATCCGTCCTGCGAGTAGGTGCTCACCGGCTCCGACAGGGACAGCAGCGTCGCCTTCGCGGCCTGGTAGCCCGACGTCAAGAGCTCACGGTTGTTCTCGGCCATGGCGGTGATCTCCGCGGACACGGAGGTGAAGGTCTCCCGGTGGTCGAGCCAGATGGTCCTCCACGGCTCGTCGCAGGCCTCGGCGATCTCGCGCAGGCTCGGGTTCGGGTCGAGCCCCAGCTCGGCGGCGACGGCGTCGGCCGTGAGGCCGCGCAGCAGCTCGGTCTCGCGGATCGCGTCGAGGACCTCCTCGATCTCGCGCGCCGCAGCGGGCAACCAGCGGCTCCGGCCGGTGGCCAGGACAAGCTGCTCGACCTCGAGCTTGAACAGCAGGGTCTCGAGCAGCTCTCGCTCCCGCCAGAGGACGGACGACAGGTCCTCCATCGACATGACTGATTCCTCCGGCCGGTGAGTTGGTGTGCCGACACCTATCGGCCGAGCTCGCGGGTTCCTTAGCAGTAACCCCCCAGACGGGGGACAAGTCGCACTTGGTTGCCGACAACAAGTAAATGGTCGATTCGCGTCACCCGGAAGGGTGACGTACTAGTCGAAATGGGCTATTTGGGCAATCTTCCCGGGTGATTTCAAGCGGAAAAAAGAAAGAAATGTCCGTTTTGCTCCACAAATGAATGCGTGACCCCCCACACGCAGCTCCCCCCGGCGCGTGACGAATACGAAGCAATGGTGCACCAGGGTGTGCCTTTGGTCAGTCATATCGTCCGCGAGACCTTGACACGTCTGCCCGCTCATGTATCCCGTGACGAGCTGACCTCGGCAGGGCTTGCCGCCCTCGCCCAGGCAGCCAAGTCCTACGACGACCAGCGCGGCGCCGGCTTCCTCGCCTATGCCACCGTGCGTATTCGCGGAGCCGTCCTCGACGAGCTCCGAGGCATGGACTGGGCCAGCCGGTCCGTCCGACGGCGCGCCCGCCAGATCGACGAGGCTCGCGAAAGGCTCGCAGTCGCCCTCGGGCGTACGCCGACCGACCAGGAGGTCGCGGCGGACATCGGGATGTCGACCGGCGACCTTGCCGCCCACCGTGACGACGTCTCGCGTGCCTCGGTGATGTCGCTCCAAGGCTTCGAGGAAGGCACCCTCGACGACGTACTGCCCGCTCGGACGCTCACCCCTGAGGCGGTCATCGAGCGGCGTGAACGTCTCGCCTACCTGCACGACGCCGTGGCCAAGCTGCCCGAGCGGCTCCGGGTCGTGGTCGAGGGCTACTTCTTCGAGGAACGCCCGATGGCGGAGATCGCCGCCGAGCTCGGCGTGACGGAGTCGCGGGTTTCCCAGCTGCGGGCAGAGGCCGTCTCGTTGCTGCGCGACGCGATCAACACGTCGCTGGACCCCGAGCTGGTCACGCCCGCGGCCCGGCCGAACGGCTGTGCGGCGCGGCGTCGAGAGGCCTACTTCGCCGAGGTCGCCTCGCACCGTTCCTACCTTGCGCGGCTCTCCGCAGCCGCCGTCGAAACTCGCACCGCCTAATGCCTCAGGTCGCCTCGACTGCGGCCGATCAGACCGGCTGACGGACCAAGGACGGACCGTCGGCTCGACCCAAAGTGATTCAGGGAGGAAACATCATGGGTCTTCGTATCAACCAGAACATCGCGGCGATGAACTCGTACCGCAACCTGTCGGTCACCGACGGCCAGATGGCGAAGTCGCTGGAGAAG
>DATICF010000097.1:0-42588 GCA_035456965.1 Nocardioidaceae bacterium
GACCTGCAAGCCGTCCTCAAGACCAACCGTGGCGACATCACCGTGAACCTGTTGCCGAACCACGCCCCCGAGACGGTCGACAACTTCGTCGGTCTCGCGGAGGGCACCAAGGACTACAACACCGGCAACGGCCGGTCCGGCCCGTTCTACGACGGGCTCGGGTTCCACCGCGTGATCAGCGGCTTCATGATCCAGGGCGGATGCCCCCTGGGCACCGGCACCGGAGGTCCCGGCTACACGTTCAAGGACGAGCCGCACCCCGAGCTGACCTTCGACAAGCCGTACCTGCTGGCCATGGCCAACGCCGGCCCGGGCACCAACGGCTCGCAGTTCTTCATCACGGTGGGCGAGACCCCGTGGCTCAACAACCGCCACACCATCTTCGGTGAGGTGGAGGACTCCCAGAGTCAGGCCGTCGTCGACGCGATCGCGACCGCCAAGACCGGCCCCGGCGACAAGCCGGTCGACCCGATCGTCATCGAGTCCGTCGACATCGAGCGTCGCTGACGCACCGCACGAGCCGTCGACGAGAACCAGGTGAGCACCGAGACCGCGCCGTACTGCTACCGGCACCCCGATCGCGAGACCCACATCAGCTGCCAGCGCTGCGGGCGTCCGATCTGCCCGGACTGCATGAACCAGGCGGCCGTGGGCTTCCAGTGCCCCTCCTGCGTGCAGGAGGGGCGAAAGTCCACGCGGTCGGGGCGCCTCGCCTACGGCGGTAAGCCTTCGGGCGACCCGACACTCACCTCCAAGGTCCTCATCGCGGCCAACGCCGCGGTCTGGCTGCTCATCACCGCGACCGGCGGCGGGACGAGCGTCTGGATCGAGCGCTTGGCGCTCTTCCCCGTGGGCCAGTGCTGGTTTGGGCCGAGGCTGCCGCCAGGCGTCAGTGAGGAGCAGTGCCTGGCCTCCGGGGGAGACTGGATCGAAGGCGTGGCCAGCGGCGCCTGGTGGCAGCTCGGGACGTCGATGTTCACCCACGTCGAGCTGCTGCACATCGGCTTCAACATGCTCGCGCTGTGGTTCCTCGGTCCGCAGCTCGAGGCGGCCCTGGGGCGGCTCAGGTTCCTCGCCATCTACCTGATCTCGGGTCTCACCGGCAGCGCCTTCGTCTACTGGCTCACCCCGGAGTTCACCCCCACCGTGGGCGCCTCGGGAGCCATCTTCGGCCTGATGGGCGCTCTCCTCGTGGTCGCCTTCAAGATCCGCGCCGACTACAGCCAGATCCTGCTCTGGCTCGGCCTCAACGTCATGATCACGATCTTCGGCCGTGGCCTCATCTCCTGGCAGGGCCACCTCGGGGGCCTCGTCGGCGGTGTCCTCCTCGCGCTCGTGATGGTCTACAGTCCTCGCAGTCGCCGCCCCGTGTGGCAGGCCATCGGGGTCACGCTCGTCGCCGTGGCCTTCCTGGTCGCGGTGACGACTCGCACGCTGGTCCTCGTCTGACCTACGACGGGGTGGGCCTGACTATCGGCTGCCAGGAGCCAGGATGAAGCACATGCCGCCCCGAGCTCCGCGGCGCGTCGGGGTCGCCGCGGTGGCCATCGTCGTTGCACCGCTGGCGTTGTCCGCTTGCGCCAGCTATCCAGGTGCGGACTACGCACGTACCGCCTGCGGCGACCTGGCTTCGCTGATGAAGCTCACGTCTCCCAGCCACGCCGAGGTCGAGCTTCACGCCGGGCGGGCCGCCGCATGGTCCAGCCGCGCCGCGCGCCTCGACGGCGCGTTCGAGGACCTCTCCCTGGACCTGCGAGAGGTCCTGGAGGCGGTCACGTCCGAGACGAGCACGAACCCTCCAGCCAGGCGACGACTCGACAAAGTGCTGTCCGACGTGGCCTCGGCGTGCGAGGGCTTGGAGGCGCCCGTTGCGACGGGTGGCGGAACGCGGTCGGGTCTCACCTGGCGGGCTCTGACCGGCTCTTGAGCGGCGGCACCGGGGCTCTTGGCAGCGCTGTGACTGGTACAGACCGCCCCCTGTCCCGAGTTTCGGTCGGGGAACCGAGGGGTATGCGACCCGAGCTGACACCATCTGCCCGGGTTGCTTATCCACACTGGGGATAACGCCTGTGGATTAATAACAACGGTGTTATTCACTGTCGCGTGCCCATCCGCGACTGGCGTTTCATCCCCAGTTTCCGGGCTTGCCGCGTCTTCCGGCCCCTTCTCGTGCAACAGCCCCTCCACAGGTCCTGTTGGGGACTGTGGAGGGGCTGTGGACAACTTGGGGGTTACTCCCAGCGGGTGGCGTAGACGAATCCGACGGCCATGAAGCCGATCCCGACGATCAGGTTGTAGGCGTCGAGGTTGCGGAAGACCGGGATTTCCGTGGGCTGTCCGGCCAGGTAGTAAACGACGATCCACACCAGGCCGAGCAGGAAGCAGCCCAGCATCCCGACGACCACGCCGCGTCCGCGACCCAGCGGCGTGCCGGGGTTTGCGAAGAGCGCGAGGCCGAGGAACAGCAGGCCGAAGCCGATCAGGAAGTTCCACCGGCCGAGGTCGCCCATCCAGGTCAGCTGCTGGCCGTCCTGCGCGATGTTGATGTACACCGCGATCCAGGCGATGCCCAGGAGCGTCACCAGCCCTGCGACCACAGTCCTCGGGATCGAGTAGGTCGATCCCTGGTCGTGGGTCGGCCGGTGCCCGGCAGCGGAACTCGCTGCGCTTCCGCGGGGGCGGGCCTTGCTGCGGCTCGAGTCGGACACCTGAACTCCTTGGTACTCAACGTCGTCGGGGTCTTGGGACGTCCGATAGCGTAGTCGGGAACTCCTCTGCCCACGACAGCGCACTCGAACGTGCCCGACCGCGATGAGCCCTTCATGACCGAGACCCCCCGCTCACGGCGTCCGGCGCTGCTGACCCGCGAGAGCTGGGCTCGCCGCATCGCCGCCGCGCGCCGTACTCGGTCCAGGACATACCGCAACCGGGGTCTGATCTGGCGCGCGCTGGTTCCCCTCGGCTTCATTCTCGCGGGGATCCTCTTCGTCACCAGCGCCGTGAGCTCCGACGGCACGGACTTGAGGGCCGGCCGGTTCGGCGACCTCTCGACCGTCGTGAGACAGGCGACGAAGGAGGCTGACGAGCTGCGTGCCGAGCGGAGCGAGCTCGCCCGCGAGGTCGAGGAGCTCACCGCCGACCTCGGCCAGTCGGGTGTGACGAAAGCGCAGAGGAAGGTCGAGGAGCTGCGCGTCCCCTCCGGCCTGGCCGCCATGCGTGGGCCCGGGCTGACCGTCGAGCTCGACGACGCCTCGGCTGAGGACATCGACGCCGCGACCGGCGTCGAGCCCGAGCTGCTCATCGTTCATCAGCAGGACATCCAGGGAGTCGTCAACGCGATGTGGGCCGGCGGCGCCGAGGCGATGACGATCCAGGGCCAGCGGGTCATCTCCACCACCGGCATCAAGTGCATCGGCAACACCGTGCTGCTGCACGGCATGCAGTACTCCCCGCCGTACGTCATCACCGCGGTGGGCGACCCAGCCGCGATGCTCGCCGCGATCAACGAGAGCCCCTACATCGACATCTACCTCGACTACGTCGAGGCCTACGGTCTTGGTTGGGACGTGCTGCCGCACGCCGACGTGGCGCTGCCCGCGTATGAAGGGTCGCTCGACCTCGAGTACGCACGCCCGGTCGGCGAGGATGGCCGGCTCGACGCGGAAGGCGACATCTAGGACGGTCATCCCGGCCGGGGCCCTGTCCGTGGGTGCCCCCATGCCCCAGACTGGGCGCCATGAGGTTCACCGAGCGCGAGCTGACCGCAGCCGTCGACGGCGTCGCGCGACGACTGTTCGCGGCCACGAGGGCACCCTGGCGGCAAAAGGGGGTCGAGGACGCGTGGGCGAACCTGGCTCCGATCGAGCGGTACAACCGCAAGTCGGCGGTCGGTGAAGTCGTGCTGCCGGCCCTCCAGGCACTGCCCGAACGCCCGACGGTCGGATCGCACCCGGAGTTCACCGCCGACGAGTACGCCGAAGCCGCCGAGGTCGCGAGCCGCGCGCTGGCCGAGCACCGGACCCCGGGGGCGTGGGACACGATGCGCGATCGGCAGCGGAAGCGACTCGTGAGAACGACTGCCGCTCTCACACGCACGGCCGTGGCTGCGATGCCCGTGCGCCAGGACCCCGACGACCTGGTCGTACCGGACCATCTGTGAGTCGGGACGCAGCGCCTGGCTCCGCATGAGGATGAGGCCGACGTACGTCAGGGACTCGGCGACTCCGTGGGTCCGAACCTGGCTGTCGGTGACTCGGTAGGACTCGGCTCCTCTGTGGGAGTCGGTTCATCGGTCGGGGTCGGTTCCTCGGTCGGCGTCGGTTCGGGCTCGGGCTCCTGGTAGTCCGAGACCGTGATCGTCACCGTCGAGCCCTCCGACTGCGAGCTGCCCGCGTCAGGAGACTGCTGGAGCACGATGCCCCTCTCGGCCCGGGTCTCGCTGTCGTACTCGACGTTGACGTTGAAGCCGGCCTGCTCGATCGCCCGTCGAGCCTGCGCCTCCTGCATGCCGACGACGCTGGGAACCTCTTCCGGCCCGTCGGAGTAGAAGACCGTCACCAGGGTGTCGATCGCGACGCTGGTCGCAGGCCGTGGCCGCATGTCGATGACCTCGTCCGACGGCGCATCCGAGTTGCGGCTCACCATCTTGACCCGCAGTTGCGCTGCCTCGAGCTCTGCCCTGGCGTCGTCCTTGTCGTCTCCCAGCACATCGGGCACGACCACCTCGGGCCGACCGCTCGAGATGAGGACGTCTACCTCGCCACCGACCTCGACGAAGTCGCCTGGCTCGGGGTCCTGGGAGATGATCCGGTTCTTCGGGACGTCGGCGGAGGCCTGCTGCTCCACGGATCCGAGCGCCAGACCCCTGTCTTCGAGCGCCCGCTCGGCCTGAGCACGAGTCATGTTCAGCAGGCTCGGGACCGACTTCCTATCCGGCGCGGAGTTGAAGAGCATGGGACCGAGAACGAGCGCTGCGATGAGCAGGCCCAGGATGCCCAGCCCGAGCAGGATCAGCGGCCAGCGCTTCTTCTTCTCCTCGTCCTCCTCCTCGGGCTCCTCTTGGCCACGGAAGAAAGTCGTGGAGTCGGTGGGTGAGTCCGTCGGAAGGAAGGTGGTCTCCCCCGCGCCCCCGACCACGGCCGGAGCCACCACGGGCTTGCCGACGAGGAAGCGCTCGATGTCGGTACGCATGGCAGCGGCGCTCTGGTAGCGGTCCTCGACCGACTTGGCGAGTGCCTTCATCACGATCGCATCGACCTCGGGCGGGAGATCGGGGTCGAGGGAGGACGGCGGTTGTGCCGGCTCCCGGACGTGCTGGTAGGCCACGGATACGGGGCTCTCGCCGACGAACGGTGGACGGCCGGTGAGCAGTTCGTAGAGCAGGCAGCCGGTGGAGTACACGTCACTGCGCGAGTCGACGGTCTCACCGCGGGCCTGCTCCGGTGAGAGGTACTGCGCCGTGCCGACCACAGCAGCCGTCTGCGTCATGACCGAGGAGGCGTCGGCGATCGCACGCGCGATGCCGAAGTCCATCACCTTGACGTCCCCGGAGGGGGTCAGCATGACGTTGGCCGGCTTGATGTCGCGGTGCACGATCCCGGCGCGGTGGCTGTAGTCGAGAGCCGAGAGCACGCCGGAGGTGATCTCGAGCGCGCGCTCGGGGAGGATCTTGCGGCCTTCGCGCAGGATGTCGCGCAGGGTCCGCCCGGCGACGTACTCCATCACGATGTAGGGCTGCGGCACGTCCGTGCCGTCGGTCGACATCTCCTCGCCCGTGTCGTACACGGCCACGATGGAGGGGTGGTTCAGTGAAGCGGCCGACTGGGCCTCACGGCGGAATCGCGCCTGGAAGGTCGGGTCGCTGGCCAGGTCTGTGCGCAGCCGCTTGACGGCTACGATGCGCCCGAGACGCACGTCGCTGCCCTTGCGGACCTCGGCCATGCCGCCCCGGCCCAACATCTCTCCGAGCTCGTACCGGCCCCCGATCCGATGGGGCTCTGCTCCGGTGCTCATCAGTCGTGGCCCTTCCCTTTGCCCTTGCCGGGCTTGTCATCATCGTCCCAGTCGTCCTCGGGAGGCTTGTACTCCTCCCACACCAGGATCGTCAGTGTGCTCGAAGGCTGGACGCGGCCGTTCGGACGCACCGCCGCGACGGTGTCCTTCTCCTGGTCGGGGGAGGTCGACGCGATCTTGTCCTCCTCGACCTTGAACCCGAGAGACTCCAGCTCCTTCTTGACGTCCTTGTGATCACGCCCCAGGTAGCGCGCCTCATCCACAAGGATCCGGTCGTCGACCTTCTTCGACGGCTTCTGGGTCGGCGACTTCGAAGCGGTCCGCGTCGGGGTGGCGGAGTCGGACGGGGCAGTTGGCTGCGCAGCCGCCGGTTCGGTCTCCCCACCGCCGGCAAAGGCAGTCACGGCGAGAACGACCGCGAGCACCGCCGCAGCAGCTGCAGCCCAGGGCCACCACGGCGGCAGAGCCCGCCGGCGGTCTTCGTCCCTGTCGTCGTAGGAGGGCGGCAGCTCGAGCACCTGTGTGCTGTCGGGTTCGGGCGCCACGGCCGCGGCGCCAGCTGCTCCGAGACCTGTCACCGCGCCGCCACGGAGTGCGGCGGCCAGGTCGCCGGCGCTCGCGAACCGGTCGGCCGGTGACTTGGACAGGGCGGTGGCCACGATCGCCCGCATCCGGGCGGGGACGTCCTCGCCGAGGGTCGGGGCCTCCTCGCGCACGTGGGCGAGCGCGACCTGGATCGGCGTGTCGCGGTCGAAGGGACGCCGACCCGCCAAGCACTCGTAGAGGACCAGGCCGAGCGCGTAGATGTCGCTGGCCTGGGTCGCGGGCCGGCCCTCGGCCTGCTCGGGCGAGATGTAGTGCGGCGTACCGATGATCTGGCCGGTCTGCGTGATGGCTGCCCCGTCGGCAGCACGCGCGATGCCGAAGTCGGTGATCTTCACCGTGCCGTCGGGGCACACGAGGAGGTTGGCCGGTTTCACGTCGCGGTGCACGATCCCCAGAGCATGCGCCGCTGCGATCGCGTCGGCGGCCTGGGCCACGATGTCGGCGGCGCGGTCGGGCGGCATCACCTCCCCGTCGCGCAGCAGAGCCGACAGTGGCTGTCCGGGGACCAGCTCCATCACCAGGAAGGGCCGGCGCGTGCCGGAGCCGTCGTCCTCGGCGAGCTCCCCGAAGTCGAATACCGAGGCGACGTTGGGGTGGACCAGGGAGGCGGCATGCCGCGCCTCGGCCTCGAACCTCGACCGGAACACGGGGTCGTCGGCGTACTCGTGCTTGAGGACCTTCACCGCGGCCTCGCGGTCGAGCACGGTGTCCGTGGCGCGCCAGACCTCACCCATGCCCCCCGTGGCGATCCTGGAGGTGAGCTGGTAGCGGCCACCGTTGCGCTCGCTCAACGGATCACCGCCTCCATGACCCGCTTGGCGATCGGGGCGGCCAGACCGCTGCCGGAGATCGCGTCACGGGCGACGCCGGCGTCCTCGATGAGCACGGCGACGGCGACCTGCGGGTTGTCGGCAGGCGCGAAGGAGACGAACCAGGCGTAGGGGTTGCGGTCGACCGAGGTCTGGGCCGTGCCGGTCTTCCCGCCGACCTTGATGCCGGGGATCTGCGCGGTCGTGCCGGTGCCCCGGTCGACGACCTCGATCATCATCTGCGTCAGGTCACGCGCCACCGACGAGCTGACTGCGCTGCGGTAGGGCTCGGGGTTGGCCTTGTCGAGCACGTCGAGGTTGGGTGAGCGCACCTCGTCGACGAGGTAGGGCTTCATCACGGTGCCTCCGTTGGCGATGCCGGCGGTGACCATCGCCATCTGCAGCGGGGTCGCGGCCACCTCGAACTGCCCGATCGCGGAGATCGCGGTCTGCGGCTCGTCGGGATCGGCCGGGAAGACGCTCTCCACCTGGCCGTTGAGGTCGTCGAGGTACTTGTCGCCGAAGCCGAACTTCTCGGCCTGCTCGCGCAGCGCGTCGTCGCCGAGCTCCATGCCGAGCCACCCGAAAGCCACGTTGCACGAGACCATCAGAGCCTGGGTGAGCGTGACACGCTCGCCTCCGCAGGTGCCCCCGCCGGAGTTGGGCAGGGTGTCGTCGGTCAGCGGCAGGTCGAGCTCGGCGCCGCCGGGCACCATCGACTCGGGGGTGTACTGACCGCTCGAGAGCGCCGCGGCAGCCGTGACGAGCTTGAACGTCGAGCCGGGTGGGAAGCGCTCCTGGATGCCGCGGTTGAGCATCGGCCGCTGCGGGTCTTCGTTGAGGCGCTTCCAGGCGCTGGAGATCTCCGAGAGCCGGTGGGACGAGAGCTCGCCGGGGTCGTACGTCGGCGAGGAGGCCATCGCCAGGATCGCCCCTGTCGACGGGTCGAGCGCCACGACGCTGCCCTTGATGTTCGGGCCGCCGAGCTCGCGCAGGCCGTCGAAGGCGGCGTTCTGCGCCTGTGGGTTGATCGTCAGGCTGACGTCGCCGCCCTTGGGCTGCGTGTTGCCGAACATGTCGACCACCCGGTTCACGAACAGCCGCGGGTCGCTGCCCGAGAGGATGTCGTTCTGGGTGAGCTCCACGGCACTGCGGCCGTAGGTGTAGGAGTAGTAGCCCGTGAGGTGGGCGTACTTCAGCGGCTGGGGGTACGTCCGCTGGAACTTGAACTGATCGTCCACCGGGACGCTCTCGGCGACCGAGTTGCCCCTGACGAGGATGGCTCCGCGCTCGCGGGAGAACTCCGCGTCACGCACGCGCTTGTTGTCGTTGCGGGAGTTCAGGTCGTCCGCCTGGAGGTACTGCAGGTAGGTCGAGTTGGCCAGCAGCGCCAGGAACAGCGCAAGGCAGAAGATGGCCATGGTGCGGATGGGCTTGTTCATCGGATGTTCACCACCTGCGTGGCGTCGTCGTCCATCGACGCCGACAGGTCGGGCAGCGGACGGCGGGCCTGGTCGGAGATGCGCAGCAGGAGCGCGATGATCGCCCAGTTGGCAACCAGGGACGAGCCTCCGTAGGACATGAACGGGGTGGTCAGACCGGTCAGGGGGATCAGTTTCGTGACGCCGCCGATGACCACGAACACCTGGAGCGCGAAGACCACGGCCAGACCGGTAGCGACCAGCTTGCCGAAGCCGTCACGGCACACCAGGGCGGTGCGCAGACCGCGCTCGACGATGAGGCCGTAGAGCACGATCACGGCCATGACGCCGGTCAGGCCGAGCTCCTCGCCGATTGCGGCGACGATGAAGTCGGAGTAGGAGAACGGGATCAGCGTCGGGTCGCCCTGGCCGAGGCCCCGCCCGACGAGGCCGCCCCAGGCCTGGCCGTACATTCCCTGCACGATCTGGTAGCTGTCGTACTCACTGCCGAACGGGTCCAGCCAGGCGCCGACACGAGCCTTGACGTGGGAGAACATCAGGTAGCCGAAGTAGGCCCCGATGGCGAACAGCGAACCACCGACGACCAGCCAGCCGGGGCGCTCCGTGGCGACGTAGAGCATCACCAGGAACAGGCCGAAGAACAGCAGCGAGGAGCCCAGGTCGCGCTGGAAGACCAGGATGCCGAGGCTGATCAGCCACATCACGAGAATCGGGCCCAGGTCACGACCCCGCGGGAAGTCGATGCCGGCGATCCGGCGGCCCGCGAGCGCCAGCGCGTCGCGGTGCAGCACGAGGTAGCCCGAGAAGAAGATGACCAGCAGCACCTTGGCGATCTCGCCCGGCTGGAAGCTGAAGGGGCCGACGTTGATCCAGATACGGGCGCCGTTGATCTCCGTGCCGAGCACCGGGAGGAGCGGCAGGAGGAGCAGCACGATCGCGCCCAGGCCGGAGGTGTAGGTGAAGGCCTGGAGCCGGCGGTGGTCCTTGACCAGGTACAGCACCGCGACGAAGAGGAGTACGCCGAGCGTCATCCAGATCAGCTGGTCGCTCGCGAACGTGTTGGCGTCCTCGTTCTGCGCGAGCTCGGCCAGGTCGATGCGGTAGATCATCGCCAGGCCCAGGCCGTTGAGGGCGGCCACGACGGGCAGGAGCACCGGGTCGGCGTACGGCGCGGTCATCCGGACCACGACGTGACAGGTCACGACGAGCACGGCCAACCATCCGCCGTAGCCGATGATGTTGGCCGGGATCGCGCCCTCGACGCCGAGTCCGACAGCGGCGTAGGCCCCGATCCCTACGAGCAGGCTCACCAGGATCAAGAAGAGCTCGGCGCCGCGGCGGCGTCGGTGCGTGAAACCGGTCGACGCGTTGACAGCCATCAAGGGCTCACCTCGACGCAGTCAGGCGGGGCGAGCGTGGGCGACGGGCTCGGGGAAGGGCTCGGGCTCGGCGACGGCTCGGCGCTCGCGGAGGCACGAGGCCTCTCCGAAGCCTTGGTGTCACCGCCCTTCGTGGGCGACGGGCTCGGCGAGGGGCTCGGGCTCGGCTCCGGCGTCGGGCAGGGCCGGGCGAGGTCACCGATCCGCTCGATGGTTGCTCGGGCGTCGGCGAGGTCGTCTGCGTCGATCCCGTCGCGGACCTGCGCCGCGCGGTAGTCCGGCAGGGAGGCGAGGGTGATCTCGGAGGTCTCGTGCAGGTGCGACAGGTTCATCCCGGGCAGGTCGGCCTGGATGCCGTTGAAGATCGCGACCTTGCCGTCGTCGGCGGCGACGTAGTACTGGCGCTGGGTCCAGGAGTACGCCGCCGAGGCCGCCAGGACGAGCAGCGCGGTGAGACCGATGAAGATGGCGATGCGACGCAGCCAGGCGAACCGCCGCGGCGGGCGTGGCGCGTAGCGCAGCTCCTCCGGATCGACCTCACGCTGACGTGCCTCGCCCGGGACCGGCTCGAGCTCGCCCGTGTCGCCGCTCCGGTGGCCTCGGAAGAAGCTCTTCGAGGTGGCGCCGGCCTTGCGAGGCTGCTCCGCCGCGGCACCCACGAGCATGGGGCCGGTCGAGGTGGCGGCGACCGTGTCGGCGTCGGCAGGTGCGTCCTGGGCCACCACGTCGGCAACGACGCAGGTGATGTTGTCGGAGCTGCCCGCGTCGAGCGAAGCGCGGACCAGCTCGACGACGGCGTAGTCGACCGTGCCGGTGCCGAGGATGTCCGCGAGGCGGTAGTTGTCGAGGACTCCCGAGCAGCCGTCACTGCACAGCAGCAGGCGGTCACCCGGCACCAGCTCGATCGTGAACAGGTCGGGGTCCGTCTCGTGGACGCCGTCCACGGCCCGGAGGATCAGGTTGCGGTGCGGGTGCGTCCGCGACTCCTCCTCGGTGATCCGACCTTCGTCGATGAGGCTCTGGACGAACGTGTGGTCCTTGGTGAGCTGGGAGAGCTCGCCGTCGCGCAGGAGGTACCCGCGGCTGTCGCCGACGTGGCCGATGCCGACCCGCTGCCCGTCGAACAGCGCCGCGGTGACCGTCGTACTCGTGCCCTCGAGCTCGGGATCCTCGTCGACGAGCTCGGCGAGCCGGTCGTGCGCACGGTGGATCGCACCGGCGAGGGCCTCGAGCAGGTCGTCGTTCGGCGGCGCGTCGAGACGTCGCAGGATCTGCACGACGGTGGACGAGGCGACATCGCCACGGGCAGCGCCGCCTACCCCGTCAGCGATGACGAGGAGGTTCTCGCTGGCGAAGCCCGAGTCCTGGTTGTCCTTGCGCACCCGACCCACGTCGGAGAGGGCGGCGTAGCGCAGGCGCAGCGGGGGCTCAGTCGTGGAGGTCACCGGGCGGCTACTTCCTCAGCTCGAGCGTCGTCTTGCCGATGCGCACCTTGGACCCGAGCTGCAGCGAGGTCGGCTGGGTGAGCCGCTGCGACCCGAGGTAGGTGCCGTTGGTGGAGCCGAGGTCCTCGACGAACCACTGGTCCCCCGAGGCGGCGATGCGTGCATGACGTGTCGACACGTAGTCGTCGTCGAGGCGGATCGCGGCGTCGCTCCCGCGTCCGATCAACAGCGGAGCACTGTCCAGGGAGACCGTCTCGCCGGCGTTCGCGCCCTCGGTGATGGCGACATGCGTGGGGGCGCCGCGAGGGCGTTTCGCGGGGCTGGGTCGGCTCTTCGTGGCCTTGCGCTGCTCGCGGCGCTGAGCGCGCGGGGCCTGGTCGATGCGGGCGCCGAACATGTCGGAGCGGATCACCGAGATCGCCGACAGCACGAAGATCCACAAGATCGCCAGGTAGGCGAAGCGGATCAACATGAGGGTCAGCTCAGACATCCGATCCGTCCTCCCGAGACCTGACGAAGTGAAGTGTGAGGGTCGTGTTGCCGATCTTCACGACCGCTCCGTCGTCGAGCTGCGCCTGCTGGACGCGCTGGCCGTTGACGAGCATGCCGTTGGTGGAGCCGAGGTCGATGACGCTCACGGCAGGTGCGTCCGCGGCGGGCATCACCCGGATCTCCGCGTGGCGACGCGAGACGCCGGGGTCGTTGATGCGCAGGTCCGCGTCGGCGCCCCGGCCGATCACCAGGCCAGGCGGCTCGAGTGGATGGCGCATCCCGTTGACCTCGAGCACCACGTTCGCACGGCGTACCGCGGTGTCGGTCACGCTCTTGCCGCTGGCAGGCGTGACGCGGGCCAGGGCGGAGCTGCGCACCCGAAACTGGCCGGTGCCGAGCTCGTCGATCTTGTCGAAGGCGATGGAGACCGGTCCGGTGAAGACGTAGGACTGCTCCTCGGCGTGCTCACGGAGCATCTCGGTGAGTTCCTGCGCCAGCGTGGAGCTGTACGGCGCGAGCCGGTCGTGGTCGGACGGGGAGAGCTCGACATGGAAGCTGTTGGGGACCAGCCGACGGTCGCGGGAAAGGATCTGCGCCGAGTTGTCGACCTCGCGCTGTAGCGCGGCGGCCACCTCGACGGGCTGCACCTCGCTGCGAAAGGCGCGGGCGAAGGTGCCGGAGACGAACTGCTCGATCTTGTTCTCGAAACGCTGTAGAACTCCCATGTGTCGCCTCCTCTCTAGCCTCGGGTCACAGACCTACCTGACAGTGTTGCGCGTCGGCGTGCGCACACACCAATTGCGGGCGCACCGAGCCAACGATGTGCCTCCGCAGTCGTTATGCCCATCCGTCGCAGGCATGAACCCGCAATTGTGCAGGAAGACGCCCTGTGTGACACATCCGACTGCCCGGCATCGTAGCGAGGACATGCCATGGCGCTCGGCCCGGTTTGGGGCGGGTCCGCGCTGTGGGATACCCTTGCCGGGCTTCACGCGCGAGTGGCGGAATAGGCAGACGCGCACGGTTCAGGTCCGTGTGCCCGAAAGGGCGTGGGGGTTCAACTCCCCCCTCGCGCACGCGAAGCAGGTGTTTCCTGTGGGAGCGGCCCGGAGGCCAGAGCGATCTGGCCCCCGGGCCGTTCTGTTTGCGGCGGCTCCTGATGTGCCGTGGCAATGCAACCTCGGGGACGCTTCCGGCGTCTGGGGTGTGTGAGCGGACAGACCGCTCCGGACTCCACCTCAGGGGGAAGCATGCGCAAACGCCTCGCAGTCACCGCCGCGGTCGTCTCCGCGGCAGCGGTTGTCGCCGGCCCGGCAGCGGTCGCCGAGACACCAGCAGACAGCCGGATCAGCGTCCGGCCTTCCAACTACAACCCCGACCAGGGCGAGATGTTCCGTCTCAGTGGCCGGATGCTCTCCGAGGGCGTGCCGGTCCCGGGTGTGACGGTTCGGGTCCAGACGTGGCGCAACGGCGGCTGGGTGCCGCTCAAGGGCGCCGTCGTGACCACCAACGACGAGGGCCGGTACCGGGTCCGCGTCGTGCTGTTCCAGGACGGGGATCGAGACCTGCGGGTGGTCGCGAACCCGGAGGGCGACGACATCCGCACGGCACGCAAGACGACCGTGGTTCGCGTCTGGGACCCGGCACAGCGCTGACAAGCCGACGCTCCGCACTCGAGGGGCCTTCCCTAGAGTGCGGAGCATGGACCCCTACCAGTCGATCCGCGTCGAGCGTGATGGCCCGGTGACCACGGTCGTGCTCGCCCGCCCGGAGCGACGCAACGCCGTGGACGGACCGATGGCCACAGAGCTGGCCCAAGCGTTCGCCGCCTTCGACGACGACCCTGACGCCGCGGTGGCAGTGCTGTACGGCGAGGGTGGGAACTTCTGCGCCGGCGCCGACCTCAAGGCCCTCGGCACCGATCGGAGCAACCGGGTCGACCGCGACGGCGACGGACCCATGGGCCCGACCCGGATGGCGCTGTCCAAGCCGGTGGTTGCCGCCGTCGAGGGGTACGCCGTGGCGGGCGGGCTCGAGCTGGCTGCTTGGTGCGACCTCCGGGTCGCGGCCGAGGACGCCGTCTTCGGAGTGTTCTGCCGTCGCTGGGGAGTTCCGCTGATCGACGGGGGCACGGTGCGCCTCCCACGCCTGATCGGGGAGAGTCGAGCCTTGGACATGATTCTCACCGGCCGGCCCGTCGAGGCTCCGGAGGCGCTCTCCTTCGGCCTGGTGAACCGGCTCGCACCGCGCGGCGATGCGCGTGGCGCCGCGGAGGAGCTGGCACACGAGCTCAGCCGCTTCCCTCAGACGTGCATGCGCAACGACCGGGCCTCCGTCCTTCACCAGGAAGGGCGCAGCGAGGCGGACGCCATGACCTTCGAGCTCGAGGCAGGGCTCGAGTCTCTGCGCTCAGACGCAGAGGCCGGCGCCAGGAGGTTCGCGGCGGGCGACGGTCGGCACGGGACGTTCCGCAGCTGAACGCAGGACCACCCTGCGGCCGGGACCCAAAGTGGTCTGGACGAGGCTCAAGGCCGGGTTTGGCCGAGCCGACACGTGGCACTTTGTCCTCGACGGGGAACTAGACCCGAGATGGATGGCTTTCCGTGGCGCGATATCAGCACAAGCACGTGCTCCGCACCCCGAAGCGTCATCGCCCCCGGCTCCTCCGGCTAGGCGTCGCGGCGACCACTGCGCTCGTCCTGGCCACGCCCGCCGCAGCTGTCGTATGGCCGGACGCTGACGACTCCCAGTCGCCGGCCGCAGGGCAGTCCTTTGCGGCGAGGACACAGCCCCAGACCGACCTCTGGCTCGAGCAGACCGAGGTGAGCGACGACCTGCTCCCCGCGGCGCGGATCACTGCGAGCGCCGAGCCCGAAGAACCCCGGAAGCAGAGGGCGGCGAAGAAGAAGCAGAAGCACCCTCGCTCTCGGTTGACCCGCGCGGTCGACGTACACCCTGGCCAGAAGGGGCGGTCCCACAGCCCGTCGGACGAGACCGGGCCAGCGTCCAAGGGTGCGTCCGAGGGTGCGTCCGAGGCGGCGCAACGTCGCCCAGACCGCGCTCGAGACCTCGAGTCCGGGGCCTCGCCGGAGCCGGCCAGTACGACGACGTCGCAGCCTGAGCTTGCGACCGAGCCGATGCAGACGCTGGAGCCCGCGCTCGAGCCCGCACCTCCGCCCGCGCCCGCCCCAGTGCCCGCCCCTGTGCCCGCGCCTGTACCTCCGCCTGCGCCTGCGCCGCCGGCCCCACCACCTGCGCCTGCGCCGCCGGCCCCACCACCGGACGCTGCACCCTCGACTGCTCCCGACGTCGAGCCGACGATCGAGGCCCACCTCGACCCCGACCCCGTTCCCGTCACGGACCCCTCGCCGACGCCCACGACCGTGGCGACGCCCACGACCGAGCCGACATCCATCGTCGAGCCGACCACGGGCTCCCAGGTCCCCTGGACCCCCGGGCTGAGTGCGCTCGATCCCACGCCGGGGCCGACACCCGCCGCCCCCACCCCCTAAGAGGAATCCGCCGTGCCCAAAGGCAAGCACGCCCGCCACCGCCACCGCCCCTGCCGCCGGGTGCTCGCGTCCGCGACCACCCTGAGCCTGCCGCTTCTGGGCCTGTTCGCCTTCGCGAGCGACGCCGGAGCCAGCGTCATCTACCCGACCTGCCCGGAGAGCGGGGTGACCCGGACGGGGGAGCAGTCCGAGGGCGTCGAGCAGGACAACGCCGGGCAGACGTGGGATCTCACGGGCGCAGTCTTCAGCGACCCGGACCTGTTCCCGTACCCGATCCGCTCCGAGTCCTGGCAGGACGGCTGCATCGTCGGCGGCTCGGTGCTCGGACCCATCGACCCGGCTGCGACCCGCGACCAGTGGTACAACAGCGGCACCCACGGAGGCGCCGACCACGAGGGCGTCCGGATCACCCACGGCTCCGCCGGGTTCGCCGTCGTGCGGGACACCTACGTCGAGGACGTCGAGGATGGCTTCGACCCGAACGCCCCGACGCCCGACGCGAAGACGTACCTCGATCACGTCCACGCGAGCAACGTCCGAGACGACTGCATCGAGAACGAGAAGGAGCCGCACGACATGTACGTGCGGGACTCCCTCTTCGACGGCTGCTTCGCCGCCTTCGCCGAGAAGCCCAGCGGCTCTTCGGTGGACGCAGGTCGGGGCGAGTCCGAGTTCGTCGTCGAGGAGAGCCTGGTCTACGTCAAGCCCCAGCCACTCGGCGACGGCTACTGCTCCGACTCCAACGTCGACCGAGGCCGCTGCATCGACGACGGCAACGGCGGCTACCTGGGCGCGTACGGCATGTTCAAGTGGGGCGAGGACGCGGCCTCGACACTGGTGGTCCGCAACACGATCTTCCGCATGGACCTGGCCTCGTACTCGTCCTGCTCAGGCAACAGGTTCCCGACCAACGGGGTGTACGAGAACGTCACTCTCGTATGGACCGGCGAGGGCGACTGGGAGTCCGCCGGCGGCTGCGACAACGTCGTCCCCCACGGCGTGACCGTCACGACGGACGTGTCCGTCTGGGACCGGGCGAAAGCCGCTTGGCTCGCCGGGGGCGGCACTCCGGACCCGACCCCGGAGACCACGCCGGAGACCACGCCGGAGCCGACCCCCGAGACCACGCCGGAGCCCACGCCGGAGCCCACCGAAGAGCCGACGGCCGAGCCGAGCGCCAGCCCGGAGCCGGACTCCAAGCCCGGCAAGGGTCCGAAGTGCCGTCCCGTGGTGCGGAGCCCGATGGTCCGCGACAAGGTGACCTGCACCTACCGCTGACGAGCGACACCCGGGCGCTGAACGGCGCCGTACCGTTGGCGGCCGTTCGGCACGTCCGCGAGTCCCGTGACACAGATGTCCCAGGACCCTTCACGTCGTGACCTTCGGCCCCTGCGGCATGCACACATCCCCTGTGAATCTTTAGTCACGGTTTCAATCGAAATAAGGATGTGTAGCAATGAACAAGCGACTTCAGACCCTCGGTATCGTCCTCGCGGTACTCGGTCTCGGATTCCTGGCCGGCTCCGGCATCGCCTACGGCAAGGTGGCCGACGGCAAGGAGTCGCTGCAGGCCTTCAGCGCGGCCCAGAACGTCGAGCTGAGCTACAACGAGGACGGCCAGCTCACCGACCGCGGCGAGACCGAAGGCGCGGAGGCGATCATGTCGCTGCTCGTGGACGAGTGGAAGTACCCCGTCGTCGAGTCCGAGCTCGACCCCGAGGACCCGCTGGTGAACACCGCGAGCGAGTACATGTACCAGATGGCGACGATCTCCTACCACGTCCTGAACGGCACCCAGACGGTCGTTCTCGAGGCGGACGAGGAGTACAACGGTGAGGTCTTCAAGGCCGGCACCTACGAGTTCGACGTGGACGGCAAGTACTGGACCGACTTCGACCGCGAGCACCCCATCGAGGGCGCTGCCCGTGAGCAGGCCTGGAGCGGCACGGCACACGGTCTGATCGGTGAGCTCGGCGTCGGCACCGTCACCGCCCAGGCGCTGACCATGGGCCTGGCTCTCAGCGGCCTCCTCGCCGGCATCGGCGCCAGCTTCCTCCTCCTCGGTCTGGGCCTCGTGTGGGCCGCAAGGGCGAAGGCCGCGCTGGTCGCCTCCGGAACCTCGCAGCAGGTGCGCGAGCCGGTCGCCGTCTGAGGACTCCCTGGGAACCGCACCACCCCGAGCGCCCCGGCCACGTCACGTGGCCGGGGCGCAGCCTGTTGCCCGGGGTTTGCTCGGAGCTCCCCTGGTTACCACCGGGACGATTCACCTCCCAAGCCGTCGCGAAGGAGCCCCATGACCACTGCTGTGAACGTCTCAGTCATCTACTACTCATCGACCGGCACGACCCATGACATGGCCGAGCGCCTGACGCAGGCCGCGCAGAAGGCCGGGGCAGAGACCCGCCTGCGCCAGGTGGCCGAGCTGGCACCCGAGGACGTCATCAAGTCGCAGGACGAGTGGGTCGAGCACCGGGAACGGACCAAGGACCTGCCGATCGCTGCTCCCGACGACGTGGTGTGGGCAGACGTGGTGCTCTTCGGGTCACCGACCAGGTTCGGCAACGTCGCGAGCCAGCTCAAGCAGTTCATCGACAGCCTGGGACCGCAGTGGGGAGAGGGGCTCCTGGCCGACAAGGTGTACGCCGGGTTCACGTCCTCCCAGACCACGCACGGGGGGCAGGAGTCGACGCTGCTCGCGCTGTACAACACGATCCACCACTTCGGAGGCCTCATCGTCTCCCCTGGCTACACCGACCCGGTGAAGTTCGAGGACGGCAACCCCTACGGCGTCGGCCACGTCACCGGTGCCGACAACGACGGCCCCCTCGGCACAGCACAGCTCAACGCCCTCGACCACCTGGCGGAGCGTGCGGTCGAGGTTGCCCGCAGGCTCAAGGCCGGTGAGGAACGCAGTTGAGCGAGCTTCGCCCCGGAGTCCTGTTCGACGTCGACGGCACCCTCCTCGACACCAACTACCTGCACGTTCTCGCCTGGTGGCAGGCGATGAACGACGCCGGCCACCAAGGCATCTCGATGGCAGCGATCCATCGCTCCATCGGGATCGCAAGCGAGGGTCTGGTG
The DNA here is from genome assembly GCA_035456965.1 of Nocardioidaceae bacterium. Classification (GTDB taxonomy): domain Bacteria; phylum Actinomycetota; class Actinomycetes; order Propionibacteriales; family Nocardioidaceae; genus Nocardioides_C. Next base: position 18,779 of record DATICF010000097.1, read on the forward strand.
GAGCGGCTCCTCGGACGGGTCGACGACCAGGTCGTGGAGGCGCACTCGGAGCGCTACGAGGCCTTGCGCGACCACGTCACCGCGTTCCCGCGCGCAGCCGACCTGGTCAGGGCCTGCGCGGACCGTGGGCTCATCCCGGTCCTGGCGACCAGCGGGAAGCAGAAGGACCTCGAGTGGATGTTGCCGGCGATCGGTGTGGACGGCACGTTCGAGGGTGCGACCACGTCCTCCGACGTCGAGGAGGGGAAGCCGGCTCCAGACCTGCTCGCCAGTGCTCTCGAGGAACATCGCCTCGACCCTGGGCGTTCCGTCGCGATCGGGGACACGGTCTGGGATGTCGAGGCTGCTCGGAAGGCTCAGGTCCCCTGCATCGGACTGACCTGCGGCGGAGTCTCGGAGGCCGAGCTGCGTGAAGCCGGAGCCGCCGAGGTGTACGCCGACCCGGCCGACCTGCTCGAGCAGCTGGACGAGTCCCCGCTGGGTCGCCTGCTGGCCTGAAGGACGCCGAGATGTCGGGCAGCGCGGCAAGCTGATCAGACCAGGCCACCCCGGAGATCGCCGTTCTGGGTCGAAACGACCACGTCCGGTGGTCTTTGCGAGCCATCTTCTCGAGCGCACGCGCAGACCTCTAGGGGCGTGGGCGCCCCCAGTCCTAACCTCAACAGATTGGGCGCAATGGTGTGCCCTTGGTTGAGGGGGTTTCGCGATGAGGACTGTCTACAAGGTTCTCGCTTGGCTCGTGGCACTCGGGGTAGTTGTCCAGGCAGCGGCGATCGTCTACGCGATAGCGGGACTGGGGATCTGGGTCGACCGGGACGGAGGCGTGCTGGACAAGGCCGCCTTCGAGAGCGAGGAAGAGCTCTTCCCCGAGATCGTGGGCTTCATCGTCCACGGCATGAACGGGACGATGGTCATCCCGGCCCTCGCCTTGATCCTGCTGATCGTGTCGTTCTTCGCCAAGATTCCGGGCGGCATCATGTGGGCCGGGCTCGTGCTGCTCACGGTCGTCGTCCAGGTCTTCCTCGGAATCTTCGGCCACGAGGCCGCGATCTGGGGCGGGCTTCACGGCATCAACGCCCTGATCCTGTTCTCGCTCGCCGTCTACGCGGGGCTACGCGTCCGCAACATGCAGCGCCAGGCGGAGACAGTAGGGCCAATCGAGCACGAACGCGTCTGAGCACGGGACCGTCACGTCGTTGCAAGGCAGCGCCATGAGGAGACACCTCCGGGCGATCCTGGCGTGCCTCGCAACGGCTGCGATCGTCGTACCGCTGGGCTGGCTCTGGTGGTCGAGCCTGATGCCGGACGAGTACTCCGTCATGGACATGGGGTACGTCGACCTCGGCGGTGGCGTCCAGCCGGCGGCGGGGACGGATCACGGCGAGGGCCAGGCCGGGCACGACGGTCACGTCGACATCTCGACCCTGGTCGCGGAGGACGACGGGCCGGCCGACGTACAGCTCGACCTCACTGCGCGAGAGGAGACCTTCACCCTCGCCTCAGGGCGCGAGGTCAGTGGTTACACGTTGAACGGCTCCTCCCCCGGGCCCACGTTGCGGGCTGTCGAGGGCGAGGTCGTCGAGGTGCGACTCACCAACGAGAACATCCCCGAGGGGATCACCCTCCACTGGCACGGGATCGACGTACCCAACGCGATGGACGGGGTCGCCGGCGTCACCCAGGACTCGGTGCTGGAGGGCGAGACCTTCACCTACCGCTACGTCGCCGAACAGGTGGGCACCTACTGGTACCACTCCCACCAAGTCTCCCACGAGCAGGTTCGGCGCGGCCTCTTCGGCGCCGTCGTGGTCGAGCCGGCCGGGGGCGTCAGGTCCACCTCGGGCGAGGGCGACGTGCTCGACGTCGAGGCGATGGTCCACCAGTACGGAGGCGCGCGAACCGTGAACGGGCAGGAGGGCGACATCGCCGTGCCTGCTGAGCCTGGGAGGGTCGTCCGGGTCCGCGTGACCAACACCGACAACGGCCCCATGACCATCTGGGTCAGCGGTGCGCCGTACAAGGTGGTGGCCGTCGACGGGCACGAGGTGAACGGTCCGGACGAGGTCGAGGACATGGCGCTGGTCGTGACAGCCGGTGGACGCTCCGACCTCGAGATCGTCGTGCCCGAGGTCGGGGCGAGGGTCGAGCTCGCCGGCAACGCGATCGTCCTCGGCCCCGAGGGGAGCAGTCCGGCCGCCGAGGACGCACCCGTCGAGTTCGTCGACATGCTCAGCTACGGCGAGAAGGGGTCGGGCGACCTCGACCCGGCCCAGGCGGACCGGCGGTTCGAGTACGTGATCGGCCGCGCACCGGGCTTCCTCAAAGGACGCCCCGGGCTGTGGTGGACGATCAACGGGCACCGGTGGCCGGACGTGCCGATGTACACCGTCGAGGCCGGGGACGTGGTCACCATGCGGATCGCCAACGAGAGCGGCGAGGTGCACCCGATGCACCTGCACGGCCACCATGCCTGGGTGATGAGCAGGAACGGCGAGGACGCGACCGGGAGCCCCTGGTGGGTGGACTCACTGAACGTACGCGACGGGGAGACCTACGAGATCGCGTTCGTTGCCGACAATCCCGGCCTGTGGATGGATCACTGCCACAACCTGCCGCACGCGGCGGAAGGCCTGGTGGCGCACCTGATGTACGCCGGCTACACCACGCCGTTCATGGTCGGCGGCGACCACGACAACGAGCCCGAGTAGGTCAACGGCGTCCCGCGTCGACGAGCTCGCGCTCACTGGTTCGGAGCTCCGCCTCCGACTGGTCCTGTCCTGGAGTCCGTTATGCGATGCTCTTCCGCTTAAGGAGCGGGCACTGCCTCGTACGTCTCAGGCCGGTCGAGGACCTCGAGGCGGCTGGTCGGCCACACGATCGCCCACACCTTGCCGACGACGTTCTCCAGCGGGACGGTGCCGCCGCCCGGGTCCTCGAGGTGGAAGCGGGAGTCCTGGCTGTTCGACCGGTTGTCGCCCATCACCCACACCGCGTCTTCGGGTACGTCGACGTCGAACTGCTTCTGCGAGGGCGGCATGTCGTGGCGGAGGTAGTCGCTCTCATCGAGGGGGACGCCGTTCACCCTCAGCCTGCCCTGCCGGTCACAGCACACGACCCGGTCTCCGCCGACGGCGACGACGCGCTTCACGAGGTGCCCGCCCTCGGGATAGAGGCCGATGAGGGAGAGGAGGTCCTGTGCTCCGGTGGGCTCGGGGGTCGTACCGAGCCACCCGCCGGGGTCTTCGAAGACGACGACGTCCCCGCGCTCGACCTCGCCATCCCACATCGAGAGCTTCTCGATCAGGATCCGGTCCTTCTCGATGAGCTGCGGACGCATCGAGGCAGAGGGCACGAAGAACATCTGCATGAGGAAGGCCTTGACCACGATCGAGGTCACCAGCGCGAGGCCGAGGAGCAAGATCGTCTCCTGCCACCAGCTCAGCTTTTTGCGCGCTTTCCGGTGGCCTCCCATGCCCGGAACTGTACCTGCGTGGTCAGGCAGGACCGCCCATGTCGGGCATGCCCTCCACCTTCGGGGTTCCCGACCCTTCCTCGCCGTCGTCTTCGCCCGGGTTCTTCGCGAGGGGGTTGTCGTCGGTGGGGCGCAGATCCTCGGGGAGGTCCTCGTCGCCGATCAGGCCCTTCTCGGGTCGCTCGTGCTCGGCGAGGTCCCGGTTCGCGTCGGGTCGCTCATCCGGGGTGGGCTCGGTGTCGTTCGTACTCATAGGTCGGTGGTACCCGCGAGCGGCCGGCCCAAGCAAGGCCGGCCGCTCGTGTCGCGGTCTCACATCTGCTGGGGCATGAGCACCGAGTCGACGAGGTAGACCGTGGCGTTGGCGGTCTGCACGCCGCCGCAGATCACGTTGGCGCCGTTGACCTTGAGGTCGTCGCCGGAGCCGGTGACCTCGACGGTGCCGCCCTGGACCGTGGTCTGCTCGCCCGTGATGTCCGAGGGGGCGATCTGCCCGGGAACCACGTGGTAGGTCAGGACCGAGGACAGCGTGTCGGCGTTCTTCGGCTTGGCCAGGGAGCTCACGGTCGCTTCGGGCAGTTTCGCGAAGGCGTCGTCCACCGGCGCGAAGACGGTGAACTCGTCGCCGTTGAGCGTGTCGACGAGGTCGACCTTCGGGTTGAGCTCGCCGGAGACAGCGGAGACCAGGGTGGTCAGCAGCGGGTTGTTGCTCGCGGCGACCGCGACCGGGTCCTGGGCCATGCCCTCCACCGAGCCGGCGCCGTCCGGCACTGCCTCTGCATAGTCGGCGCAGCCGGGACCGACGAGGTTCGCGGCCGGGCCGGCGCCCTCGTCCATCGAGTCCATGGACTCCTCGTCCATCGGGGTCTCCTCGGTCGTGGACGCGGCGCTGTCGGCGGCTTCTTCCCCGGCGCCACAGGCCGCGGTCGTCATCATCAGGGCGGAGGTTGCCGCGAAGGCGATCGCGACCTTTCGGATCGAGCGCATGGTGACTCCCATTCGTTGGGGTTGCTTGCGGTTGAACTGGTCAGGCGTGCCGGCGATCCGCCTGGTGTCACCGGGGGTTCGGGCTGGTCACCGATCCGGATTGGTCCGACTCGCCCTTTCTGCGGGACACTGGCCTGGAGCGAACGGAGGAAGACCTTGCGGGAGATCGAGGTCGACGTCGCGGTCGTCGGTGGTGGGCTCGGCGGCGTCGCTGCCGCACTCGCGGCTCTCGACGCCGGGATGACCGTGCTGCTCAGCGAGGACAGCGCGTGGCTCGGTGGCCAGCTCACGTCCCAGGGGGTCCCGCCCGACGAACATCCCTGGATCGAGCAGTTCGGCTGCACGGCGAGGTACCGGCTGCTCCGAGACAGCCTGCGGGATTACTACCTCAGGTGGTATCCGCTCAGTGCCGATGCGCGCTCGCAGCGCTTCCTCAATCCCGGACGCGGCACGGTGAGCAACCTCTGCGTCGAGCCGCGTGTCGGTGTCGCGGTACTCGAGGGGATGCTCGCCGCTGGGCGCAGCTCGGGTCGCCTGCGCGTGCTGCTCGAGCACCGGCCGGTCGCCGCGACCACCGACGGGGACCAGGTCACGGCGGTCACTCTCGCAGACCCCGGTGGCGAGCAGGTCACCGTCGTCGCGGCGTACTTCCTCGATGCCACCGAGACCGGTGAGGTCCTGCCCCTGGCGGGGGTCGAGCACGTCACGGGGGCCGAGTCGAGGGCGGAGACCGGTGAGCCGCACGCCCCCGAGCTGGCACAGCCGCTGGCGATGCAGGCGGTGTCATGGTGCTTCGCCATGGACCACCTCGCCGGCGAGGACCACGTGATCGACCGGCCGGACGCCTACGCGTTCTGGCGCGAGCACGTGCCCGGGGGCTGGACCGGGGGGCCGATGCTGTCCTTCACGGCGCCGGTTCCCAGGACGCTGGAGCCACTCACCCGGACCTTCTCCCCGAATCCCGAGGATGCCGGCGAGGCCGTCGTGGACCACCGGACGGTGGGTGGGGACTACGAGCTGTGGGCGTTCCGGCGCATCGCCGACCGCGGCACCTTCGTCCCGGGACATCTCGCCAGCGACATCACCCTGGTGAACTGGCCGATGATCGACTACCTGGAAGGCCCGATCTACGGAGTCGACCATGATGAGGCGGAGCGCCACCTGCGCGGTGCCCGTGAGCTGAGCCTGAGCTTCCTCTACTGGCTCCAGACCGAGGCTCCCCGACCCGACGGTGGCATCGGCTACCCGGGGCTCCGGCTGCGCGGCGACGTCGTCGGCACGTCCGACGGCCTGGCGATGCGGCCCTACATCCGAGAGTCGCGGAGGATCCGGGCTGCGTACACCGTCGTCGAGCAGGACCTCGCGCTCGACGTCCGCCCGGACGGCAAGGCGGTGCGGTACGACGACAGCGTCGGGGTCGGCAGTTACCGGATCGACCTGCACCCCTCGACCGGCGGCGACCCGTACGTCGACATCGCGTCCTGCCCCTTCGAGATCCCGCTGCGCGCCCTCGTGCCCGTGCGGGTCGGCAACCTTCTCCCCGCAGCCAAGAACATCGGTACGACGCACATCACCAACGGCTGCTACCGGCTGCACCCGGTCGAGTGGAACGTCGGGGAGGTTGCCGGGTCGCTCGCGGCGTACTGCCTCGAGACCGGACGCACGCCCCAGCAGGTGACCGAGAACGCCGACCTGACCGAGCACTTCCAGGCGCGCCTGGTGCGCGACGGGGTCGAGATCCGCTGGCCCGACGTGACGGGCTACTGACCTTGTCGCTCCGGTCGGTCAGCCCTTCACGCTGCCCGCCGTGAGGCCGGCGACGATGCGCTTCTGGAACAACAGCGCGACGATGATCATCGGCACCGTGACAACCACACAGGCCGCCGTGATCGTCCCGACGGGACGTTGGAACTCCACGGCACCGGTGAACGCCGCGATCGCCACGGGCACGGTCTGCGCGATCTCGGGGTTGCGTGGGGCGAAGGTGCTCGCGAGAAGGAACTCATTCCACGCCGAGACGAAGATGATGATCGCTGCTGCGAACACACCGGGCGCTGCCAGCGGGAAGATCACCCGGTAGAACGCCTTGAACGGACTGGCCCCGTCGACGCGCGCCGCCTCCTCGAGGTCCTTCGGTATCGCGGCGAAGAACGTGGTGAGGATGAAGATCGTCAGCGGCAGGGTGAACGAGGTGTAGGGGATGTAGAGGCCCTCCCAGGTGTTCAACAGCCCCAGCGTGCGCCACAGCTCGTACAGCGGGGGAACCAGGGCCACCGGTGGGAACAGCGAGACCGCGAGCACCGCCGAGAGCAGCAGTATCTTCCGCTTCAACGGCAGGCGCGCAAGGGCGTAGGCGGCGAAGGAACCGACGAGCACGCACAGGATCGTGGTCATGCCGGCGATCGCCAGGGAGTTGCGCAGGTTCAGCAGGAAGTCCTGCTGGAACACCGCCTCGTAGTTCTGGATCCCGAACGGGCCCTGGAACAGGTCCGGGCTGTTCAACGCCCGGTCGCCCTTTTTCAGGCTGGTCATGATCAGCCAGAAGAACGGGAAGAGGCACCAGAACAAGATGACGAGCAGGAGTGTGGACTTGCCCCAGATCTGGGCGGCCGAACGCTGCTCGACGACGCCCTGGGATCCGCCCCGCTTCTTGGCCTGCGTGCGTGTTGCGGGCTGGCTCATCGGTTCTCCCCCTCTCCGCCGATCACGAGTTCCTTGCCGAGGAAGTTCACGAAGATCAGCCCGACTCCCAAGATGATCACGAAGGTGATCGTCGACAGCGCCGAACCCAGACCCGGGTCAGGCGTGCGGACGACGTACTGCTGGACGAGGATCGACAACGACTCGGTGCCGAACGCGCCTCCGGTCATGACCTGCGGGAGGTCGTAGACCCGCAGTGCCTCGACGGTGCGGAAGAGCAGCGCCACCAGGATCGCCGGCTTCAGCAGGGGCAGGGTGATGTACCAGAACCGCTGGAACATCTTGGCGCCGTCCACTCGCGCTCCCTCGTAGACGTCCTCCGGGATGGTCTGCAGCCCCGCGAGGAGGAGCAGCGCCACGAAGGGTGCGGTCTTCCACACGTCGGCGAAGATGATCGCGAACGACGCCCAGCCCGATTGCCCCAGCCAGCTGAAGTCGCCGAGGCCGAACACGTTGTTGATGAAGCCCGGGGTGACGTTGAACATGAAGAACCACATCTGGGCCGCGATCACCGTGGGGATCACCCAGGGCACCAGGATCGAGGCGCGGGTCACGCCCCGACCCCGGAACGCCTGGTTCATCAGCAGGGCGAAGCCGAGTCCGATCAGGAACTCCGCGGCCACCGACGTGACCGTGAAGATGAGCGTGAACTCGAGCGAGGTCCAGAACCGCTCGTCGGTCAACGCCTCCACGTAGTTGTCGATCCCCGCGAAGCCCTCACGCTGACGTCCTGTGTAGGCCTGAAGGCTGATCACGAAGGCGTAGACCACCGGGAACAGGGCCACGAGGGCCATGAGCAAGATGGCCGGCGCGACGAAGACCTTCCCGAGCGTGGTCTCCGACATCTCCTTCTTGCGCGGCCTGCCAGGAGCTCCCTCGCCCGAGCCAGGGCGCCTCTTCGTGTCCGTCGACGTCGTTGCCATCGCGACCGTCCTCGTCCGTGCTCGCCTCTTCCCGTCGGGTTACTCGACCGTGCTCTGGAGGAACTCCTGGACGGCCTGCGACGCCTCTGCCGGGTCCCCCTCGCCGTTGTAGGCGGGGAAGAACTCGCGCTGCATCTCCACGCTGATCGCGTTCCACTGCGGCGACGGCGGTCGCGGCTTCGCCTCGGCCAGCACCTCACCCAGCAGTGACATCACCGGATCATCCGCGAACTGGTCGTAGACCGCCTGCATGGTCGGCGGCACGGCGTCCTCGGCCAGCATGCTCTGGACCTCTTCGTTGGTTGCTGCCCAGACCACGAAGTCCTTCGCGGCCTCCTTGTTGTCGGAGAAGGCGCTGACGGCGTTGTTGAAGCCACCGAGTGCCGAGATGGTGCCTTCGCCGGTGAAGGTCGGCAGGGGTGCGATGTCGAAGTTCTCGCGAACCGGGCTCTGCTGGTCCTCCTGGATCAGGCCGTAGGCGTAGGGCCAGTTCCTCATGAAGACGACGTTGCCCGACTGGAACTCGTTGCGAGCCTCCTCCTCGGCCGCGGTGTTGAAGCCCGGTGCCAGGCAGCCGCTCTCCTTGGCCTCTGCGAGCCACTCGGTCGCGGCGGTCGCGGTGTCGACGTCGAAGAGCACCTCGCTCTGGTCCTCGTTGAAGAGCTCGCCGCCGTCGCTCCAGTAGTACTCGAGCCAGTTGACGACGAAGCCCTCGTAGCGCGAGCCCTGCCCGATGAAGCCGCCGATGTTCTCCTGCTCACCGATCTCGATGGCCATCTCGCAGAGCTCGTCCCACGTGGTCGGGGGCTCGTCGACCAGGTCGGTGCGGTAGTAGAGGAAGCCGGCGTTGGAGTTGTACGGCGCCGCCCAGAGCTCACCGCCCCAGGTGGAGGACTCGAAGGCGCCGGGAATCGAGGCCTCCTCGATCTCACCGCGCACGTCCTCGAGGCTCTCCAACCACCCGTTCGTGGAGTACTCACCGGTCCAGATCACGTCGACGCCGAGAACGTCGAAGTTGCTGCCCTCGGCCTGGAGTTCGAGGGCCTGCTGCTCACGCTGCTGGTCGGCCTCGTCCGGGAGCACCTCGATCCGGATCGGGGTGTCGGGGTTCTGCTCGCTCCAGAGCTGGGCGACCTGCTGGTGGACCCCACCAGGCTTGGCCTCGGAGCCGCCGAGGGCCCACACGAGTTCTCCCTCGCCGCCCCCCTCGTCGCCGCCTGGCGTGCAGGCAGCGACTGCCACGAGCGACAGCACTCCCGCCGCGGCCCATCGTGAACGGTTCCTGGGTCGGATCATCTTGGTTCCTCTCGTTGCCATCTCTGACCGCCGCGGCGTGTCCAGTGCTCAGCGCAGCGCCTGGCCGGTGTCTATGTCGAAGAAATGCATGTGCTCGGTCTTGAACGCGAGGTCGACCTTCTGGCCGGTCTTGGGGGCCTCGTGGGGGTCGAGCCGGGCGACGAACTGCTGGGTGCCCGTGGCCGCGGCCTGCTCGAGCTCGGCGAAGGCCTCCGGGTCGTCGATCGCCTCGCGGAGGTCCTCGGTGATGATCGGCTTCGCCTCGGTGCCGAAGTGGACGAGCACCTCGGAGCCGAGCAGCTCGACGAGGTGAACGTCTCGCTGGAGCATCTGGTTCTCCTGGGGGACCGAGGAGTCGGCCCTGAAGAAGTGCTCGGGGCGCATGCCCACGGCGACCTCGCGTCCGACGTACTCCTTCACCCGCGGGTAGTGCGCGAGCGCGGCGTCGGCGAGACGAACAACGGCGTGCTCCCCGAAGTTCACGAAGAGCACGCCGTCGTGGTTCTCGATCCCGCCGCGGCCGAGGTTCATCGACGGTGATCCGATGAAGCCGGCCACGAACAGGTTGTCGGGGTGTTCGTAGAGCTCCTGCGGGCTGGCCACCTGCTGCAGCTCGCCGCGCTTGAGCACAGCGACCCGGTCGCCCATCGTCATCGCCTCGATCTGGTCGTGCGTCACGTAGAGAGTGGTGACGCCGAGGCGGTTCTGGAGGCTGGCGATCTCGGCTCGCATCTGGACGCGCAGCTTGGCGTCGAGGTTGGACAGCGGCTCGTCCATCAAGAACGCCTGGGGGCTGCGGACGATCGCACGGCCCATCGCCACGCGCTGCCGCTGGCCGCCGGAGAGCGCCTTGGGCTTGCGGTGGAGGTACTCGGTCAGCCCGAGCATGTCCGCGGCCTTCTTCACGCGCTCGTTGATCTCGTCCTTGGGGACCTTCGCCATCTTCAGCGAGAACGCCATGTTGTCCGCTACTGACATGTGGGGGTAGAGCGCGTAGGACTGGAAGACCATCGCGATGTCTCTCTCACCGGGCGAGAGGTCGTTGACCACCCGGTCGCCGATGAGCATCTTGCCCTCGGAGATCGCCTCGAGGCCGGCCACCATCCTGAGTGCGGTGGACTTGCCGCACCCGGAGGGGCCGACGAGGATCACGAACTCGCCGTCGTCGATGGAGAGGCTGAGGTCCTTGACGGCCTCGGTTCCGTCCGCATAGCGCTTCCACACCCCGTCGAACTCGATCTTGGCCATCGATGCTCCCTACGGCATGTGGTGCACGTCTCATCTGCATCTTGGCCTTGTGCAACATCCTTCGCAAGGGCACGCAACCCCGCTCTACGCCTGCCATATAGTCACGAGACGACAACGATTCCTGCGGATTGGGGAGTCAGCGTGATCACCGACGACGTCCGGGCCCGGATCCGGGGCCACCTCGCCCGCCTCTACGGCGAGCACCGGGCAGACCTGCTCGCGGCACGGTTCCACGACCTTCTCGAGGACTCAGCGCGCTCGGGAAAGGGCGCGGCCGACGGTCCCGCGGAGCTTTTCGGCGGGACCGATGTCGTCCTCATCGCGTACGGCGACCAGGTGCACGAACCGGGCAAGCCGCCCCTGGCGACGCTCCGACGGTTCCTGGGCGAGCACGTGCGCGGGAGGGTGTCCGGGTTGCACCTCCTGCCGCACTACCCGGCCACCTCCGACGACGGCTTCGCGGTCGCCGACTTCTCCACCGTCGACCCAGCTCTCGGCGACTGGGCGGACGTCGAGGACCTGGCGGCTGACTACCGCCTGATGCTCGACGCGGTCCTCAACCACACCTCGGCCTCCCATCCCTGGTTCACCGGCTGGCTCGCCGAGGACCCGAGGTACGACGACTTCTACATCGCCCTCGACCCGGAGACCGACCTGTCGTCGGTGGTTCGACCTCGCACGACGCCGTTGCTGACACGGTTCGAGTCCGCGCAGGGGCCGCGCTGGGTGTGGACGACGTTCAGCGCCGACCAGGTCGACCTGAACTACGGCAACCCTGCGGTCCTCCTCGCGGTCACCAGGGAGCTGCTGCGGTACGTCGGACACGGGGCCCGGATGCTTCGGCTGGACGCGGTCGCGTTCTTGTGGAAGGAGCCCGGCACCTCCTGCATCCACCTGCCGCAGACCCACGAGATCATCCGCCTGTGGCGGACCGTGCTCGACGTGGTCGCCCCGGGCACCCTGATCGTGACGGAGACCAACGTCCCGCACCGCGAGAACGTCACCTACTTCGGGACGGGAGACGACGAGGCCCATCTCGTCTACCAGTTCGCGCTGCCTCCCCTGACGCTGGCGGCTTTCCAGAGCGGCAGCGCGAGCAAGCTCTCCGCGTGGGCGGCCGAGCTCACTACCCCGAGCGCGCAGACGTCCTTCCTGAACTTCCTGGCCAGCCACGACGGCATCGGTCTGCGGCCGGTCGAGGGGATCCTCTCCGAGTCCGAGGTGGAGGAGCTGTGCCAGGCGGTGCTGCGAAACGGGGGCCGGGTGTCGTACCGGACCCGCGAGGACGGAGGCAGGAGCCCTTACGAGCTCAACTCGGTGTACCTCGACGCGCTCGCGGGCGAGGGGCCGGAGCCACAGGAGCGCCAGGTCGACCGCTTCCTCGCTGCCCACTCGATCCTGCTCGCCCTCGCAGGGGTCCCGCTCCTGTACTTCCACTCGCTGTTCGGCAGCCGGAACTGGTCCGAGGGCGCGGAGCGCGAGGGCCGTGCCCGTGTGGTGAACCGCCAGCGCTTCGTCCGGTCCGATCTCGAGAGCGAGCTGGCCGACCCCGGCTCGCTGCGCCGACAGGTGCTCGACCGGATGCTGGAACGCATTGCGCTCCGGACGACGGAGCCCGCCTTCCACCCCTCCTCCGGACAGTCGGTCATCGAGGGCGGTGAGGCATTTCTCGCGCTCCTGCGCACCCCCGTGGACGGTCGACCCGCGGTCCTGTGCGTGCACGACGTCTCGGGCCGCCCCGGTCGCTTCCGGGCGCCGCTCCCAGACGTCGGATGGGCGGGCGTCACGCTGGAGGACCTCGTCGACGGCAGTGCGCACGAGATCGGGCCGGACGGCGAGGTCCACGTCGACGTCCCGGCGTACGGCGTGCGCTGGCTCAAGCCGCGCACCTAGCCGCAGACCCACCTCAACCCTCGACGGTGACGTTCACGCTGTGCCAGCCGGTAGACCCGTCGGGGGCGATCGGTGCTCGCTCAGGGGTCTGCGTGTAGCCGCTGGAGTCGGTGGCTCGCACCTCCAGCCGGTGGTTGCCGGGCTGGGCCTCCCACTCCCAGACCCACTGCCGCCAGGTGTCGACGTTGTCCTCGTCGGCCAGGCGCGCCTCGGTCCACGGTCCCTCGTCGACACGCACCTCGACGGCGACGATGCCACGGTTCTGCGACCAGGCGACTCCCGCGACGGGGACGCGCCCGGCCTTCACCCGCGCGAACGAGCGGGGTACGTCGATCCGCGACGAGGTCTTGATCGGGGCCTCCTCGGCATAGCCGCGGCTCGTCCAGTAGGCGTCGAAGTCGGCGAACCGGGTGACCTCGAGGTCCACGACCCACTTCGTCGCGCTGACGTACCCGTAGAGCCCGGGCGTGACCATCCGGACCGGGAACCCATGCTCGAGCGGTAGCGGCTCGCCGTTCATGGCCACCGCCAGCAGCGCGTCACGGTCGTCGTCGAGCAAGGCCGACAGCGGCGTGCCGATGGTCATGTCGTCGGCGCTGGTGGACTTGACCGCGTCCGCCCCGTCGCGGACTCCGGCCTCACGCAGCAGGTCGCGGATCGGCACCCCGATCCAGGTCGCGTTGCCGACGTACTCGCCCCCGACGGGGTTCGAGACGCAGGTCAGCGTGATGCGGCGCTCCACGAGGCGTCGGGAGAGCAGGTCCTCGAAAGAGAGGTCGAGCTCGCGCTCGACAAGGCCGTGGACGCGCAACTGCCAGGTGTCGACCGGGACATCGGGCACCCGCAGGGCAGTGTCGACCCGGTAGAAGTCGCGGTTCGAGGTCAGGTACGGCGTGATCCCCGGTACGTCCAGGGTCATCCCCTCGGCCAGGGCAGGGGCCGCGACGTCGGGCCTCGGGACGGTGACGGCGGACCGCGACAAGGCCGCCTCCGGGCCACCGTAGATCCGGCTGGTGACCCCTCCGGCGACTCCGACCACGCCGACGGCCGTGGCTGCCCTGAGGAACGAGCGACGGTCGAACGCGGCCGGCAGGTCGTCGCCGTCCACATGATCTGGGAGGTCAGCTGTGCGCAGCGGGCGCAGCAGGAGGTGCAGGGCGGCAAGCCCTGTCACGACGAGCAGCGTCACCGGGACCAGGCGCGCACCCGGCGAGGCGGTGGCGGCGCGGTCGCTCAACGCGGCAAGGGCGGCAATCCCGCTGAGTCCGAGGAAGAGTCCCACGGCCACCCGCGGCCGAGTGACGCCCGCGATTCCGGCCACGAGCGCGAGGGCCGCCACGGTCGCGACGACGCCCCCGACCAGGACGGGTTTGTCCGCGGTGCCGAACGCCTCGATCGCCCACTCCTTCACCGGTCGCGGTGCGGCGTCGACGGCCCGGTTGGCGACGGCGAGGAGCGGCGAGGTGACGCCCGTCAGCAACGCACTCGCCGCCTCCGAGACGGCAATGGCGGCAGCACCCGCGAGAAGCCCGGCGACGCCACCGAGCAGGAAACGCTGACGTGGTCGCTTCGTAGGGTTGTGGGCAGTACGCACGTTCGGGGCCATGTCAGGTTGTTCGCCGCCACTTTGCGCAGAGATGGGCCGACCCGTGACCCGTTGCGGTCCGTTGTCGTTTGACCCGGCGAGTCGATCGATCCGAGGGGAGTTCCATGCGCCGCACCGTGCGGGGGCCGCTGGCGGCGGCTGTCGTGTGTGCCCTCGCAGCCGCGCTGGGTGGATGCGCCACGCCTGACCCTCGAACGGTAGCGATGACCCCGGCAGGTGCGGATGTGTCGGTCCTGGCGGAGGACCCGGGGCCGACCCTCGACGCGGATGTCGCGGTCAGGGCTCCCGGACCCCTTGTCGGAAAGCTCAGGGAAGCAGACCTGGTCGTGGTGGCTCGCGACACCATCCCCGCGCGGGCGCAACGTCGGGTCGCGACCACCCCTGGCGTCGAGGCGAGCCTCCCGCTGGCCATGGCCTCCGCCCCGGTCCGCGGCCGGATGGTCACCGTCGCCGCGGTCGACCCGTCGACGTACCGACGCTTCACGCCGGAGGTCACCGCGCGCGCCGAGGCGGTGTGGCAACGGGTCGCGGAGGGCGACCTCGCGATCACGCCCGAGCTGGCCGAGGAGCTGGACCAGCCGCTCGGAGGCGAGCTGGTGCTGGGCACCGGCTCTGGAGCGAGTGTGCGCGTCGGAGCGGAGGCATCGATGGCGCCCAAGATCGACGCGGTCGTCAACCGGGTCCGGGGACGCCAGCTCGGCATGGCGCCGGCCAACGCGATCCTCGTCTCGACCGGTGGCACCGACCCCGCCGTGGTGGCAGGATCCCTCCAGCGACGGCTCGGCAAGCAGGTCACCGTCTCGCCGCTCACGCAGACCCTGCCCTCACGCGGGCGGCAGACCGCCTTCCTCACCGGAGGCTCGGTCGCCGATGCCGTCGGCTCGTTCAGCTACCGGTACTTCCAGGACGGCACCGTCGAGCCCGATCCGGCCTGGGTCGCAGCGAACCTGCGCACCGAGACGGTTCCGATCCTGGGCACTGTGACCTGCCACCGCGTGATGCTCCCGCAGCTGCGGGGTGCGCTCCAGGAGGTCGTCGACGCGGGCCTCGCCGACCGCATCGACCCGGCCGACTTCGGCGGCTGCTACGCGCCGCGCTTCATCGCGAGCGACCCTTCGCAGGGGCTCTCCCTCCACACGTGGGGCATCGCCGTGGACCTCAACGTCCAGGGCAACCTGAGGGGTACGACGGGCGAGATCGACCGTCGGGTCGTGGACGTCTTCAGGCGCTGGGGATTCGCCTGGGGCGGCGACTGGGCCTACACCGACCCCATGCACTTCGAGCTCGCCGCGCTCGTCCGTCCGCGATGACCGGGCGGTAGACCACCGGTGCTCCGGACGTAACCCCGCCCGAGCTGGGTCGTTCATCGTCCCGAGGGTGGGTGAACTACGTCACATCCGGGTCCGGGCGTGTGCCGGTCCCCTGAAAGCTCCTGGAGAGGCATGTCCGCTCTCAGACCGATCGCGGCCATCGCGGCTTCATCCCTGCTCGTCCTGCTCACGACCGGCGCGGGCAACGCAGGGGTGCGTCCTGGCACTGCCGAGGGTGCCGAGCTGATCAAGACCGGCTGGTGGTGGGCGGGCAACGAGACCCCGCTCGACGAGACCATCGTCGCGCCTCCTCAGTCGAGTCCGCCGAACGTGCCCAAGGGTGCGCTGCCGGTCTCGGCGGCCGGCGGCGAGCCAGAGAAGATCAGCGCACTCGAGTTCAAGCTCGCGGGCCCTGCCGGTGGCTTTGTCGAGAACGCCACGCTCGTGCTCCGAGAGAGCGCCGAACCGGGCGCCGTGGTCAACCCGGAGGGCGCGAAGATCCTCGCGTGCCCGGTCACGGAGGCCTTCTGGGCCGACGGCGCGGGTGCCTCCTGGAAGGCACGTCCGGCCTACGACTGCGACCTCGCGAGTGCCTCCGGCGAGCGCGACGCCAAGACCGGCGTCTGGACGTTCGACCTCACCGCGGTCGCATCGCTGTGGACCGCCGCGGGCAGCACCGGTTCCACCTCGCTCGTGCTGGTGGAGGGAGTCGACGCGCCCGAGAGCTTCCAGGTCGCCTTCGACGGTCCTGCCGCCGAGGGCATCGGGTTCGCCTTCGCGATCGGCAAGGCTCCGGCCACCCCGGCACTCCAGCCGGGCGGCGGGCTCGGGCAGGCGGGCCCGGTCGCATCGGGGGGTGGGTCAGGCAGCTCCTTGACCTCCTCGCTCGGCAGCGGCTCCGGATCGGCCGGACCTCTCGCGGGCACCGCCGAGGTCGCGTCGGTCGGTGAGCCCCCCGTCGCCGGAGACCCCGCGGTCGCCGGACCTGCGACGGCAGCGACCGCTCCCGTCGCCGCACCCTTCGCCACCCCTGCGTGGTACACCGGGATCCCAGCGGTCGGGTACGCCCTTCTCCCGCTGATGCTGGGCCTTGCCTACCTGCTCATGCTCGCGCTCGGCCCCGATGCCCAGCCTGCGACCGGCCCGGCTCAGCACGGGGTGGCCCGCGCGCTCGAGCGGCTGCGCACGGCTGGGTCTGCCCTGACGACGAAGGGGAAGAGCTGATGCGCAGCAAGCGGACCCGGGGGCTCGTCGCCGCTCTCGCGGCAGCGGCCCTGTTCACGGCCGGTTGTGGCCAGAAGCCGGGAGTGGCCGAGATGTACCCGGCCGGCGCGGTGCCGGGGGTCGCCGGTGGCGGGGCGGGCGTGGCTGCGGGCGACGGCCTCGGTGCGGCGGCCGGTGCGGCCATCGGCTCGGGAGGCTCGGCCCCCGGCACCTCCGGAGGCGGTGCCGCCGCCCCCGGTACGACGGGCGGCGGATCGTCGGGCGCCGCAGGTGCGGGAGGTGGCGCCGGTGCCGGCGGTGGTGGCGGGTCGACCGCACCCGGCACCGCCCCCGCGCCCGCAGGCGGCGGCGACACGACCGGGGTCACCGACAAGACGATCACGATCGGCGTGCACGCTCCCATCACAGGAGCCGCCGCGTTCCCTCAGCAGTCGTTCGAGCGAGGCATCGGGGTCTACGCCGACTACATCAACCGCAAGGGCGGCATCCACGGCCGCAAGCTCGAGGTCATCTACCGCGACGACCGGTTCGACCCGAACAGCGCGCGGTCGGCGTGCAAGGAGATGGCCGAGCAGGAGAAGGTCTTCATGCTCGTCGGGGGCGGCGGCGCGGACCAGATCGACGCCTGTGCGCGCTACGCCGCCGGCATCGGCGTCCCGTACCTGTCGGCAGGGGTGCACGAGACCCGCCCCGGCCTCGGGGGGCTCGGGTCGGTGTCGACGTACTTCGCCGCATCGCTGACCTACGAGCAGCAGGTGCCGCTGCTCGCGCGACTCATCGGCTCGCAGTTCAAGGGCGAGAAGGTCGCGGTGATCAGCGCCGACAACGACAGCCTGAACAACTACCACGCGATCGTGGACGGCGAGATCAAGAAGGTCGCCGGCAGCAACCTGGTGCTCTCGCAGCGGATCCCGAAGAAGACCGACGTCGACGCGCCGGCGATCGCCACGAGGATCTGCAACAGCGGCGCCGAGGCCGTGGTGTGGAACGCCAGCCCGAGCGGTCTGATCAACGTCAGCAAGTCGATGACCTGCAAGGTCACGTTCGTCGGCCCGGGGCTGACCAACGGGCTCAACATCGTCGCGACTGCGGGCTGTCCGAGCATCGACGGCGCGATGTTCTACTCGCCGTTCCCGGGCCTGGACCGGATCGACCAGATGGACCCGACCTTCCGTCCGGCCTACCGGCAGAAGAACAACGCCGAGCCCGACGACCTCGCCATCGCCATGTGGGGGCTGGAGAAGATGGTCGGCCAGATGCTCCAGGCCACCGGCAAGAGCCCCTCGCGCGAGGCGTTCATGTCCACCATCGCGAAGACCAAGGCGTTCAACACCGGCGTCTACCCGGGCACCAACTTCTCCTCGCGCTTCGGCGGCACCGCGATGCACCTGCTGCAGGCAGACTGCGGCTCCCGGCAGTACCGCACGGCGAGGGTGAACGAGCGACCATGAGCCAGCTCCTGACCGAGCTCGGGATCGCGGTCGTCGCGGGGATCCTGCAGGGCAGCGTCTACGCCCTCGTCGCCCTGGGCATCGTGCTCGTCCACCGGGCCTCGGGGGTCTTCAACTTCGCCCAGGCGGAGTTCGGCACGGTCGGGCTCTTCGGGGCCTACACCGCAGTCGTGCTGTGGGGCTGGAGCTACCCGGCCGGGATCCTCTTCGGGCTCGGGGCGGCGCTCGCCCTGGGGCTGCTCACCGAGCGCCTCGTGATCCATCCGCTGCGCAACGCCTCGCGCGTGACCGTGCTCGTCGGCACGGCGGGCGTGGCCCTGGCCGCGGTCGGCATCCAGTTCTGGCGGTTCAACGAGACCCCGATCATGACCATGCCGAAGATCCACGAGGGGTTCTTCCGCATCCCGCTGATCGGCGCCTCGGTGACCGTGCAGCAGCTCATCACCCTCGGCGTGCTCGCGGTTGCCTCGGTCGCGCTGGCGCTGTTCTTCCGCTCCCCGTCGGGCCTGGCGATCCAGGCTGCCCAGCAGGAGCCGACGGCCTCGGAGCTGGTCGGCATCAGCGTCCGCCGGGTCTCGATGCTCACCTGGGCCATCGCCGCCCTCCTGGGCGGCCTGGCCGGCATCCTCTCCGGCCCTTACACGACGTTCACTGCCGGCTTCTTGACCTTCGGGGCAGGGCGGGCGCTGCTGCCGGGCTTCATGGCGGCCGTGCTCGCCGGGATGAGGAGCATGCCGGGCGCCGTCCTCGGCGGGTTCGCCGTCGGGATCGTGGAGCAGCTCGGCACCCTGACCATCTTGCTGTCCGTGCCGGGGGCGCGCGCGATGATGCTCTTCGCCTTCCTGCTCGGCGTCCTCCTGCTCCGCCCCCAGGGCATCTTCGTCGGAAGGGCGGCGACCGCATGACCACCACCGGCCAGACCCGGTCGACGCCCGTATACCCCGGCAGGCACGCCGACGGCGGTCCGGTGCCGGGGGCGGGGGCGACCGACGAGACCACCGTGATCCCGGTGGTCCAGGACCTCGACGACCCGGGCGTGCCCGACGACGAGTGGGACGAGGAGTTCCGGCCGAGCCGCGGCGGGTGGGTCGGCCGCGGGCTCGTGTGGGCCTTCCTCGCCTGGCTGGTCCTCGCCCTGCCCGTGAACCGGTTCTCGCCGTTCGAGGTCGGGGTCGCCGACATCGACGTACTCTCCCTCGCCGCGATCTACGCGATCGGGGGCCTCTCCCTCAACGTCCTCCTCGGCTACGCCGGCCAGATCTCGCTGGGCCACCAGGCGTTCGTCGGGATCGGGGCGTTCACCTCGGCGTACATCGTCACGAACCTCCAGCTCAGCTTCTGGCTCGCGGTCGCGGTGGCCGCCGGCTTCGGAGCGATCCAGGCGACCCTCCTCGGCGCGATCTCGTTGCGCCTGTCCGGGCTCTACTTCGCGCTGGTCACCCTGGCCTACGGCACCTTCGCCGAGGAGACGTTGTTCGGCATCGCCGCGCTGACCGGAGGTGAGGGAGGCAAGCCGGCGCCGCGGCCGTTGGGCTTCGAGAGCGGCTACGCCTACTACTACCTGTGCCTGGGGTTCCTGGCGCTCGTGCTCTGGCTCGACTGGCGACTGACCCGTTCGAAGGGCGGGCGGGCGCTCGCGGCGCTGCGCGAGAACCCCCGGGTCGCGTCGTCGTACGGCATCAACGTCAAGGCCTACATCCTGCTCGCGTTCGCGCTGTCGGGGATCTTCGCCGGCATCGCAGGATCGCTCATGGCTCACCACGACGAGGTGATCGTCGGGAGCAGCTTCGACTTCCGGCTGGCGCTGCTGTTCATCCTGATGACCGTCGTGGGTGGTCTGCGCGACCGGGTCGGTGTGGTGATCGGGTCGGCGTTCTTCGCACTCCTCGAGGAGAAGCTGCTCATCGAGATGATCGAGAGGCTCTGCCACTTCCTGCTGGAGCCGTTCGGTCTTGCGGGCTGGTCGATCGGTGAGGTCCTGCAGGGCACGGTGGGCCTCCCCCTCGAGTTCGTCGGCCTCATCGTCGGCCCGTTGCTGCTCCTGCTGACGATCACGAAGTACCCCGGCGGGATCGGCCAGCAGGTCGCGCCGATCCGGCTGTGGCTGACCGGGCACCGCTTCGACCGGCACGCCGGCGCGGTGACCGAGGTGGAGGTGAACGATGTCCGTGCTTGAGGTCGACGCGGTCAGCATCCACTTCGGTGGTGTGAAGGCGCTCCGGGAGGTGAGTCTTCGGGCGGGCGAGTGGGAGATCGTGGGCATCATCGGGCCCAACGGGGCCGGCAAGACCACGCTGTTCAACTGCGTCACCGGCTTCTACCAGCCGACGCACGGGCAGGTCCGCTACCGCGGCCGCGACATCTCCAGGATGCCCGTCCATCAGCGCACCGCCCTCGGCATCGGCCGTACCTTCCAGAACGTCGGGCTGGTCAAGGGCACGACGGTCCTGGAGAACCTGATGACCGCCCAGCACCTGCAGGTCGACTACGACCCGTGGCTCGGCATCGCCGGGAGCCCGGCCAGCTTCGCCGAGGAGCGACGGGTGCGCGAGCGCGGCGACCAGATCCTCGGCCTGCTCGACCTGGACCACGTGAGGCACGAGCGGGTCGCCGACCTGCCCTACGGCGTGCTCAAGCGAGTCGAGATCGCCGCCGTGCTGGCGACCGACCCCGACCTGCTGCTGCTCGACGAGCCGGGGTCCGGGATGGGGCCGGAGGAGGCCCACGAGCTCGGCGACACGCTGCTGACCCTGCGCAAGGAGTTCGGGCTGACGATCGTGATGATCGACCACCACGTGCCGCTGGTGACCCGAGTCTCGGACTACGTGTACTGCCTCAACTTCGGCGAGGTGCTCGCCGAGGGCCACCCGGACGTGGTCCGCCACCACCCCGAGGTGGTCCGCGCCTACATGGGCGAGGACGCTGCGCCCGGCCCGGGCGACACCGCCGTGATCGAGCCGGTCGTGGCCGCCGGGAACGGAGGACGGGGCTGAGATGGCACTGCTCGAGATCAGCGACCTCGTGGTCGGCTACGGCGCCCACCCGGTGCTCCACGGCATCGACTTCGTCGTGGAGGAGGGGGAGGTCTGTGTCCTGCTCGGCCTCAACGGCGCCGGGAAGACCACCACGGTCAGCACCGTGGCCGGTCTGCTCAAGCCCCAGGCCGGGAGCGTCACCTTCGACGGCAAGGCGCTCGGCCGCAAGCCGCCCTCGTCACGGGTGCGTTCCGGCATCGCCCTGTGTCCCGAGGGACGCCGGGTCTTCCCGCGGCTCACCGTGCGGCAGAACCTCCGCCTCGGGGCGTGGAGCCGACGGCGCAACCCGAAGCTCGTCCGTGGGCAGCTGGAGCAGGTGCTCGACTACTTCCCGCGCCTCGCCGAGCGCGAGGACCAGCTCGCCGGCACTCTCTCCGGGGGTGAGCAGCAGATGCTCGCGATCGGGCGAGCGCTCATGTCGAGGCCGAGGCTGCTCCTCGTCGACGAGGCGTCCCTGGGCCTGAGCCCCACGGTCGCCCGCACGGTCTGGGAGGTCACCTCGCGTATCAAGGCCGACGGCACGACGGTGCTGATGGTGGAGCAGAACGCCGGCGCCCTGCCGTTCGCGGACCGGGCGCTGATCATGGAGAAGGGAACCCTGGTGCACACCGCCGTGGGCCAGGAGATCCGAGACGTCAACCTGCGCGAGGCCTACCTCGGGGCATAGGAGTCCGTCATGCACAACAACCTCGGCCGACTCGGTGGCCAGCTCGGCGTCGGGCTGTGCCTCCTCGGCTTCGTCGTCATCTTCTTCGGGTGGAACGGCGCCGCGAGTACCAACTACGTCCCGGCACAGTTCCCCTACCTCGTCTCCGGGGGCATCGCGGGCCTCGCCGTGGTCGTCATCGGTGCGGCGATGATCGTCGTCCAGAACCAGCGGGCCGACCGGGCGCGGCTCGAGGAGGTGCTCGCCCGGCTGGCGGCCGCGGTGGAGCGTCAGGGCCTGGCGGCCGGTGCCGGCCAGGGCATTTCCGGTCTCGGAGGGTACGTCGTGGCCGGCACGACGTCGTACCACCAGATCGACTGCGGCCTGCCCGAGGCGCGGGAGGAGGCTCGCGTCGTACCTCTCGAGGACGTCCGCAGCAGCGGGCTGGCTCCGTGCCGGGTCTGCCGGCCGCCGCAGTTCGGGCGCCTGGTGTCCGGCCCCGAGCCGACCCCGCCGCTCGTCGGCAGCTGACCTCCGCGCAACGTCATACGTTCCGGTCGCTATGACGACCGGGGTGTATGACGTCCCGCGATGTGGGGTGCCCCGGGCCGGCGGGCGCCACCGCGACATACTCGGGGTACCCGATCTGCTGAGGAGCTTCCATGCGCGCTGTCCAGGTAGTCCGGCTCGAAGGTCCCTCGGGTGTCGACGTCGTCGACGTGCCCGAGCCCACCGCCTCCGAGGGCCAGGTCCTCGTCGACGTGCGCGCCGTGGGCGTGAGCTTCCCCGACCTGCTCCTCTCCGCCGGGCAGTACCAGCTCAAGCCCGAGCCGCCGTTCCAGCTCGGTGTGGACTTCGCCGGCGTGGTGCGCTCCGCGCCGGAGTCCTCCGGGTTCGCTGCCGGTGACCGGGTCGCCTGCGTGCTTCCGTACGGCGGGGGCGCCGACGTCGTGGCCCTCGATCCGGAGAGCGTCTTCCCGCTGCCCGATGCCATGACGTTCGAGCAGGGCGCGGCGCTGCCGATGAACTACCTCACCGCCCAGTTCGCCCTCGCGACCCGCGGCGGGCTGCAGGAGGGCGAGACCGTCCTCGTGCACGGTGCGGCCGGTGGTGTCGGGACCGCCACGATCCAGGTCGCCAAGGGGTACGGCGCCCGGGTGATCGCCGTGGTGTCCACCGAGGAGAAGGCGCAGGTGGCCAGAGCGGCGGGCGCGGACGAGGCCGTCCTCGTCGAGGGCTTCCTCGCCGCGGTCAAGGAGCTCACGGAGGGTCGCGGGGTCGACGTCGTGGTCGACGTCGTGGGCGGGGACCTCATGACGGACTCGCTGCGCTCGCTCGCGCCGCTGGGCCGGGTGCTGGTGGTCGGCTTCACCGCCGGCGCGATACCGGAGGTGAAGGTCAACCGGCTGCTGCTCAACAACATCGACGTCCGCGGCGTGGGCTGGGGCGCCTACGCCATGGTGCGTCCCGGGTTCATGCGCAAGCAGTGGGACGAGCTGGTGCCGATGATGGAGTCCGGCGCCGTGAACCCGCCGGTCGGCACGACGTACCCGCTCGAGGACGTCCGGCGGGCGCTCACCGACATGGCCGAGCGGCGGGCCACCGGGAAGTCGGTGCTGAGCCTGGGCTGACCCTGCCCCGATGGCTCAGGACTGGAGCTCGGCGTACTCCGCGTGCTCCTCGACGAACTTGCGGATGAACGGGCACTTCACCCGGATGCGCATCCCGCGCTCGCGCACGTCCTCGAGGGCGCCACGGGCGAGGGTCGAGCCGATGCCCTGCCCCTCGAAGGCGTCGTCGACCTCGGTGTGCCTGAAGACGCGCACGCCGCCGATGTCGCGGTACTCCGCGAAGCCGGCCACGACGCCGGACTCTGTCGAGGCCTCGTAGCGGCTGCGCTCCGCGTTGTCCTGGATCGTGACCTCTGCCAGTTCGCTCATGTCCGTGATCCTTCCATTCCGGGTTGCGCCCCGACCTGCGCGGTGCACCGCGCAGGTCGGGGCGCAACCCGGAATGGAA
>DATICF010000098.1:0-16392 GCA_035456965.1 Nocardioidaceae bacterium
CCCCGGCGCCCGGCCCGACCACGCCAGGCCCGACCACGACGACCGCCGGCTGCCCTACCCGAGGCTGCTCGGGCAGGCGTTCGCGGACCTGGTCGAGCACCTCCCGACCCGGGCGCTGCCCCAGGCCGGCGGGGTCGCCGCCAGCGTGGTGATCACCCTGGACCTGGACAAGCTGGCCACCGGGCTCGGCGCGGGCACCCTGGACACCGGCGCCCGGATCTCCGCGGGCCAGGTCCGCCGGCTGGCCTGCACCGCCGGCCTGATCCCCGCCGTGCTCGGCGGCGGGTCGGTGCCGCTGGACCTGGGCCGCCGGCGGCGGCTGCACACCGAGCCACAGCGGGTCGCGATGGCCGTGCGCGACCGCGGCTGCACCGCGGCCGGCTGCGACCGGCCCCCGGCCTGGTGCGAGGCCCACCACGAGCAACCCTGGTCCACCGGCGGCCGGACCTCGGTGAGCGAGGGCCGGCTGCTCTGCCCCCACCACCACCGCCTCGCCCACGACACCGGCCACCACACCCAACGACTCCCCGACGGCACAGTCCGATTCAGCCGGAGAACCTGAGGTTGCCGCATCGGGGAACGCATGAGGGCGGTGGCCGTGATCCAATGCGGCGCCCACGAGGCCGACACCGTGCTCAGAACGGGTGCTGGTGTTTCGTGAGCGCCCTTACAGACGCCGCCAGGAGGCCACGGGTGCGCCGCCGTGATCGCGGCGGCGAGCTCCCGTCCCGGAGCAGCGGCTAGGCGATGTTCTTGAGCCGGTTCAGCATCGGGATGCTCGGGAACCTCTCCGAGCGCACCCGGTTCAGCAGTGCCTCGGCATACGCGGGCAGCTCCTCAAGTGTGAGCATCTCCTCGATCATGTCGAGCATGGTCGACGAGGGGTACGGGTCCTCCTCGACCTTCTGGAGCAGGGTCCGCACCATCTCAGCGCGCGCGTCGTAGTTCGCCATGGTTTCCTCCCGGATGCAACGATTCGTCGCAGACGAGTACCGCCCTCTGGTGCGCTCCAAACCCGACGTCCGGGTGGCGGGAAGGGTGAGGATGGCGACATGTGGCCCGCTGACTCCGACTCCCTGGCAGCCGCCCAGCGAGAGCTCGCGAAAGCCGTGCAGCCTCGGTGGCTCCCCGGAGAGGCCCCGGTCCGGGTCGGCGGGTGCTGGGTCTGCTTCCCGCGGGGACTGACCGGACGAGGCGCTGCAGGCGACCCGGCCTGGGCTGCCGCGGTCGTCCTGGAGGGCCGCAAGGTCGTGGACCGGCGCGTCATCGAGGGCCAGACCGGGGCGCCGTACGTTCCGGGACTGCTCGCGCTGAGGATGGGGCCACTCATGGAGGAGGCTGTCCGAGGCCTCGACCTCCGACCCGATGTCCTCCTCCTCGACGCCACCGGCCGCGACCACCCGAGACGAGCCGGCCTGGCGCTCCACATCGGCGCCGTGCTCGAGGTCCCGACGATCGGGATCACCCACCGGCCGCTCCTGGCCGAAGGTGTGTGGCCTGAAGACCGGCGAGGAGCAAGCAGCCCGCTGCTGCTCGACGACGAGGTCGTGGGCTGCTGGCTGCGCACCCGACCAGGGGTCCGTCCGCTGGTGGTCCACCCTGGCTGGGGAGTCGACCTGGAGAGCGCCGTCGAGGTGGTCAAGAGCACCTCGGGGCAACGACGTACCCCCGAACCATTGCGAGTGTCGCGTCGCCTCGCTCGCCGAGCCCGCACGAGTGCGAACCGGTAGCCGGCACCAGAACGCCCGAGGAGAGGCGAGCCAGCCGCTCTCGTGAACAAGCCGCGACATGTGGAGTACAACGAACTCATGGGCAGTCGACCCGCCGAGCCACCCCCGCTCACCAAGAAGTCACCGGCCAAGGCGGTGGTGCAGGCCCGGATCGTCGCCCAGGTGCTGGAGATACACCGGCTCGATCCGCTCGTGCGCCGCAACGCCGCCGATGCCGTGCACCAGATGCGCGTCGCCTCGCGGCGCCTTCGGAGCGCGCTCGCGACGTTCCGGCCCGTGTTGGATCGCGAGGTCACCGACCCGCTCCGCGACGAGCTCCGGTGGCTCGGCAGGACCCTGGGTGACGCGCGGGACGCAGAGGTGATGCGCGAGCGCATGAGGGACCTGGTGGAGGCGCAGCCGGCCGAGGTCCTCCGTGGCGGCGCGCCCCAACGCATCGACGCCGAGCTCGCCGCCCGCTACGACGAGGCGCACTCCAAGGCGATGGCGGCGATGGACTCGCAGAGGTACGTCGACCTGCTCGAACGCCTCGATGCGCTCGCAGCCCGACCGCCCTGGACCGCCGCGGCCGACAAGCGCGCGGTTCGCGTGCTACCCGAACACGTCCGGCGGGACTGGAAGCGGCTCGTGCGTCGACAGCGCGCCGCTGTGGCGACGAGCGATCCCGCTGAGCGCGCCGTCCGGCTGCACGAGACTCGCAAGGCTGCCAAGCGCGTGCGGTACGCAGCCGAGTCGATGGTCCCGCTCTACGGCAAGGACGCCCGGCGACTCGTCAAGGGCACCAAGCAGGTGCAGTCCCTGCTCGGTGAGCACCAGGACAGCGTGGTCACGCGACAGTGGCTCATCGACCTCGCCGACAAGGCAGCCGCGGAGGGCGACGACAGCTTCACGCTCGGCGTACTCCACGCACGGGAGGAACAGATCGCCGAGACGGCGGAGGCTCGGTTGGAGAAGACCTGGCGCACGGCGGCCAAGAAGAAGCGCAGGCGCTGGCTGTCGCAGACCAGCGACTAGGGGATGCGGTACACCGCGTCCGGGACGTCGGTGACGAACATGTGGCCCGGGGCGTGGGTCACCGCCCACGGCGGCCGAGAGGCCATCAGCGCGGTCTGGGGAGTCACCCCGCACGCCCAGAACACCGGCACGTCCCCCTCCCGCATCTCCACGGCGTCGCCGAAGTCGGGGCTCGCGAGGTCGGCGATACCGAGCGCCTGAGGCGCGCCCACGTGCACCGGGGCGCCGTGCACCTGAGGCATTCGCGCTGTCACCTGAACCGCTGTCGCCACCTGGGCGGCAGGGACCGGCCGCATCGAGACCACCATGGGCCCCGAGAGCCGACCGGCAGGTCGGCAGTCCCGGTTCGTGCGGAACATCGGGACATTGCAGCCCTGCTCGAGATGACGCATCGGCACCCCCGCGTCGGCCAGCGCACGCTCGAAGCTGAAGCTGCAGCCGATCAGGAAGGACACCGCGTCGTCGCGCCAGAGGTCGTGCGCGTCGGCGACCTCGTCGACGAGCTCACCGCCGCGCCAGAGCCGGTACAGCGGCAGGTCGGTGCTGAGATCGGCCTCAGACGCCAGGCGCGTACGACGCTCCCCCGGCTCGGTCACGTCGAGGAGCGGCACCGGCCCGGGATTGCGCTGGGCGAAGAGCAGCATGTCGTAGGCCCAGTCCTGAGGCAGCACGACCAGGTTCGCCTGGGTGAAGCCGTCCGCCCAGCCCGTGGTCGGCGCGACGAGGCCGCCACGGAAGAGCTCACGAGCCGCGGCAGGGCTCATGGCCGCGCGCTCCCCGGCAGCTGAGGCTGACTCCGACATCGCCACCACCCTAAACGGCTCGACCGGCTGGTCTGTTCATCCCATTTGTCATGTTTCGGACCAAGCACGCTCGGGTAGGCGAACGACGGTCCACCGCCATTCGGGGCGCGGACCCAGCCGGTCACCCTCCCGGAGTCGGCTGCGCGACAAGCTGCGCGACAGGCTGCGCGCCAAAGGGAGTCTCACCGATGTCAGAGAAGAGCTCGCCCGACCAGGCTCACGTGTCATCCGGCTCGACCACCGACGCTCCGCCGGGAGCTGCTGCGGCTTCGCCCGGGTCGGGTGAGACTCCGTCCGGCACAGGTGCGGCTCCCGGCGCCCGGATGACGGCGAGCACCCGCTCCACGCTCATCGGTGCGATGTTCCTTATGGCGACCTCGGCGATCGGGCCGGGGTTCATCACCCAGACCACCAGTTTCACGGTGGAGCTCGGCGTGGCGTTCGCGTTCGCCATCGGCGTCTCGATCCTGGTCGACATCGCCCTGCAGCTGAACATGTGGCGGGTCATCGGGGTGTCTGGACGCCGAGCCCAGGAGCTCGGCAACCTGGTCCTCCCCGGACTCGGCTGGGCGATGGCCGGCCTGCTGCTCGTCGGCGGCTTCGTGTTCAACGTCGGCAACGTCAGTGGGGCCGGGCTCGGCACCGACGCGATGTTCGGACTGGACCCCCGCATCGGCGCCCCGCTCTCGGCACTGATCGCGATCGGCGTCTTCCTCTCCCACCGCGCAGGTGTGGCCATGGACCGGATCGTGGTCGGGCTGGGCGCGATGATGATCCTGCTGACGACCTACATCGCCGTCACTTCCAGCCCGCCCGTCGGCCGGGCGATGCGCAACGTCGTGCTCCCGGAGGACGTCAGCTTCCTGGCGATCACCACCCTCATCGGCGGGACCATCGGCGGGTACATCGTCTACGCAGGGGCCCACCGGCTCCTCGACTCGGGGGTCACCGGACCCGAGAACGTCCGCCAGATCAGTCGCGGCTCCGTGACCGGCATCCTCATCACGGGCGTCATGCGGGTGATCTTGTTCCTCGCCATCCTCGGCGTCGTGACACAGGGCGCGGACCTCGGCACCGAGAACCAGGCCGCCACCGCGTTCCAGTACGCCGCAGGCGAGGTCGGCCTCCGCGTCTTCGGCATCGTGTTCTGGGCCGCCTCCATCACGAGCGTCATCGGCGCGTCATACACCAGCGTCACCTTCATCACCTCGCGGACGGGGACGAGCGAGGGGGTGCGGACCATGCTGGTCGTCTCGTTCATCGCGCTGAGCACACTGGTCTTCGTGCTCGTCGGCGCGGCCCCGACCACGCTGTTGATCTTCGCCGGCGCCTTCAACGGCATCCTGCTGCCGGTGGGCATCGGCGTGCTCCTGTGGGTGGCCTGGCGGCGGTCCGACCTGCTCCAGGGCTACGCGTACCCGCGCTGGCTCGCTGCCATCGGCACGCTCGCGTGGCTGCTGACGATCTACCTCGCGGTGAGCTCGATCGAGCCTGTCCTCGAGCTGTTCTCCTGACGGTCAGCGGGGTACGCAGGCAGGACCGGCCCGTCGAGGTCCGCCCGCAGGCCGGCACACGAACGCCGTCACGCAGGGGCGCGACACGTTGGGCCGCGACCAGTCAGCGTGCGCCGGCTGCCCCTGGAAGGCGTAGCACGAAAAAACATGCCTTTTACTCCTTGCGCACAGTTCGCCCGACTTGGTAGTCATGCGTGTCTGCACTTACCCGAGCAGCGGCTACCGCGATCGGGGCGGGCTGGACGAGGACCCGGGGGACACGGCAGCGAGCGAGCACCTCGTTGTACAGCGAGGTTTGCCGACGAGCACGGGCAACGGAGGGCGACGAGGCATTGGTGGGCGCGAGCATGGGCGCGGTCGCGTCCGAGGAAGTGCGGCTTCGACCAGATGAGACGAGCACCTTCGCCGTCGTGCTCTATCTCGACGCCGAGACCGAGGACCGCCTGCTCGGTCTGTGGGCAGCGCTCGACGTCCACGACGTCGCCTCGCCGGCGCGGACCTATGGCGCGGGCTACCGGCCCCACCTCACCCTCTCGGTCGTGGACACCGCTGACCCGGATCGACTCAGACCGGATCTCGAGGCTGCGCTCACGGATGTTTCGGGCCTGCCTCTGACGCTCAGCGCGCTGGGGTTGTTCCTGCCACCTCCGTGCCCTGCCTACCTGGCCGTCACACCGACCCGGCGACTGCTGGAGCTCCACGAGCAGGTGTACGACGCACTCGAGGGCACACCGTGCTGGGGCCACTACCTGCCGGACGCGTGGGTGCCCCACTGCACGCTCGCGATGTGCGTCGAGAGCACCTCGACCGTCTCCGATGTCGTGTCGCAGATCGCGCTGCCGATCCACGCGGAGGTCTCGGAGGCACATCTGGTCGAGATCCCGAGAAGGGGTGGCGTGGGCTTGACGGCCGCCCGCTTCGGCGGGGGCGAGGCCGCGATTCCAGCGCAGTCGCGCCACCCCCATGACGACCCGCCCGACGACCCGCACCACCACGCGCACAACGGCCCGCGCGGCCACCGGGACAGGCCGACGCCACTGTTCGTGCCGGGACTCTCGCAAGGTCTCGCACTGGGCTGAGGCCGACGGAGCCTCAGGCCAACTTGCGCCCGCCGTCGATGTAGGCGACGAGCCTGTGGAAGAGGCTGTTTGCCGCGCGCAGGTCGTCGGAGGGTTCGGGCGCCACGTCGTCCAGGGCGTTCCAGTCGTCATGTCTGTCGCCGTCGGACGGCGCGAGCACGTCGGTGAGACGGGCGCAGACCCGGGCCGCGTCCCGCACCGCTCGTGGCTCCAGGGTCCACACGGACTCGAAGAGCCGGTCCCGGTCCGGCACGCCCTCCTGACCGGGGATCTCCCAGGCGGTAAGTGCAGCGGTGTAGTCGGGCGCGTCGCAGACGAGTGCCCATTCGCGCCTCATCGGGGCCTGCTCCGGCAGGTGCACGAAGTCGACGCCGGTCGGCGGCCCACTGACCGAGCCGGTGAAGTCCGCGAGGACCACCGTGCGCCGGGCGGTGCGGGCCATCTCCCTCCAGCGGGGCTCGGCCTGGCGATAGAACCGCTCCTCCTGGAACGCCCCGAACAGGAGGGGCCGCTGCGCCCTGGCGCAGTACTCGTCCTCCATCGCCCAGGTGAGCGCCAGCAGGGTCGACTTCCGGAGGCGCTGCGGGGCGATGTGCGGGTGACTTCGCCGCAGCTCGGCGAAGACCGAGGTCGTCGGCGTGGTCAGCACGGCGCGCGACCCGTCGGCCTCCGCTATCGCCGCTTCGAGCCTCACGCCGGCATCCCGTCGCCGCAGGACCTCCTTGACGAGCAGGACGTCGCTCTCGTCGTACCGGCGGTGCCCGCTGGCCCGTCGCGAGGGAACGGGGAAGCCGTATCTGCTCTCCCAGGCGCGCAACGTCGCAGGGGTGAGCCCGGTCCTCCTGGCCAAATCGCTGATCGTCAGGTCTTGCGCAACCGGCGGCCGTGTGTTCATGCTGGGATCATAAACCTCAACACGTTGTCGAAGAAAGTATCGAAGTCCATTCGACAACGTCGAACTACCAGGGAGTCAGTTATGGCAATCGAGCAGCGCAGGTCCGAGGAAGTTCTCGACTGGACCGACCTCGGCCGCGAGATGTGGTCGTTCCTCACCGGGCGGCAGGCAGCGATCAACTACAGCTTCATCGACATGGCGGTCGAGGTGCCACGGGACACCGGTCCCGACGCCCCCCGCGCCACGTGGAAGCTCAACGGGACCCTCCAGGTGACCACCCGCGACCACGAGTCGAGCAACGGCCACGGCCAGGGCTGAGGTGCCCTCATGGAGCTGTCTCTGGACGCCGACCTGACGTTCTCCGTGAACGTGCCCGGTGCGCGCACCGTCACCGGGCACCTCACCGGGTCGGGCACCGCCCTGGAGCTGCGGATGGACGACTCGTTCGTGTTCGCGAGCCGCCAGGACGCCGAAGCCATCAGGGGAATCGCCGAGGGCCTGGCCCAGCACGGCCTGTCGGTCACGGTGGTCGACCCCTCGGGGCCGCTGGTCACCCTCGGGGCTCGCCGGACCTCGTGGCTGCAGCGGCGGGTGACCCGGTCCAAGCACATCCGCATCGAGCGAACCGCCGGCGTCCTGTCTCTGGCGCGCGGACGTGCGCAGACCGGCAACGCAGGCGCCCTGCCCGCAGGCGACCTGGCGCCACCGACGACCGTGTGGCCACCCGCACCGACGTTCCTGCGCCGCCGGCGACACCCGACCACCACCCACGACCCGAACCACGGCGGCAACCCCCGCCTGGTCATGGCCCACAACCCGCACCCGCGCCCGGACGACGTGCCGCCGGTCTTCCGGCTCACACGAGAGGTGACCACCATCGGCAGCGCCCCCGAGAACGACGTCCGCCTTCCCGGACTCGCTCCCCGGCACGCCGAGGTCCGCCACGACGAGTGGGACGAGTACGTCGTCTTCAGCCTGGCCCCACGTCCAAGCACCCGGGTGAACGGCGCTCCGGTCGAGAAGGCGATGCTCCGCACCGGGACGCGGCTCGAGGTGGGCGACTGGACGATGTCCTTCCACCGCGAGGAGTACGCCGACCACGGGAGGCCCTACGGCGGACGGATCGGCGGGGAGCTCGGCCACCAGAGGCCGCAGCCGCCTCAGGTACCGCGCCAGGTGCGCGGGGGTGCACGAAGCTGACTTCGTCAAGGCCCGTCGCACCCGTGACCTGATCTCGCGGGCCGGACCGCCCTCAGGCCGAGGCAGGGATCTCGACTGCTCGCGGGGCTACCTCGACGAGCCGCGTGAGCAGCTCACGGTCGCCCGTGATGTCGACGCCGTCGAAGCGTCCGTCCACGAACATGTCGTAGAGCGCCTCGGGGTCGGCCTCCACCACCACGTCCGGGCTCTCGATCGGGGCGCGGACGACCTCACCGTCGACCAGCGAGGCCACCTCGGCACCAACGCGGAACTCGAAGCGGCCCGAAGGTGCGATCGGGGCGAGGACGATGTCCAGCGCGTTCGCGAGCCAACCGTCGAACAAGCCGGCATCGAGGTTGGGCGGGCCGAGTGAGCGAGCACCCCACAGCGCCAGCTCTCGCATGGCCCGGCGCAGCTCGCGTCCGTAGTCGGTGAGCTCGTAGACCTTCGACGCGGCCGGTGGCGGCAAGGTCCGCCTGACCACGACACCGCAGGCCTCGAGGTCACGCAGGCGGGTGGCGAGGATGTTGGTCCCGATCCCGGGCAGCCCCTCCGCCAGGTCGCTGTAGCGCTTGGGCCCGTGCATGAGCTCGCGCACCACGAGCAGCGCCCATCGCTCGCCGACCAGGTCGAGCGCGCGCGCCAAAGGGCAGTACTGGTCATACCGCTTGGCCATGCCACGACCGTACCACTGGTCCTGTGTTTCTGGAAGGTAGTCCTTGCAAAAAAGAAGTAGGCACTTCTAGCGTCGAAGCATCGACTGCTCTACCGAAAGGAAGTGGACCATGATGACGACAGACCAGCGAAATCAGCGAAAGTGGCTGGCCCTCGCACTCCTGTGCGTGGTCCAGTTCATGGTCGTCCTGGACATCGCGATCGTGAACGTCGCCCTACCGTCGATCAAGGTCGACCTGGGGTTCTCGGAGGGCAACCTCCACTGGGTGATCAGCGCCTACGCTCTGGCCTTCGGCGGCCTCTTGCTCCTGGGCGGGAGGGCGGCCGACATGTTCGGTCGACGGCGCGTGTTCCTGAGCGGCATCGCCGTGTTCACCGTCGCCTCGCTGTTGGCGGGCCTGGCCTGGTCGGAAGGCTCACTGATCGGCGCACGTGCACTCCAGGGCCTCGGGGCGGCGATCATCACGCCCGCGGCACTCTCGATCCTGTCGACCACCTTCGTCGAGGGAGACGAGCGCAACAAGGCGCTGGGTGCCTGGGGCGCGGTGGGCGGGTTCGGCGCCGTGGCCGGCGTCCTCCTCGGCGGGGTCCTCACCGACACCCTCAGCTGGGAGTGGATCTTCTTCGTCAACGTTCCCGTGGGCCTCGCCGGGCTCGCCCTGGCCCCGGTCCTGCTGCGAGAGAGCAGGGACGCACGCGTGCAGAGGTTCGACCTCACGGGGGCCCTGCTCGTGACCGGCGGCCTCTCGACCCTGGTCTACGGAATCACCCAGGCCGGCCAGGACGGCTGGCTGGCAGGTTCGACCCTGGCCCTCTTCGTCGCAGCGCTGGCACTGCTGGGCGGCTTCGTGGCCTGGGAGGTCCGGCATCCGGATCCCCTGATGCGCTTCGGGATCCTGCGGACCCGCACCGTCAGCGGCGCCAACGTGGCGGGCTTCATCCTGGGTACGGCGATGTTCTCGATGTTCCTGATCCTGACCCTGTACATGCAGCAGGTGCTCGGCTACTCGGCCATGAAGACCGGCGTCGCCTACCTCGCGGTCGCAGGGACGGCGATCCTGTGGTCGGCCGTCGCCTCGCAGCTGGTCACCCGCCTCGGGGTAAAGCGGGTCCTGGTGCTCGGGATGGCCACGCTCACCGCAGGCCTTGTGCACTTCACCCAGGTGTCCGCAGGCGGCAGCTACCTCGGCGACCTGATGCCCGGGTTCCTGCTCATCGGCGTCGGCGTCGGGTTCTCGTTCGTGCCGATCTCGATCGCCGCACTGGCGGGAGTGGAGGCTCGGGAGGCAGGACTCGCGTCCGGACTGATCAACACCTCGCAGCAGGTCGGGGGCGCGCTCGGCATCGCCATCCTCTCGACGATCGCGACATCGCGCACCGAGGACGCGGTCGCCTCCGGGTCCGCCCTTCCGGACGCGCTCGTGACCGGCTTCTCGTCGTCCTTCGTCGTCGGGGCGGTCATCGCCGGTCTCGGCATCGTCGCGGCGCTGACGCTGATCCGCCGCAACGAGGTCGAGCCGGCCGTCGTGACAGCCGTGACAGCCGTGACAGCCGACAAGGCACGGCCCGCTCTGGACGCCGCCGCCCGAGGTGCCGCTCGGCATCGCCGTTGAAAGCCGACGCCGCCGGACGAGGCGAGCACCCACAGACGACGCAGGGCTCCGAGAGCATCTCGGAGCCCTGCGTGCCCTGCGGCGGCCGGATCGGCAGGGCCGGGCAGGGTCGGCGGGGTCGGCAGGGCCGGGCAGGGCCGGGCAGGGCCGGGCAGGGCCGGGCAGGGCCGGCAGGGCCGGGCAGGGTCGCTGGACACCGCTCACGGCCCATGCGGGCTATGGCATCTCCGCGCGAGCAGAGAGACGGTGGATTGTTGGCGCATTTCCCAGGTCGGCGCCCGAGACGAGGAGGTCTCATGAGTGTGCTCATGACCATGCGGGTCAGCGCAGATGCCGACAAGCTCGAGCGCGAGGACCACAAGCTGCTCGAGGACATCGCGATAAAGGCGAAGAGGCACGGCCTCATCTCCCACCACTTCTACGGAAGCGAGGAAGGGGTCCTGGTCGTCGACGAGTGGCCCGACGAGCAGTCATTCCGGCGCTTCTTCGATTCGGCCCCGGAGATCGGGGGCGTCATGGAGCGGGCCGGGGCGAAATCCCAGCCGGAGTTCACGATCTGGAGGCCGCTCGACACCGGCGACGACGTCGGCTAGCCCCCGCAGACCGCCCCGCAACCGCCCCGCAACCGCCCCGCAACCGCCCCGCAACCGCCCCACAACC
This sequence comes from Nocardioidaceae bacterium, assembly GCA_035456965.1. GTDB lineage: Bacteria > Actinomycetota > Actinomycetes > Propionibacteriales > Nocardioidaceae > Nocardioides_C. Next base: position 11,184 of record DATICF010000098.1, read on the forward strand.
GCCCCACAAACCGCCCAGCAACCGCCCCGCCGCGCCCGCGGCGACCCGCCTTGGCGACTCCCCCAGCTGGGTTCGCCAGCGGACTACGCTTGCCGTGCGATGGGCGGGAACACATCGGAACGGCGGAGCAACCTGCCCGCGGAGCTCTCGAGCTTCGTGGGTCGCAGGCATGAGCTCACCTCGGTGCGCACAGGGCTCGCGACGCACCGACTGGTGACTCTGCTCGGACCAGGCGGCATCGGCAAGACCCGGCTGGCGTTCCGCACCGCAGCGGACCAGGAGCGCAACCTCGCTGATGGCGCGTGGGTCGCGGAGCTGGCCTCCGTGCAGGTGCCCGAGCTGGTCCCCGAGGCCGTTGTCGGCGCGCTTGGGCTCCGGTCCACCGAGCGTGGCAGCCCCACCGATCGCCTCGTCGCACACCTGCGCGACCGACAGCTGCTGCTCGTGCTCGACAACTGTGAGCACGTGCAGGAGGCGGCTGCTGCGCTGGCCGCAGAACTGCTGTCCAGCTGCCCGGGCGTCCAGATCCTGGTCACCAGCCGGCACGCACTGGCGCTGCCCGGCGAGCTGGTGCTCAGCGTGCCTCCGCTGCCGATGCCCGGTCCGGGCCAGGCCGGCTCTCCCGAGGCGCTGATGCACTACGACGCGGTCCGCCTCTTCGTCGACCGCGCCAAGGCGAGCTGGTCGTCGTTCCAGGTCACGGCCGCCAACCAGGACGCTCTGGCCGAGCTGGTCCGGCGCCTCGACGGGATGCCGCTCGCGATCGAACTTGCCTCGGTGCGGGTGCGGTCGATGACCGTCGAGCAGATTCTCGACCGGCTCTGCAACCGCTTCACCCTGCTCACCCGAGGGAACCGAGCAGCCCTCCCCCGGCAACAGACCCTGCAGGCGTTGCTCGACTGGAGCCACGACCTGCTCGAGCCGCGAGAGCGTCTGGTCTGGGCCCGGGGCTCGGTGTTCAGCGGCGGCTTCGACCTCGCGGCGCTGGAGGCCGTTGCCTGCGACGACGACCTGCCCGCCGCGGTGCTGCCCGACGTCGTCGACGGGCTGGTGGCCAAGTCGGTGCTCGTACGCGAGCCGGTCGAGATCGCGGGCATGGCGCGCTTCCACATGCTGGAGTCGCTGCGCGAGTACGGCGACGCGCGCCTGGCCGAGACGGACGGCGCCGCGACGTACGCTGCGAGGCATCGCGGTTGGTACGCCGGGTTGGCCGCGGCAGCCGCCGGGGAGGTGTTCGGTCCGTCTCAGGTCGACTGGTTCGCCCGGCTGCGCGCTGACCACGACAACCTCCGCGCGGCGCTCGACCGGCTGGCGCACGACCCGGCCGACGCGGTCGAAGGCCTCCAGATGGCCACCGCGCTGCAGCATCACTGGGTGATGGTGGGCCGCTTCGGCGAGGGCCGGACGTGGGTCGAGCGGCTGCTCACCCAGCTGCCCACACGGAGGGACGACGAGCGCACCGAGCTCAGCGTCGTTCGGGCGGCAGGCCTGGAGGTCGCGGGCCGGCTGGCCGTTCTCCAGGGGCAGATCGACGTAGGCCGGCCGCTGCTGGAGGAGGCGCTAGCCGAGGCGACAGCGGCCGGGAGCTCCACCTGGCGCGCACACGCCCTTCACGGGTTGGCTCTCGCCTCGGCGTTCTGGGGCGAACCCGCCGCGGCTCTGCCGCTGCTCGAGGAGGCATTGGAGCTGCACCGGGAAGGCAGCGACCCTTTCGGCGTCCCGCTCGCCCTCGTCCAGCTCGCCACGGTGCATGCCACCTTGGGTGACCAGGAACAGGCCATGGCGTACGCCGAAGAGTGCATCACCCTCAGCGAGGCGGCCTCCGAACGCTGGTGCGCAGCCCTGGCGCGATGGGTGCAAGCCCTGGCCCAGTGGCAGCTCGGGCGCGGGCAGAAGGCACGCACGTATGCACGCGACGTGCTCCAGCTCAAGGAGCCCTTCGGCGACCGGATGGGGATGGCGATGTCGGTCGAGGTGGTCGCATGGACCGAGTCCGACGCCGGCCGGTCCGCGAAGGCCGCGCGACTCCTCGGGGCGGTGCAGGCCGCGCTCGGCTCGATCGGCGCCAGTCTCTTCGGTCACCTGCACGAGGACCACGACCACTGCCTCGCACGAACCCGTGAGGCGCTTGGCGATGCCGCCTTCGACCGGGCCTTCGACGAGGGGGCGACGGGGCGCTTCGACGACGCAGTCGCGATCGCCCTCGGTCGACGTACGCCGACGCCGACTGCCGCGGACACAGGTGGCGAGGAGGTCCGGCTGACCCGGCGGGAGAGCGAGATCGCCGAACTGGTGGCCGAGGGGCTGACCAACCGCGAGATCGCCGAAAGACTGGTGATGGCGCGGCGCACCGCCGAGGGGCATGTCGCCAGCATCCTCGGCAAGCTCAGCTTCACGTCTCGGACACAGCTGGCCGCGTGGGTGGCCGCGCAACGACAGGGTCAGTAGCCGGCCACCAGCCCGCCAGCAACCCCGCCAGCAACCCCGCCAGCAGCCCCAGCACTAGCCCGAAAGGGCTAGACCGATCGGGCCAGCCCCCGAGACAGGACGCGCCACTTGTGCACAATGGTGGATGCGCATCGCGCTGCCTGGGGAGGGAGCCATGTTGTCCGCGAAGTCCTTGATTCGCCGTGCCCGCTGGGCGATCGGAGTCCTGACGGGAGCACTCGTCGCCGCGCTGCTCGTCGGCGGCCCGGCCGCGTCGGCGTCCACCAAGCAGCCCCACGTGCCGTGGTCGACTCAGCTCGCAGGTTGGACCGAGGAGTTCGTGCCGACCAGCGAGAACGACTGCGTCGCGGGCCGCGACAACTGCCTCAAGGCGACGCTCAAGGAGCTGGCGAAGATCGCCGACGACACAGCGGCGAGCTGCTCACACGATGCGGTCTTCTCCCGCGCCTACCTGCGGATGACACAGACCTACGGGTGGAGCAGGGACATCGAGGGCTACTACGAGGACGTTCCGTTCGCCAATCACCAGGACGCCGTCTTCGCGAGGTACTACACCGACGCCTACTACGGCTACCGCTCGGGTGAATCGGTGCCGGAGGCGTGGCGCATCGCTTTCGACGCGTCGCGGGACAAGCGGGTCAGCGGATCCGGCAGCCTGCTTCTCGGCATGAACGCGCACATCAACCGAGACCTGGCGTACGTCCTCGCCGGCGTCGGGCTGGTCGCGCCTGACGGGTCGTCGCGCAAGGGCGACTACGACGCGGTCGAGAAGTGGCTCTACACCGCCACCGAGCCGCTGCTGGCAGAGATCGCGGCCCGGTTCGATCCCACCGCCGACGACGCCAACGACGCCTTCGGGCTGAGCAACCTCGCGCTGTTCCAGATGGTCTCCGGGTGGCGCGAAGGCGCCTGGCGCAACGCCGAGGCGCTGGTGTCGGCGCCGACACCGGAGGCGCGTGCCCTCGTCGCCGAGTCGATCGAGGCCGAGTCCGTGGCCGCGGCGAAGACGCTGCTCGAGACACAGTCCTACGTCGCGCCGCTCACGTCGTCCGGCCCCCGGGACCAGTGGTGCAAGGAGCACTACAACGATGCGCCGCCGCTGCCCTACGACTTCGGTTCGGCGAAGCCCACCGGTTACTAGACGACGGCGAGCGGTCAGCGGACGGCCAGCTACCAGACGAGCAGCCGGTCGCCGACGGTCACCGGCGCGCAGAGGTTGAAGGAGGTTCGAGGACACCGTGCGCCACCCGACGCAGACAATCACCTATCCGTGGCCGACCGTCGTGCCGGCACGTCCGGGTGAGCCGCTGCTGGGGCGCCGCCAAGAGCTCGCCGAGCTGCGCCGCACACTGGGTGCGTCACGGCTGGTCACGCTCACCGGGCAGGGCGGGATCGGCAAGACGACCCTGGCGCGTGCCGCGGCGGCGGACTACGAGCGGGCACGCCGCGAGGAGACGTGGATCGTCGAGCTCGCCGACCTGGTCGATCCCGACCTCCTCGGGCACTCGGTGGCCGGAGCGCTGGAGGTTCAGCTGCCGTTCGGCGCCGCAGGGGCCGATGACGTCGCGGCGGCGGTCGCGGACCGTGCAGGCCTGCTGGTGCTCGATGGCTGCGAGGCGATGCTCGACGCAGTGGTGGAGCTGGTAGGTGTGCTGCTCACGACGGCACCGCGGCTGCGGGTGCTGGCGACGTCACAACGGCACCTCGGCGTGACCGGTGAGGTCGTCGTCCCGGTCGGGCCACTCACCGCCGATGACGCGCGGGCGCTCTTCGCCGCGCGAGCAGCCGCCGCCCTGCCGTCGTTCCGTCTCACCGAGGAGAACACCGCAGCCATCGCGGGGCTGTGCGATGCGCTGGAGGGGGTGCCGCTCGCCGTCGAGCTCGCGGCGGCCAGGGTCCTGGTGCTGTCACCTCAGGGCATCCTCGGCAGGCTCGACGACCGGCAGCGCTTGCTCTCCAAGGGCGCCCGGGACGCGCCGCCCCGACAGCGATCCCTGCGCGCCTCCCTGGAGGCCAGCACCGAGTTGTGCACCCCCGACGAGCAGCTGCTCTGGGCCCGCCTGTCGGTTTTCACCGGTGGGTTCCCTCTTGAGGCCGCCGAGGCGGTGTGCGCCGGCGACGGCATCGACCGCGCGGACGTGCTCGACCTCGTCGACGGGCTCCTCGAGAAGTCGGTGCTCACCCGCGAGGACGACGGCGCGTCGTACGTCCGCTTCCGGATGCTGGAGTCTCTGCGTGAGTACGCCGCGGAGCATCTGACCACTGACCAGCAGCAGACCGGGCGCGACCGGCATCTCGCGTGGTACGTCGACCTTGTCAACGACGCCACGGCCGCCCTCTTCAGCCCCGAGCAGGTCGAGTGGTTCCGCACCCTGCGCCGCGAGCACGCGAACCTGCGCGAGGCGCTTCACCACGCGGCCGATGATCCGCGGCACGCGGCGCAGGCCCTCGAGCTGGTGATCTCACTGGAGCCGTACTGGATGGTGACCGGGCGCTTGAGCGAGGCCCGGTACTGGCTGGCGCGCGCGTCCGCCGTCGCTGAGGCCGACCCCGCCACCCGGGCCCGCGCCCACGCGATGGCTGCCTGGGCGGCAACCTTGCAGGGAGAGCCTGTCATCGCCCAGTCGATGCTGGACGAGGCCGCGGCGCTGCTCGTCGACGACGCGACCGACGACGCGACCGACGACAAGACCAGGCACGCGGCCAGCGACGCGGGCGACGACGCGACCCGAGCCCGCGTGCTCGTCGCTCGCGCCGTCGC
>DATICF010000099.1:0-11201 GCA_035456965.1 Nocardioidaceae bacterium
AGGTACAGCTTGCCGATCAGCTTGTGGTCGGTGGTCGTCAGGACCCTGACGACCTGCTGCCCCAGGGGCTTGCGGTCGGCGTAGGCGCCCCGCGCCTCGAATGCTGCGCCGGTCACTCGGATTCTCCTAGCTCGTCCTGGACCTCGTCCTCACGGCCCGCCTGGGTGGTCGCGTCAGACCCACCGAGCGCGACACCGACGTTGCCCTCTTCCTCGAGTCCACGGAGGTACTCGTCGTACTCCGTGCTGCTGACCACCTCGACGTTGAACAGCATGCGCGAGTGGTAGGTGCCGCACAGCTCGGCGCACTTGCCGGCGTAGCTGCCCTCCTTGGTGGGCGTGAACGAGAAGCTGTTGTCGCGACCCGGAACGACGTCCATCTTGAAGAGGAACGCGGGGACCCAGAAGGAGTGGATCACGTCGGGCGATGAGAGCTGGACCTCGACCGACTCGTCGACGGGGAGGACCAGCGTGGGGAGCTCTGCGGGCGTGCCGGCCGTGTAGACGTTCAGGCCGTCGACCGCGTCCTCCTCCATGTAGTTGAAGGTCCACGACCACTTCTGGCCCACGACCTTGACGGTGTGGTCGGCGTCCTCGGTCTCCGACGCCTGTGCGAGGACGTCGTTCTGCGTGACGACGGTGAAGTAGAAGAACACCAGCACCATGACGACCGGCGCGATGGTGTAGAGGATCTCGATCGGCAGGTTGTAGCGCGTCTGCACCGGAACCTCGTCGTCGCTGCGACGGCGGTACTTGAACACGGCGTAGAGGATCAGGCCCCACACCAAGATGCCGACGAGAATCGCCGCGAGCCAGCTCCAGCGCCAGAGCTCGTCGATCAGCGGCGCCCGGTCGGTTGCCGGCTCTGGCATCGCCAGCCGCCTGATCTGCTCCTGGTCTTCGGTGGAGCAGGCGCCCAGGAACAGCAAACCTGCGGACACCAGCGCCATGGTGCCCACGCGCGCGCGCATCCTCTGAGCACGCTTGGGGAGTTGCAGACCCACGAACGAGCCTCTCTCTCAATTACGACGGTCGAGACCGAACCCTACTACTGAGGCAAGGTCCGTTGGAGACGAGGTGGGCGGGTAAGTTCGGGGTTGTGACCAAGGCAACCGGGCCGAACGGGGTCTCATCGGGCGGCTACCTCGACGCGGCGTCGTCCGAGCCTCTCCACCCCGCCGCCCGTGAGGTGCTGCTGAGCGCCCTCGACGCCGGGTTCGCCGACCCGCTTCGCCTCCATCACAAGGGCCGAGACGCCCGGCTCCTGCTCGACAACGCAAGGGCCGTGGTGGCTTCCTGTCTCGGTGTGCGGGAGGACGAGGTCACCTTCACCTCCTCCGGCACCCAGGCCGTTCAGCTCGGCGTGCTGGGGCTGCTCGAGGGGCGCCGCCGGGTCAGCAGCCGGCTGGTTCGTTCCGCCGTCGAGCACTCTGCAGTGGTCCAGGCCGGTTCGTGGTGGTCTCGTCATGCGGGCGGTACGACGGACGTGGTCGGCGTGGACGAGCTGGGACGGGTCTCCCGAGACGAGCTGGCCGCGGCACTGTCCCAGGACGCGGGCGTGCTCGCCGTCCAGTCGGCCAACCACGAGGTGGCGACGCTCCAGCCGCTGGAGGAGGTCTGCACCACCGCGTCGCACGCGGACGTCCCGGTCTTCGTCGACTTCGCCGCGTCCGCCGCACGCACCGACCTGCCTCCGGGATGGTCGGCGGCGGCCGCGTCGGCCCACAAGTGGGGCGGACCGGCCGGGGTAGGCGTCCTGCTCGTGCGCAAGGGCTCTCGTTGGCGTGCACCCTTCCCCGTCGACGACCGGGTCGACGCCCGGGTGAGCGGGTTCGAGAACGTCCCCGCTGCCCTGGCCTCGGCTGCGGCCCTTCAGGCCCGCCTCGCCGAGCGCGAGGAGGTCAACGCGCGCCAGACCGCCCTCGTCGACCGGATCCGCCGTCACGTGGCCGCCACGATCCCTGATGTGGAGGTGGTCGGCGACCCCGTGCACCGCGTTCCCCACCTGGTCACCTTCTCGTGCCTCTACGTGGACGGAGAGGCGTTGGTGACCGAGCTGGACCGCCGTGGCTTCGGGGTGTCCTCGGGCTCGGCCTGCACGGCGTCCACGGTCACCCCCTCGCACGTCCTCGAGGCGATGGGAGCCCTGACCCACGGGAACGTGCGGGTGTCCTTGACTCGGGACACGACCGAGGCCGAGGTCGACCGCTTCCTCGGGGAGCTCCCGGACGTCGTCGCCGGGCTTCGTGAGAGGGCGGGGGTGCAGTGACCCTTCCGGAGGCGGACCTGGACCTCGACTGCCGCGGCATGCGCTGCCCGCTGCCGGTGATCCGGCTGGCCAACAACATCGACGACGTACCCGTCGGGAAGGTCGTGGCCGTCGTCGCCGACGACGCAGCCGCTCGCTCCGACGTACCAGCGTGGTGCCGGATGCGGAAGCAGGAGTACCTCGGCGAGGGAACCGCAGCCGACGGGACCCCCCGCTACCTGGTGCGGCGGGTGCGCTGAAGCCGCGTCAGGGAAGTGGCGTGCGGACGTGGGCGGCGACCTCAGCGGCCGCCTCCTCGCCGTAGGCGTCGGCGAAGCGCCGGACGAAGGCCGACTGGTGCAGGGTGTACTCCTGCGTGCCGACCTTCTCGACGACGTGAACCGCCAGCAGGCAGCCGAGCTGGGCAGCGCGCTCCAGGGACAGGTCCCACGCCAGCGCCGCGAGAAAGCCTGCGCGGAAGGCGTCTCCGACGCCCGTCGGCTCCACTTTCTCGACCTCGGGCACCGCAGGGACGTAGATGGGCTTGTCGCCGTCGCGCTCCACCCGGACACCGGCAGCCCCGAGCGTGATCACCCAGGTGCCGACGCGTGAGCGGATCTCGGCCGCCGACCAGCCGGTCTTCTTCTCGATGAGAGCCGACTCGTACTCGTTGGAGAACAAGATCGCCGCCCCGTCGATGAGGTCGCGGATCAGCTCGCCGTCGCCGAAGGCCAGCTGCTGTGACGGGTCGGCCAGGAACGGGTAGCCGCGGTCACGGCACTCCTGGGTGTGGCGACGCATCGCCTCCGGGTCGTTCGGTGCGACGAGCACGTAGGTCACGCCGCCGACCCGCTCCTCCACCGGCTTGAGCTCTATGTCGCGGGCCTCGCTCATCGCGCCGGGGTAGAACGATGCGAACTGCGCCATCGTCGCGTCGTTGGTGCAGACGAAGCGAGCGGTGTGCTTGGTCTCCGAGACGTGCACGGAGTCACAGTCGACGTTGTGGCGCTCCAACCAGGAGCGGTAGTCCGCGAAGTCCTCCCCCACCGCGCCCACAAGAGTCGGACGCAAGCCGAGAGAGCCGAGGCCGAAGCAGATGTTGGCGGCGCAGCCGCCCCGACGCACCTCGAGGTCGTCGACGAGGAAGGACACCGACAGCTTGTCGAGCTGGTCCACCACGAGGGAGTCGGAGAACTTGCCGCCGAACGACATCAGGTGGTCGGTGGCGATGGAGCCGGTGACGAGCAGGGACACGGATGACCTCGAAGTGGTTTGGACGGGTTGGACCGGTTTGGACACTACCCGCCGGTACAACTAGGACGACCCGCGAGTAACACCTAGCGTTGATGCTATGACCTACCAGCGACTGGCGTACGACGACGCCGCCACCTCAAGCGAGATGACCTCCGACTGCCACGCGGTCGAGGCCGCGCTGCACCTCCCCGAGCGCCGCAGCGCCGCAGAGCGGGCCGCACGCGCTGCCACGAAGCCGGCGCCGAGCATCCTCTTCGAGGACTACCCGCGCGAGGTCAAGAAGCCCACGATCAAGGTCGACGAGGCCGCTGCCCGGATCGGTGCAGCTCTGGACCAGCACCTCGGCTGACCCGGCAGACGTCAGAGAAGAGGCCCTCACCCGCATCGGGTGGGGGCCTCTTGCTGTCTGGTCAGCGGGGCTCAGTGGAACGAGTCGCCGCAAGCGCAGGAGCCGGTCGCGTTCGGGTTGTCGATCGTGAAGCCCTGCTTCTCGATGGTGTCGACGAAGTCGATCACGGCTCCGTTGAGGTACGGCGAGCTCATCCGGTCGACGACCACGGCCACGCCGCCGAAGTCGGTCACGATGTCGCCGTCGAGGTTCCGCTCGTCGAAGAAGAGCTGGTAGCGCAGCCCGGAGCAGCCACCCGGCTGGACAGCGATCCGTAGCTGGAGGTCGTCGCGGCCTTCCTGTGCGAGAAGGCTCTTGACCTTCGCGGCGGCCTCGTCGCTGAGGTTGATGCCGTCGGTGCGGACCGTCGACTCGGTGGTTTCGACCTGCTCGGTCATCGTTGTGACTCCCATGGGCTCAGACAAAGTTCTGTGCAGGTTCAATGGTCGCACATCCGGCGATATTCCCAAGCCCTCGCGTCCCCTCGAGGACTTTGGTCCCAGGCCCCATGCAGGCCGTCTCGTCCGGGCCGCGCCGGAGCGGGCCCACCAGACCCGGCCAGGAGCCGGGCTGAAGGGGGCAGGTGAGGGCGGTCTAGTGGGACCAGGTGCGCGCGGTGCGCTCGGCGAGCCTGGCCAGGCTGCCTGCGGGATCCGCGAACGACGCCTCCTCCCCCACCAGGTCGGAGACGGAGTACGCCGACTCCACGCCGAGCGCGCGCATCTCACGAGATCCGACCAGGACCTTGCCGGCCAGCGCAATGCACGGCGCCAACGCCTGCGCCGCCACAGCCGCGACTCCGTAGGGCACCTTGCCCGACCGGGAGGAGAAGTCGAAGGCCCCCTCTCCGGTGATGACCAGGTCGGCGCCCGCTGCCCTCTCGGCGAGGCCGACCGCGTCCGCGACCAGCTCGACACCCGGTTGCCTCGTGGCGCCGAGCAGGAGCAGGCCGAACCCCAGCCCACCCGCAGCACCCGCTCCCTTGGTGAGGGCGACCTTCTTGTCGGTGGCTGCCGCCAGCTTCTCGAGAAGGGCGTCAACGGCCTGGAGCCGGTCCTCGGCGACCCCCTTCTGCGGCCCGTAGACGTTGGTAGCGCCGATCAGGCCCAGCAGGGGGTTGTCGACGTCGCTCGCGGCCACCAGAGCCACGCCGTCGACCCGCTCGCGGGCCTTGCGCAGGTCGACGTGCTCGAGGCCGCTCAGCCCGCTCGGCCCGCGGTGCAGGGCATCCGCCGGGGATGCCTCGGCGCCGAGCGCTGACAGCAGGCCCGCTCCCCCGTCGTTGGTCCCAGAGCCGCCGAGACCCACCACGACGCGACGGGCACCGGAGTCGACGGCCGCCGCGATGAGCTCGCCCACACCTCTGGTGGTGGCCACCTCGGGCTCGCGCTCGTCGACCGGGGTCAGGTGGAGTCCGCATGCCTGGGCGCTCTCGACGTACGCCGTCCCGTCGACCAGCAGCACGCTCCCGGGCACCGGATCACCGTACGGGCCGGAGACGGTCAGCGCGAGCAGGTCCCCGCCCAGTGATGCATGGAGTACGTCGACGAAGCCCGGACCACCGTCTGCCATCGGCACCAGGTCCAGCTCGTCGTGGGGGGCGCGGCGGCGCCAGCCCTCGGCTATGGCCGCAGCAGCCTGGACTGCCGTGAGCGTGCCGGCGAACTTGTCGGGAGCGATGACGACGCGCATACAAGACATCCTGCCTTGTCCACTGGGGGCAGCGGCTCGGTAGGTTGGCGCGGTGCCCGCTGACTACTACATCCGGCCGATGCGCCCCGAGGACGTCCGGGCTGTCGAGCGGCTCACCGACGAGGGGTTCCTCGAGCTGGACCAGCGCACCATGCCTCGCAGCTGGCCCGAGCCACAGCCGCGGACTGAGGCCAGGTCGGCAGCCTGGCGCCGACGGATGGAGCACATCCTGAGCAACGACCCCGAGGGATGCTGGGTGGCCGAGGACGCCTCGGGCGTGATCGGGGTCGCGGCTGCGCTCAGGCGTGACCTGACGTGGATCCTCGCCAGCTTCGTGGTGCGACCAGGACTCCAGGGCCGGGGCGTCGGCAAGCAGCTCCTCCAGGCCGCGCTCGACTACGGTCGCGGCTGTCTGCGCGGGATGCTCGCCGCCTCCGCGGACACGAAGGCGTCGCGCCTCTACCGGGGAGCCGGCTTCACCCTGCACCCGACCATGGTGATGATCGGCTCGGTCCCGAGACAGGTGCTGCCGGTGGTCGAGCGGGTCCGTGAGGGATCGGCCGGGGACGTCGACCTGATGAACTCCGTGGACCGTTCGGTGCGCGACTGCGCGCACGGCGTGGACCACGAGCTGCTTGCCTCGATGTACCGGCTGATCGTCGTGGACCGCACCACAGGGTCGGGCTACGCCTACGTCGACCCGGGCGGCGGCCCCTACCTGCTGGCCGCGACGAACCGTCGTACCGCCAGGGACCTGCTGTGGGAGACGCTGGCCGCCTCCTCACCGGATGCGACGTGCAAGATCGGCCACCTCTCCGCCCAGAACGAATGGGCGGTGGACGTGGGCATGGAGGCCCGGATGGACCTGCACAGCACCGGGTACCTCGCGCTGCGCGACATGAAGCCCCCGATGCCCTACATCCCCAGCGGACAGTTCCTCTGACGTAGTGGCACCGTCGGGCTCGACTGGTCCGATCGCGGAGGTCTCGCAGGCCGAGCGGGACGTGCGTATTTCCGGCCGTCTGAAATACTGTCGAAGTGACGACAACACATCTCCCCCTGTTGTTCCTCGGGCACGGCTCCGACCCGAACGCCGAGAAGGGCGTCGAGTGCCCGGGCACACTGCCTCCCGCCTCGGACCCCAGCCTCGTCGAGCGGGCGCGCGCTGCGAAAGAGGCACTCGGTGAGCGGGTCTTCGTCCTCGGCCACCACTACCAGCGCGACGAGGTCATCGAGTTCGCGGACGTCACCGGTGATTCCTTCAAGCTCGCGCGCGAGGCCGCAGCCCGACCGGAGGCCGAGTACGTCGTGTTCTGCGGCGTCCATTTCATGGCCGAGTCCGCCGACATCTTGACCTCCGACCAGCAGAAGGTGGTCCTCCCGGACCTCGCGGCCGGATGCTCGATGGCCGACATGGCCGCCCTCGGTCAGGTCGAGGATGCCTGGGACGCCCTGACCGATGCAGGCGTCGCCGACTCCGTCGTCCCGGTCACCTACATGAACTCCTCCGCCGACATCAAGGCGTTCTGCGGCCGCAACGGCGGGGCCGTGTGCACCTCGAGCAACGCCGAGGTCGCGCTTCGCTGGGCGTTCGACCAGAAGGGCCCGGACACGAAGGTGCTCTTCCTCCCCGACCAGCACCTCGGTCGCAACACAGCGGTGCTCAAGCTCGGGCTCTCACTGGACGACTGCGCCGTCTGGAACCCCCACCGGCCCAACGGCGGGCTGACCGACGAGGAGATCCGGGCGGCGAAGGTGCTGCTGTGGAAGGGGCACTGCTCGGTCCACGGACGGTTCTCAGCGTCCGTTGTCGACGAGCTGCGTCAGCGGGTCCCCGACATCAACATCCTGGTCCACCCCGAGTGCACTCACGACGTGGTGACCCGAGCCGACCTCGTCGGTTCGACGGAGTTCATCATCAAGACCATCGAGGCTGCTCCAGCCGGCTCGTCCTGGGCGATCGGCACCGAGCTCAACCTCGTGCAGCGGCTCGCGCAGGCCCACCCCGACAAGGACATCGTGTTCCTCGACAAGACGGTGTGCTTCTGCTCGACGATGAACCGGATCGACCTGCCGCACTTCGTCTGGGCGATGGAGAACCTCGTTGCGGGCAACCTGGTGAACGTCATCGAGGTCGACGCCGACACCGAGAGATGGGCCAAGGTCGCGCTTCAGCGGATGCTCGACCTTCCCGGCCCCGAGGCGCGGAGCCGCGCCAAGGACTGACCCGAAGGCGACAAGTCTGCGCCAGGAAGCTGTCCTCTGGCGGCTGCATCCTCGACACGTTCGGCGGTGACGTCTACGGGACCGCCAACCTCGAGGCACCAGCCGGTCAGAGCCCTGGGGCGCCCCAGACCGGCATCCAGCGCTGCAGCTGCGGCTCGATCGGGAGGTCGTCGGCGAGCAGGTCGCGGACCTGGATCTCGAGCAGGTTGTCACGGCGCTGCCCGTCGAGCGGTGCGAAGGGATAGAAGGTGCCCTGCTTGTAGAGGTAGACCAGGCCCAGCCTTCGACCGGAGGCGTCGGCGAACCCGATCAGCGAGCAGAGCAGGCCCGGCCCGAACCCCTGCGCCTCCAACGTCGTGTTGACCGCGTGCAGGTCCGTCACGAGGGCAGCGATGTCGGAGGGGTCCTGCCGCGTGAGCAGCCAGGTGTAGCCGTACTCGTCGACCGAGCGCTCCACGGCCGGGCCGTCATCGGCGTCGAGGAGGGCGACGATGTCGGCCTGGGTCTGGGCGAAGGCGGCACCTTCGGCCTCCCGGTAGCAGACCGAGCCGACACCCGTGGCGTTGAACCCCGCGGCCGTCTGCAGGGTGATCCCTGCCCCGGGGAGCGCGAAGAGCGCGTCGAGGTTCGCCTGGACCGGCTTGCGGCGGCCCAGGATCGAGTCCCAGAAGCTCACCGGTCCAAGCCCTGAGGCGGGAAGCCTCCATCGGTGGGCCGACCGAGCTCCGCGGACACCTTCGCGAGCTGCTCGAGCCGCTGCTCGAGGGAGGGGTGGGTGGAGGTCAGGGTCTTCATGCTCGCGCCGCTGATGGCGGGAGCGATGAAGAAGGCATTCATGCTCTGTGACGAGCGCAGGTCCTTCTGGGGTATCGCGGCGATCTCGCCGGTGATCTTGGTGAGCGCCGAAGCCAGCGCGGAGGGCTTCTGGGTGAGGTAGGCCCCCGCCCGGTCGGCCGACAGCTCGCGGTAGCGGGACAGCAGGCGCGTCAGGAAGAAGCTGATGGCGTACACGACGAGGCTGACGACCAAGGCAATGAGGAAGCCCACGGCGCCGGCGCCGTTGTTGCTGTTGCCGCGCCCGAAGATCGCGCCGTACTGCGCCCCGCGCGTGATCATCCCCGCAGCGATGCCTGCGCTCGAGGCGATCGTCATGACCAGGACGTCACGATGCGCAACATGGGACAGCTCGTGCGCGAGCACCCCCTCGAGCTCCTCGGCGGTCAGCCGGTCGAGGATGCCTGTGGTGACGCAGATCGCTGAGCGCTCGGGCGAGCGGCCGGTCGCGAACGCGTTGGGCAGGTCGGTGTAGGAGATGCCGACCCGGGGCTTGGGCATGTCCGCCATGGCGCACAGTCGGTCGATCATGCCGTGCAGCTCCGGCGCCTCCTCGGGCGTGACCACCCGGCAGCGCATCGCCTTGAGAGCGATCGTGTCGGAGTTGTACCACTGGAACCATGCGACCCCGAGGCCGATGACGCCGATGAGGAGCCAGAAGTCGCTGAAGATGTACATCATCGTCACGACGAGCGCGACGAACAGACCCCCGAGCAGGAACATCACGAGGGTCATCCGGGCGGTGAGCCCGGTGTCCTTGATGAAACGTGTCCTGGCCATCAGCCCGGTATCAACCCCTCGTCCTCGAGCAGTTCACGGACCTCCTCCAGCGAGGCGTCCGAAGGCGGCAGGATCAGGTCGGAGTCGTGCAACGTCTCGTCGGGAAGGTGCGTGCCCTCAGTGCGGACGCTGTCGAGCAGCGCGCTGAAGCTCTGGGAGAACGTCACCTGATCACCGCTCTCGACCGCCTTCTCGACGGCCTCGTCGAGCTTGTTGAGCTCAACGAGGTGCTCGTCGGACACCTCCCACTGGCCCTCACCCAGGATGCGCACGATCATGCCTGGCCCTCTTCCTTCTGGCGCTCCTCCTGCGCCGGGGTGGCCTGGGTGTTGTTGCCACCCTCGATGGCGCCGGGCGACGGGGAGGAGCCCGACTTGAGAGCGGCCAGCTCGGCCTCGACGTCGGACTCCTTCGACATCGCGTCGAGCTCGCGGGCGATGTCATCCCCACGGCCGATCGCGGTCACGTCCTCGAGCGCGCCCGAGGCGATGAGCTCGTCGACGGCGCCGGCCCGGGCCTGCATCTGCGCGGTCTTGTCCTCGGCCCGCTGGATCGCCATCCCGACGTCGCCCATCTCCTCGCCGATCCCGGACATGGCCTCGTTGATCCGGGTCTGCGCCTCGGCAGCCGTGTAGGTCGCCTTGATGGTCTCCTTGCGGGTGCGGAACGCCTCCACCTTCGCCTGCAGCCGCTGCTGGGCGAGCGTGAGCTTCTCCTCCTCGCCCTGGAGCTGGGCGTGCTGGACCCGCAGGTCGTTGATCTGGGTGGTGAGCCCGGACTTGCGCGTCAGAGCCTCGCGGGCGAGGTCCTCGCGGTCGACGGAGATCGCCTTCTCGGCCTGGGACTGCAGCTTGTTGGACTGCTGCTCGAGCTGGTTGATCTGCAGCTCGACCCGCTTGCGGCTGGTCGCGACGTCAGCCACTCCGCGACGGACCTTGACCAGCAGGTCCTGCTGCCGCTGGTAGCTGTAGTCGAGGGTCTGGCGCGGGTCTTCGGCCTTGTCGAGGGCCTGGTTCGCCTTCGACCGGAAGATCAGGCTGATGCGCTTCATGAGGCTCATGAGCCAACCCTAGACGACCGGGGCCAGCCGCTCACCCGTGGTTTTAGCCGGTCCAGTGCCCTGCCGTCGCTGCGGCCGCTCGCCGGGGCTGCCGGTAGGGTTGGAGCGTCCCCGATCGCACGGGTCGGGCGTCCTGTCCGCAGTAGGAAGCCAGCCGTTGTTCCGCCGTAGCAAGACCGAGAACCAGTCGACCGAGGCCACCCCCAAGCAAGGTGGCAAGGGTCGTCCCACGCCGAGCCGCAAGGAGGCGGAGGCCGCTGCCCGGGCGCGCGCCAAGCCGCCGCGCACGCGTCGGGAGATGGCCGCGCAGCAGCGGCAGCAGCGCTCCGAGCAGAGCCGCAAGGTCCGGCAGGCGATGAAGACCGGCGACGAGCGGTACTACCTCGCGCGCGACAAGGGTCCGGTGCGCCGGTTCATCCGCGACTTCGTCGACTCCCGGTTCTCGTTCCTGGAGCTGATGATCCCCGCGATGCTGGTGGTCCTGGTGCTGGGCTACTCCGGCAACCAGCGCCTGATGGCGACCAGCAACTTCATGCTGCTGGCGATGTTCATGCTGATCATCGTCGACATCGCGACCGTCCGCTTCAAGGTCCGCCGCGAGCTCGCGCGACGGTTCCCCGGCGAGAGCCTGAAGGGCACCACCTGGTACGCCGTCAGCCGGTCGATGCAGATGAAGTTCATGCGGCTGCCGAAGCCCCAGGTCAAGATCGGCGAGAAGCT
>DATICF010000100.1:0-36981 GCA_035456965.1 Nocardioidaceae bacterium
ACCTTGACAACCTGTACGTCGTCGACACGAGCTTCTTCCCGAGCATCGGGGCGGTCAACCCCTCTCTCACCGCGATGGCCAACGCCCTGAGGGTCGGCGACCACCTGCTCGAACGACTCAGGTGAGGACCCGTGCCGAGTCTCGCCTGTGCGCGGGCATGAGGCGGCGCGTGCCGACCTGAGGCAGGAGCAGCTGGATCCTGCCCGCCTCCTGCGGCCACGACGGCGGACCTCGCAGAGAGCCCCGACCGTGTCTCTGCCTCGATCGGGTGGCGTCGTATGCCCCGATGGGACTAGTTGCCACGAATCGCCTGCATGCGTCGGGTCGATCACCCTATTTTGACCGAATTGACCCCCCAGCGCGCCTTCGTTCGGCGTCCCATCCCGAGAGCTCGGTGAGTGATGAGCACCAAGCGCCCTGCCGAAAGTGGTGGAGTGTCGGCATCGGCCCTGTCCGCATGGCCGTTGCGCCGCAAAGTGGCGCTGGCCCTTGCCATCCCGCTCCTGCTCGCCGGCACCCTCGGCGGCTTGCGAGTCCAAAGCGATCTGCTCGAAGCGGCGAACTCCGCCTCCAGTGCGCAGCAGGTCACCGCGCTGCGGCCGGCAGTCGACTACCTGACAGCCGCTGAGCAGGCGATGGTGGCTGCCCTCGGCACCGACAAGGGCAGCCAGGCAGCACTCGAGAAGGCGCTCGCCGACATCCGCACTGCAGGGGATGAGCTGATCGAGTCGAAGGAGGCCGCAGACCTCACCGCCGCGCAGCGTTACCAGGTGGACGCGGTGCTGGACCTCAGCCAGGCCCTGCGCGCCGAGGACGCGAACACCCTCAGCCCGGGTACCTGGGTGGCGCAGCTGCGCCAGCTCCAGTCAGGCGTGACCCAGCTGATCTCCACCGTCGTCAACGAGCAGATCAACCCCGAGCCACGACTCGAGCTTCTCTCACAGACCTTGGCCGGCCGTTTCTCGCTAGCCATGCAGCAGGCGCTGGTGGCTACCGAGCGAACCGGTGAGACCGGCTCACTCGAGCTCTTCGCCGAGCTCGGGGTCGAGGGCGCGGCGATCGACCGCCTCGCCAGCGCGCTCGGCGCGAGCGAGGCAGAAGTTGCATCGCTGCGCACCGCGAACGCGCAGCGGTTCCGCACCGTTCGCACCGGTGGAACCGACCTCGGGGGCGACGCAGCGTACGCCGACTACGACAGCATCATCAGAACCCTTCAGAACGGCGTCGACGAGGAGCTCGAGGCGGCCGCTGCGGAGGCTCGGGCCGACGCGGCCGTGAACGCCGCGGTCACCTTGGCCTCTCTCGTCGCGGCGATCCTGCTCGCGCTGCTGATCTCGCGTCTGCTTCTCAACCCGATCCGGCGGGTCCGTGAGGGCGCGCTGGCGGTTGCCCATGAGCGGCTGCCCGAGGCTGTTGCTCGCATCCGTGCCGGTGAGGAGCCCGGCGAGATCGAGCCGATCGACGTCACGACCGAGGAGGAGATCGGACAGCTGGCGAGGGCGGTCGACGACATGCACCGCCAGGCGGTCGTGCTGGCCTCCGGCGAGGCGAACCTGCGGTCGCAGGTCAGCCAGATGTTCGTCACTCTGTCGCGCCGGAACACCTCGCTGGTCAACCAGCAGCTCGGCCTCATCGAGCGGCTCGAGAGCGACGAGGAGGACCCGAAGCGGCTGGAGAGCCTGTTCCGGCTCGACCACCTCGCCGCCCGCATGCGTCGTACGGCGGACAGCCTGCTGATCCTTGCCGACGCCCCGACCTCGACTGCGGTGGTCGACGGGCTCACCGTGAGCGACGCCCTGCAAGCGGCGACGGCGGGCGTGCAGGACTACCAGCGGGTGCGGATCCGCTCCGCGAACCCGGTGCGGATCAATGGCGGTGCCGCTGCCGATGTCGTCCACCTGCTCACGGAGCTCGTCGACAACGCCCTGACCTACTCGCCGCCGACCTCTAGCGTGACCGTCGGGTCGACGACAACGGCCGACGGCGTGGTGATCGAGATCGCGGACGCAGGGCTCGGCATCCCCGCCGAGGAGCTGGTGAAGCTCAACGAGAGCCTCGGCTCCGGAGGCGAGGTGACCCCCGACACCGCTCGCCGGATGGGTCTCTTCGTGGTCGGTCGCCTCTCGCAGCGCCACGGCCTCAGCACGTCGCTCCGCGCAAACGACGAGGGCGGTACGACGGTCACGGTGCTGCTGCCCGTCGCGATCCTCCCCGAGCTGGCCCCGCCGCCGGCACCCCCTTCTCGAAAGCCCGTGTCCGAGCCGGCGGCACCGAAGGCGGCACCGACCCGTCCCGAGAAGGCCGATCGCAAGCCCCGTCCGTCGGGCCGCACGCCAGCAGTCGAGGCCAAGGCGGAGAAGGCGCCCGTGATGGACGTCAAGGACAGGATCGACGCCGCGCTGGGCCTGGCGCCGCGCAATCCCGGAGCCACCATCGGCCCGTCCACGGGTGCTCCGGCGCCGGTCACCCCTTTGACGGCGGCCGCCGCCCTGAAGGCGCTCCGACCGGTCGATGAGCCGGTGGCGGAGCCGCTCGCTCCCGTCGAGAAGCCGACCGACCTGCCGACGCGCCGTGGGGGCGCCGGCAACCAGAAGCCCGCCGCTGGGCCGGAGGCCGACCGTGCGCCGGAGGTCGCCTCTGCGTCGGAGGCCGACCCCGCGCCGCCGGCGGAGGCTGCGCCGGAAGCCGATGCGGTACCGGAAGCCGAGGCTGGACTGGAAGCCCTCGCGGCGGAGGCACCGAACGCCTCGCTCGAGAAGGCGGCCGCCGAGCCGGAACCCGGCCCGGACGCGAGGGCCGCCGACGGGCCTGAGCCCGCCGGCGCTTCCGAGCCGGTCGCCGTGGGCGATCGCGCGTCGGGCCAGGCGTCCGCCCCGGCGGAGAAGCCGCAGGGGGCGCTCGACGGTGACTGGACGGACCCGGGGCCCGAGGGCTTCGACACGCCGATCTTCCGGTCGTTGCGCTCTGCCTGGCTGAGTGCGGACGACGACGCGCAGCCGTGGCGCACCTCCGAGATCGAAGCGGGCTGGGAGATGGCCGAGCAGCTCGCGGAGAAGCCGGCGGAGCCGGAGGTCAGCGAGTCCGGGCTTCCCGTGCGGCGTCCGGGTAGCCGGCTCGTGCCGGGCGGAGTGACCACGAGCCCTGCGGCGAAGGTCCGCGACCCCGAGGCCATCCGGGCTCGGCTCGCGGCGCACGCGTCCGGCGTCACACGAGGTCGCGCCGCGGCCAACGCCCAACCCGACCCTTCGTAGACGGAAGCAGGTTCCTGATGACCGAGATCACCGCTCCGAACGACGCCCGTCATCTCGACTGGCTCGTCACCCGCTTCGTGGACGAAGTCCCCGACGCGGCCCACGCTGTCCTCGTGTCGGCCGACGGCCTCCTGATGGCGGGCAGCGCGAGCATCCCGAGCGATCGCGCCGAGCAGGTCGCCGCGGTGTCGTCCGGCCTGGCCAGTCTGGCCGTCGGGGCGGCCCGACTCTTCGAGGGCGGCGCCGTTCTGCAGACCGTCGTGGAGATGGAGCAGGGCTACCTGATGCTGATGAGTGTGGGAGACGGCTCCAACCTGGCCGTCCTCACCCAGGAAGCCGCGGACATCGGCCAGGTCGGCTACGAGATGGCGTTGCTCGTCGACCGCGTGGGCAGGGCCGTCCAGGCTCAGGCCCGCGTCGCGGCGGGCAGCTGAGCGGACCAGACGTGGCACCCGAAGACGCCTGCGGACCGGACGACGATCCGGTCGCACCCGCTCGCTACGTCCGGCCGTACACCATCACCGCCGGGCGGACGAAGGCCGCTGTCGACCTCCCGATGGAGGCGACCTTGCGCATTCACCCGCGCGACGCGAGCGCCGACCCTGACCTCGGTGTCGGTGCGCTGCGCGTTCTCGAGCTGTGCGACCAGCGCTCGGTCGCCGAGGTCTCCGCGCTGGCGTCCATGCCGATCGGCGTCGTCCGCGTCCTGCTCGGCGATCTGGTGCAGCAGGGCCTGGTCCGGGTGCAGGCCACCATCACCGAGAGCTCGTCGAAGGACGAGCGGATCGAGCTCATCGAAAGGACCCTCCGTGGACTTCGCTCCTACTAGCGCGCAGCGCAGTGCCGCGTCGACGAAGATCGTCGTAGCGGGAGGCTTCGGTGTGGGCAAGACGACCCTCGTGGGCTCGGTCTCGGAGATCGTGCCGCTGCGCACCGAGGCGCTCGTGACCAACGAGTCACAGGGCGTCGACGACCTCGCCGCCGTGCCGACGAAGGCCACGACGACCGTGGCGATGGACTTCGGTCGCTTGACACTCGCAGAGGACCTGGTGCTCTACCTGTTCGGGACACCCGGCCAGCGCCGCTTCTGGTTCATGTGGGACGACCTGTGTCGTGGCGCGATCGGCGCGATCGTGCTGGTGGACACTGCCAGGCTCGAAGAGTCCTTCTCACCCCTGGACTACTTCGAGTCCAAGGGCCTGCCGTTCATCGTGGCGGTCAACCAGTTCGACGGCACCAAGGAGTACACGCTCGAAGAGGTCGCCGGCGCGCTCGCGCTTCGCCCCGAGGTACCGATCATGCGCGTCGACGCCCGCGAGCGCGAGTCCGCCAAGGAGGCGCTGGTGCGAGTCACCGAGCATGCCCTGCTCAGCCTCACCCAGTCACTCCCAGTGAATGCGAACTGACATGACGTACACACCAGCCACTCGGGCCGCGCGCGTTGTCGGCGCAGTGCTGATGCTGACCCTGGCCGCCGGGTGCGCGGCCGACGGCGAGACGGACGCGAGCTCACTGCGGGCTCCCCAGCTCATCGAGAGCGGGGCGCTGACCGTGTGCAGCGACATGCCGTACCAGCCCTTCGAGTCGATGAAGGACGGTGAGCCGGTCGGCTTCGACATCGACCTGGTGCGCGAGGTGGCAACCGACCTCGACCTCCGCCTCGAGATGAAGGACACCGACTTCGACGCCATACAGTCCGGCGACGCGCTCAACTCCGACCAGTGCGACGTCGCGATCTCGGCGATGACGATCACCGGCGAGCGAGCCCGCGTGCTCGACTTCTCCAGCCCCTACTTCGACGCCTCACAAGCACTGGTGGTGGCCAAGGGCTCCGGCATCGGGTCCCTCGACGACCTTGGCGGCGAGCGGATCGCTGTGCAGAGTGGCACGACCGGCGAGCTGTACGTCACCGACAACGCGCCGTCGACCGCGAAGCTGATGCCGCTCGAGGACGCCGACGCAATGCAGGAGGCCCTCACCTCGGGCGCCGTGGCCGCCGCCGTCTACGACAACACCGTCGTCGGCGACGTGGTGGCGGACAACCCCGACCTCGAGGTCGCGGCCGAGTTCGACACCGGCGAGCAGTACGGCATGGCGGTCAAGAAGAACGGCAACGTCGACCTTCTGCGCTCGATCAACAAGGTGCTTGCCTCGCTGGAGGGCAACGGCGGCTACGACAGGATCTACACCACCTGGTTCGGCGGCTCACAGGAGTGACCGCCCGTGGTCGTGCATGCGCGGCCCCAGGCTGCCCAGGCGGGCCTAGTCGGTTACCTCGAAGTGGCCGTGCGCGCCACG
The DNA here is from genome assembly GCA_035456965.1 of Nocardioidaceae bacterium. Taxonomy (GTDB): domain Bacteria; phylum Actinomycetota; class Actinomycetes; order Propionibacteriales; family Nocardioidaceae; genus Nocardioides_C. Next base: position 5,550 of record DATICF010000100.1, read on the forward strand.
CTCGGCGTCGACCATCGCGTGCGAGACGAACGGATAGTGACCCGGCTCCGGGAAGGTCATCTCGACGAAGCCACCCTGCGCCGGCGCCAGCCCCAGGGCCTGACTGCCACCGGTGCCCTCGCTGCCTTCGTCGAGCAGGTAGTCCCCTTCGAAGAAGACGGTGTCGAAGAAGGACCCCACCACGTGGAAGGCAGTCCCGCGGTTCGGCCCTGCCGCCAGGACCCACGTGCGGACGCGTTCCCCGACCTTCGCCTGCAGTGGGCTGTGGTCGTACTGGTTGGGGTAGCCGTTGAAGACCACGGTGTCGGGCCGCTCGAGGCTCACCTTCTCCGGGTCGGCACTTCCGCCCTGCGGGCCGAGGTACTGCTCGGACTGGACGAGCACGTAGCTGCGGTCGACGCTCGGCAGATCCGGAGGCTCGATGACGACGGCGCCGAACATGCCGTTGGCGATGTGGACCGACATCGGCATCGCCGAGCAGTGATACATCCAGATGCCCGCCCGCGTGGCGGTGAAGCGGTACGTCAACGACTCGCCCGGTGGGATGGGACGCATCACCTCGTCCGGCGCGAGGGCACCGGCATGGAAGTCGATCCCGTGGGCCTCGGTGCCGTCGTTCACGAGGGTGATCTCGAAGGTGTCGCCGACCTCCCCGTGCAGCACAGGCCCGGGGGCCGTGTCGCCGAACGTCCACACCTTCTGCCTGACCCCGGGCGCCACCTCCACCTCGTTCTCGGAGATGGTCAGTGTCATCTCGCGCACCTCGCCCCTTCCGAGCTCCTCGAGTGGTGGGAGCTCGGCGTCGTACGGGGTGAAGCCGGGTCCTGGGGCCGCCATCAGATCCATGTCCTCCGCGGCGTCGCCCTCGCCCGTGGCCGCGGCCACGGCGCCGTCGTGGTGACCGGCCCCCTCGTTCGATGCCTCGGGTGAGCCATCGTCAGACGGTGTGGCCGCCCCAGTCACGCGGATGTCGAGGGTCATGCCCATCTCACGATGCCCGGCGACCGTGCACCATCCCGCGACGTCCTCAGCCACGACGCCGACGTCCATCTTCGTCGACTCACCGGGGGCGAGCCGGCCGCTGCTCTCGCCGGTCTCCAGAGCCAGGTCATGAACGAGGTTCTTGTCGGTGTTGCGCAGCGTGATCACCAGTCGGTTGCCGGCCGGCACCTCGATCGTGGGCTGCGAGTAGCGCATGCCGTTCATCGACAGGGTGACGTGGGTCGTGCGGCCGGTGGGCTCCGCGCCCGCATCGACCCTGCTCAGGGCCACGCCCGCGACAACGACGAGCACGAGGGCAAGGGCCGCGGCGAGGCCCGCCTTGGGGTTGGTCAGGAAGCGCGCGACATCGGCCCGCCCGACACCGAGACGTCGGGCGTGGGGATCTGGGCTCGTCATCTGCTGGTCGAGCCCCAGGGGTCCGAGTCGTCGGCGCGGTGGGAGTCGTCCTCCCCGATTCGCTCGACCTGGGCTGCGAACGAGTCCATGATCGACTGCATCTGCGTCTGCGCCGCTCGCGCGTAGGAACGAACCTCCTCGCCCGCGATGTCGACGGCCTCCTGACGGATCTTGGCCTCCTGCGCACGCGCGTGGCCAAGTCTCTCCTGCGCGTCGCGGGTGACGTCTTGGACCATGTCCTCGGCGACCAGCTGGGCCTGGCTGAAGAGCTGGACGACCTGCTCGTTCACCCGGTCGCCCACCTGTTCGTACTCATCCAGCTCTCTGCGCATGCGCTGGAGCTCGGCGGCGAGTCGCTCGTTCTCCGCGCGGATCTCGCGCCGCTCGATGTCGGCTGCCTCGGCCTGGTCGGCCAGCAGGTCGAGGTACTCGTAGACCTCTTCCGCGTCCAGGCCCCGCATGCGACGGGTGAAGGTCTCGTTCCGGATGGAAGCGGGCGACCGGTAGGTGGCCGCCCCTTCGTTCATGTGGCTCGTCACTGGCTGCCTCGCGACCTGGTCAGTGCGGCCTCGGCGCTCTGCTCGCTCGCGGCCGCGTAGTAGAAGTGCTCGTACTTGATGTGTTCAGGGGGCATTCCGGCGGTGGTCAGCTGCTCCAGGGTGTGTGCGACCATCTGCGGTCCACCGCACACCATCGCGGCGCGTCCGTGGAGTGCCTGTCGAGCAGCGACCGTGCCCACCTTGCCGCGGGTGCCGGGATAGGACCGGTCGTCCGAGACGACCTCGGTGTACTCGAACCATGGCCGCTCCTGCGCCAGGCTTCGGAGCAGCGGACGGTCGTACAGGTGCCACGGCATCCGTACGCCGTGCAGCAGGTGCACGCGGGGGGCGGAGCCGGACCGTTGCCACTCCTGGTCGATCTGTTCGATGACGGCGCGCAGCGGAGCCAGGCCCGTCCCACCGGCGACCATGAGCAGGTCGGTCGATTCGTAAGGCTGGCGGGTGAGCCGGTCGCCGACCGGTGCTCCGAGCTTGACCGTGTCGCCCACCTTGAGGGACCGGGCCACAGCGGTGCTGACCTGTCCACCGTCGACCTGCTGCACGTGCAGGTCGATCGAGCCGTCATGGCGCGGGGCGTTTGCCGGGCTGAAGTAGCGCCACATACGAGGGCGCTTCGGAATCTCCATGGACAGCGACTGGCCGGGGGAGTAGAGGAGCTCCCGCCGGGGCTGCACCCTCAGCAGCGTGAGGTCCATGGTCCGCCGCTCGACCGACACGACATCGGCGTCCCACCAGTCCGGGCTGCTCTCCGAGGCGGTATCGGCCGCCTCCACCATGATTCGCGCGATCACTTGGTACGCGGCCGTCCAGTCCGCGGCCAGGTCCACGTCCCACTCGGATCCGAGAAAGTGCTTGAGGGTTGCGCACAGGGATGCGCCGACCGCGTCGTAGTGCTCTGTGAGGACCGCGTACTTGCGGTGATCGCGACCCAGGTGTTCCAGGAACATCGCATCGTTCTCGAGCTGGCCCGCGTGGCTGACGATCCTGCCGAGCGCGCTGACGAACTTGTCCCGCTGGTCCGACATGGCGAGCGGGAACATCGACCGCAGCTCGGGGTGCGACACGAAGAGGTGCGAGTAGAAGAAGAGTGGCACGGCATGGCCGTGCTCCGTGACCCGGTCCCAGCTGCGTTGCAGGGCTGCTGCATCCATAGGGCCGGCTACCCGTCTCGGCCGAGCGACCCCTCGAACGGAACGAATGATCCGCCGGCGGCCGGTTTGATCTTCCTGTCGGCTCCATCAGCCGGCGCACAATCTGTCGCCAAGAGTCCTCCCAAACTCCGAAATCTCCCGGCGCACTTTTCTACGCGTCACTCGGCAATCATGCGAAACCTGGACCAGACCACCTAAAGCATGATGATTCGAACGGGCCAGGACTGGGTAAAGCACCGGGCGGTTGTCTACCCATCGCGTCGATTCGCGTGACCGATGTCGCGCGAGATCTTTACTGACTCCAGAAAGTGGTCAATACTCCGGAGGGTGCCAAACACGTCCTCCGACTACGAGCGCATGCTGCGCGGAGCGGGCCTGCGTGTGACGCGTCCTCGGGCCGCGGTGCTGTCCGCGGTGCACGAGCATCCGCACGCCGACACGGAATCGATCATCCGTGTGGTCCGGCAGAACCTCGGCGAGGTGTCCCACCAGGCCGTGTACGACGTGCTTCGCGCACTGACCAGTGCCGGGCTCCTGCGGCGCATCCAGCCGGCGGGCCTGGTGGCGCGCTACGAGTCTCGGGTGGGGGACAACCACCACCACGTCGTATGCCGGTCCTGCGGCGCGATCGCTGACGTGGACTGCGCCGTCGGAGCAGCGCCGTGCCTGACGGCCGCTGACGACCACGGCTTCGAGATCGACGAGGCCGAGGTCATCTACTGGGCTCTGTGTGCCGAATGCGCCGCCGGCGAGGACGCGGCGGAGGCTTCGGCGTGGACGCCCAGCGCTCGCCACCAGCAGGGCGACACGGCCGTGGAGGAACCGCCACCACGGTCAACATCGACGACCGATCACTAGCCAGCAACCGAACAGGAGAAGGACTGACGTGTCTGAGCGCGGTAGCGAAAGCGAGAACCCGGTAATCCCTTCCCCGGCTCCCCAGGCGAGCCGGCCCATGACCAACCAGGACTGGTGGCCCAACCAGCTCAACCTGCAGGTGCTCCACCAGCACTCACCTCGGTCCAACCCCTTGGGCGAGGACTTCGACTACTCGGAGGAGTTCAAGGGCCTCGACGTCGAGGCCTTGAAGCAGGACATCTTCGAGGTCATGACGACGTCGCAGGACTGGTGGCCGGCCGACTACGGCCACTACGGCCCGCTCTTCATCCGGATGAGCTGGCACGCCGCCGGCACGTACCGCATCGAGGACGGCCGGGGCGGCGGCGGTGACGGCGCTCAGCGCTTCGCTCCGCTCAACAGCTGGCCCGACAACGCGAACCTCGACAAGGCGCGCCGCCTCCTCTGGCCCATCAAGCAGAAGTACGGCCAGAAGGTGTCGTGGGCCGACCTCCTCGTCTTCGCCGGCAACTGTGCTCTCGAGTCGATGGGCTTCAAGACCTTCGGCTTCGGCTTCGGGCGAGAGGACGTCTGGGAGCCTGAGGAGATCTTCTGGGGACCCGAGGACACCTGGCTCGGAGACGAGCGCTACAGCGGCGACCGTGAGCTCTCCGGGCCGCTCGGCGCCGTGCAGATGGGGCTGATCTACGTCAACCCCGAAGGCCCCAACGGCAAGCCCGACCCGGTGGCTGCCGCGCGCGACATCAGGGAGACCTTCCGTCGCATGGCGATGAACGACGAGGAGACCGTCGCCCTCATCGCCGGCGGCCACACCTTCGGCAAGACCCACGGCGCGGGCGACCCCAGCCTGGTCGGACCCGAGCCCGAGGGATGTCCGGTCGACCACCAGGGCCTCGGCTGGAAGAGCTCCTACGGCAGTGGCAAGGGCAAGGACACCATCACCTCCGGCCTCGAGGGAGCCTGGACGCCCACCCCGATCACCTGGGACAACAGCTACTTCGAGACCTTGTTCGGCTACGAGTGGGAGCTGACCGAGAGTCCGGCCGGCGCGAAGCAGTGGAAGCCGAAGGACGGTGCGGGGGCGGACGACGTGCCCGATGCGCACGACCCGTCGGTTCGGCACGCCCCGTTCATGGCCACGACCGACCTCGCGCTGCGGATGGACCCGACCTACGAGCGGATCTCGCGTCGCTTCATGGAGAACCCCGACGAGCTTGCGGACGCGTTCGCGAAGGCTTGGTACAAGCTGCTCCACCGCGACATGGGGCCGGTCTCCCGCTTCCTCGGCCCGTGGGTCCCGGAGCCGCAGCTGTGGCAGGACCCTGTCCCGGCTGTCGACCACGAGCTGGTCTCCGAGGGGGACATCGCCACCCTGAAGGAGAAGGTCCTCGGCTCAGGCCTCTCGATCGCCCAGCTGGTCACCACGGCGTGGGGGTCGGCCGCCAGCTTCCGAGGCACCGACATGCGCGGCGGGGCCAACGGCGCACGCATCCGCCTGGAGCCTCAGAGGAGCTGGGAGGTCAACGAGCCGGACGAGCTGTCCACGGTGCTGGGGGCGCTCGAGCAGATCCAGCAGGACTTCAACAGCGCACAGTCCGGTGGCAAGAGGGTCTCGCTCGCGGACCTGATCGTCCTCGGTGGCTGCGCGGCGGTCGAGCAGGCGGCGAAGAACGCCGGCCACGACATCACGGTCCCGTTCGTGCCGGGGCGCACCGACGCCTCCCAGGAGCAGACCGACGTGGAGGCGTTCGCCGTGCTGGAGCCTCGCGCGGACGGCTTCCGCAACTACCTGCGGACGGGGGAGAAGCTGCCGCCGGAGACGTTGCTGCTCGACCGAGCCAACCTGCTGACGCTGACCGCCCCCGAGATGACCGTCCTGATCGGCGGCATGCGGGCGCTGAACGCCAACACCGGCCGAGCCCAGCACGGCGTCCTCACCGACCGTCCCGAGACGTTGACGAACGACTTCTTCGTGAACCTGCTCGACATGGGCACCGAGTGGAAGCCGTCGGCTGCGGTGGAGAACGTGTTCGACGGCAGGGATCGCGTCACGGGCGAGGCCAGGTGGACCGCCACCGCCGTCGACCTCGTCGTCGGTTCGAACTCCCAGCTGCGTGCCATCGGTGAGGTCTACGCGACCGAGGACGCGCAGGCGAGGTTCGTGCGCGACTTCGTGAAGGCTTGGGACAAGGTCATGAACCTCGACCGGTTCGACCTGGCCTGAGTCGACCTCCGTGGCGGCTGCCAGCAGGGCGCGCCTGGGCACTCCGTCGCACCAGAAAGCGGCCCTCACAGGACTACTGTGAGGGCCGCTTCGCTGCCGCCGCCGGACCCAGGTGTGAGACCGACCTCAGCCTGGCGCGTTCTCCATGACAGCCATGATGTTTCCGGACGGATCGGTGAACCAGGCAATGGCCGGTCCACCACCCGTCTCACGGGTGATTCCGAGCTCGTCCTGCTCGAAGGTGTCGTAGCGCTCGAACGAGACGCCCCGGTCGGTGAGCTCGCGGACCGTCGCTTCGAGGTCGTCGACGCCGAAGTTGAGAACGGTGTGGTTCGCCGGCTGGTGGTCCGGCTTCGGGTAGACGAGGATCGGCTGGTTGCCGGCGCCCTGAAGCTGCGCCAGCCCCGGCACCGGCCCGTCGGTGACGGTGAGCCCCAGCACGTCCTCGTAGAACGTCCGGGCAGCATCGATGTCTGCCACCGCGAAGCTGCTGAATGCAGTTCCGTCCTTGAGCATGTCGATCTCCCCTTCCTCCTCGGGGACTCCCCCTCGGTGTCAGCCTACGCGCGCCGCGCCACGGCGAGGGGTGTCAACGGCCGTTGGCGCTGAAGTGCTGGTAGTCCTTGAGGCCCGACCAGTCGCCGCCCCAGCCCCACCCGATCGACGAGAACGCATCCACCACCGGACCGTCGGGGGTGATCATCCCGGGACGGACCCAGTCGCGGTCGAGGTAGGCCGAGGCCAGTTCGGGCAGCACCACGGCATCGCGACGGTAGGGGTTCTGGAAAGGGTTCAGATCCACCGCGAGGCCGTAGGCGTGCTGGGAGTACTCTGTCCCGCCCCGGATCGGACGGCACGCGAACGCACCTGTGCCGTTTCCGTCGCCGGTGGGTGGGGCGTCGAGGTCCTCGACTCGGGCGATGCCCATCGACTCGATCGGGAACCTCGCCCGATAGAGACGGCGGAACACGTCGACCAGGTCGCGGGCCTCGGAGCCGTTGACGAGCATCTCGCCGGAGTGGCGGGCGTCGTCGAAGCCCCAGTAGGACATCCGGACCCACGCCAGCTCGTCCTTGCCGACGGGACAGCCGCGTTGCCAGGTCGATCGGGCGATCACCTTCTCCGGCGCCGGGGTGGTGACGATCGCCTCGAAGCCCCTGCCGGGCAACATGGGGACCGAGTCCGCCGTGTTCCAGCGCCTCACCCGCATGATGCGCGGGGTCGGTCGGATCTCGCCGTACCCGTCCTGCGTGCGGGGGAGGACCCGGTCACCCAGCCAGGGCGGCGGCACCGTGCCCAGAGGTGGTCTCCTGGGGGAGGGCGAGCTCGTGCCGGTCTCCGGAGAGTCCGAAGGTGGCGGCGTCGTCAGACCGGACGAGGCTCCGGAGGGTCCCGTGGACCCGCCTGGCGGCGGCTGCAAGGCGGTGCCGCCATCGGTCCCGCACGCGGTCAGCCCGCCGACGAGCAGGATCCCGGCCAGGGCCAGTCGCGCTCCCTGTCTCACCTCGTCCACGCTAACGAATCAGCGATTCGGTGCCCGGCTGGCGTCGGTTGGCGCGGGCGGGCCGCGCCACACTCAACCCGCCCGGTCCAGACCGACGGCGGTTGTTCCTGGAGGGTGCTGGACGTTCGCCGCCATTGGGGCAGGCGTCTTGACATCGCACCGGGGAGCGGCGTGGACTTCGAGAAAGCGGCGACTCGGTGTTGAGGCCGACTAGGCGTTCCAGCCTCTGTCGTCCCTAGCAGTCAGGACGCTCCCGCGCAGCGCCGTGCGACCCCCGCCCTGCCGTCCCGTCTGTGACGCACGGAAGGGACTATCCATGCAATTCGACGTGATCGTGGTCGGCGGGGGAATCTCAGGGGGGCTGCCCGCAGCCGCCTACCTCCAGAAGGCGGGGCTCGAGGTAGCCGTCATCGAGGCGGGGCCGGAGTGCGGCAACTTCTGTCCGACGCACGAGACCTGGCCCGGGACCCTGGACAGCCCCCACGCCTCGATCAACTTCTCGGGCAACTCGCCGGCCCTGGTCGACCTGGGCCTCGTCACGGACTACGGCTACCGGATCGGGACGACCCCTGTGGTTCTGGGAACCGCGCACCCCGACGGCACGAACTGCCTGATCTGCTACGACCCCAGCCTCACGGCCGCGAGCTTCGCAAGACACTCCGCAGCGGACGGCGAGACGATCTTCGGGATCCAGAACAGGGTGCTCGAGAAGATGGTCGAGATGAACGAGCTCGCCTTCTACAGTCCCCATCCGGACACCGGCAAGTTCGAGGAGATCCTCAAGATCTGCAGCTACGTGCTCGGACGGAGCATCGACGAGCTGTCGTCGATGACGGCCTATGAGCTGCTCGAGCTCACTTTCGAGTCCGACAAGGCCCGTCAGACGATCCTCTGCCCCGTGGCGTTGCACCTCCAGGGGGCCCCTCTCTCACGCGGCCAGGGCGCATTCGCCGTGGCGCTCAGCCTCTTCTACACCACTGCCGTCGGCATCGGCGGCAACGAGGCGCTGGTCGACGCGGTCAGCCGCTGCTTCCTGGACGAGGGCGGGACGATCCTGACCAACTGCCCGGTGGACCGGATCGAGGTGCATGACGGCCGTGCCACCGCCGTCGTGCTCTCGCCGGAGGCGGCCTTCCCGGGAGCCAGGTTCGAGGCCCGGCACGCGATCATCTCGAACGTCGGTGCGCGCCAGACGTTGAGGCTCGTGGGCGAGGAGACGATGAGCTCGGTCGACTCCAGGCTCGCGACCAAGATGAAGTACTGGCGGATGGACGAGCGAGGCTCGACGGTGACCTCGTGGCTGGTCGACGGTCGAATGCCTTGGGGGTCGAGCGACTTCGACCCACTCGTGGACAAAGCCCACCTGATGTACCGGGCCTACGACTCGTGGTCGGCGGCGAAGGACTACGTCGTCGCGATGATCAACAACGACACCTGGTCAGCCTTCGGCAACATGATCGAGATCCTCGACTACGGCCAGGTCGACCCCAACGCCGTCTCCCCGGAAGGCCACCGCGTGATACGTGGGGAGGAAGCCATTCCCTACCCCCTCCGCCGGGAGGGTGGACCCGAGGCATGGGACGGGCCGATCCGCGACGAGATGCTGCGCCGGAGGCACGAGGTGATGAACTCGATCGCTCCGGGCTTCTCCGACAGGGTCATCGACGCCTACCAGTGGACCCCGGTCGACATCTGGCGCACCAACCCGGCAGCGGTGTATGGCCAGGTCCTGGGCGGCGACTTCTCAGAGGACCAGTGGATCCTCGACCGGATGCCGTACCGGATGCCCGTGCGGTCGCTGTACATGTCGAACTCTGTCTGGCCGCTCGGCCTCACGTGGATGGCGGCCGGCTACAACGCAGCCCAGGTGGTCGCTGAAGACCTGGGTGTGCGCAACCAGTCGTGGTGGTCCGCGCGACCCGTGGCCTGGTTCCTCGACAACATCGCAGAGCTGCTCGAACCGCTGGAGTTCGCGGCAGCAGCACGGAGGTAGCGACATGGACACTGGTGAGTACGACGTCCTTGTCCTCGGAGCCGGCCCCAACGGGTTGACCTGCGCGGCGTACCTGGCTCGCGCCGGCGCGCGGGTGATGGTTCTCGAGAAGCGGTTCGAAATAGGTGGGACTCTCTCGACCGACGACTACTCGACGCCTTTCCACTTCAACATCGCGCAGGCAACGGTCCCGGTCGGTCCCGCTTCGCCGGCCTTCGCGGACCTTGGGCTCTCCGCGCTCGGCGTTCGCTTCCTCGAACCCGAGGTGGCGGCAGCCTTCGTGCCGGCTGACGGCGCTCGATCGTTGGTGGTCCACCGTGGTGGCGCCGAGCTGGGAGGAGACATTGCCGAAGCCCTCCGGGCTGCAAAGCGCACGCTGGTCCCGCTGTTCTACGCCCCGCCCGTCGAGTCGGAGCGCGTGGCCGAAGCCGTGTCAGCGACAGGGGGCCAGGCACTGCTCGACATCGCCGGCATGACGCCGAACCAGCTTGCGACCTCGGTCGACGACGATCGTGCTTCGGGGCTGCTGCGGTACCTCTGCGCGGTCTCGGGCTTCTTGGCGACCGACGAGCCGCTCGGTCTTGTCGGAGCCTGGACAGTCCTCCAGCAGCTCGAGCCGACCCTGGTCAAGGGGGGCAGCAAGTCCCTGGCCCTGGGGCTCTATCGCGCGTCCGTCGCTGCGGGTGCCGAGTACCGGCTCGTGGCCGACGTGGTCTCGGTGCAGCCGCAAGGGGATCGCCTTCGGGTGTCGTGCCGTGACGGCAGGGAGTTCCTCGCGCCGGCGGTTGTCTCGACGCTCGACCTGGTGACGACCTTCCGAGAGCTCATGCCGTCCGAGGCCGTCCCTTCGGAGATCGCCGAAACCGTCGAGCGCTGGCGCCTCGATGAGACCGGGCCGTTCACCGGGCACTTCGGCATCAAGGGGAGTGCACCTGCGCCGACCGATCTCGAAGCCGAGGACGCCTTCATGCAGGTCCTGGGGTTCGCAGGTGACTCCGACGTCGCCGAAGCCGTGGCAACGGTTCACAGCGGGCAACGGACGAGCTCGCCCGTCGGCCACCTGACCGTCACGACCCGCCACGACCCCGCTCAGGCGTCAGCGGGCCCTTACGGCCCGTTGCACACACTGCGCTTCTCGACGCTGTTCCCGTGGACACCGAGGGACCCGGACTGGGCGTACAGGCGCACCGAGCATCGATCGGCTCTGTGGGCCGCGCTGCTGGAGCGAGTGCCCGCGCTCGGGCAGTCCCGTCTGTTGTTCTCCTTCGCAGACGGGCCACCCGACATCGAGCAGCGCTTCCGCACCACGCGCAACGGATCCATCCGCCAAGGCGCTCTGACCACGGACCAGACCCTGACGATGCGTCCGCACCCATCGCTGAGCCGAACCAGGACTCCCGTGCCCGGGCTCTACCTCGGCGGGGGCTCGGTCCACGCAGGCATCCCCGGAGCCCTGGCCGGCGGCTACCACGCCGCCGCGGCGGTGTGCGAGTCTCTCGGGCTCACGCAGTGGTGGCCGACGCCAGAGCTGCTCGAGCGAGCCCGCGAGGCCGGTGACATCCCTGACTCCTTGCTGCCCACGCCTCGCCCCAGCGTGCGTGTTCCCGAACAGCGTCGGCGCGAGGCTCGGGTACCCCTGCGGTCCAGGGCCTGACGGGACCGGCGTCGCCGGCAGCCGGGGCCGTCGTCGTTGCTGCCGAGGAGAGGAGTGGTCACGCGACGCGCATCTCCACCCTGTCGGCGCGAGTTGCGCTCGGGGCGTACCATGGGCGTATCGCCGACCGCGCGAAGCCCGTCTACTGACGGCCTCGCTCCCCGGTCGGTGCCGGCCGAGCATGATGGCCGGTGGTTCTGGTCGTGGACGGCCCGTCGGGCCCCCACCTCGATCTTCGAGATCCCTGGAACGAAGTCGCATCCCGGAGTAGCCGTCAGGTCTCCTCCGGGAGAGTCCCACATCGGTCCGACCGCGGGACTGCGTTTCGGTGTAGTCCGCCGCAGCGATCGCGTCGGACACCGCAGAGGAGGAGTCCTTGGCTCGACGAGTCGAACGCCGACCTGCCGCCCGGCGTACCCAGTCACGCCAGCGGCGACGCGTGCGTGACAACGAGGGAGTGATCCCTGTGCTGGCGCGCGCCGTTCGCGAGGTCGAGTCAGCCGTCGAACGGGGGGCCGTGAGGTCGTCGGTGCGCACGAAGTTCCAGGTGGTCGCCCTCCTGGTCCGCGAGGAGCGTGCACGCGTCAAGTCCGACGACACGAGCGGTGAGGCCCACCGGGAGGAGCAGCTCAAGCGCCTCGACGGGATCGCCACCATCCTCGCCAAGACCGCTGCGCAGGAACCGTCGCTGTTCACTCTGCTCGACGAGGGCGCAGCCATCTCGGACGCGGCCCGGTTGCTCAAACGCGACATGCTGGCGGCCGCGGGGCTGGACGCTTCGCGGGAGGAGACAGCCGACCGGCAGGAGTCGCCGGCCTCCTCGGGCACCCAGCGCCGGGTCGTGCCGCAGTCGGTGGTCCAGCGTCAGCTCGCCAACCCCTTCCTCGCGCCCGACTTCTCGGCTGCCCGGCAGACGCACGTGCCTCCGAGCCGTCTGGCCGGCTGGGAGCTGCTCGGTCCTCTGTTCAGATCTTTCGAGCAGGCGGGTGACGGCGCCGCAGCCTGCATGGAGCTGCCGCAGCCGGCCGCCCCCCTGCGCACACCGAGCGGCATGGACCTCATGCCTCACCAGGCCACGCTGGTCGCCGCTGCCGGGGAAGGTCATCGGACCTTCCTGCTGGCCGACGAGCCCGGCCTGGGGAAGACGGCCCAAGCCCTGCTCGCGGCCAAGGCAGCCGATGCCTACCCGCTGCTCGTGGTCGCACCGAACGTCGTGAAGACCAACTGGGCTCGCGAGGCCGGGATCTGGACCCCGAGCCGCAAGGCCACCGTGATCCACGGCGACGGTGAGTCGATCGACGGATTCGCCGACATCGTGATCGTGAACTACGAGGTCCTCGACCGCCACGTCGGCTGGCTCGGAGACCTCGGCTTCCGTGGCATGGTCGTCGACGAGGCGCACTTCATCAAGAACAAGAGCTCGCAGCGGTCGCAGCACGTGCTCGAGATCTCCGAGCGCATCCGGTCGCGCATCGGTCGGCCCCTCCTGATGGCCCTGACGGGTACGCCGCTCATCAACGACATCGAGGACTTCCGGGCGATCTGGCAGTTCCTTGGCTGGATCGACGACAAGCGACCCCTGGCCGACCTGATGCAGTCGCTGGAGAAGAACGGGCTCGAGCCGATCGACCCCGGCTTCTACGCCTCCGCCCGTCGCAGCGTGATCGACCTCGGCATCGTCCGGCGGCGCAAGGTCGACGTGGCGGCAGACATCCCTGCCCGCCGGGTCGCCGACCTGCCGGTCGAGCTGGACGACGATGCAGGCCGCTCCATCCTCGAAGCAGAGCGCGACCTCGCCCGTCGCCTGGTCTCGAGGTACGAGAAGGCCCTCGAGAACCGCACCTCCGGCAAGAGTGTCGAAGGTATCGACCATGACCTGGTGCGCCAGGTCGCCAAGTGGGAGCTGGAGGACAGCACCTCCTCGACCGGCGAGAACGTGTTCAGCATGATGCGGCGCATCGGGCAGGCGAAGGCCGAGCTCGCCGCCGACTACACCGCGCAACTGGCACGCAACGTCGGCAAGGTGGTCTTCTTCGCCAAGCACGTCGACGTGATGGACGCGGCTGAGGAGACCTTCGCCAGGCGTGGCATCAAGTTCTCCTCCATCCGGGGGGACCAGACCTCGCGCACCCGGCAGAAGCACATCGATGCCTTCGTCAACGACCCAGAGGTTTCGGTCGCGGTGTGTTCCCTGACCGCCGCCGGCGTGGGTCTCAACCTCCAGGTCGCCTCCAACCTCGTGCTCGCCGAGCTCTCCTGGACCGACGCGGAGCAGACGCAGGCGATCGACCGCATCCACCGCATCGGCCAGGACCAGCCGGTCACCGCGTGGCGCATCATCGCGGCACAGACCATCGACACGAGGATCGCCGAGCTGATCGACAGCAAGGCAGGTCTCGCAGCCCGGGCGCTCGACGGGTCGGACGAGGAGATCGCCTCCTCCACCGACGTCCAGCTCGACGCACTCGTCGCGATGCTCACCGACGAGCTCTCCACCTCTGCCTAGCCACCTCTGACCGCCTGCCGGGGCGGTACACCCGCCCGGCAGGGTGGTGACAGGACCGACCGCTGGTGCCACCATCGGAGCAAATGCCGTACGACGTGATGGTGATCCTCGACGACAGCCCCGGGGAGCTTGCGAGGCTCGGGGAGGTCTCGGGTGCGGCCGGAGTGAACCTCGACGGCTTCGCCGCGTTCACCGGAGACGGCAAGGGCGTCGTCCACGCTCTTGTGTCCGACGACCACCTCGACGCCTTCCGGCGAGCGCTGGACGCTGCCGGGATGCCCGTGGTCGACGAGCGCGAGGTCATCGTCGTCAGCGTCGCGAACGAGCCCGGTGCCATGGGAGAGGTCGCCCGCAGGCTCGCCGACGCGGGGGTCAACATCGACCTCGCCTACACGACGTTCGGTGGCGTGAGGCTTGTCTTCGGCACCGACGACCTGCGTGTGGCACGCACCGTCATCGACGGCTGAGGCGAGGGCGCGGGTGAACGCCCAGGCTCGCGAAGCACTCCTGCCCCCGACGTCGCGGCGATACGCTCGAGTGAGCGGATTGGACGCATCACATGATCGATGGCAGCGAGGTAGGCACGGGGAAGATCGAGGGGCCTGACCACTGGCGCAGGCTGTACGACGAGCTGACGGCAGGCGACGTCTCGAGGCTCGACCCTGAGGAGCTCGAGTCCCTCGCGCAGGCGGCGTTCTGGCTCGGGAGCCCTCGGGAGGCGATCACCGCGCGCAGCCTCGCGTACGGCATCCATCGCGACGCTGGGGATCACGCTGGTGCCGCCCGGATGTGCTGGCGGCTGTTCCACAGCCACTTCGAGCTCGACGAGACGGCGGCGGCGAGTGGTTGGCTGAGCCGGGCGCGCCGGCACATCGGCGAGGTGCCGGACTCCATCGAGGCCGGCTACGTGGCGATCGCCGCAGCGATGTGGGCCGGCTTCTGCGGAGACCTCGACGAGGCAGTGGAGCAGGCCGATGCCGCCCACGAGCTCGGTCAGGCCCGGCGCGACCGCAACCTGGCCGCCTGGGGGTTGGCGATGTCCGGAGGCATGCGCGTCGCCAGGGGCGACGTCACCGAGGGCGTGGCCGTCCTCGACGAGGCGATGATCGAGACGATCAGCGGTGACCTGTCGCCGTTCGTGACGGGCTGGATCTACTGCTTCCTGCTCAAGACCTGCCAGGCGCTCGGCGACATCCGGCGGGCGAGTGAGTGGACACAGACAGCAGTGCAGTGGTGCGAGCGCCAGGGGGTGGACAGCTGGTACCCCGGCGTGTGCAGGCTGCACCGCTGCGAGGTCGCCTCGCTCCGTGGCGACTGGGCCTCGGCCGAGCGGGAGGCGCTCCGCGTCGCCGAGGAGCTCGCGCCGTTCGGCGACTACCTCGTCGCCGAGGGCCAGTACATCGCCGGAGAGATCAGGCGGCTGAGGGGGGAGTACGACCTGGCCGAGGCGGCGTTCCGTCGAGCCCATGAGCTGGGGCACGACCCGCAGCCGGGTCGCGCGCTCCTTCGGCTCGCTCGAGGCGATGCGCAGGGCGCGGCGAACCAGCTCCGGCTGGCGCTCATCGGCGGGACCCGCCAGCCGCTGTCCCGGGCGCGGCTGCTCGACGCCCATGTGAGCGCAGCGCTGGCGCTGGACGACACCGAATCGGCGGCGCGCTCGGTCGAGGAGCTCGCCGAGCTGGCCAGGTCGAGCCAGAGCCGACTGCTGTGGGGACTGCTGGCGAAGTCGCACGGCTCACTGCTCCTTGTCCGAGACGATCTCGACGCCGCGGTGCCCCTCCTTCGCGAGGCCGCCTCGATCTTCCAGCAGCTGGAATGTCCCTACGAGTTGGCCCAGACGCGGCTGGCCCTGGGCTCGGCGGCCCGGCAGGCCGGTGACGAGCAGACCGCCGCCCTCGAGTTCGAAGCCGCATCCGCCGCGTTCGCGCGACTCGGGGCAACCCCGGACGCCGAGCAGGCCTCGGCGCTTTCCCGGGGTGGTGCCCAGCAGAACCCGCTGGAGCTCAGCGACCGGGAGGTGGAGGTGCTGCGACTCGTCGCGAGAGGGCTGTCGAACCGCGACATCGCTGCGCACCTCGTGATCAGCGAGCACACCGTCAGGCGTCACCTCAGCAACCTGTTCCGCAAGATCGGCGTCACGTCCCGCTCGGCTGCCACGGCATTCGCGTTCGAGCACGACATCGCCGGCTGACGCGCCGCCTCCCCGTGGTCCATTCGGACCACTGGTCGGCATCGGCAGATTGGCTCATGCAGTCGATGAGTGCCAGGGCCTGCCGTTCGTAGCGTCATTCCCAAGTCAGTGGCACCGCGAGCCGATGGGAAGGGATGACCCAGATATGACTACGACAGCCGTGAAGAACTACGAGGTCGGCGACCGGGTCGAGGACTTCGTCCTGCCTGACGTCGACGGGAACCCGATCCGTCTCAGCGGCGTGGCGGGCACCTGGACCCTGTTGTACTTCATCACCACCTGGTGCCCCTACTGCACGGCCGAGGCGCCCTTCCTCGAGACGGAGCTGGTGGCACAGTTCGCCGACCGGGGGCTCAAGCTCGTCGTTGTCGACGTCAAGGAGCCGGCCACGCTGGCCCGGACCCTGCCCGAGCGGTTCGGGTGGAACGCGCCGTTCCTGGTCGACGAGTCCGGAGATCTGTCGGAGCGGTTCGCGCCGCCGAAGGAGGGCCTCCCGCCCGAGGTGGCGATCATCAACGCGCACCTCCTGCTCGACGAGAACCTCGTGATCCGCTTCGCGGAGTACCTCAACATGGAGCGCTTCGACGTACACGCCACCAGCGTCGCGGCGTCGATCGCTGAGGTGATGGCCGGTGAGGGACGATGAGCGGGCGCGAGGCGTTCGTGGTCCACACCGAGGCCGAGTCGTTCGCCGGAACAGTCGAGGTGATCCTCACCGTCGACCTGCCTGAAGGTGTCCACATCGAGCCGCACGAGCCACCCGAGCCGTACCTGGTCCCCACCGTGCTCGAGGCCGACGGACTGGACGAGGTCGAGGTCGTGTACCCGAAGCCGGTCATCAAGGACCTGGGATGGAACGACGTCACGCTCACCGTTCTCGAGGGCAGCCTCACCTTCCACGTCCGGGGCCGGATGGCGTCGGGCACGGACCGGGTCCGGGGCACGCTCAGCTACCAGCCGTGCGTGGGTGGCGCCTGCCTCCCGGCCCGCAGCATCCGGTGGGAGTCACCGGTGGAAGGGACGACGGCCTACTCGGTCCTTCGGGCGGTCGCGGCGTGAGCATCGCGTAACTGCGCGGCCGAACCGCACCCTCCGTGGCACAGCGGCACGGAGGGTGCGTCGTCGTTGTCGAGGACGACCTCGCGAAGGTCGGTGAGTCGGTCGCTCTCCAGGTGGTCGACGCCGGCGGTGAGGCCGGCCTCCCAGATGCGTCGCCGAGCGGGTGCCGGGAGGTCGGAGGTTCCCCAGAACCTCACCCGGCGACCGTCCTGGTGGGCCCGGGTGACGATCTCCTGCAGCCGTCGACGTTCGGACGCCGGCATGGGTCCCTGACCGCGCCAGGTGAACGTCTCGGTCCAGTCGGCGCTGATGAGCGGGGCCAGCTCGCTGGGTGCCCCGCTGCCCAGGTCGTGCAGCCGACCGTCGTACGCCGCGTAGCGCACGTCGTGGCGGGCCATCCGCTGCAGGTCGCGGTTGCCGGAGACGATGACCGTGACCGCGCCCGGGTCGACGCCGTCGGGAGAGTAGCGGGTCACCATCTCGTCGTAGCGGCGCAACACTCGGTCGAGTGCGGCGTAGGTCGGTCCGGCCTCTGACTTCACGTCGACCAGCAGCTGGAACGAGTGGTCCCAGCCGTGGTGAACGCGGCCGCCGTTGGCCCGCACCTGCTGGGCGAGCGGCTCGAGATAGAGCGTCTCCAGGGTCGAGCCCGGGGTCACCTCGCTCCGATCATGGGCGACGAGGAGCTCACCGCCCATGAGCCACACGTCTGCCTCGACGCTTGCGAATCCCTGCTCCAGCGCGTCCTGGAGCGGCAGTGGGTGCTCGTAGTCGTTGTGTGCATGCGCCTGCGCCAGCACGGTGACGTGCTCGGGCTGGCTGGAGCTCGCCACCGAGACGGAGGCTGCGAGGAGGCCGGCTACGACGGCGACTGCCACGAGCAGCTCACCGAGACGTGGCAGCGGTGACCGCCGATGGGGCACGGCTCCTCCACATGGGACGGGATCGGGTGCATTCCGTGGCACAGTCCTGACCAGGCAGGGGGCCATGCGTGGGACCGGTCGACTCTCGACAACCCGCGCCAAAGTCGCGTCAGGGGATCGACCGTGACAGCACTCTGCCCAGCACGCAAAGCAGGCAAACGTCGCCGCGCTCCGGTCGGCTCGATGGCGGTTGCGGGGGAGGACCTGCAGACTGGCTCGGGATGAGGACGAGCGGGGTGTCACTCCTGTCAGCGGTCGCGGCCAACGCGGCGGCCGGGACGCTGTTCGCCTGGAGCATCCTGATCCCGCCACTCAGTGCTGAGATCGACAGGCAGCCGGAGGACCTCGGCATCGTCTTCTCGACCGCGCTGGTGGTCTTCGCCGGCGCGGTCCTGTTCGGCGGGAGGTCGGTCGATCGCCGGGGACCTCGACGTGCGCTCGTCGTCGCGGGCGTGGTCTCGGGCGGAGGTCTCGCGGTGGCGGCGGCAGCGCAGGACCTGGCCATGCTCCTGGTCGGTTTCGGGGTGCTCTTCGGGTTCGGCAGCGGTCTCACCTACCTGAGCACCGTCGCCTGGGCGAGCCTCCGGGGTCCGCAGGGGAGGACCTTCGAGACCGGGCTGGTGGTCGCGGCGTACGCCGCCGGTCCGATGCTCGCCGCCCCTCTCGGCACGCTCGGCATCGAGGCTCTCGGATGGCGGGGGGCACTGGGTCTGGCCGCGGTTGCCGTCTCCGGCGCGCTCCTGCTCTCCAGCCGCGGGATGCCGGGCCCCTCCTCCACGGGCCGTGATGACCCGCCTTCAGCCGGGAGCGGCGCGATCGGCGACCCGGTCGCACTGACGGCGTTGTGGCTGCTCTTCCTCGGCGTGGCCGCAGCCGGGTTGCTGGCGTTCGCCTACGCGGCGCCGATCGCTACTGAGCGGGGAACGGCCGCCGGGACCGTTGGACTCGTGGTCGCGCTGATGGCGCTCGGGAACCTCGCGGGAAGGCTGCTGCCGGGTCCCCTGACGGCGCGGTTCGGGCTGTTGACCGTGCTCTGGGCCGCCCTGCTGATGCTGGGGATCGCAGCCGGCACGCTTGCCTACCTGACGACCTCCCCGCTCGTGGCAGTCGCGGCCCTCGCGCTGATCGCGCTGCAGTACGGCATGGTGTCCGCGATGCTCCCGGCGGCCACCCGCCTGGTGGCGCGCGACGCACGGTTCGCGGCCGCCTACGGCCGGGTGTTCTCGTCCTTCGGCGTCGCGGCCGTGGCGGGGCCGGCCTTGGGAGCGCTGCTTCACAACGGGGGCGACGGCTACGCAGGAGGCTTCGAGGCGTCCCTGCTCGGAGCCGCCCTCGCCGTCCTGGCGATGGCGACCTACCAGCGCCGGCTGCGTCCAACGGCCTCCCCAACGCGGCCCTGACCCGCCACCCCGCGGTCACTCGTTTGCGTCGATGTTCGCCTCGACGCCGGTGAAGTTTCACTAGGGTGTGCAGCAAAACGTGCCCGAGATGTCTCGAGGTGGCGCTGTGGAGATTGCGGAGCAGGTCAGCGGGCCGCTCGTGCTCGTCCGCGGCCTCGACGACCTCGACCGGCTCGGCGGGCTGGACGACTATGCGCGGGAGATGACCGAGACGACGGCGCGTCTCCTCGCCGAGGGCGTCGACGCGCTCGAGGTGACCCAGGCGGTCGCCTTCGTCAACGACGTGCTCACCTCCAGACTGCTCGAGCTCGGTGAGGCCCGGCTCGGTCCACCGCCTTTCGCCTACTCCTGGCTGGCGCTCGGCTCGCACGGTCGCGGCGAGCAGGTGCTCTCCAGCGACCAGGACAGCGCGCTCGCCTACGGCGGTCCCCGCACCGCGCCGGGTGACCCGGAGGAGTACTTCGCCCGCCTGTCCGAGCTCGTCGTCGACGCACTCGCGCGAGCCGGCATCCCGCGGTGCACCGGCGGCTACATGGCCGACTCGTGGCGGCACCCGCTCTCGACCTACGTCGAGTACTTCCAGCGCTGGGTCAACGACCCGCTCCCGGCGGACCTGCTCCGGGCCGAGATCTTCCTCGACGTACGCCCCGTGCACGGCTCGCTCGACGTGAGCGCCCTCGACGAGATCCTGGTCGCGGGCGGGCAACGAGGCAGCTTCCTGCTCCAGATGGCCCGCGCCACGGTGACCTTCCGTCCGCCGCTGATCGTGCTCGGCCACCTGCGCACCGACCACGGCTGGCTCGACATCAAGCGCAGCGGCACGGCTGCCATCGTGCTGCTTGCGCGGCTGTACTCCCTGGCCGCCGGGTCGAGCGCACGCACCACGGTCCTCAGGCTGCATGCCGCGGGGGCTGCCGGGAAGCTCAGCACGTCGGGCGTCTCGCAGCTCGTCGACGCCTACCGCCTGTTGACCCGGCTGCGGCTGCAGCACCAGGTGGAGCAGGTACGTCGGGGCGCGGTGCCGGACAACCGGCTCCGGGTCGACGACCTGCCCGGGGCGGAGCGGAGACGCCTGCGTGAGGCGATTCGCACCGTGCGTGTGCTGCAGGAGATCACCGCGAACCGGTACCAGACTCACACCGTGACCTGAGGACGGGGAAGAACCATGAGCGAGCAGCAGACGAGGACGCGCCTGGTCGCCCTTGCCCTGCTGGCATTCGCCTTGTTCAACTATCCGGTGCTGAGCCTCTTCGACCGCGACGCGCTCGTCCTCGGCCTCCCGCTGCTGTGGCTCTACGTGTTCGTGTCGTGGGGCGTGCTGATCGTCCTCGTCGGACTCACCGTCAGGAACCGTTGACGTGGTCGCCACGTGGGTCGTCGTCGCGGTCTCGGTGACCTATCTCGGCCTGCTCTTCGCCATCGCCTACGCAGGCGACCGACGCGCCGAGCGCGGACGCAGCATCATCAGCAACGGCTACATCTACGCGCTGTCCATCGCTGTGTACGCCACCTCGTGGACCTACTACGGCAGCGTCGGCAGCGCGGCCGAAGGCGGGATCGCCTGGCTGCCGATCTACCTCGGGCCGATGGTCGTGGTCACGGTGTGGTGGGTGGTCCTGCGCAAGATCATCCGGATCTGCAAGCGAGACCGGATCACCTCCCTGGCGGACTTCGTCTCCGCCCGCTACGGCAAGAGCCAGCTGCTGGGCGGGCTGGTGACGGTCATCGCCGTCCTGGGTCTGGTGCCCTACATCGCCCTTCAGCTGAAGGCGATCTCGACCACCTTCACCATCCTGCGCAGCGACACGGCCCCCACTGCCAGCGAGGCCGCCGCGAGCGTGCCGGTGCTGCAGGACACCGGCCTGTACGCCGCCCTCCTGCTCGCCGCGTTCACGATCATGTTCGGCACCCGCCACCTCGACGCCACCGAGCGGCACGAGGGGATGGTCGCAGCGATCGCCTTCGAGTCGCTGGTCAAGCTGCTCGCATTCCTCGTCGTCGGAGCCTGGGTGACCTACGGCCTCTTCGACGGGTTCACCGACATCGTCTCCCGTGCTACCGAGAGGCCCGAGCTCGCGAGCCTGCTGACCCTGGACTCGACCACGAGCTACGGCACGTTCTTCTGGCTCACGGTGCTGTCGATGCTGGCCTTCCTCCTGCTGCCGCGTCAGTGGCAGGTCTCCGTCGTGGAGAACGTCGACGAGGACCACGTGCGCACCGCGATGTGGGTCTTCCCGGTGTACCTCCTGCTGATCAACCTCTTCGTGCTCCCGATCTCCCTGGGCGGTCTGCTGACCTTCGGTGCGGGAGAGGTCGACGCGGACACGTTCGTCCTCGCGCTCCCCATGGCGGACCAGAAGCCGCTGCTCGCGCTGCTCGTGTTCGTCGGCGGCCTCTCCGCCGCGACGGGCATGGTGATCGTGGAGACGATCGCGCTGTCGACGATGGTCTCCAACTCCCTCGTCATGCCCCTGCTGCTTCGCAGCCGTGCAGCGCTCCGCGGTCAACGCGACCTGGGTGGCCTGGTCCTGCTGGTCAGGCGGGTGACGATCGTCGGCCTGATGCTGATGGGCTTCGCCTACTTCCGCATCGCCACCGACGCCCTGGGCCTCGTGCAGATCGGGCTGATCTCGTTCGCCGCGGTCGCGCAGTTCGCCCCGGCCGTGCTGGGAGGCCTCTACTGGAAGGGAGCCACGCGCACCGGCGCCGTCGCGGGACTGCTCGCGGGCATCGGCGTGTGGGCCTACACCCTGCTCCTGCCGTCGTTCTCCCAGTCCGGCTGGATATCGGCTGCCCTGCCGCTCGAGGGCCCCTACGGCGTCGAGCTGCTGGCACCGCACGCCCTGTTCGGCCTCGACGGGCTGCATCCGGTCGGTCACGCGATGCTGTGGAGCATGCTCGCCAACCTGGGCGTGCTCGTCGCGGTCTCGCTCTTCGGAAGCACAGGGCCCGTCGAGCACGTCCAGGCCGCGAGGTTCGTCGACGCGATGCGACGCCCGTCGGGATCACCCGAGACCCCGCTGCTGCGGGGGTCCGCGACGGTGGGGGCGCTGAGCGGGTTGCTCACGAGATTCGTCGGGCCGCAGGGCGCGCGCGAGGCGTTGGGCTCCTACGCCTCAAGGACGACGGTGGACGTGACCTCCGACGCGCCCGCCGACGCCGACCTGATCCATCACGTGGAGACGCTGCTCGCCGGAGCGGTCGGGTCCGCCTCGGCCCGGGTCATGGTCTCCTCGGTCGTCTCGGAGGAGCCGCTGGGCATGAACGAGGTCATGGAGATCCTCGACGAGGCCTCGCAGGTGCGTGCCTACAGCAGGGCGCTCGAGCAGAAGTCCCTCGAGCTGGAGGCGGCGACCGCCGAGCTGCGGCTGGCCAACGAGCGCCTGCAGGAGCTCGACCGGCTCAAGGACGACTTCGTCTCGACCGTCACCCACGAGCTCCGGACACCCTTGACCTCGATCCGGGCGTTCTCCGAGATCCTCGTCGACAACCCGGACCTCGACGTCGAGGAGCGGCAGAGGTTCCTTCTGCCGATCGTCGACGAGACCGAGCGGCTGACCCGGCTGATCAACCAGGTCCTCGACCTCGCGAGGCTCGAGGCAGGGGCAGCCGAGTGGCGGGTCGAGCCGGTCGACCTGCGGGGAGTCGTGGGGTCGGCGACCTCGGCGACTGCACAGCTCTTCCGGGACCACGCGGTCTCACTCGACCTAGACTTGCCCGAGACGATCCCGCCGGTGGCCGCGGACTCCGACCGCGTCGTACAGGTGTTGTTGAACCTGCTCGGCAACGCGGTGAAGTTCGCCGACCCGGAGCAGGGCCGGGTGCGGGTCTGCGTCAGTGTTTCCGACGGCGAGGTACGGGTGGACGTGGAAGACAACGGCGCCGGGGTTCCCGAGGGTGACCGCGAGGTCATCTTCGACAAGTTCCGCCAGGGTGGCGACGCGATGGGTGACCGGCCTTCCGGGACGGGTCTAGGCCTGCCGATCAGCCGCGAGATCATCGACCATCTCGGCGGCCGTCTCTGGGTCGCGACCGCTCCGGGTTCTGGCGCGAGGTTCTCCTTCACCCTGCCCGCCGTGGAGAGGGAGACCCGGTGACGCACAGGATCTTGATCGTCGACGACGAGCCGAACATCGTGACCTCGCTCGAGTTCATCATGCGCAAGAGCGGTTTCGAGACCGCGACAGCTCGGGACGGCGACGAGGCGCTCGCGCAGGTCGAGCAGTTCCGACCCGACCTCGTGCTGCTCGACGCGATGATGCCTCGCCGCGACGGCTACGACGTCTGCCAGACCCTACGGTCCTCGGGCTGGAGCGACCTGAGGATCGTCATGCTCACCGCCAAGGGCCGGGACACCGAGGTCGCCAAGGGGCTCGCGGTGGGTGCTGACTCCTACGTCACCAAGCCCTTCTCGACCCGCGAGCTCGTCGCGCACGTGAAGAACCTCCTCACTGAGGACTCCTGATGGCGCCGGCCCCGACCCGCCGCCAGTGGGGACTCGTCGTCGGGATCGCCGCCTACGTCCTGGTGGTCGGCTCTGGCACCACCGCGCTCGCGGTCTCGGGTGCGGACGTGGTCGCCGTCTCCGTGCTGGGTGCAGTGGCGACGGCGGGCCTGGTCGCCTTCCTGGCGCACACGCTCGGCCACCAGTCCGCGTCATTGCGCCGCGTCGCCGCGGACACCGCTGTGGTTGTCGATGCGAATCCCGAGCACAGGTTGGGCTCTGCCGGGTCGGAGGAGCTCGAGTCGCTGGTCACCCAGATCAATCGCCTGGCCGACCTGCGGGAGTCCGCCGAGTGCGGGGCGGCCGAGCAGGCCGAGGCCGCCCGCCGGGACATCGAGTCCGAGCGCAACCGGCTGGCCGCTCTCATGGCGCAGCTGAGCGTCGCCGTTGTCGTGTGCAACAGCGAGGGGAGGATCCTGCTCTACAACCAGGAAGCCCTGTCCGTCGCCGGTGACACGACAACCGTGGGGTTGGGGCGTTCGGTCTTCGCTCTGGTGGACAGGGGACTGGTCGTGCACGCGCAGGAGCGGATCGACGAAGGAACCGACTCGGTGTACACCGCGACGACCCTGCGCGGGGACCGTCTGTTCCGGGTGCGCATGGCGCCGGTGCGTGAGCACCGCACGGGCACCGCCGATCTCGGCGCAGGGTTCGTCCTCGTGCTCGAGGACCTGACTCGCGAGGTGCGCGCAGTCGACGAGCGGGAGCGCGTGCTTCGCGAGCTGACCCAGGCCACACGGGCCTCGCTCGGAAGCATCCGTGCGGCGGTGGAGAGCGTGCTCGAGTTCCCCGAACAGACCGGCGACGAACGCCGGCGCTTCCTCGAGATCGCCCAGGAGGAGGCCGACCGGCTCGGCAAGCGCGTCGACGAGCTCGCGACCGAGAGCGCCGGAAGGGGCGGCTACGGACTGCTCGCGGAGATGGCAGGCGACGACCTCCTCGGGATCCTGTGCAGCCGGCTCGCCGCCACCGGGACCCGGTGCACCGTGGGGTCGCCGTCCTCCGACGACGTGTGGCTTCGGGTGGACGGCCATGCGGTCGCGCGCGCCGTCGTACACCTGACGATCCGGCTTCAGCAGACCCACGGAGTCGAGGATGTCGTCCTCCGGCTCACCGCCGCCGGTCCTCATGCCCAGGTCGACGCGCAGTGGCGGGGGAGCGCACCGGTGGCAGCCGTGCTCGACGCCTGGCTCGACGAGCCGCTCGAGGAGGGCGGTACGTCGACCGCGCGCGACGTCGCCGAGCGTCATGGAGCCGAGATCTGGTGCGGCGACGTCGACGCCGAGTCGGCCTACCTGCGCATGCTGATCCCGCTCGCAACGGGGGTCGAGGGCGTTGCTGCGTCACGTACCGCGCACGTCGAGGTGGACAGCCGCCCGGAGTTCTACGACTTCGACCTGTTCACCGCCGTAGCGGAACCATCGGACCTCGCCGATCGTCGGCTCGACGAGGCCTCGTTCACCGTCTTCGACACGGAGACGACCGGCCTGGATCCTGTCGGCGGGGACCGCGTCATCTCGATCGGGGCGGTTCGGGTCGTCAACGGCCGGGTGCTTCGCCACGAGACCTTCGAGCGGCTGGTCCAGCCGGAGCGCTCGGTGCCGGTGGCCTCGACCGCCATCCACGGCATCACGCCGGAGATGCTCGAGGGTCAGCCGACGATCGAGGAGGTCCTGCCCGCGTTCGCGCGCTTCGCCGAGGACACCGTGCTCGTGGGCCACAACGTCAGCTTCGACCTGCAGTTCCTGAAGCTGGCCGAGCCGGGTGTGGGAGTTCGGCTCTCCCAGCCGGCGCTCGACACGCTGTTGCTCCATGCGGCACTCAACCCCGATGGCGACGAGCACAGCCTCGAGGCGATCGCGGACCGGCTCGGGGTCAGCGTGGTCGGGCGGCACACTGCGCTGGGGGACGCTCTGGTGACCGCCGAGGTGTTCGTGGGACTCGTCGCGATGCTGCGCGGCCGGGGGGTCGAGACGCTGGGCGATGCGCTGGGCCTTGCC
The DNA here is from genome assembly GCA_035456965.1 of Nocardioidaceae bacterium. Taxonomy (GTDB): domain Bacteria; phylum Actinomycetota; class Actinomycetes; order Propionibacteriales; family Nocardioidaceae; genus Nocardioides_C. The sequence continues at coordinate 31,475 of DATICF010000100.1, forward strand.
CGCCGGACCTATCAGGCCCGGGTCGACCAGAGGCTCTACGGCCCCTGACTCACGCCTGCGACTTCTGCTCCCGTGCTTCTCGCAGGAGAGTGAACGCGGCGAAGCCGGCGAGCACGCCGCCGCCGAAGGTGAGGACGAGACCGGCGCCCGGCATCCATCCGGCGAAGCCGACCTTCGTCGCCAGGTGCAGGACCTGCCACACGGGCAGCGCGGTGGCGACGACGGCGAGCAGCGCGGCCTGGATCCCCGCGAGTCTGCGGGAGCGGATGATGGCTCCGGCGATGCCGAGGAAGGCGGCGTACAGGGTCCACAGTCCGGCGCCTCGGACTCCGGCGATGTTGCCGGCCCCGGTGTAGACCCAGGGGAGGAAGGCGCCGACGAGGATCATGACGGAGGCCCCGAGCAGGTGCATGGAGGACCTGCTGCGGCGTGGAGCGCGAGGCCGGGCTTCAGTCATGGATGCCATCCAAGCACTGTAGGGGTCCTGATCGAGGACGCACGCCGCTCGGGGGACAGCGCGCGGCGAACGGGTCGGGTGCTGCGACCAACGGTCGTCACGCAGGCCCGTCGCAGCGTGACGGGCGGCTGTGATTGCCGTCGATCGCAGGTAACCGACCGTCCAACGATTTCTGTGACACAGGTCACCTCGATTGCTTGACCCCTTTCTGCCGCCTCTGCTTCTCTCCGAGAAAGCAGGCCCCGACCAGGGAGACTCTATGGACGCGCAACAACGCCAGGAGTACTGGCGCAAGAACCTCCGCCTGATGGCGGTCCTACTCGTTATCTGGGCGCTCGTGTCCTTCGGGGCCGGGATCGTCTTCGTCGAGCCCCTCAACAACATCGAGATCCTGGGCTACCCGCTGGGGTTCTGGTTCGCCCAGCAGGGCTCGATCATGATCTTCGTCGTGCTGATCGCCGTCTACGTGTGGCGGATGGACAAGCTCGACAGGGACTACGGCATCGATGAGTACGAGGAGGAGGTGCACCACTCGTGAGCGACATCCAGGTCTGGACCCTCGTCTTCGTCCTTCTGACGTTCGGTCTCTACATCTACATCGCCTATGCGAGCCGGGTGAGCACGACCTCCGGCTTCTACGTCGCCGGCGGCGGCATCCCCGCTCCGGCGAACGGTGCTGCGATCGCCGCGGACTGGATGAGCGCAGCCTCGTTCATCTCGCTCGCGGGCATCGTGGCGTTCTCCTCGAACGGCTACGCCGGGTCGGTCTACCTGATGGGGTGGACCGGCGGCTATGTGCTGCTCGCGCTGCTGCTGGCGCCGTACCTCCGCAAGTTCGGGAAGTACACGATCCCCGACTTCGTGGGTGACCGGTACTCCGAGAGTGCACGTCTCGTCGCCGTGGTCGCCGCGATCGTGATCTCGTTCGTCTACGTCGCCGGGCAGATGGCCGGTGTCGGCGTGGTCTTCCAGCGGTTCCTCGGGGTGGGCACTGAGGCCGGTGTCGTCATCGGCATGGTGATCGTCTTCTTCTACGCCGTCCTCGGTGGCATGAAGGGCATCACCTGGACCCAGGTCGCGCAGTACACCGTGCTGATCGTCGCCTACCTCATCCCGGTCGTCGCGATCTCGGTGAAGCTCACCGGGATGCCGGTTGCGCAGATCGGCTTCGGCGAGATCCTGGGCGAGCTCGACCAGGTGCAGCAGGAGCTCGGCATCGCCGCCTACACCGAGGCGTTCACCCAGACCACGATGCTCAACATGGTCCTGATCACCGCAGCGCTGATGTTCGGTACGGCGGGCCTACCGCACGTGATCGTGCGCTTCTACACGGCGAAGAGCGTCCGCGCGGCACGCTTCTCGGCCCTGTGGGCGCTGTTCTTCATCGCGCTGCTCTACACCTCGGCGCCCGCGATCGGAGGCTTCAGCAAGCTCAACTTCATCGACCAGATCAACGGCACCGCCGTCGACGCCACACCGCGCTGGTTCAACACGTGGGAAGACGTCGGGCTGATCACTGTCGACGACGCGAACGGCAACGGGATCATCAACCTCGGCAACCCCGGCGAGGTCGTCGTGAACAACGACATCATCGTCCTCGCTGCCCCGGAGATCGCCGGCTTGCCGGCCCCGGTGGTGGGCCTGGTGGCGGCGGGTGCTCTGGCTGCGGCACTGTCGACGGCCTCGGGCCTGCTGCTCGTGATCTCCTCCGCGGTCGCCAACGACGTCTACTACAAGAAGATCAACCCGCAGGCCACCGAGGCGCGACAGCTCCTCGTCGGCCGGATCGCGATGGGCGGCGCAATCCTCGTGGCCGGCTACCTCGGGATCAACCCTCCGGGATTCGTGGCGCAAGTGGTGGCACTGGCCTTCGGGCTGGCGTGCGCGAGCTTCTTCCCGATCCTGGTGCTGGGCATCTTCTGGAAGAAGACCACGGCGGCCGGTGCAACAGCCGGTCTCGCGGCCGGCCTGGGAACGACGATGGCCTACATGCTGTGGACGATCGACATCTACGGCAACAGCGACGGCCTCTTCGGCATCCCGGAGACCGGGTTCGGCACCATCGGCATGCTGATCAACTTCGTCGTGACCATCGTCGTCTCGAAGTTCACCAAGGAGCCGTCGCCGGCCATGCAGGAGCTGGTCGAGGAGATCCGCTACCCGGGCAAGACCAGGCTGGTCGCCGCCCACGCGGAGGGCCACCTGGAGGACGTCGACCTCGACGAGCCCGACGAGCCGTCGACGCGGGGTCCCGGGGTGTCCTGACCTGCGGGGTCTACCCGCCGAACGACCCGTCCGTCGCGAGCACGCGGCGGGCGGGTCTTCGGTTCCAGGGCTTGACTGGCGATGGTCATGAGGAAGGCTGCGCAACCGTGCCCTGCCGGTCCTCGTGGATCTTCAGGAGCCTAGGATCTTCGCCTTCTGCACGGCGAACTCCTCCTCGGTCAAGATCCCCTGCGACTTGAGCTCGGCGAGCTCCTTGAGCTGCGCGACCGGGTCGACAGCCGGTGCCGCCGAGGCCGGGGGAGCCTGTTGGGGAGGCGCGGGTGCGGTCTGCTCCTCGTAGGCGGCCTGCCGCTGCGCGACGATCTGCGCGTCGCGCTCGGCGAAGCGCTCGGCCTGTCGTCGCTGGACCCGGCCGTTCACCGCGCTGGCCGTCCCCGCGACGACAGCGGTGCGGGCGACTCCTCGCAGTAGTCCAGGCATCGTTGTGCTCCTCAGGTCGTGGTCGGTTCGAGGGCGTCGAGAGCGGCCATGATCTCGGCCGCGGGAATGCGGGCGCTGGCGATCAGCTCGCCGCCGCTGTTCCGGGCAGCCGCGACGAACGGGACCGCCCAGCTGTTCTCGTAGACGATGAGGGCGGCGACGGTGCCGGGGTTCATGGCAGACGCGGCCGAGTGCATGTCGTCGTCGTCGATCAGCCCGGAGCGGGCCCCGGCGAAGTAGGAGAAGCCGGCGGCCTCCGACATGGGGTCGGTGAGCTCGAGCACCTCGACCGAGCCGTCTGTGTTCTTGCTGATCACCAACAGGTCGTAGAGACGGATGGTGCCGGTCTCGACGAGGTCCATCAGGGCCCGTCCGGCCTCGCCGGTGAGCCGGTCGCGTGGGAACTCGAGGAGCACGAAGTCGATCGGCCCGTAGACATCGGCAGGTGTCGTGGTCAAGGTCCCTCCTCAGGGTTGGGTGATGTCACGGCCGTGGGCGGTCACGGCCCAGATGACGAGGACGCCGAACACCATCACGGTGAGGCTCCACAGCGGGTAGTAGGGCAGCCACATGAAGTTGGCGACGATGCTGATGCAGGCCACGACGACCGCCACGGTGCGTGCCCACACCGCCCCTTGGAAGAGACCGACGCCGGCAGCAGCCACGAGGACGCCGATGATCACGTGCAGCCAACCCCAGGTGGTCAGGTCGAGGTCGAAGACGTACTCCCTGGTGACGACGTAGAAGTCGTCGGAGTTGACGAGCCCTACGAGTCCTTGGACGACGTGGAAGAAGCCCATGAGGAGCATGAGAATCCCCGCGGTTGCGGTCACCGTGACCGCGCCGCCGCTGTACTCGCGCTGCTGGTTCTTGCGGCCAGTGGTGGTGGCCATGGTTCCTCCGGTTCCGCGCCCTCCCGGCCGGTGCGGGAGGTGCTGGACCCCAACATCTCTGGTTCGGGGGCCCCGCGCCTCACCCGCCCAGGATGATCCGCACATCCCGGGTCCGGGTGTGCAATAAGAGCCGACCAAGGAGGCTTCGATGTGTCGATGGCTCGCGTACTCCGGTTCCCCGGTGAATCTGCAGGACCTCCTCTACAAGCCCGAGAACTCGCTCGTCGTGCAGAGCAAGCACTCGCGGCTCGGGGCGGAGACCACCAACGGGGATGGCTTCGGAGTGGGCTGGTACGGCTCGCTGGACACGCCGGGGGTGTTCCGCAGCATCGAGCCCGCCTGGAACGACCGCAACCTGCACGAGCTCTCGGTCCAGGCCTTCGCCGGACGAGTCTTCGCGCACATCCGTGCGTCGACCGGGTCACCCGTCCAGCAGACGAACTGCCACCCGTTTCGACACGGCCGGTGGCTGTGGATGCACAACGGGCTCATCACGGGCTTCCGGGCCGTGAAGCGTGAGCTGGTCCTCGCAGTCGATCCGGATCTCTACCCGGCGATCGAGGGGTCGACGGACTCCGAGGTCTTCTTCTATCTGGCGCTGACCTTCGGCCTGGAGGAGGACCCACCGTCCGCTGTCGCCAGGGCGGTCGGCCTCATCGAGGAGACCGGGCGCCGGCACAGCATCCCGAACCCGATCCAGATGACGGTGGCGACCACCAACGGCCAGGCCACGTGGGCCTTCCGCTACTCCAGCGTCGGGCGTTCGCGTTCGCTCTTCCACAGCGTCGACATCTCCACGCTGCGCCAGCAGTACCCCGAGCTGCCGGCGCTGCAGGACCTCTCCGACGACGCCCGGCTCGTCGTCTCCGAACCCTTGGCAGACCTGAAGGGAGCATGGCGGGAGGTGCCCGAGTCCACCTGTGTGGTCGTGCGCGGGGGAGAGCAGGAGCTCTTGCCGTTCGCGCCCACGGTCGTTCACGGCGTGCGCTGACATGGCCAGGTCAACACACCAGCCCACCGCGCCGACTGGGTCGTCCGTGGTGTCCGGGGTCGACGTCGCCGTCGGTGCCTCCGCCCTCGCGCTCGGCGCAGCAGTCCGCATGGTGCGGAGGGCAAGCGCGCTCCTCGAGCCGGTCGGTCGTGCGGCGATGCGCCCGCCAGGCGCACCCGCCCGACTCCAGCCTGCCCTTTGGGCTGAGGCTGTGGGCGACATCGGCTCCCGGCGACGTACGTCGATCCGACGGGAGCTGATCCGCCGGCTCGACTCTCTCGTGCCGGCTCTGCTCGCCGAGGTGCTGAAACGCGCCCACCTCACCGACATGGTCCTGCGGTACGTCGACCTCGACGAAGTGGTCGCGGGGGTCGACCTCGACTCGGCAGCGGCTCGGCTGGACGTCGACAGCGTCGTTCGTCGCGCGGACGTGGATGCCGTGGTGGACCGGGTGGACGTC
>DATICF010000101.1:0-61726 GCA_035456965.1 Nocardioidaceae bacterium
GGGCAGCCGCCCTGGATCATGAAGCCGTCGATCACGCGGTGGAAGCCGAGCCCGTCGTAGAAACGGTCACCGGTCTTGCGCCCCGTCTGAGGCACCTCGTACTCCTGGGTGCCCTCGGCAAGACCCACGAAGTTCGCCACCGTCTTCGGAGCGTGGTTGGGAAAGAGGTGGACGACGACGTCGCCCTTGTTCGTCTTGAGGGTTGCCCACAGGTCCTCGGCCGCCATGGAGTCGCCTTTCGGTTCGGTACGTCTTGGGTGCCCACCGATCCTCCCATGGCCCCAAAGGAACCCGGATCCGCGGTCTCCCCACGGAGATACCAAGAGTTTCATTAGGGTCGCGTTGACGGCATGATCGGGAACGTAGCGGGAACGGACCTCGAGAAGACCACGGAGAGAGGACACCTCGACGATGCTGAAGCGCAAGCCGAAGACCAGGACGGAAAAGATGCGTGCACAGGCCGAGGAGGTCATGGAGCGTCTCGGGCCGGCCATGGAGAACGCCAAGGAGAAGGCTGCGCCCATGATCGCCGATGCCAAGGTCAAGGCCTCCGAGGCGCGAGAGAAGGCGGCACCTTACGTCGCGGACGCCCGCGAGAAGGCCACCCCGGTGGTCGAGGGCGCGAAGACGAAGTTCAGCACCGAGGTCCTCCCGGTCATCACCGCCGCCGTCGCCGCAGCCTCCGAGGCCACCGAGGAAGCTCGTGAGGAGGCCCGCAAGAGGGGCACCGCGACTGCGGCCGCACTCAAGGGCGAGGTCGAGGCGCCGGAGAAGAAGTCGCACAAGTTCCGCAACTTCCTGCTCCTGCTCGGCCTGAGCGGGGTCGCCGCCTTCGTGGCGAAGCGGATGTCCGACCGCCAGGCCAGCACCGCGTGGCAGTCGTCGTACACACCCACGCCGGCCAGCCCGGCCTCGCGCGGCACCTCGGGCACCGCCACCGAGGTGGACGACACCCCGATGGGCACAGCGGCTGCTGCCGCCGCGACCAAGGCGCACGACGAGGGCGGGGCCGCTCCTGACGAGGCCGCGGCCGACGCGTCGGGGGCACCGCACAAGGCCACCACGCCGGACAACCCGGCCGAGGAGGTCAAGCTCGACGGCGACAAGAGCTGACCCCGTCGCAGGCTCAGGTTCCGTACGTCCCGGTCACCGCTCGGTGGCCGGGACGTCTCGTTTCCAGCGGCTCCGTGGCGGCGGCAGGTCGACCGGCCGGTGCTCGTCGACCCAACGGTCGATCTGCTCCCACTGCGAGAAGAGCCAGTCGATGCGCTCCTCCCGCCCGTCGGGGATCTCGTTGCGGGGCACCCGCCACCACCGCATGATGAGCTGCTTGTCCATCGGCAGCTCGCGCCAGAGGTCGGTGATCGTGAGCATGTGGTCGAGCCCGGTGTGCGCCACGAGCACCACGTCCGCCTCGGGAGCGGCGTCGAGGGCTGCGAGGAAGCCGCCGGGCCGGGGGGCGAGGACGTTCTGCATCCGCTCCGCCCGCTGGGCCATCCCCTCGAGCCCGAGGCGGCGGAGCTTCTCGATGGCCCGCTCACGGCGTGCGGGCGTGAAGTTGCCCCCCTCCGGGAAGATCACGAAGGCGTCGTTGTCGTCGAGGTCGCGAGCGAGCTCACCGACCTGCTTCTCGAGCCTGTCCGGCGGGTCGCCCTTCTTCCGCGGGGAGACGAAGTGGCTCGGGACCCGGTTGAGGATCACCCCGATCGCGGGATCCCAGGCGAGGGTGTCCTTGAGCACGACGCGGGGCTCGCGGTGGTACCAGTGCATGAGCGCGTACATCAGCGTGAAGGAGTCACCGGGCCCGGCGTGCCGGGAGCAGACGAGCAGCGGATGCCCCGGGAACGCGTCGGGCGTGGGGCCCTGGGACACGATCTTGAGGCGCAGTACCCGCCGGGCCTCGCGGAAGAAGATCACCAGGTAGGTCTGCGCGATGTCGTAGTGGATCCGCTCGAAGAACGGCCGCCGGATGAACAGCCCGAACCCCGAGGCGATCCACAGCCCGAACAGCTCGACCAGGATCAGGCTCTCGAGGACCAGGTGCAACATCACCACCCACAGCAGGCGCAGCGGCCGCAGCCGGCCGGGCACCAAGGGTGACAGCACGGCCGCGAGGAAGATCCACAGCGGCACGGTGGTCAGGAGTACGACGGTCAGCAGGATCAGCATGGGCGCCACCACGACGCGCTGGAGCAGCCTGCTCATCGAGGCTGCTCCTCGTCGAGGCCGGCCAGGTACGTCGACGTGGCGTCGTAGGCCGCCTCGATCCTTCGCATCACGGCCTTGAAGTCCCGGTAGGCCGTCAACGAGTCGTCGGCCTGCGAGCCACTGCCCGTGGGGAGGACGTGGGCGGTGACACCCTCGGGGAGGGCGGCCATCTCGCGGTGGAATCGGTGTCGCCGGGCGATCTCGAAGGAGACACGGGCCACCTGCCAGGGCTTGCGGGGCGGCTTGAGCGGTCGGTCGACCCGTCCGACCTGGAGCACGAAGATCCGTTCGGCCCCGACCTCGACGGCGCGACCGACCGGGATGGAGTTCACGATCCCGCCGTCGAGGAAGTGCTCGTCGCCGACCTTGGCCGGGCGGAGCAGCCCCGGCACAGCGGCGGAGGCCATGACCGCCTCCACGACGAGCCCCTCGGTGAACCAGTGCTCGGCGGCCCGCTCGATGCTCGCCGCACAACACTGGAAGGGGATGGCGAGCTCTGCGAAGGTCAGATCGCCGAGCTCGGCCTTGAGCCTCCCGCGCAAGGGCTTGGCGGAGTGCAGGTGCGTGCCCGTGCGCATCGCGCGGGTCACCTGGCGGACCGCCCCGTCGCCGTACACCTCCTTGCCGCCGGCGGCGCTCTCCCACAGCGCGATCAGGCGGTCGATCACTCCTGGGCCGGGGTCGGCGGCGACGAGCGCGCCGTTGAGCGCCCCCACCGAGGTGCCGAGGATGACATCGGGCTTGATGTCGGCCTCGGCCAGCGCCCGGAGCATGCCGACCTCGACCGCTCCGAGCAGGCCACCGCCCCCGAGGACGAAAGCGGTGCGCGTCACGGCTCAGGCCCCGGGCGACGAGGCGGCGTCGACCTTCTGCTCGGCGGCGATCCGTGCGCGGACGTCTGCGGTGGCCCGGTGCTCGGCCCAGAACGAGAGGATCGGGACGGTGCCGGCCAGCAGCGTGACGAGGGTGAACCCGGGGCTCCACTCTGCCCGCCGCGAGAGCAGGAAGGCGAAGAACAGGAAGATCATGTAGAGCCAGCCGTGCGCCACCCCGAGCACGTGCGTGATCCACTCACCGGCCTCATGGGCCGAGCTGCCGGGTGTCACGAGAGACGGGGTCGCGGGGAAGACACCCCACATCGAGCTGCCGTCGAAGTTGGCCAGCGGGACGCCCACGAGGATCAGCACGATCAGCAGGACGCCGACGATGTTGGCCATCACGCGGTAGGGGGTGAGCAGCGATTTCACGGCTCCGACGGTACCTCAGCCTCCTCGGGCTCCGGCGTCGCGAGAGCCTGCTGTGACGCGCGCAACCGCTCGAGCTCGTCGCGCGCCCAACGCCACCAGACGAAGACCGCAAAGGCCCCGAAAACGAACCACTGGATGCCGTAGAGGAAGTTGCGCAGGCCGGTCGAGGTGTCCGGCTCGGGCAGCGAGTCGGGTGTGACCGCTTCGAGTCCTTCGGTCGCGAGGGCCGGTTCCGCGGTCTCGGCGATCAGGTACGCGCCGTAGAGGTCCTGGTCCACCCTCTGGATCGCGTCGGCGATGCGCACGTCGGGGAGTCGGTCGTCGGCGGGGTCCGGGTCGGGGCGACCGGATCCCTCGGGCGGCTGGAGCCAGCCGGTGAGCTCGACCTCTCCCTCGGGCGGCGCCGGAGCGTCGTCGGGGTCTGCGACCCAGCCGCGTGCGACGAGCAGGGCAGGTGCGTTCGGGCAGGCCGATGGGGCGTCGCACACCGCGACCGGGGTCACCGCCCACGAGCCGTTGCGGCCCTCGAGCTCGCGGTCGGTGACGTAGAACGTCGACGCGGGCACCCACGTGCCGGTGAGCTTCACCGGGCGGCCGACGGCGGAGGAGGGGAACGGCTGGTCCGGGTCGAGCACGTCGTCGAGAGGCACCGGCGCCAGCGTCGAGAGGTCGCGGGCGGCTGACTCGCGCTGGGCCTGCCAGGCATCGAGCTGCCACAGGCCGAGGAGCACGGCGGCCACCGTGGCGGCGACGCCGAGGAGGTGGAGGGGGAGCAGTCGCGGGCTGATCAGCAGTCCGAGGTCCCTCCGCACGCCGTCAAGGGTACGTCCCGCGGCGTTCTTGGCCGTCTCGGGAGGGTGGAGTCGCTACCGGGGCTACACCACCCGCCGCGCTCGGGCTCCAGCCACCTCCAGTCGCCCAGTGGGTCGGCCGTGACGCCCCGTCAGCGTCCGGCTTGGCGGCAGGCGACTCCGCTGCACGCCCTGAGGGCTGTGAACTTCACTCGGAGGCGGGCGCCCACCCGCGCGTAGTCCACGTCGTCGACGACATTGTTCATCTGATGGGGGTCTCGCCTCAGGTCGTAGAGCTCCTGGTGTCCGCCCCGGTGGCGCACCCAGGTGTAGCGCTTGGTCCTGACGCCTCGCCAGGACCACATGGCCTTGTTGTCGCCCGCCTGGACCAGCGTGTAGCGCGCTCCCTTGCCGACCCCCTTCAGCACCGGCATGAGCGACCTACCGTCCGTCGGGACCGTTGCTCGGGCTCCGGCCAGGTCGAGGAAGGTCGGCGCCAGGTCGATCAGCGACCCGGTGGCCGAGCGCTTCACGCCTTGCGCCAGTCCGGGGCCACGGACGAGCATCGGGATCTTCAGCGACTGCTCGTAGGGGGTCAGCTTCCCGACGAAGCGGTGCTCGCCGATCAGGAAGCCGTTGTCGGAGGTGAAGATGATGTAGGTGTTGTCCAACTCGCCGGCCTCGCGCAGCGCTTTGACTGCGGCGACGGTCGCCTCGTCTACCGCCTGGAGCGAACGTACCCTCGCGCGGTGCAACCTGACTGCGTTGCGCCGGAACACCTCACGACGGTTGCTGAGGTAGGACTTCACGTTGAACGACGGACTCTTGAGCGACGGGGGCAGCGCCTTCGGGAACAGTCGGCTGTGCCGCTGAGCCGGGATCGGGTTGACCCACTCGCCCTTGACGTGCATCCCATGAGGCGCCAGCTGGGACGCATAGATGAAGAAGGGCTTGCCCGCGTCCGAGAACTGGCTGATGTACCGGCTGGTCTCACGCTTGACCCAGTCGGCTGTGTAGAGCGACTCGACCACGTGCTCGTTGCCGTTGTCCAAGGCGCTGAACCCGTACGGCGCATACTGGCCCTTGGTGGTCGGGTTGAACTCGGTCCAGCCCGGGACGACACCGTGGTGCCCGTAGTACCCGTTCAGGTACTTGCCGACGAAGGCCGTCTGGTAGCCCGCCTCCTGCAACCAGGTGGCGATCGTGTGGTTGGGATCGTGTGCCTTGAAGCCTCCGCGTGGGCCTCCGTTGTGGTACACCCCGTTGTTGTGGGCGTACTGCCCGGTGAGAATCTCAGCGCGCGCTGGGCAGCAGACCGGGTGGTTGGACAGGAAGTCCGTCATCTTGACGCCGTGGCTCTGCAGCACCCGTCGCGTGCGTGGCATCCACCGCAGGTCGCTGGCTGCCATGTCGTCGGCCACGATGAGCAAGAAGTTTGGACGGTTGTCCCCTTCAGCAACGCTAGGCGGGGCGACCGCGGGGCCAACTACCACCGTGCCAGCGAACGCCAGCAGAAGCAGGAGCAGGGTGGGCGTGCGCTTGCGCATCGCGGGGGGCCTTTCTCGTGGGTGCACAGCGAAGGGGCCAGCGGAGATCCGCTGGCCCCTAGTTAATTGTGGGCAATTGTTCGGCTTTGCGCTGTCTTTCGCCCAGATCGTGCTGTCTTTGTTGCCGACGTCACAAGGTCCTCGCGCATGGGCTGACGCAGGTCCCACCGTGGTCCAAATACTGGTCAGACCACTTGACCACCTGCCGCCGGCGCCGCCACTCTCGGACGCATGGCACTCAAACCCGTTTCACGCCGGTTGGTCCCGGACGAAGTCTTCGACCAGATCCTCTCCGGGGTCGTCGACGGCGAACTGGCTCCGGGGGAGAGCCTCCCCAGCGAGAGGCGCCTCGCGGAGGTCCTCGGCGTCTCACGCCCCGCGGTGCGCGAGGCGCTCCAGCGCATGGCGCAGGCCAGGCTCGTCGAGGTGCGGCACGGGGGCTCGACCACGGTGCGGGAGTTCCGGAGGTCCGCCGGCCTCGACCTCCTGCCCCGGCTCCTCGTGCGTGACGGAGAGCTCGACCTGGCGGTGGCCCGCAGCATCCTCGAGGCCCGACTGGCGATCGCCCCCGAAGTCGCCACGCTCGCTGCCCAGCGAGGGGGAGCCGACCTGATCGAGCGGCTCGACGAGGCGATCGCCGCCCTGGAGGCCGACCACGACCCCGTCGCGAGGCAGCGAGCGGCCCTCGGGTTCTGGGACCACGTCGTCGACGGGGCGGACTCGGTTGTCTTCCGCCTCATGTTCAACAGCCTCCGGGCTGCCTACGAGCCCGCCCTCGACGCCCTCGCTGTGCTGATGGAGGCCGAGGTGAGCCAGTTGGACGCCTACCACAAGGTGCGGGCCGCGATCGCCGCGCGCGACGCCGCCCTCGCCCGCGCCGCCACCGAGCAGCTCCTGCGACCCGCCACGAACAGCCTCATCTCCGCGATCCACGACTTGGAGGAAGCCTGATGACCCGTCCCTCACCCGAGGTCGAGAAGCTCGCGCAGGAGCGGCTCGCCGCCGACGAGAAACGCATCACCGGCACCCGTCGTACCTCCATCACGCTCGGTGACGCGTGGCGCGCCTTCCTGCGGCACCCGTCCCCCTGGATGCTCGGGCCCGCCCTGGCGCTCACCGTGGCGGCGCGCGTCGTCGTCGGCGACTACCGCTGGACCGACGCGGTCGCGCCCGCGGCTCTCGTCGCGGCCTTCCCGTTCGTCGAGTGGCTGATCCACGTCTGCGTGCTCCATTGGCGGCCGCGGCGCCTCGGACCTGTGGAGCTCGACTCGCTGCTGGCCCGCAAGCACCGCGCGCATCACGCCGACCCCCGCGACATCCCGCTGGTGTTCATCCCGTGGCGCGCGCTGGCGTGGATCATCCCGGTGTACGCCGTCCTCTCGTTCGTGGTGTTCCCGCGTGCGGGACTGGCGCTGTCGTTCCTCGTCTCCACGGCGGCGCTGGCGTGCATGTACGAGTGGACCCACTACCTCGTGCACAGCGACTACCGGCCACGGTCGAAGTTCTACCGGGCGGTCTGGCGCAACCACCGGCTGCACCACTACAAGAACGAGCACTACTGGTTCGGAGTCGCCACTCCCGGCACCGCTGACCGCCTGCTCGGGACCTGTCCCGCGACGCACGAGGTGGAGACCTCGCCGACCGTGCGTGCCCTCCACGCGTCCGAGGCGGTCTGAGCCATGCGGATCCACCACCTCAACTGCGCCACCATGTGCCCGGCGCCCGGTCGCGTCCGGCGACTGATGCCGCCTCGGCTCGTCGCCCACTGCCTCCTCGTCGAGGGCGAGGACGGGCTCACACTCGTCGACACCGGTTTCGGCAGCGGCGACCTGGCCGACCCGCGACGGCTCGGCCGGATCTTCACCGCTGCTGTGGGCGCACGCTTCGACCCGACCGAGACAGCGATCGCGCAGGTGCGGGACCTCGGCTTCGCCGCCCTAGACGTACGCCGGATCGTGGTGACCCACCTCGACCTCGACCACGCCGGAGGTCTCGGCGACTTCCCGCATGCCTCGGTCCACGTCCACGCCGACGAGCTGGCAGCGGCTCGGCGACCGACCGCACGGGAGAGGGCACGCTACATCTCGGCGCAGTGGTCACACGGTCCGTCCTGGGTGGAACACCGGCCGGACGCGGGAGACAGCTGGTTCGGGTTCGAGTCCGTCTCCGTCATCGACGACGACCTCGTCCTGGTGCCGTTGCACGGCCACACGCGCGGCCACGCCGGGGTCGGCGTACGACGCCCGGAAGGCGGCTGGCTGCTTCACGCCGGCGACGCGTACTTCTTCCACGGCGAGAAGGAGCGACCTCCGACCTGCCCACCGGGGCTGCGCGGCTTCCAACGACTCGTCGAGGTCGACCACGCCTCACGCGTCCGAAACCAGGAGAGGCTTCGCGCGTTGCACGCCGAACACGGGGACGAGGTCACCGTCTTCAGCGCCCACGACGAGTCCGAGTTCCTCGCTCTGGCCCAGGCCTCCGTCGACCCGACCCGGAGTTCGTGAGGCAGTCCGACCAACCCCGGGGGCTTTGCCCGGCGACACTCGTAAAGATGTCGATTGCCGCACGGCATATGAGCAGTTCGCCGGTTTTCGGCCCGGTGCATCTTCACCGATCCGGCGTACGCTGAGTGGGTGGAGTCGTTCCACGGACAGCCAGAGGGCTGGGACGGTCATATCGTGCTCGTCCACGACAACGAGCGGCAGCGGCGTACCGGGGTTGCCGCGTGGGTGCGCCGTGGGCTCGAGGTCGACGCCAAGATCTTCTACATCGAGCCTATGAACGAGCGCCCCGAACGGTCCCTGACCCGACTTCTCGACGAGTACGGCGTCGAGGCTGACGCTTCACTCGCCAGCGGGCAGCTCCAGGTGTTCGAGGCCTCGACCGAGGTCTACTCGCCGGCCTGGCAGGACAAAGTCTCCCAGGAGGCACTGGCAGCCGGTCACCCGACCGTGCGCTGGTCCGGCGAGGCGGGGACCGCCTGGAGCGTGATGCCCCCTGCCACGCACGTCGACGTCGAGTGGGCCACGGACCGGCTCTGTGAGGAGCAGCCGATCTCCATCCTGTGCCAGTACGAGGCCTCCCTTCCGCAGGCAACCCTGCAGACCGCATGTGCGATGCACGGGTCCGGCCTGCGCGAAACACAGTTGTGGACCTTGCTCATCCCGGAGGGCATCGCGCTCGCAGGGTCGGTCGACGCGTCCAACCAGCGCACCCTCCGCTCCGCGCTCGTCGCGGCAACTGCCGTGACCGAGCCGGAGAGCAGTTTCGTCGTCGACCTCCGAGACCTGGAGTTCCTCGACGTCGCGGGCGCCCGGGCCTTCCTGACAGGGACCACGGCGCACCGCATCCGACGAGGCACCGTCTGCCTTCGTTCCCCCCGGCGTGGGGTGGAGTCGATGCTGCGACTCCTGCGCGTGGACGTCGCTGACGGCTTCGACGTACAAGGGGAATGACATGGAAGGCTCGGGCACCATCCAGCGTGGGCGCTACACCCACGACGTGCTGCTGCATGAGAACGACGGCGAGCTGATCCATGCCACGAAGGCCTTCGTGACCGAGGGTCTCGAGGCCGGCGGCAACGTGCTCGTCCACAGTTCCGAGGACCGTGTCGAGCTGTTCAAGGGCGTACTGGGGTCGCACCCTCGTCTGACGTACGGCCTCGACCAGGACCTGTACCTGACGCCGTCGAGCACGCTCTTCGCCTACCAGCGCCAGCTCGCCGAGGAGCCAAGCACGACCGACCTGTGGGTCACCGGCACGGTTCCCCTCGGCGAGGATCCCGCCGACCATGCCAAGTGGGCGCGCTACGAATCACTGGTCAACGAGGTCCTCAGCCCCTACCCCTTCCACGCGTTGTGCACCTACGACACGGCGACCCTCCCCGAGTCCACGATCGCCGCGGCGAAGGCGACCCACCCCTGCATCAGCACGGGCGTGGAGCGAAGCATGAGTACCGAGTACCAGGATCCAGCCGGCTTCCTCACCGACGCGTTGGCTGAGGTCCCGGCGCCGCCCGACGTGAGACCGACGGCCTCGATGAACCTCCAGCGGCTCGAGCACCTGGCCTACGCCAGGAGCCTGGTACGACGTACCGCGGTGGCGTCGAGCGCCGTCGCCAGACCAGCCATCGACAACTTCGTGGCAGCGGTGAACGAGGTCCTGGTCAACGCGCTCCTGCACGGAGGCGCCCCGGCGAGGCTGGTGTTCTGGGTCGAACCCGCGCAGCTGGTGTGTCGGGTCACCGACAACGGCCGCGGGACGTGCGACCCGGTCGCCGGCTACCGCTACCCCGAGCCGGACGGCCCGAGGGGACTGTGGGTCGCACGGCAGCTCTGCGAGAACATCTTCGTGTCGAACGTGCCCGACCGCGGCTGCACCGTCCTGCTGTTCTGTACGTGAGCTGGCCTGTTCAGTCAGCCCTTCTGCTCGATCCACGCGGCCACGATGCCCTGGAGGGCCGGGGTCTTCTGCTCGAGGTCTGACTCGTCGAGGAACTTGGCCACCCGTGAGGTGTCACCCTCTCCCTCGAGCAATCCGGTCGGGTCCGGCAGAGTGGCTCCGGCGTGGAACATGAGGGACACATGCTGCTTCGAGCGCGGGTAGAAGGAGGCGATGTTGCCCTTGTACATGAACGTGGGCGCCTTCCACTTGATCGTCTCGGAGATGCGCGGGTCGGTCTCGAGGATCACCCGGCGTACCTCCTGGACCAGGTCCTTCTGAGGGTTGTCGTAGGCCTCGAACCACTCGTCGACGGCCGGATCGCGATTGTCCATGGGTCCAGTGTCTTGCCAATGCCGGTCGCCCGGGAAGTCGGATTGCGGCCCGTCGCTCGGCGCGCTCCGGCCTGTGGCACAGGTCATGCTGCGCCACTCCAGGACATCTGATTAGGTAAGCCTTACCTAAATAGAGCAGAAAGCCTGGTCATGCAGAAATCCACTCGCTGTCCGCGTCGCACGGCTCCCCAGAAGGCCGCCTCAGTCACGGCCTTCTACGTCGTACCGACCGTGCGGTGACGATGTCGACCTCACTCCACCCGACCAGCCACCACCCTCTGCCGGGATGGGCGCTGGTCGGCCTTGCTGCCTTGATGTCCGCCGGGCTGGGCGCAGCGATCTGGGTCGCCCAGCACCTGCACCCGGACCGCAGCCTCGGCGAAGCAGCGCTCTTCGTCCATCTCGCGAGCATGGTTCTGGGCTTCGGTGCCGTCCTCGTCGTCGACTGGGTCGGACTCCAATGGATGCTCGGACGACGCGACCTGTCCGACGTCGTGAGCACCGCCGGACAGGTGCAGGCGCCTGTCTGGGCCGGGCTGATCGGTTTGGTCCTGTCCGGGATCCTGCTTGAACCCGACGCCGACAACCGACTCACCCAGGTCAAGCTGGGGCTGGTGCTCGTAGTCACGTGGAACGGTTTGCTGGCCTGCGTGCTTCACCGAAGGATGGCGAAGGTCAGCCCGCGCGCGCCAAGGATCCTCCTCATGATGGGCGCACTGTCCGGAGCCATCTCTCAAGCGGGCTGGTGGGGCGCCATGGTGATCGGCTTCCTCAACCGGTGATCCGGGGCTGACACGGCGCCGTCGGGCCGCCGGCAAGCATGGGGACAGTCGGGCGTCCTACACGGAGAGGAAGCACGCGTTCATCGAGAAGATCATCGCGCTGGCGTGGGTGGAGCCACTAGGCCACGCGGGGACCCGGCTCTCGGGCTCGGCGGCTGACGACGAGCAGGCCGAGGATGAAGGCGAGGACGACTAGCTGGAAGGCGATTCCTGCGGCGTCCTGGAAGGCGCTCTCCAGACCCTCGTAGCCGACGGAGAGCCCAATGGCGAGGGAGATCAGGCCGCCGACCACCAGGAGCACGCCGAGCCAGCTCGGGACGAGGCGGCTTCCGACAATCGCAGCGCCCAAGAGCAGGAACGCCACGCCGAGCAGGACCCGGAAGTAGCTCTGGAGACCCCACTCGAGCCAGCGAGCGGTCTCTGCGTCGGCAAATCGGATCGCCTCTTCGGTCCCCGACGCTGCGACCCAGGCGTCCACTGCCTGCTTGAGTGTGACCCCATCCACCGCTTGGAGAACGGCCCACGTGGAGCCGGTCGCGAGGATTGCCCCCGCGGCGCACAACACGAGGTAGGGCCTCTCTGGTCGCAGGGCGCGGCAGAGCACGAGCAGCCCGGCCAAGGCCATGAGCACGAGTACGAACTCAGCGAGGTGAGTAGCGACCCATGCGTCACTCTCCGCGTACTCGGTGAAGATCGCCTGGTGGTCGTCTTCCTCTCCGGTCGGGTGCAGGAGCCTTCTCTGGATCGCGTTCACCACGAACCCCACCAGCAGTAGTGCGCCGCTCAGGGTAAGCGCAGTGCTGTGTGCCGCAGTGCTGCTCGTGCGAGGTTCTTCACTGTGCCTGACGCTCATGGTCGTGATCCTGTTCGCCGCGGGAGGAGCACCGCGGCTCGGCTACAGGGAGGCGGCGCAATCTCCTGTCTTGTCCTGTCTTTCGCGTCGCCTGGACTTCCTGATCGGATCGTCACACTCGGGGGGCGGCGCTGCAATGCCCCGACAGAACTACCGTTGTGCCTCACGCGTCTGCGACCGCATCAGCGTGGGAGAGGAAGTCAGGCTCGGGGTCCATCTGCGGACCCGCGGCTGGCCGGGGGCTCGGGGAGGGGTCGCCGTGAACCCCACTGCCGACCTTTGCTGGGGGTATGGACGCGACAAAGCCCCTCTTCCGACGTGGAAAAGGGGCTCTGACCTGGGGTGGAGCCAAGGGGACTCGAACCCCTAACCCCCTGCTTGCAAAGCAGGTGCGCTACCAATTGCGCCATGGCCCCCGGAGGGCAGAAGGCTGCTCAGGCCTTGTTGACGTTGTCGGTGGCCTCGGCCCAGAGCGCCTGCTCCTGCTGGCTGGCCTTGACCTTCTTGCTCGCGAAGACCGCAGCGGCAGCGGCGAGGGCAAGGAGAACGAGCTTCTTCATGGTGTTCCCTTCATGTTCGCGAGTGCGACGAGTGGGCCTAACTGGACTTGAACCAGTGACCTCTTCCTTATCAGGGAAGCGCTCTAACCGTCTGAGCTATAGGCCCGAGTGCGATGCCCTCGATGGCATCGCCGGGGAAGATTACCGCATGGTGGAGGCGCGCCCCAAACCGAGGGCTGCGGCCGGCGTTCGGCTCAGTGCTCGTCCTCCGCGAAGGTGACCTCGAGGCCGCCGAGGAGCGTGGCGGCCAGGTTGTAGAGGAACGCCCCGAGCGTGGCGATCGCCGTGATGAGTACGACGTCGACGACCGCGACGATCATCGTGAAGCCCATGACGCGACTGGTGCCGACGTAGTCCTCCACGTCGAACGCGGTCCCGGACTCACCGCCGATGACCTCCTGGACCGACTGGTTGATCGAGTCCCAGACGCCGGCCGCACCCAGGACGGACCAGATCACCGCGACCGCGATCACGGTGACCACCCCGAGGGCGATCGACAGCAGGAACGAGATCTTCATGACCGACCAGGGGTCGACGTGGGTCATCCGGAGGCGAGCCTTCCGGACACGCCCCGCACTGCTCGCGGCCGGACGCGGGGAAGCAGCCGCCGAGGGCTTCGGCTTGGGCGCGGTCGGACGTTCGTTCTTCCGCGCCTCTGCCGCGCTCTTCACCGTCTCGGTGGCAGTCGAGACCGCTTCCGACACCTTCCCGGAGAGTCGGCCGGCCACCGGCTTCTTCGAGGGCTGGTCGTTCCGGGCCTGGGTCCCGCCTGCGCCCGCCAGGGTTCGGCGAGGCGCGATCGGGGTGTCGTCAGTGCGACGGTCGGCCATCAGGGACTCCTCGGTCGATCATTCGTCATCAGGTTCTGCATCGGGTTCGTCGTTCGACGGTACAGACGAACCGTCGTCTTCGATTGTCGCATCCGACTGGACGGCTGCCTGCTCAACCGCCTGACCCATGGCTTCGGCCTCCGCCTCCGCCTCGGCCTCGGCGGCCGCTTCGTCGATCTCTGATGCCCGTTCCACGCTCCGTGCAACCACCGAGACGGTGTCGCTGTTGCGAAGTTTGACGAATGTCACACCCATCGTGGAGCGGCCCTTGGGGCGGAACTCCTCGTTGATCGGGCTCCGGACGACCTGCCCGGACGAGGTCACGGAGAGCACCTCGTCACCCTCCTCGACGATGAAGGCGCCCACGAGCTTGCCTCGGTCGCCGTTGAGCTGCATCGCCTTGATGCCGATTCCGCCACGCGACTGCAGGCGGTACTCCGAGATGCGGCTCCGCTTGGCGTACCCGCCGTCGGTCATCGTGAAGACGTACTGCTCCTTGACCTCCGGCGACGCCTCAGCGCCACCCGCCTCGCCCGCGGCAGCCTCCTCGGCCGCGACCTGCTCCGCCCGGATCACCGACATCGACAGCAGCTCGTCACCGTCACGGAACTTCATGCCGGTCACACCCGACGTGGCCCGTCCCATGGGACGCAGCTGGGAGTCGTCGGCCTGGAAGCGGATCGCCTGGCCCTTCTTGGAGACGAGCAGGATGTCGTCCTCCGACCCGACCAGCTCGGCGCCGATCAGCTCGTCGCCGTCCTCACGGAAGTTGATCGCGATGACGCCTGCCTGCCGCGGGCTGTTGTAGTCAGCCAGCGGGGTCTTCTTCACCAGCCCGTTGCGGGTAGCGAGGACGAGGTAGGGCGCCTGGTCGTAGTCCCGAACTGCGAGCACCTGGGCGATGTTCTCGTCGGGCTGGAACGACAGCAGGCCGGCCACGTGTCCGCCCTTGGCGTCGCGGTTCGCCTCGGGCAGGTTGTAGGCCTTCGTCCGGTAGACGCGCCCTGCGGTGGTGAAGAACAGCAGCCAGTTGTGGTTGCTGGTGGCCATGAAGTGCTCGACCACGTCGTCGCCCTTCAGCGTCGCGCCGCGCACGCCCTTGCCGCCGCGCTTCTGCGTGCGGTACAGGTCGGCGCGGGTGCGCTTGGCGTAACCACCCCGGGTGATCGTCACGACGAGGTCCTCGTCGGGGATCAGGTCCTCCATCGACAGGTCGCCGTCGGCGGGGATGATCTGGCTGCGGCGCTCGTTGCCGAACTTGTCGACGATCGCGGTGAGCTCGTCCGAGACGATCTGCCGCTGGCGCGACTCGCTGGCGAGGATGTCCTTCAGGTCGGCGATGATGCGCTCGAGCTCGGCGAGGCGGTCCATGATCGCCTGGCGTTCCAGGGCGGCCAGCTTCCGCAGCTGCATGTCGAGGATGGCGCGCGCCTGGATCTCGTCGATGTCGAGCAGCTGGATCAAGCCGGTGCGGGCATCTTCGACGGTCGCCGACGCCCGGATCAGGGCGATGACCTCGTCGAGCGCGTCGAGCGCCTTCGCGAGGCCGCGGTAGATGTGCGCGTCCTCCTCGGCCTTGCGGAGCTGGTAGCGCGTCCGGCGCTGGATGACCTCGATCTGGTGGGTGACCCAGTGCGAGATGAACTGGTCGAGGGTCAGCGTTCGCGGTACGCCGTCGACGAGCGCGAGCATGTTGGCGCCGAAGTTGGTCTGCAGCTCGGTGTGCTTGAAGAGGTTGTTGAGTACGACGCGCGCCACGGCGTCGCGCTTGAGCACCACGACCAGCCGCTGACCGGTGCGGGAGGAGGAGTCGTCGCGGACGTCCGCGATGCCCTGGACCCTCCCGGAGTCGGCGAGCTCGGCGATCTTCAGGGCCAGGTTGTCGGGGTTGACCTGGTAGGGCAGCTCGGTGATCGACAGGATCGTGCGGCCCTTGGGGTCCTCGTCGATGTCGACGACCGCCCGCATGGTGACCGAGCCGCGGCCGGTGCGGTACATCTGCTCGATACCCTGGGTGCCCACGATCAAGGCACCCATCGGGAAGTCGGGGCCCTTGATGCGCTGGATGAGCGCCTCGAGCAGCTCCTCCCGGGTCGCGTCGGGGTTCTGGAGCGCCCACTGCACGGCCTCGTTGATCTCGCGGAGGTTGTGCGGCGGGATGTTGGTGGCCATGCCGACGGCGATGCCGGCCGAGCCGTTGACCAGGAGGTTCGGAAAACGCGCCGGCAGGATCACCGGCTCCTCGGAGCGGCCGTCGTAGTTCGGCGTGAAGTCGACGGTCTCCTGGTCGATCTCGCGCACCATCTCCATGGCCAGCGGCGCCATCTTGCACTCTGTGTACCGCATGGCGGCCGCGGGGTCGTTGCCCGGCGAGCCGAAGTTGCCCTGGCTGTCGACGAGGGGTGCCCTCATGACCCACGGCTGCGCCAAGCGGACCAGGGTGTCGTAGATCGCGGAGTCGCCGTGGGGGTGGTACTGACCCATGACCTCACCGACCACGCGAGCACACTTCGAGTAGCCCCGGTCGGGTCGGTAGCCCCCGTCGTACATGGCGTAGAGGACTCGCCGGTGCACCGGCTTGAGACCGTCGCGGACGTCGGGCAGAGCGCGACCCACGATGACCGTCATCGCGTAGTCGATGTAGGAGCGCTGCATCTCGACCTGCAGCTCGACGGGCTCGATCCGCCCGCCCGGCCCCGGTCCCTCGATGGTGTTGTCAGTCACGCGTCATTTCCTTCGTTGAATGCTGCGCTCGTCGTCGGCGCTGAGGTCAGGCAGAAGTGCTTGTTCGAGGCTGCAGGTCGCGGGTCCGGGTCGGACGGCCGGCGTACCCAGGGAGCGTCAAAGGGCTTGGCCGCGGCGGCGAAGCCGACGCGCCGCCCAAGCGACCGGGTACGTCGACCGGGAGACCCGGGCAACCAAACGGCAGGCTCAGATGTCAAGGAACCGCACGTCCTTGGCGTTCCGCTGGATGAACGACCGCCGCTGCTCGACGTCCTCACCCATGAGCACCGAGAACATCTCGTCGGCCTGCGCGGCGTCCTCGAGGGTGACCTGGAGGAGCAGCCGGTTGTCGGGGTCGAGCGTGGTGTCCCACAGCTCGTCGGGGTTCATCTCACCCAGACCCTTGTAGCGCTGGATCGCGTTGTCCTTGGGCAGCTTCTTGCCCTCGTCGATACCCGCGGCGATCAGCGCGTCGCGCTCGGCGTCGGAGTAGACGAACTCGTGCTCGTGGGGCTTGTTCCACTTGATGCGGTACAGCGGCGGGCATGCGAGGTAGACGTACCCGTGCTCGATCAGCGGCTTCATGAAGCGGAACAGCAGCGTGAGCAGCAGCGTGCGGATGTGGTGACCGTCGACGTCGGCGTCGGCCATCATCACGATCTTGTGGTACCGCAGCTTCTCGATGTCGAACTCTTCGTGGATGCCGGTGCCGAGCGCGGAGATGATCGCCTGGACCTCGTTGTTGGCGAGGACCTTGTCCAGGCGGGCCTTCTCGACGTTGAGGATCTTGCCGCGGATCGGCAGGATCGCCTGGGTGCGCGGGTCACGGCCACCCTTGGCCGAGCCGCCCGCCGAGTCACCCTCGACGACGAAGATCTCGCACTCCTCCGGGTTGGTGGACTGGCAGTCGGCGAGCTTGCCGGGGAGGCCACCGCCGCCGAGGAGGCCCTTGCGGTTGCGGGCGAGGTCGCGGGCCTTGCGCGCCGCGATCCGGGCCGAGGCCGCGGCCTGGGCCTTCCGGACGATGTCCTTGCCCTCGGCCGGGTTCTTCTCGAACCAGTCGCCGAGCTGCTCGTGGACGACCTTGTGCACGAAGCCCTTGGCCTCGGTGTTGCCGAGCTTGGTCTTGGTCTGACCCTCGAACTGCGGCTCGCCGAGCTTGACCGAGATGATCGCCGTGAGCCCCTCGCGGACGTCGTCACCTGACACCCGGTCCTCGGGCTTCTTCATCAGGCCCCAGTCCTCGCCCCACCGGTTCACCAGGGAGGTGAGCGCCGCCCGGAAGCCCTCCTCGTGGGTGCCGCCCTCGTGGGTGTTGATCGTGTTGGCGAAGGTGTGCACCGACTCGGTGAACGAGGTGTTCCACTGCATGGCGATCTCGACGCTCATGCCGTCGGCGTTGGTCTCGGCCTCGAAGTCGATGATGCTCGGGTGCGCCTTGTCCTTGCGACGGTTCAGGTGTTCCACGTAGTCGACGAGGCCACGGTCGTACTTGAACACCTGCTCGAGCGCGCCGCCCTCCGCGGCGTGGATCTTGTCCGCGCCGGCCTGGTCGACGTCGGCGGCGATGGTGCCGTCGGCGACTGCCTCGGCGATCGCCTCGGACTGGGGCCGCTCGTCGCGGACGACGATCTCGAGGCCCTTGTTGAGGAAGGCCATCTCCCGGATGCGGGTGGTGATGGTCTCCAGCGAGTACGTCGTGGTCTCGAAGATGTCCGAGCTGGCCCAGAAGGTGACCGTCGTACCCGTCTCCTCGGTCGCCTCGAGCTGCTCGAGCGGACCGTCCGGGACGCCGAGGGCGAAGGTCTGGCGCCAGTGGTACCCGCGGTTGCGTACGTCGACCTGCAGCTTGCTCGAGAGCGCGTTGACCACCGAGACGCCCACACCGTGAAGACCGCCGGAGACCTTGTAGCCGCCGCCACCGAACTTGCCGCCGGCGTGGAGCATGGTCAGCGCCATGGTCACCGCGGGCATCTCCTGGCCCGGCGCGGTGTCGGTCGGGATACCGCGGCCGTTGTCCTGCACCCGGACCCCGCCGTCGGCGAGCAGCGTGACGATGATGCGGTCGCAATGTCCGGCCAGCGCCTCGTCGACCGAGTTGTCGACGATCTCCCACACCAGGTGGTGCAGCCCCCGCTCACCGGTGGAACCGATGTACATGCCGGGGCGCTTCCGGACTGCTTCGAGCCCCTCGAGCACCTGGATCGCGGAGGCGTCGTACTTGCCCTCCTCGACGGCGTGCCCCTCTCCCTGGGGGGCCAGTGCGGCGGCCGTCTCGGCCACCTCTTCGGGGGAGGGCATGGTGCTGTCTTCAGGAGCCACGAAGTTCGACCTCTTGATCCTCAGGCCATGGCCGCGAGGCACCGCGGAAGGTGCGTCGCGAAACGGCGGATGACATGGCGAAGGCCGACCCTGCGAGAGGTGACGACCCGAGGGCCAGTGTACCCCGCCAGGCCGCATTTTCCGTGTGTCAATCCACAGGGATCGGGGGTGCAGGCATCAAGAAGTGGCGATTCACGGCCCGAGAGGGCCTCTGAGAGCGCCTGGCAGGGGGAGCGCCGAGTCCCCATACGCGACAGGGGGGCCTCGAGGCGTCCTCGGCGGCGTCTGATCCGCTCAGCCGTAGGTGTCACGGGGACCCCGGCCATCGCGGATCGAGCGGCGGCCCTTGGTCCAGCTCGGACCGTGCGGACCGTGCACGTCGATCACGGTGACCGTGCCGTCCCCGAGCTCCTCGTTGAGGCGGCGTACGACGGTCGGGGCAAGCAACCGCATCTGGGTCGCCCAGGCGGTGGAGTCCGTGCGCACGACCAGCTTGCCGTCGGAGAACGACTCCGGCCGGCAGTGCAGGGCGACCTCCCGCCCCACGAGGCGGTCCCAGCGCGAGAACACGCCGTGCACGCGGACGTCGGTTCCCCAGCCCTGTTCGGCGACGAGCCGCCCGATCGTGGAGTCGAGCGTCTGCGGGTCGCGGTCGTCGGGGTAGGCGCCCGAAGCCTTCGGGTCGCCGCGCCGGGGTCTGCGCCCGGGCCGCGGAGGGGTACGTCGGGCGGGGCGCTTCGACCCTGCCAGCGAACGAGCGATGCTGCGGGCGAGGTCGAGCCCGGTCTCGTCGTGGGGTTCGCCGGTCGGCTCCGGGGCTTCGGGCGACTCCGCCGCGGCTGGAGTCGGGTCCTCGTCAGGCTCCGGCACTGGTCACCACCCCCTCGGCCACGGTGATCCGGGCTCCGTCGAGCGCGTCCGGCACATCCCCAGGCACAGCAGCCGTGACCAGGACCTGCTCGGCTTCGGCCACCATCTCAGCGAGCCGTCGGCGTCGCTCGGTGTCGAGCTCGGCGAAGACGTCGTCGAGGATCAGGATCGGGTCGTCCCCGCCTGCGCGCAAGAGGTCGTAGGACGCCAGGCGCAGCGCGAGGGCGAACGACCACGACTCACCGTGGCTGGCGTACCCCTTCACGGGGAGCGGGCCCAGCTGGAGAGTCAGCTCGTCGCGGTGGGGACCGACGAGCGAGACTCCGCGCTCGAGCTCGTCGCCGCGGCGACGCTCGACCTCCGCCATGAGCGCCTCGGCCAGCTGGTCGCGGTCCGGCGTCGGGCCGGGCAGCTCGAACGACGGGCGGTAGGCGATGGCAGCGTCGTCGCGGGTGGCGCCCCGGGCGACCGCCTCGTAGGCCCTCCCGACCAACGGCTTCAGCTCCTCGACCAGCGCCAGACGAGCCGCAAGCAGTTCAGCTCCGGTGCGGGCCAGGTGAGAGTCCCAGACGC
Source organism: Nocardioidaceae bacterium (assembly GCA_035456965.1). Classification (GTDB taxonomy): domain Bacteria; phylum Actinomycetota; class Actinomycetes; order Propionibacteriales; family Nocardioidaceae; genus Nocardioides_C. The sequence continues at coordinate 20,083 of DATICF010000101.1, forward strand.
TGAGCGTCGACAGAGCCGACTCGGCCCGGCTGCTCCCGCCGCTGCGTCGGGCCGCACCCGCGGTCTTGAGCAACGAGTTGCGCTGTCGCAGCACCCGGTCGTAGTCGGAGCGGACCCCGGCGTACCTCGGAGCCCGGAGGACGAGGAGGTCGTCGAGGAACCGGCGCCGCTCCGACGGGTCCCCCTTGACCAGGGCCAGGTCCTCGGGGGAGAAGAGCACCGTGCGCACCATGCCGATCAGCTCGCGCGCCCGGGGGAGGGGCGACTTGTTGATCCGCGCGCGGTTGGACTTGCCCGGGTTCAGCTCGACCTCGAGCAGCGCCTGGCGTTCGTCACGCACCACGAGCGCCCGCACGACCGCCTGGTCGCTCCCGTGGCGCACCAGTGGCGCGTCGCTCGAGACGCGGTGGGAGGTCAGCCGGGCGAGGTAGTCGATCGCCTCGACCAGGTTGGTCTTGCCCTGACCGTTGCGACCGATGAAGGCCGTGACCCCAGGGCCGAGCGCCACGTCGACCTCGGCGTAGGAACGGAAGTTGTGCAGGGTCAGGTGAGCGACGTGCAACGGGCCTTAGCTCTCCGCCGGGGCGTCGCCCGAGCCGGATCCCGCCGACTGGGCCGCCGAGGACTGCTGAGGGTCGCCATTCCCGGCCGCCTCGTCGTGCGCGGTCGGGGGAGCACCCGTCCTCATCGCGTGGCCGCCGAACTGGTTGCGCATCGCGGCGACCGCCTTCATCGCCGGGCTGTCGTCCTGGCGCGAGGAGAACCGGGCGAACAACGACGCGGCGATGGCCGGCATCGGGACGGCGTTCTCGATCCCTGCCTCCACCGTCCACCGGCCCTCGCCGGAGTCCTCGGCGTAGCCGCGAATGCCCTGCAGGTCGGTGTCGTCGTCGAGCGCGGCGACAAGGAGGTCGAGCAGCCAGGACCGGATCACCGTGCCCTCGCGCCAGGACCGGAAGACCTCGGTCACGTTGTCGACCATGTCGACCTTGTTGAGCAGCTCCCAGCCCTCGGCGTAGGACTGCATCAGGGCGTACTCGATGCCGTTGTGAACCATCTTCGAGAAGTGACCCGCCCCGGTCTTGCCGGCGTGGACCCAGCCGAAGTCGCCCTCGGGCTTGAGGGCGTCGAACGCGGGCTGGACCTTCTTCACGTCCTCCGCGCTGCCGCCCGCCATCAGCGCGTAGCCGTTCTCCAGACCCCAGACGCCACCTGAGACCCCGCAGTCGACGAAGCCGATGCCCTTCTCGGCCAGCATCTCGGCGTGCACGAAGTCGTCGGTCCAGCGGGTGTTCCCGCCGTCGATCACCACGTCGCCCTCGCCGAGGAGGTCACCGAGGAGGCGGACGGTCTCCCGCGTCGGGTCCCCGGCCGGAACCATGATCCACACGACCTTCGGGGAAGGGAGCGCCTCGACGAGCGCCTCGAGGCTCTCGACGTCACGAACCTCGGGATTGCGGTCGTAGCCGACCACCGTGTGCCCGGCCCGGCGCAACCGCTCGCGCATGTTGCCGCCCATCTTGCCGAGACCGACGAGTCCGAGCTCCATCTGTGTCCTCTCCCGAGCTGCTGTGATCCGTTCCGGCCAGGCTACCCAGCCGTCCAGGCGGGGTGGCGGTGCTGGGCGGGTCGGGTCAGGAGAGCAGGCGACGCGGCATCAGCAGGTAGCGGAAGTCCAGGTCGGCCTCGCCGTCGGGCGTGGGTACGCCGGCCATCACCGCGGGCTTCGACGCCTGGGTGAACGCCAGCTCCACGACGGGCGCCTCGATCGCGGTCAACCCGTCGAGGAGGAACTGCGGGTTGAAGCCCGTGGTGATGTCGTCGCCCTCCACCGATGCCTCGATCGACTCAGAGGCCTGGGCCTCGTCACCGCTGCCGGCGTCGAGGGTGAGCACCCCGTCGCTGAACGCGAGCTGGACGGCGGTGTTGCGCTCGGCCACCAAGGACACTCGCTTGACGGACTCGATGAGGGAGGCCTTGTCGACCCGGGCGATCGTCGCGTGCTCGTTGGGGAAGAGCGTGCGGACCTTGGGGAACTCGCCGTCGAGGAGGCGGGTCGTGGTGCGGCGTACCCCTCCGCCGGCGTCGCCCTCGAAGCCGATGATCCCCTCGCCCGACCCGGTGCTGGACAGGGCGATGGTCACCTCCTTGCCGGCGGTCAGCGACTTGGCGGTGTCCGCGAGGACCTTCGCCGGCACCAGGGCCGCGGCCGAGGCGTCGGTGGTCGCGGGCTCCCAGCCCAGCTCGCGGTGCGAGAGACGGAAGCGGTCGGTGGCCAGCAGCGAGATCGTGTCGCCCTCGATCTCGATCCGCACGCCGGTGAGCACCGGGAGCATGTCGTCGCGTCCGGCGGCGACCACGGCCTGGCTCACGGCGGCGGCGAACCTGTCGCTGAGGACGGTGCCGGCAGCCGCGGGCATGTCCGGAAGCGTGGGGTACTCGTCGACCGGCATCGTCTGAAGGCTGAACCTCGCAGAGCCACAGGTGAGTGAGACCTTCGCGCCCTCGATGGTCATCTCGACCGGCCTGTTGGGAAGGCTGCGGCAGATGTCGGCGAGCAGCCGGCCCGAGACCAGGGCCCGACCTTCGTCGGTGACGTCGGCGGGGATCGTGGCGCGAGCAGAGGTCTCGTAGTCGAAGGTGGAGAGGACCAGACCGTCGCCCTCGGGGCTGGTCTCGATGAGGAGGCCCGCGAGGACCGGGACGCTGGGTCGGACCGGCAGGCTACGGGCGGCCCACGCGACGGCGTCGGCCAGCACGTCGCGCTCGACGCGGAACTTCACAGGTGTTCGCCTCCATGGGTCCGGTTGCTCAGATCTGGCGTGTGCGGGAGTGAATCCTGCCATGAGCAGGGGCTGCTCGGCAGGAGTAGTTCGTTATCTCATCAGTCACCGCCGACAACTTTGGCATCGGGGTGGTCTGACTCGGGCCGTGAACCCAGCTTCAGGGGTGGCAGGAACCGGCCACGGGTTTCAAGTCTGAACGGTTTGTCCCCAGGGAAGCAGCCAGGTGAGTTTCCCGAGCGGGAGAGTTGTCATTGGACTCGTCATAGTCATAGCAACCGTGGAAACTGTGGAGAAGTGGCGTCTGTGCAGGTCATCGCCAGTTTTTTCGTCCTCATGGGGTGTGGAGAAGCTCAGGAGAACTACAAGAGTCCTGTGCACGCGATCTTGTGGTTCGCAGACGGACCACAAGTTGTCCACACGTCGTCCCGAGATCAGGCGCTGTGCTCAACATGTAGTTCCACAACCGCAGCCACGACTCGAAGCGCAGTGGGAGCGCGACGAGGCCGGCGACGTCGTGACAGTTCGTGACCTGTAAAGGCGAAGCGCCCGCCACCCGCGAGGTGCGGATGACGGGCGCTTGGCCGCTGAGGCGTCGGCGGATCGCCGGGGCGGGAGGCTCGCGTCAGGGTTGGCGAGCCTGCTGCTTGATCCGGTTCGTGAGCTCGGTGACCTGGTTGTAGACGCTGCGGCGCTCGGCCAGGAGCTGCCTGATCTTCTTGTCGGCGTGCATCACCGTCGTGTGGTCACGGCCCCCGAACTGCTGGCCGATCTTCGGCAGCGAGAGGTCGGTGAGCTCCCGACACAGGTACATCGCGATCTGTCGCGCCGTCACCAGGACCCGGCTCCGGCTCGACCCGCAGAGGTCGTCGATCGAGAGCCCGAAGTAGGCAGCGGTCTGCGCGATGATCAACGCCGCTGTGATCTCCGGCTCGCCGCCCTCGGGGATGAGGTCCTTCAGCACGATCTCGGCCAGCGTGAGGTCGACCGGTTGCCGGTTGAGGCTCGCAAACGCGGTGACCCGGATCAGCGCGCCCTCGAGCTCGCGGATGTTGGTCTGGATCTTGCTGGCGATGAACTCCAGTACGTCGGGCGGCGCCGTCATGCGCTCGAGTGCCGCCTTCTTCCGGAGGATCGCGATCCGGGTCTCGAGGTCCGGCGGCTGCACGTCGGTGATCAGACCCCACTCGAACCGGTTGCGCAGTCGGTCCTCCAGGGCGACGAGGCGCTTGGGTGCCCGGTCGGAGGTGATCACGATCTGCTTGTTCGCGTTGTGGAGCGTGTTGAACGTGTGGAAGAACTCCTCCTGGGTCTGGATCTTGCCCTCGAGGAACTGGATGTCGTCGATGAGGAGTACGTCGACGTCGCGGTAGCGGCGCTGGAACGTGGCCGCCTTGTCGTCGCGGATCGCGTTGATGAACTCGTTGGTGAACTCCTCGGTGGACACGTAGCGCACGCGCGCCCCGTTGAAGAGGCTGCGGACGTAGTGGCCGATCGCGTGGAGCAGGTGGGTCTTGCCCAGTCCGGAGTCCCCATAGATGAGGAGCGGGTTGTACGCCTTGCCCGGAGCCTCGGCCACGGCGACCGCCGCTGCATGGGCGAATCGGTTCGACGACCCGATGACGAAGCTCTCGAAGATGTACTTGGGGTTGAGCCGCGTCTCGAGGACGTTGCCGGCGGATGCGGATCCCGAGGCGGTGTTGCGCGCAGCGCCGGGCGGGAGCGGCGTCGGGACATCCAGTGGATTTGTCGACAAATCGATTTGTGGATTAATCGATGTGTCGTCTGTCTGGGCCTGTTCGTTCTTCGCCGGGCGGTCGTGCTCGAAGGTCCGGGACTCGAAACGAGGCGGGTTCTCGTAGCCGGAGGGCTGGAAGCTTTCTCCGTAGTCCTGAGACGGTCGCCCGTCCGACGTACCCGACCTGTCGTCGCGCGGGTGGCGCGGGACGGGGGCGTGGTCGAGGTCGGGGTCGACCGTGACGGCGATGCGAACGTGCTGTCCGAGCGACTCGGTCAGGGAGTCCTCGAGGCGGGTGCGGAGCCGGCCCTCGAGCTGGTTGCGGGTGAAGTCGTCGGCCACGGCGATGATCGCGGTGTTCTCGTGGATGGTCACCGGTCGGCTCGCCGCGAGCCAGGCCCGCTGGTTCGGTGGAAGGTCCTCGATCAACATTGCCCAGACCGTGTTGAGGTCCTGGGCGCTGCTCTGTCCCCCGTTGGCCCCACCCGCGCTCCCGCCGTACGGCTCGGGGTTGTGGCCCATGTCGTCGTTCACCGGGTCTCGCACTCCAATCACAGAGGTCTGTCGATCGCAGGTCCCCGAAGACGCCGACGGAACCCGTCGAGTCGGTCAGGAGACCGCTGCTGCTCTAGCTCGTGAACCCCGCACAGTCGCCGGCTGGCCGGTCGACCCGGGTCCACACCTTTGTCCACAGGTTGTGCATGTGCATTCGCCGTTGAGGACATAGGCGGAGAAACCGACCGGATGCGAGCCGAAACCGGTCCTGTTTGTACAGGTCAGGACCGTTTTCCGGCATCATCGCGCAGGGGCGGGGACGCCGGGGACTGTCTCGGGGAAGCTGACCGTCAGGAGTCGCGAACTTCGCTGACGCTAACAATCACGACGCCTGTGGATCAACCGGTTGTCCACAGGGATACTAGGGTGTCACGAGCGGCCCTGTGGGGGATTTCGCGGGGGGAGCTGGCTCGGTCCGGTTTGACCCTGTCGAGTGCGGCCGCGTACCGTTGGGCGGTCGAACCGGAGTCGACCGGTGCCGCATGTCCACGGAAGCCTCGACGCCCACCTCGCATGAGGCCCGGCGAGAACGCCGTGGGCGGGCGGTGCCAGCCGAACAGGCGTGTACAGCACCCGCCGTCAGACCCGGTTCGAGATCGATGTCTCGTTCCATCCCCGACACCGGAGAACAAACCCGTGAGCAAGCGTACGTTCCAGCCGAACAACCGCCGCCGTCACAAGACGCACGGTTTCCGTCTGCGGATGCGTACCCGCGCCGGCCGCGCCATCTTGGCGTCGCGCCGTCGTAAGGGCCGCAACCGTCTGGCCGCCTGAGCCCCTTCCCCGTGTTGACCCGGGGGAACCGGCTCACCTCGAGTCGGCTCTTCTCCCAGACCGTGCGCCGTGGGCGCCGGGCGGGTACGCGAACCCTTGTTCTCCATCTCGATGTAGACGCCGGGGTCGAGCGGCCCCAGGTCGGGCTCGTGGTCAGCAAGGCCGTGGGCCCCGCCGTGACACGGAACCTCGTCAAGCGCCGACTTCGGCATATCACCCGGGAGCGGGTTCACTCGCTCCCGGGTTCTGCTGTGCTCGTGGTCCGTGCCCTTCCCGGCTCGGCGAGGGCCTCTTACACCGATCTCGGTCGAGACTTCGACCAGGCGCTGTCTCGCGCAGCGCGCCGCCCTCATGACCAGGGCGTGAGCTCGTGAAGTACATCTTGATCGGGCTACTTCGGCTCTACCGGCTCCTCATCAGCCCCCTGTACGGCCAAGTCTGCCGGTATCACCCCTCGTGCTCGGCCTACGCTCTCGAAGCAGTCACGGTGCACGGCAGCATCAAGGGCACCTGGTACGCCGCTCGGCGGCTTGCTCGGTGCCACCCTTGGGCAGCGGGCGGGTACGACCCCGTGCCGGGCACCCGCAGGGACTCCTCCGAAATCCCCTCCGACCAGAAACAAGGAGCCTGAGTGTTCGACTTCTTCGGCGCGATCGGCGGCTTCATCATGACGCCGCTGTACTGGATCATCTCGGTGATCCTGATCGGCTTCCACACCCTCTTCGGGGAGATTTTCGGTCCGGCCTCGGGCTGGTCCTGGGCCCTTGCCATCGTCGGTCTCACCCTGGTCATCCGCGCGGCACTGATCCCCCTGTTCGTGAAGCAGATCAAGTCCAGCCGCAACATGCAGCTGCTGCAGCCCAAGGTCAAGGAGCTGCAGAAGAAGTACGGACACGACCGTGAGCGTCTGGCGCAGGAGACCATGGCGCTCTACAAGGAGACGGGCACCAACCCGTTCGCCTCCTGCTTGCCAATCCTTCTGCAGATGCCGATCTTCCTCGCGCTGTTCCGGATCCTGAACCTGGCGGCGGACGGTGAGACTCGCGGCGTGCTCACGTCGGAGCAGGCGAACCAGTTCGGCTCGGCTCAGCTGCTCGGGGCGCATATCGCGGACACGTTCCTGTCGACCGGCGACCTCAGCGTGCGAGTCCTCGCGCTGTTCCTGGTGCTGGCGATGACCGCAACCACGTTCTTGACCCAGCGCCAGCTGATGAGCAAGAACATGCCTGCGGACGCACTCACCGGCCCGTACGCCCAGCAGCAGAAGATGCTGCTCTACGTGCTGCCGATCGTCTTCGCCGTCGGCGGTATCGCCTTCCCGATCGGCGTTCTGATCTACTGGACGACCTCGAACCTGTGGACGATGGGTCAGCAGTTCTACGTGATTCGGAACAACCCCGCGCCCGGCACGCCGGCTGCCAAGGCGAAGGCCGAGCGCGACGCACACAAGGCGGCCCGGAAGGGCAAGCCGGTCGAGGACGTGAGCGACGCGGGCGACGGCCAGGGGACGACGACGCTGGAGCCACCGAAGCCGGCGCAGCGTCAGCAGCCCAAGAAGCAGTCGCGCAGCCAGCGAAAGAAGCAGCCGGGCTCGGGCCAGTCGAAGAAGCAGCCGGGGCAGCCCGACCAGAGACAGACGGGTCAACCCGATGAGGGTGAGCCCGACGAGGGTCAGCAGCCGAACGCGAGCTGACTTCCCCAGCCGACCCTAGTTTCCCCGAACCAAGGAGCACTCCCATGAGCGACGAGACGCCGGAGACGACCGAACCCACGACTGCTGCCAATGCCGATGAGGCGGCCGGCGAGAAGAGTGACCGCCGCTCGAGCAGGATCCAGCTGCTCGAGCAGGAGGGCGAGATTGCCGCGGACTACCTCGAGGACCTGCTCGACATCGCCGATTTCGACGGCGACCTGGACATGGACGTCGAGGGCGACCGGGCTTCGGTTTCGATCGTCGGCGCGGACCTCAGCCAGCTAGTGGGTCGCAACGGCGAGGTCCTCGAAGCGCTGCAGGAGCTCACTCGTCTCGCGGTCTATCGCGAGACCGGAGAGCGGTCGCGACTCATGCTCGACATCAGCGGGTACCGGGCCAAGAAGCGGGCCGAGCTGGAGAAGCTCGCCGCGGAGACCGTTGCCGAGGTGAAGGAGTCCGGCGAGGCGATCGAGCTCGACCCGATGACTCCGTTCGAGCGGAAGGTCGTTCACGACGTCGTCGGCGCTGCGGGACTCAAGTCTGAGTCCGAGGGCGCCGAGCCCCGCCGCTACGTGGTCGTCTTGCCGGCATGATCGTGTCCGAGAGGGTGAAGCTGCCCGCATGAGCGACTCGGTTTCACGTGAAACACCCCTGGCGCCGAAGGAGGCGGCGGGGGTGTTTTCGCATGCGGTCCCACAGGCGGAGAAGTACGCCGACCTTCTTGCGCGAGAGGGTGTGCTTCGAGGGCTGATCGGGCCTCGGGAAGTGCCACGGCTCTGGGATCGCCACCTGATCAACTGCGCCCTGCTCGCCCGCGCCATCGGGGAAGGCCAGGACGTCTGTGACATTGGTTCGGGAGCAGGCCTACCTGGCCTGGTGCTTGCCCTGGCTCGTCCCGATCTCGAGGTGACCCTGGTCGAACCGTTGCTCCGCCGCACCACTTTTCTCCAGGAGGCGGTCGACTACCTCGAGCTTCCGAACGTCGAGGTGATCCGGTCGCGGGCAGAGGAGCTCCACGGCGAGCGGGAGTTCTCCGTGGTGACCTCGCGCGCGGTCGCTCCGCTGGACCGGTTGCTCGGATGGTCGATGCCGTTGGTTCGGCAGCACGGGGAGCTCGTCGCGATGAAAGGCTCTTCGGTTCGCGACGAGATCGCGGGCGCAGGGAAAGCCCTCAAGAAGTACGGGGGCGGCGCGGTCACGGTGGAGGAGTACGGGAGCGGAGTCGTCGAGCGTCCGACAATCGTCGTTCGCGTCGAAGCGACCATTCCGTCACAGTTAGGTTTGATTCGTCAGGGTGATCGGCAGCCTGTGAAGAAGCAGGCAGCGAAGTCACGATCGCGGCGGAGAAGGGACCGGTAGCGATGCAGTCGAACCCACCCAGTGGTGATGAGCGCAGGCGCTCTTCGGAGGATCCCGGCGAGGGGCTGGCCAGAGGCGGTCTCGGGCTCGGCTGGCCCGGGAGTCTCGAAGAGACGGCGGACGAAGGTCTTGGCTGGCCGGACTCGGAGACGCTGCGTCGTCCGGTCTCGCCCCCGAGGCCGAGGTCGTCCTCAGCGAGCCCGAATGCCCCGGAGGTCACCTCTCCACACCAGGCCCGCCCGGCCGACCCAAACGCCGCTCCGCCTACGAGCCCCTCCTCCGACCCACAGTCAAGGGCGACCTCGACCGAGCCCAACTCCTCCCCATCCACGGGGGAGGCGCCGACCGGCCCGTCTCGAGGGGTCGATTCGTCCCCCTCTGGTCCGAATTCTGAGTCTGTCGATGGCAGATACCCACAGAATCCACAGATTCATCCACATGGCGGCCGCGCCATCAATGCAGATGCCGTTTCACGTGAAACTATGACTACGCGGAACGATCCCGAAGTGAGCTTTGGAGCAGTTGCGGCCGCGGCCGTTTCACGTGAAACCGACCCGCTGCCGGCGTTCGAGTTCGAGGCAATTGATGAGGAGAGTGTCGTGACCGACTACCAGGCGGACCCCACGCCTTTCGGCCCCGTTTCGACATCCGGAGTCCCGGGTGTTCGCACGGCGGCCGACTTCGCCGCGGGGCCGCTGGCGTTGGCCGACGACTCGACCCCGATGGCAAGGTCTGTTGCGCATCAACTCCTGGTGCAGGAAGGGCGTCGCCTCAACGAGCCGCTGCCTCGGCCGGACAAGCCACGAGTCATGGTCGTGGCCAACCAGAAGGGCGGGGTCGGCAAGACGACGTCCACGGTGAACATGGCCGCGGCCCTCGCGCAGCACGGGCTCCGCGTCCTGGTCGTGGACCTCGACCCGCAAGGGAATGCCTCGACCGCCCTCTCCATCGATCACCACCGCGGCACGCCGTCGACGTACGACGCACTGGTGGATGGGGTGCCGTTCTCGGAGATCGTCCAAGAGTGCCCGGAGGTCGAGAACCTTTTCGTGGTCCCCGCGACCATCGACCTCGCCGGCGCGGAGATCGACCTGGTATCGATGGTTGCCCGCGAGAGCCGCCTCCGGAAGGCGATCCACGCCTACGATCCCGTGACCTCGGAGGGGGAGGAACGGATCGACTACGTGCTGATCGACTGCCCGCCTTCGTTGGGGTTGCTCACGCTGAACGCTCTCGTGGCAGGCGACGAGATGATGATTCCGATCCAGGCCGAGTACTACGCACTCGAGGGCCTGGGGCAGCTCCTCGAGACTGTGGAGATGGTGAAGGCGCACCTGAACCCTCAGCTCAACGTGTCGACCATCCTGCTCACCATGTACGACGCGCGGACACGGTTGGCGGCCGGCGTCGCGGAGGAGGTCCGGGGTCACTTCGGTGACCAGGTCCTGCGCACGGCCATCCCGCGGTCGGTACGGATCTCGGAGGCTCCGAGCTACGGGCAGACCGTGATGACGTACGACCCCGGCTCGCCCGGAGCCCTCAGCTACCTCGAAGCAGCACGTGAAATGGCACTCAAAGGAGCGCAAGCATGACGCAGCACCGTACTGGTCAGCGGCGGGGGCTCGGCCGCGGTCTGGGCTCGTTGATCCCGACTGCTCCTCCGGAGGCGCCCCCGACTCCCCCCTCGGAGTCGTCCGTCGGCACCGCTCCTGAGACGGGCGAACCGGCGGTTCCCTACTCGAATGGCTCCGAGGCCGACGCGTCGGTGACTGAGAGTCGCGCGGACACCCCGAGCGGGGCCGAGGGGATCACCGACGCTGCTGGACGCGAGGTCCCCGAGGGGCTCGCGCCGGTCGATGGCGCCTACTTCGCCGAGATCGACGTTGCAACGATCACGCCAAACCCGCGTCAGCCGCGCCAGGTGTTCGAGGAAGAGGCGCTCGCCGAGCTCGTCCACTCTGTGAAGGAAGTCGGACTGCTCCAGCCGGTGGTCGTGCGACGCATCGGCGACGACAGGTACGAGCTGATCATGGGTGAGCGCCGCTGGCGCGCGATCCAGGAGGCAGGGCTCAGCACGATCCCGGCGATCGTTCGTGAGACCAGCGACGACGCGATGCTTCGTGACGCGCTGCTGGAGAACCTTCACCGGTCTCAGCTGAACCCGCTGGAAGAGGCAGCCGCGTACCAGCAGCTCCTCGACGACTTCGGCTGCACTCATGAGGAGCTTGCCAGCCGCATCGGTCGCAGCCGGCCGCAGATCAGCAACACGCTGCGCCTCCTGAAGCTCTCGCCCGCCGTGCAGCGCCGCGTGGCGGCTGGGGTGCTCTCGGCCGGTCACGCGCGGGCACTCCTGGCCGTGACGAACCCTGAGACCCAGGACCGGTTGGCCGCCCGGGTGGTTTCTGAAGGGATCTCGGTGCGCGGCCTCGAGGAGATCGTGGCCGTGGGGGACCTCGGTTCGGAGCCGAAGCCTCGCCCCCGGAGCCGCAAGCCGCACGCCCCCGCCCTCGACGACCTGGCGGGTCGGCTCTCCGATCGTCTCGAGACTCGGGTAAAGGTCGACCTCGGCAAGACCAAGGGGAAGATCACCGTCGAGTTCGCTTCGATCCCCGACCTCGAGCGCATCGTGGAAATTCTCGACCCGAAGAACGACCGGCCGATCTGAGGCAGTTCGGCGCTTCGGTAGTTCGGTCTCCCTCGTCAAGACGCGGCATCGTTTCATGTGAAACGGTGCCGCGTTTGCGCGTCAGACCAACCGAGCGACCCCCCATCAGAATGAGCAGGCTGTCGACAGGCGGAGAAGCGCAAGAAGCGACTGGTCGGCTGCAGGTCGTCAGCCGCGAGCCGGGGAGGTCGAGCGGCCAGGGAGATTGGGAGAGCGGGCCAGTCGACGGCGGATGAACGACTCGGAGGCTGCCCCAGATAGATAAAACCATTTGTCGACAAAGCAACATGTTGCCTTATCTATCTATCGCCAGATCGACTGTGTGGCTCACCGAGTTCCGGCGACACGCGCCAGCAAGTCTGCTTCCCGCTGCCTGCTGAGGCCCGCGGACCGTTCCCGGCCGAGGCCGCGCTCGCGCTCCCAACGGAGAGCCTCCGCGGCCGTCTCGGAGAGAGGTCGAGGGGTGAGGCCTGCCGTGCGGGCAGCGGTTCCTGGGCGAGAGACCATCCCCGCATGAGACTCCCGGGGTAACCAGAGCGGGAGCGAGTCCGGCCCGGCCCACGGCGAGACCTCGGCCTCGAGCAGCCAGTCCTCGCCCGGGTCGACGAGGTCGGGCGATGCACCGGTCACCGCTACGCACGAAGCCGACACGTCGGCGAACGAGAGCTGCTCACCGACTGCGTCGTAGACCCCCGTGACGCCACGCTCTGCCGAGTCGACGAGCCAGCCGGCCAGGTCCAGCACATCGATCACCTGGACAGGCATGTCGTGCGGCGGTACCAGCACAGGCTCGGAGTGTTGGGACTGAGCGAAGCGGGCCGGCCAGTACCCGAACCGGTCGCTGCGGTCGCCGTACCCGACGATGAGGCCTGCCCGGGCAACGAGCAGGCGGTCGGAGCCGACGACCTCACGGCACGCCGTTTCACATGAAACCTTCGCCTCGCCATACTCCTCGATGGAGGCCGTCCCTGAACCCGACCAGGTCGGGAGCAGGTCGGCGGACTCGTCTGCGCCGGGGAGCGAGTGGTCGGCGTACACCGAGATCGACGAGACGTAGATCCATTGCGGCGTCCGGGACGCCAGTGAGGCAAGGGCGGAGCGGACGAACTGCGGCTGCCAGGTCACATCGACGACGGCATCCCAGTCCTGCTCAGCCACGACGTCGTACGCGTCCGGACGGTGGCGGTCGGCGACTACGTGCTGTGCCCCTGCGGGAACTGAGCCGCTCTCGCCCCGGGCGAGGCAGGTGACCCCATGCCCGCGGGATACTCCGATCTTCGCGACGTGGCCACCCAGCCAGGAGGTGCCACCGAGGACAAGGATGCGCAGTTCGTCCGACATGCGCCAAGCAGACCACGTGGCACGACCGTGCAACAGGGATTTCGCTGCCAGCGGATCAGTCTCGGCGCGACCGGCCCTTGGCTGCCTTCTCTGCCGCTCGGCGGGCCCGGCGTTCCGCGCGCGCTCGCTTCTCTGCGAGGTCCAGCTCGTGTGCCCGGTCGGGCGTGGGCGCCGTGCCGCCGTACGAAGCTGGCAGCCACCACGAGCCGGGCGGCTGCTCATCGGCAGGGTAGGCCCGGATCGTCCGGTCGAGCAGCTCGCTCATCGCCTTGCGCAGCTCGGCAGTCTCCGCGACCGGGTCGACCCCGGCTGGCCGGAGGGGCTTGCCGACCGAGATGGCGATGGTCTTTCCCCGGGAGAAGTCCTTGGGGTGGTCCTTCGTCATCATCCGCTGGGTCCCCCAGAGCACCACGGGGATCAACGGCACGTCCGCTTCGGCCGCGAGGCGCACGGCACCGGTCTTGAGCTCCTTGATCTCCAGGCTGCGCGAGATGGTGGCTTCGGGGAAGATGCCGACCACCTCGCCCATCCCGAGGTACCGCAGTCCCTCTTGGTACGACGCGAGCCCCTCGCCACGGTCGACCTCGATGTGGTGCAGCGACCGCATCACAGGGCCGCCGATCGGGTGGTCGAAGATCTCCTTCTTCGCCATGAACCGCACGAGGCGCTTGGAGGGCTGCGCCGCGAGGCCGCCGAAGATGAAGTCGACGTAGGAGACATGGTTCACCGCGAGCAGCGCCGGGCCGGTGCGCGGAATGTGCTCCGTCCCGCTCATCTGGAACCTCAGTCCCAGGGCCTTGAAGGCAGCCTTGGCGGTCCACACGACCGGGGGATAGGTGATGTCGCGCATGGACGCTGCTTTCGTCAGTGGGAGGTCGAGCGGGAGACGGCGGTGCGGACCAGATCTTCCACGAGCTCGCCCAGGTCGAGCCCAGCGGCCTGGACCGCGAGCGGAACGGTGGAGGTCTCGGTCAGGCCCGGGGCGACGTTGACCTCGAGGAACCAGACCGTCCCGTCGGCGTCGATCATCAGGTCCGAGCGGGACAGGTCCCGCAGGCCGAGCGTGCGGTGTGCCTCCACGGCCACGCGGGCGCACTCCGCACCAAGCTCCTCGCTCAGCTTGGCCGGTACCACGAACTCGGTGCTGCCGGCGGTGTAGCGGGCGGTGTAGTCGTAGACGCCGCCGTCGGGGTGGATCGAGACGACCGGGAGCGCCCTGGGGCCGTCGCCGGTGTCGATGACAGGTACGGCGACCTCCTGCCCCTCGATCAGCCGCTCGACCAGCGCGCTCTCGCCGTAGGCGAAGGCGTTGACCATCGCCCCGGGCAGGTCCGCTGCGTCACGGACGACCGTGCAGCCGAGTGCCGAGCCGCCCTTGGCGGGCTTGACGATCAGGGGCACGCCGATGGTCTCCACGATCGCCCTCATCACCGCCGCGGCGCCGAGCTCCCGGAACGTCTCGTGAGGAAGAGCGACGCTCGGCGGGGTGCTGATGCCGTGGCGACCGACGATCGCCTTGGCCACGGGCTTGTCGAACGCCGCGCGGCAGGCAGCCGGCTCGGAGCCGACGTAGGGGACGCCGACCAGCTCGAGCACCTCACGCAGGGCTCCGTCCTCGCCGGTCTCCCCGTGCAGGAGGGGTACGACGCAGGCAGGCGGATCGTTGCGAAGAGAGGGCAGGAGGTCCGCGTCGACGTCGCGCTCGTCGACCTCGGCGCCCGTGTCGCGCAGCGCCTCGGCGACTCGGCGGCCCGAGCGCAGGGAGACGTCCCGCTCGTGGGAGAGGCCCCCGGCGAGCACCACGATCCGTCCGGTGACTGCATCCATGGTGTGCGGCTCCTGATCAGGTGAGGTCGGTGTTGGGGGCTTCGTACCCACGACGCAGGGTCGGGTGGACTGAGGCGCCGAAGGTCTCGCGGAGCTCCATCTCGTCCTCGATCACGCCGACCAGTCGACGTACGCCTTCCCGGATCCTCTCGGGGGTCGGGTAGCAGTACGACAGCCGCATGCTCTGGGCGCCGAACCCGTCGGCGAAGAAGGCGGTGCCGGGGACGTAAGCGACCCGGGCGGTCACGGCGCGGGGCAGCATCGCCTTGGCGTCGAGGCCGTCGGGCAGGGTGAGCCAGACGTAGAAACCGCCGTCCGGGACGTTCCACCGGGTGGCCGCGGGCATCATGTCCTCGAGTGCACCGATCATCGCGTCGCGCCGCTCGCGGTACATCTCGCGGAACTCCTTGACCTGCCCCTTCCAGTCGTGGTTGGTGAGGTAGGCCGAGACCGCCAGCTGGGAGAACGAGGGCGGGCACAGGGTCGCCGACTCCTGCGCGAGGACCAGCTTCTCGCGAACGGCGTGGGGTGCGAGCGCCCAGCCGACGCGGAAACCGGGGGCGAAGGTCTTGGAGAAGGATCCGAGGTAGAGCACCCCCTCCGCCTCGTCGGCCCGGAGGGCGCGGTAGGGCTCGTCGTCGAAGCCGAGCAGACCGTAGGGGTTGTCCTCGAGGATCAAGATGTCGGCCTCGCGGCAGATCTCGAGGATCTCCGGACGCCGCTCCGCCGACATGGATACGCCGGCAGGGTTGTGGTAGTTCGGGATCGTGTAGAGGAACTTGATCGTCTTGCCCGCGGCCTTCGTGGTGGCGATGGCCTGGCGCAGTGCCTCGGGCACGAGCCCGTGCTCGTCCATCTCCGCGTGCACGACGTCGCACTGGTAGGCCTTGAACACCCCCAGCGCTCCGACGTAGGACGGAGCCTCGCAGATCACCACGTCGCCCGGGTCGCAGAAGATCCGGGTCACCAGGTCGACGGCCTGCTGGGAGCCGACCGTGACCACGACGTCGTCGGGGTGGGCCTCGACGCCCTCGAGCCGCATCACCTCGCAGATCTGCTCCCGCAACGCAGGGTCGCCCTGGCCGGAGCCGTACTGCATGGCGACAGCCCCGTGGTCGCGCACCAGGCCGTGGATCGCGCCGCCGACGACGTCGAGGGGGAGCCCGGAGATGTTCGGCATGCCTCCCGCAAGGGAGACCACCTCGGGGCGGCTGGCGACGGAGAAGAGCGCGCGGATCTCGGAGGCGGTCATGCCCTTGGTCCGTGCGGCGTACCGGTCGACGTAGTTGTCGAGGCGCGTCGCTCCGCGGGCTAGACCGACGTGCCGCTCAGGGCCGTGACGTTCTGGACCGTGCTCAGGCATCCCTGCTCCCGTCGAGTGAACTACTAGGATGGATCATCGGGGCAGCTTCCTCACCATGGGGGTCACGACATGGGATCGAGCCCACGCAGGATCGCCAGGTTGACGCTCGACAACCTGGACGACCTGCCCTCGGCCTGCCGATCCTGCGCGTTCTGGGAGCTCGCACCCGTCGAACGCGAGCGCGCCGCAGCCACTGGTGAGACGGCATGTGAGAAGGAGGCGTGGGTTTCTCGCGTGCTGCTCGAGTGGGGTTCCTGCGGTCGCATCGCGTACGTCGACGACGAGCCGGCCGGCTACGCCCTGTACGCACCACCCCGCTACGTCCCGGGCGCGGATGTCTTTCCCACCGCCCCGGTCAGCGACGACGCGATCCTGCTCGCGACGCTGCGGGTCCGTCCGGAGTTCGCGGGGGGCGGCCTCGGACGGGTCCTGGTGCAGGCTGTCGTCAAGGACGTGATCAACCGCGGTGGGATCCGGGCGATCGAGGTCTTCGGCGACCGTAACCCGGGAGCAGGGGATCGTCTCGGCTGCGTCGTCCCGGCTGACTTCTGGGTCCGGGTGGGCTTCAAGACCCACCGCACCCACCTGCGCTATCCACGTCTGCGGATGGACATGCGCTCGGTGCTGACCTGGCGCGAGGAGGTCGAGCAGGCGCTGGAGAAGCTGATCGAGGCGGTCCGTCCACGACCCCGACCGGTGACGCCGGCGACGAAGCGGACTCAGGCCGGCGGGCCCTGACGGATCGCCTTGCGCAGCTCGGAGAAGCGCAGCAAGCCGGTCTTCGAGTCGGTCTCGGGGGAGAGGTACATCCGTTGCACCGACACGACGACCGCCTCGGCCACGACGTCGCGGAAGGCAGCGTCGGACAGGCGCGCCGCGTCCCCGGGGTTGGTGATGTAGCCGACGTCCACGCGCACGGCGGGCATCCGGGTGCGGCGTAGCAGGTCCCAGGTCTTGGTGTGCGAACGCAGGTCGACCAGATCGGTACGCGCCACGATCTCGCGCTGGACGAGGCTGGCGAACCGCTCGCCCGCGGTGGAGCGCACGCCGTGGGCGTCCAATCCGTAGAAGTAGGTCGAGACGCCGCACGCTCCGGGATGTCGGGCGGCGTCGACGTGGAGGGAGACGCAGAGGTCGGCCCCGGCACGGTTGGCGAAGTCCGCCCGCTCCGCCTCGGTGGGGGCCTCGGCGCCCTGCGCCTCGCCGGCGTGGGTGAGGAAGGCCTGAACGCCGGTTGCGGCGAGGCGCCCCTCGATCCGGCTGACCAGGTCCTGGGTGATGGCGTCGGCCCGTGCGGCAAGGTGGGGGTCGTCGATGCGGGAGTCCGACGCGTCGAGGACGACCACCTTCCCCGACAGCTGGGGGCCGGCCTGCCGGATCTGCTCCTCGGCGCGCATCGCGTTCGGCTGGCCCCCCTGGACCCGCGGCGCCAGCCGGGCGAGCGCCTTCAAGGTGGAGGGCCCGCACGTGCCGTCGGCAGGGACGCCGATGTTGCGCTGGAACTCGCGGACGCCCAGCTCGGTCCGGTGGCCGTAGAGGCCGTCGGCGCGGCCGACGCGGAAGCCGAGCCCGAGGAGCCGTTGCTGAAGAGTCAGCACGTCGTCGCCGGACATCAGGTTGCCCGCGACATGGGTGAGCAGCCGGTCACCGAGGTTCCAGCGGGCCTCGTCGAGGACGCGGTAGGTCTGGGGACCGACGATCCCGTCGGCGATCAGCCCTCGCTGCTGCTGGAAGGCCCGGACCGCCCGGTCCATCTGCTCGTCGAAGACGGCCTCGCCCGTCGACGTACCGCTGCTCGGGGGCAGGAGGCCGAGCGTGGCGAGCAGGCCGCGGATGTCGGCGACCGCGTCGCCTGCGTCACCCAGACGAAAGAGCCGCTGGTGCTTCGGCAGGCTCAAGACTTCCCTCCCTGGTCAGGTGCGGACCAGACCATGCTGACGGCGTTGTGCGAACAGCGAAAGGGGGCCGGCCCATGGGAGGACGGCCGGCCCCCTCTCAGCCTGTGGTCATGCTCAGGCGATGAACTCGCTCAGCTCGTTGAGCAGCGCTGCCTTCGGCTTGGCACCGACGATCTGCTTCACGACCTCGCCGTTCTTGTAGACGTTGAGCGTGGGAATACCCGTGACGCGGTACGTCGCGGGCGTGACCGGGTTCTCGTCGACGTTCATCTTGCGGAACCCGAGCTTCTCGCCGTGCTCGGCGTTGATCTCCTCGAGAATCGGGGAGACCTGGCGGCACGGGCCGCACCACTCGGCCCAGAAGTCGACGAGCACGGGCTTGTCGGCCTTGAGCACCTCGGTCTCGAACTCGGCGTCGGTCACAGCGGTGATGTCACCCACAAGGGCTCCTTCGCGATCTCAGTTTTCGGTTCAGTGTGCAGTAAACAGGGGGCTACGGACAATGCCCGGCACCGGGGAGAAAGGCCGTGTCGTAGCACCGGCCAGGTCAGGCTCCTGCGACCTGGACCTGCTCGGTCAGGACCTCCGCCGCTACCTGCGACGAGTCGGTCTTGGCGGCGTGCTCCAGGTCGGCGATGAACCGCTCTGCGTCGAGCGCGGCGGCGCAGCCGGTGCCCGCCGCGGTGATCGCCTGGCGGTACTGGTGGTCGACCAGGTCGCCGCTGGCGAAGACCCCCGGCAGGTTGGTCTTGGTCGAGGGGTGGTCGACCAGGACGTACCCTTCGGCGTCCAGGCGGACCTGGTCGACGAGGAGCTCCGAGCGGGGGTCGTGGCCGATCGCGATGAACAGACCGGTCACGTCGAGTCGGCGCTTCTCGCCGGTGACGGTGTCGACCAGGGTCAGGCCGCTGAGCTTCTCGTCGCCGTGGATCTCCGCGACCTCGGAGTTCCAGGCGAACTCGATCTTGGGGTCGGCGAAGGCGCGGTCCTGCATGATCTTCGACGCCCGAAGCTCGTCGCGGCGGTGGACGATGGTGACCTTGCTCGCGAAGCGCGAGAGGAAGGTCGCCTCCTCCACAGCAGAGTCCCCTCCACCGACCACGGCGATGTTCTGGTCGCGGAAGAAGAAGCCGTCGCAGGTGGCGCACCACGAGACCCCGTGGCCCGAGAGACGGTCCTCGTCGGCGATGCCGAGCTTGCGGTAGCCCGAGCCCATGGCCAGGACCACGGAGTGGGCGCGGTGCTCGTTGCCGGCGCCGTCCTTGACGACCTTGACGGCGCCGGTGAGGTCGACCGCGGTCACGTCGTCGGCGATCAGCTCGGCGCCGAAGCGCTCGGCCTGCGCCCGCATGTTGTCCATGAGCTCAGGGCCCATGATCCCGTCGCGGAAGCCGGGGAAGTTCTCGACCTCGGTGGTGGTCATCAGCGCACCGCCCGCCGTGACGGATCCCTCGAACACCAGGGGCTTGAGGTTCGCCCTGGCGGCGTACACGGCAGCGGTGTACCCGGCTGGTCCGGATCCGATGATGATGACGTTGCGTACGTCCTGGTCCGCCATGGTGACTGGTGCTCCTGTGTCGTTCGGGGTCATGTCCTTCCGGGGGCACAACCGATCCTAGGTCCGAGACATTCCCGACACCCCCAGGGGTAACGCGGTGGTTCGGACCGTTTCACGTGGGTTTCAGCGAGCGTCGACCTCGGTCGATGCGACGGGGGACGAGGCGTCCCCGCAGGTGAACACGTCGACGGTACGACGACCGTCGGCCGGTGCCCTGAGGACGAGCACCGCTCGCTCGCCGTCGAGCCGGACCGGGAGCCACTCGTCGCGCGCCCTCGTCGAGGGTCGCACACACGCCTCGGACCAACGCCCACGGGTCTGCGCCACCGGCGCGGCGAGCCCGAAGTCCTCGATGCGCTGGGCGTCGACGTTGAGCGAGCTCCTCTTCAGCCCCGACGCCAGCTCCGCGGGGTAGCCGGGCTCCCGGGCCGACTGCGGGGTCTCCTCACGGTCCGCGGTGGGCGGGACCGCCTTCTCGTCTGTGGCCTCTCGGGAGTCCAACCGGCTCCTCCCGTCATCGGCAGCACCCGCGCCCGACTCGGCCGTGGTGACCGACTCCATGTCGGCACCGCCCATGACACCGCCGTCCATCACGGTGCCGATCCCGATGCCCACCACCGACACGGCAGCTGCGGCGACCAGCAGCTGGGGCCAGCGGCGTCGGCGCGGGGCGAGCTCGGTGACGCCGCTTGGGCGCGCGACCTCACCTTCCGGCTGCCCGCCCTGCGCCCGCTCGGCCACCAGGCCGGCCAGGACGTCGTCCAGCCGGGCACCCACATCGGCCGGAAGCTCGGGAGCGGGACCAGCGGCGCCCGCGAGAAGACGGCGCACCTCGTTCTGCTCGTGCGTGTCGTCGTGCTCGGTCACGGTGTGCCACCTCCTCCCTGGGGTCCTGCACTTGGACGCTCGAACGGGTCATCGGGTTCCCGGAGCGCCGACAGAAGGGGGGCCAGCCGGGCGCGCCCGCGCGAACAGCGGCTCTTCACGGTGCCGGGCGCGCACTCGAGGATCGCTGCGGCCTCCTCGACCGAGTAGCCCTGCATGTCGACAAGGACCAGGGCGGCCTTCTGGTCCGGTGCGAGCTCGTCGAGGGCGCGGAGCACGAGCCTGCGCTGCTCCGCGTCGAGCACGACCTCGGCCGGGTCGGCGCTGTCGCGGGACGCGGGCAGGGCCGTCGTGCTCGTGGACAGCGCGCCGCGTCCGGCGTACTCCTCGAGGTCGTCGGGCAGGGAGTCGGCGGCCCGTACCTTGTTGCGGCGCAGGCGGTCGAGGCAGGCGTTCACCACGACGCGATGAAGCCAGGTGGTGACTGCGGCATCGCCGCGGAAGGACTCCGCGCGCCTGAAAGCGGAGACCAGTGCGTCCTGCAGCGCGTCGGCGGCTTCCTCGGGATCGCCCGTCGTGCGCAGGGCCACGGCCCACAGCCGGTTGCGGTGACGGCTGAAGAGGATCCCGAAGGCCTCAGGGTCGCCATCGACGTGGGCTGCAAGGAGGGCGCGGTCGTCCGGCTCGTCCCCCGCGGGAGCGCCCCCTCCGAGCCCGGGCAAGGTTCAGGACCTCGGGACGATCTCGGCGACCTGACCCTTGAAGCCGTCTGCCGAAGCCGGCAGGGAGGTCAACCAGACCACGAGGTACCGGGTGGTGACCGGCTGGTCGAAGTCGAGATCGCTCCCACCACCGACGCCGTTGGCGGTGGCTACCTTTCGCAGGCCGTCGACGCCCTGGGGCAGGCCGCCCTCCTCCGGGGCGGCGTAGACCTCGAAGCTCGTGGGCTTGCCTTGGACGACGACCCGGACCGAGGAGACCTCCTGCGCCCGTCCCAGGTCCGCGATGAGGCCGACGCCATCCTTGAGCAGCCCGAACTTCGGGTTGCCGTAGTAGGTCATCGTCTCCCAGGCAGTACCGGGATTGCCGTCGGCCGCGAGGCCGGTGAGCTCGGCGTTCTCCTCGCCGTTGCCGCTCGGGGGCGGGTCGAGGTCCGAGAGGTCGGTGATCGCGATCGGCTGGGATGGCTTCGCCGTCTGGGTCGGCTCGGCAGACGGCTCAGCCTCGGGGTCCGATCCCGCGCCGCGTCCGAGGTTGAAGGCGAAGATGATCGCGAGCACGAGCAGCACGATCACGCCGATGGCCACCGCGAGCTTGAGCCAGTCGGTGCTCGAGTCGCGCCGGCGTTCCCACTCGGGCTCGTCAGCGACCCCCTGGGTCGCATCGGGGCCCCAGACAGGCGGGAGCGAGCCCGTGCCCTGGGAGGAGTGCATCCCCCGCACCGGCCCGGAGGGCTCGTCGGCGCCGGCGTCGTAGCGCTGGGCCGCGGCACGGGGCGGCCCCGGGGCGAACAGCGGCTTGGCCTCCGGCTCGGGGAGCGGTGGCGGAGGCGGTGGGGCGGGCCGGGAGGACCTGGCCTGCTCGTCCTCGAAGACCGGTGCGGCCGCCTGGGTGGCTTCGAGGTCGGTGGCCGCCTTGGCCCGCGGCGGCGCGGAGGCCTGCGTCGCCTCGGGGTCACTCGTGTCGCCACCGGCAGGACGCTGGGCGGCGCCTCCGGCTGGGCGGAACCGTGCGAACTCGTCGGACTCGATCATCGCCGTGGGCTCGTGCTCGACCGGTGGCGCTGCTGCGGGGTCGCCGATGAAGTCACTGAGCGCCGCGCCGATCTCGTGGGCGGTCTCGAGCGAGCCGTGGGGCGAGTCGCCGTTGAGCGCGCGGTCGCAGATCGCGTCGAGAGCACGCGGCACTCCGGCTCGTACCTGGCGTGGCCGCATGGTGCGCTCGTGGTCGCGCGGGGCGTCCGGGAGCAGGCTTGACTGGGTGCCGGGCCACTTCCCGACGAGAGTGGCGTACAGCAGCGCTGCGAGGTTGTACACGTCGGACTCGTGGTCGCTGAGCGTGCGCCCATCGGGGGTGGCGGGCTGGCGTCGTCCGTGCAGGACGGCGTCGACCACGAAGCCGATGAGCTTGACCGAGCCGGCTTCGCTGACCATGACGTTCTCGGGGACGAGACGGCCGTGGGCGATTCCGTGGCTGTGGGCGAAGGTGATCGCGTCGGCGACCTCCTTGACCAGCCACGCGGCGCGCCGGGGCGCGAGGGGCCCCTCGGCGAGCATCTTGTCGAGGGACATCCCGTTGCCCCACTCGTGGACGACGTAGACGAAGCCGTTCTCCTGGGCTGCGTCGAGCACGCGCAGGAAGTGGCCCTCGGTGATGGTGGCGGAGGTGCGCGCCGCGACGAGCAGCGCGTCGGACCGCGGGTCGTCGGTGTCCAGCACGTTGACCGCGACGCTTCGCGCCAAAGTCTGGTCGATGGCACGCCAGAACCGGGCTCCGTCAGTGTCCTGGACGAGGTCCTCGAGACGGAAGCGTCCTGCGAGGACGGTTCCACGCCCCATCGGTCGCTCGGTCACGTCCCTCCTCGCTCCTCGTCCACTTCTCTCCACGCAAACTACATGTTAGGCGCCGCGACCCCTACCGAGCCTCTCAGTGACCAGCTGGAGGACACTCGTGACCTCCCTGATGCGCAACGCCTTGGCGAGCACCAGGAACAACATCGCGAACACGGCGCTCACGACGGCCAGCGTGACCAGGCTCCGGATCTTGCTGTCGTCCGCTGTCCACAGGATGCCGATGCCGTAGCGCACCGACCAGGCGAGCCCCGCGGCGGCACCAGCGGCCACGAGCAGGCGGCCCAGGAACCTCAGCAGCGTACCGGTCTCGAGCCCGCCGAGCAGGTGGGCGAGCAGTGCGTAGGACAGCACCGCCCCCACCGCGTAGGCGCCGATGTAGGCGAGCACCAGGCCCGAGGCGACGTTGTCGGCGGCCACCAGTCGGGTGAGTACGACGGCCAGGCCGATGTTGGTCGCCGCGATGACGCACTGCACCCAGAACACGGTGCGCGTGCGCTCCAGGGAGTAGTAGCCGCGCAGCACCAGGAAGTGGACGGTGAAGAAGACGATGCCGATCCCGAACAGGGCCAACGGCGTGGCGTAGTCGACGTACGCCTCGGAGGCGGCGAGCCAGCCGTAGACGATGTTCGCGACGTCACGGGAGACCAGCGGCAGCACCATCGCGAACGGGATGATCAGCGCCAGCGTGGTGCGGAGCGTGGAGGCAACTCCCCGGCTCACCCCGGCGAGGTCCATGTCGGCGGCGTGCGCCGAGAGCCGGGGGAGCATCGCGGTGGCGAGGGAGACCGTGATCACCGAGTGCGGGACCATCACGAGCAGGAACGACTGGGAGTAGATCGTGTAGCCGGTGCCCGGATCGGCGCCCCCGATCTGGCTGGCCGAGCCGTTCGACGCGAGCCGCACGACGACCGTGTAGGCGATCTGGTTCACGATCACGAAGAGCACCGTCCAGGTGCCCAGCCGCAGAGTGTGGCCCAGGCCCGTCCCCCGGAAGTCGAAGCGAGGGCGATACCTGAAGCCGGCCTGCCTCAGGTAGGGCAGGAGGACGAGGAACTGCACGACGATGCCGAGCGTGGAGCCGAGCCCGAGCAGCAGCTCCTGCTGCGACGTGTAGCCGCCGAACAGGTCCTTCGCGGGGCCGAAGACGAAGAGGTAGACGATGAGCACTGCGACCGCGATCACGTTGTTCGCGATCGGTGCCCACATCATCGGTCCGAAGCGCCCCCGCGCGTTCAGCACCTGGCCGACCAGCACGAACATGCCGTAGAAGAAGACCTGCGGCAGGCAGTAGCGCGCGAAGTCGATCACCGAGTCGAGCTGGTCGGTCCGCTCGGGCGTGAACCAGACCGGAGCCAGGAACAGCCGCATCAGCCACGGAGCGGCCACGACCATCAGGACCGTGACCACGAGCAGGAAGACCCCGGCGAGCGTGATGATCCTGTTCGTGTAGGCGTCTCCGCCGTCCGGGTCGTTCTTCATGGCCCTGACCAGCTGAGGCACGAGCACCGCGTTGAACACGCCACCCGCCAGCAGGATGTAGAGCATGTTCGGGACGGTGTTCGCGATGTTGAACACGTCGGCGTGCAGGTAGGCGCCGAGCGCGGCTGCGAGCAGGGCTCCCCGCACGAAGCCGCTGGCGCGCGAGACGACGGTGCCCGCGGCCATGACCGCGCTGGAGGAGAGGATGCTGCGGCTCTCGCGGTCGGGGTCGGCCTCGGACGGGTCCTTCGATCCGGTGGGCTCGCTCACGAGACGGTGTCCTCCTGCTGGTGTTCCTCGTCGGTCACGCGCTCGGTCGAGTCGTGGGTCGAGTCGTGAGGCGAGTCCGCGGCGGAGTCGGACGCGTGCGAGTCGCGCACCCGCCGGCGGACCCGCGCGACGATGGCGGCGACGAAGACCGCGCCGCCGGTGCCCATGATCAGCCAGATCACGAGCCCCACCTGGCTGCTGCGGACCTTCACCTGCGTCGATTGGCCCAGGGGCCGCCCGTCACGCGTGGTCGGGACGATCCGGACGGAGTGCACGCCGGTCCCGGTCGAGGTCACAGCGAGGCGCACGGACGCGCGCTGGCCCGGCCCCAGCGAGATCAGGTCAGGTGGACGGATCTCGAGCTCGTCGGTCCCGGTCTGTGCCTCGATCCCCACGGTGACCGGCTCCTCGAGGCCGTTCACGACCGTGACGGAGAAGTTGCCGGTCTCGCTGGACATGGTCACCAGCTCGGAGCTCTCGACGTACACCTGCTCGAGCTTGCGGTGAACCCCGTCGGAGATCTGGCGGGTCCTCACCAGCACCCGGCGGGGACGGGCACGTGCGTTGGTGGCGACGCCCAGCATCGACGCCCGGCCCACCTGCTCGTCGATGGTGTCGTTGCGCGTGAGCACGTCGGCGAGCACCGAGCCGGCGGCGTTGAGCTCCTGGGTAGCCAGGATGTTCGGAACAGGGATCTCGCGCTTGCGCACGGTGCGCGTGTAGTTGAGCTGGTCGTCGTAGTCCACGGGCGTGCTGATCGCCTGCGCGAAGGGTACGTCGACCTGACGGAGCCAGGGCACCTCGAGCCCCTCGAAGAACGAGGCGGACTGCCAGAGGCGTCCCGGGTTCCACCGATCGGGCAGGGTGACGACGAGGGGGCCGGGTTGCTCGGACTCCAGAGCGTGCACCGCGGCCTCGCCGAGGATCCGCTGCCGTAGCGAGAGCGCGTTGTACGGCGGCGTGGGGGCCGGGCCGCCAACCCTCGCCACGTCGCTGGTCAGGAGCACCTCTCGTCCCTGACCGACGCGGAGCGCGGTGCTTTCGGCGTCAGCAGCCCGCTTCGACAGGAGCAGGGTGGTCTCCGGGTCGAGCCGCTGGAGCGCGGCGTTCGGGAAGAGCCCGTCAGCCGGGGCCACGATCGGCCTGGCGTCGAGCGCGAGCTCCTCCATCAGTTGCGCGCTCAGCTGGTTGGCACGCGCGAAGGTGCCGGTGAAGTCGCCCCTCAGCAGGGAGGCCACGTCGACGTCGCCGTACGGCAGCGTGAGGAGCGTCTGTTCGGAGGCGGTTGCACCGAAGTCGCCGAGCCACTCCGCGGCCCGCTGGGCCTCCTCCGCCAGCTCGCTGACCTCCTCCTCCGGGTCCTGCGCCTCCTCGCTCGTCCCGGGGCTCTCCGTCAGCGGGACGTCGGGGCTCGGCGAGCCGTCAGGGGCGTCGGTGGCCTCCGTGGGGGCGAGGTCGAAGGAAGGGTTGCCCTTCGAGACCGACCGCGCCGCCTCGAGAACGGCGGGGTCGACCAGCCAGGTCACCGGCTCGGACGCGTTGTCGACGAGGTCGAGGAGCCGGCTGAGCCTGCCGTCGTCAGCGAGGTTTCGGTTCCAGGCGTCGAGGTTGGTCAACCTGCCGTCCGACGTACGCCGCACCTTGGCCCTGAGCGGGACGACCACGGCGAGGTTCGTGCGGGGAGTGGTGTCGGACATCGAGGCGAAGAACGTCCGGGCGCGACCGTCAGCTCCCTCGAGGCGCCCCTCCTCGTTCGTCCCGAGCACGTGCACACCGAGCCAGTGCACGCCGGGGCCGGCGTCGGGAAGCGCCGCGCGCGGGATGGTGAGCGTGTAGGGCGTGCGCTCGCCCGGGTCGAGGTCCGGTACGGCGTCGTACAGCCCCGGCGCGGTGAGCCGAGCGCCCACCTCCATGGTCTCGTCCGTCGCGGTGGCCTCCTCGAGCTCGGCCGGGGTGGTCATCGGCGTAGGGGAGACGAAGAGGTAGGCGCGAAGCTCGGTCCACGTGCTGTCGGAGCGGTTGATGATGTCGCCGGTGATCGTGACGTTCCCGCGGCGGGGCATGGTCGAGGGAGTGAGCGTCTCGATGGACACGGCGAGGGGTGCTTTCGGCGCGGCTCGCTCCTGTGCGCCCGGTCCGTGCGTGCGGGCCTCGGCGTCCGACAGGGTCAGTCCGGACGTGACGAGAGCCCCCGCTGCGACCGCGGCTCCCGCGCGCACGAGACCTGCCGGCACGCGGGCAGCGAGGCGTGCTGCGGCGGAGGGGATCACGCGGTCGATGCTAACGGTCGCCCGTGGAGGCCTCGCACGGTGCAACTAGAGTGGTCTGCCGTGTCCGACGAGCCCCAGACCCCCGTGAGCATGAGCGAGGTCCAGCAGACCGCGGTGCGCGAGATGCTGCGCATCGCGCCCGTGATCGACGACCTCGGGGCACGGTTCACCGCAGCAGGGGAGCAGATCGCTCTCGTTGGCGGGCCGGTACGCGACGCGATGCTGGGGCGGCTCCAGAACGACCTCGACTTCACGACGTCGGCCCGGCCCGAGGTGACTGAGCGGCTGCTCAAGGGATGGGCCGACGCGATCTGGGACATGGGCC
Organism: Nocardioidaceae bacterium; assembly: GCA_035456965.1. GTDB lineage: Bacteria > Actinomycetota > Actinomycetes > Propionibacteriales > Nocardioidaceae > Nocardioides_C. The sequence goes on from DATICF010000101.1 coordinate 47,379, forward strand.
GCGATTTCGGCACGATCGGCTGCCGACGCGGACAGTGGCAGATCGAGATCACCACGTACCGCTCGGAGAAGTACGACCCCGAGTCTCGCAAGCCGAGTGTCGAGTACGGCGACACCCTCGAGGGGGACCTCGGCCGCCGCGACTTCTCCGTCAACGCCATGGCGATCTCGCTGCCCGGTCGGGACTTCGAGGACCCGTTCGGCGGTCTCGTCGACCTCGCGCACCAGGTGCTCCGCACACCCGGGAGGCCGGAGGACTCCTTCTCCGACGACCCGCTGCGGATGATGCGCGCGGCCCGGTTCGCCGCGCAGCTCGGCTTCACGGTCGCGCCCGCAGTGGTCGAGGCGATGACGCAGATGGCGGCGCGGATCGAGATCGTCTCCCCGGAACGGGTGCGGGACGAGCTGGTGAAGCTGGTCTGCGCGCCCTACCCCCGCCGCGGGTTGACCCTGCTGGTGGAGACCGGGCTCGCCGACCGCGTCCTGCCCGAGCTCCCCGCGCTGGCCCTCGAGCGCGACGAGCACCACCGGCACAAGGACGTCTACGAGCACACGCTGACCGTGCTCGAGCAGACCATCGACCTCGAGCACCGGCTCGGCGAGGGGCCCGACTTCGTGGCACGGTTCGCTGCCCTGATGCACGACGTGGGGAAGCCTCGCACCAGGCGGTTCCTCGACGACGGGACGGTCACCTTCCACCACCACGACGTGGTAGGCGCCAAGATCACCAAGAAGCGGATGCGCGCGCTGCGCTTCTCCAACGACGAGATCGACGCGGTGACCAAGCTCGTCGAGCTGCACCTGCGCTTCCACGGCTACGGCTCGGGTGAGTGGACCGACTCGGCCGTGCGGCGCTACGTCCGCGACGCCGGGGACCAGCTCGAGCGGCTGCACATCCTGACCCGGGCGGACTCCACGACGCGCAACAAGCGCAAGGCCGACCGGCTGCGACGGGCCTACGACCACCTCGAGGAGCGGATCGCCCGGCTCGCCGAGCAGGAGGAGCTCGACGCGATCCGCCCCGACCTCGACGGCAACCAGATCATGGAGCTCCTTCGGATCGGTCCCGGACCCGAGGTGGGACGGGCCTACGGGTTCCTGATGGAGCTGCGCATGGACCACGGCCCCCTGCCCGAGGAGGAGGTCAAGAAGGCGCTGCTGGAGTGGTGGTCACAGCAGTGAGGCCCTAGCGGCCTAGGCTCTGGGTCGTGAAGAGTGAGCTGTTCGCCCAGTCCAACCTCGAGGTCGAGGGACAGCAGAGGTTCGCCCTCCAGAACCCCCAGCTGCTGCGCGTGGCCCTCGGCCCCGACGTCCTCGCCGTCAAGGGCGCCATGGTGGCCTACCAAGGCCAGGTCGCCTTCCACCACGAGAAGGCCGGCAGCATGGGGAAGCTGCTGAAGAAGGTCCTCACCAGCGAGGACATGCCGCTCATGCGGGTCAGCGGCCAGGGCGAGGTGTTCTTCGCCAACGACGCGGGTTATGTGTACCTGCTCGAGCTCGACGGCGACGGCGTCAGCATCAACGGCCGCAACCTCCTCGCCTTCGAGGCCTCCATGACCTGGGACATCAACCGGGTCAAGGGCGCGGGGATGATGGCAGGCGGGCTCTTCAACACCACGGTCAGCGGCCAGGGCACCGCCGCCCTGTGCACGGTCGGGCAGCCGGTCGTGCTCGACTGCTCGACCCAGCCCACGTACGTCGACGTACAGGCGGCCGTCGCCTGGTCGGCGAACCTGGTGCCCCAGGTGGTCTCGAGCATGAACATGAAGTCGATGCTGCGCGGCGGGTCCGGGGAGGCGTTCCAGTACGCCTTCCACGGTCCCGGCTTCGTCGTCGTGCAGCCGCACGAGTGGGTCGCCCCCTCCACCTCGGCCGGCAAGTCCAGCGGCATCGGCGACCTCTTCGGCGGCTGAGGCGAGCCGTCCCCAGCTAGCGGCGCGGCTGCGCGTGCAGGTGTCGCCCGGAGACCTGCGCGTAGACGATCGCCGTGGCGACGTACCCGAGGGCGACCGCGGTCAGGACGACGTAGGAGCGTCCCGTGACCGGGAGTACGACGGCCGCGACGGCCGCTGCCGCGACGAAGGCGACGTTGAAGATCACGTCGTACAACGAGAAGATCCGGCCGCGGAAGGCGTCGTCGACGCCGGCTTGGACCAGCGTGTCCACGCAGATCTTGATGCCCTGGGACGCCAGGCCGAGGAAGAACGCCGAGACCAGCAGGGCTCCCTCGGTGAACAGGGCGCCCGGGACGAGCTGGGTGAGGGCGGCCGTGCAGAGCAGGGTGATGATCCAGGCCCGCAGGGTGATTCGCTGGGTGGCGACCGGGGTCACCAGGGCCGCAGTGACGAAGCCCGCCCCGCTGACGAGCACAGCGACCGCAAGGCTGTTGAATGCGGCATCCGCCTCGCCGGGGGCGTTGAAGTAGTTGCGGTGGAGCAGGATCAGCATCACCGTGGAGACGCCGAAGAAGAATCGGTGCGCACCGATCGCGGCCAGGCCGTCGGCTGCCGTTCGGCGGTGGCTCAGGTGCGAGAGGCCGTCGTGGAGACCTCGGGCGACGTGTCTGGCCGCTTCGCGCACGGCCGGGCGGTTCGGGTCGTAGTCGGGGCCGAGCAGCGCGCGGGGGATCCGCAGGGCGAGGAGGGCGGCGGTCCCGTAGAACACCGCCGCCGCGAGGAGCACGACGACGTCGCCGTTCACCCCTTCCACGGTCTCGAACGCGATCCGGGCCCCGCTCCCCGCTGCCACGCCGGTGAGCGAGGCGAGCGTCCCGGCGGTCGGGGTCACCGCGTTGGCGACGATCAGGTCAGGGGGATCGACGACGTGCGGCAGCGATGCGGACAGGCCCGCGAGCAGGAAGCGGTTCACCGACAGTGCGCCCAGGATCAGGACCAGGAGGACCAGGCCCGCGAGGTCGGCTGCCACGCCCGCCGCGATCACGCTGACGAGGACGACCCGGACCGCGTTGGACCAGGCGAGCACCTGGCGGCGTGACCATCGGTCGAGGAATACCCCGACGAAGGGTCCGAGGGCGCTGAAGGGCAGCAGGACCACGGCGAGCGCTCCGGCGATCGCCGCGGGCGAGGGCTGTCGCTCCGGGGAGAAGATGACGTAGGAAGCGAGAGCCACCTGGAAGACGCCGTCGGCGAACTGACTCGTGACGCGGACCGCGAAGAGGCGTCGGAACCACCTCCCATGGAGGAGGTGGACCAGGTTGTGAACCGCGGTCAAGGGGCGTCCTTGCTGCCTCTCGGCCCAGGGGAACCGGCTGCCGGGGCCGGTAGGAGCAGCAGCCAGGATAGTCGATGCTCGACCAGGGGCCCCGCGGCGAAGGGGGCCGGACCTCGACGGTCCGACCCCCTCGTGCGCTGAGCAGCGGAGGTCAGCGCTCGACCTCGCCGCGGATGAAAGCCTCCACGCTGGCGCGACCCTCGTCGTCGGGACGCTGCACCGGCGGGGACTTCATGAGGTACGACGAGGCGGACAGGATCGGGCCGCCGATGCCGCGGTCCTTCGCGATCTTGGCGGCACGGAGCGCGTCGATGATGATGCCCGCGCTGTTGGGGGAGTCCCAGACCTCGAGCTTGTACTCCATGTTCAGGGGGACGTCGCCGAAGGCGCGACCCTCCAGGCGGACGTAGGCCCACTTGCGGTCGTCGAGCCACTGGACGTAGTCCGAGGGGCCGATGTGCACGTTCCGCGCACCGAGGTCGTGCTCGAGGTTCGAGGTGACGGCCTGAGTCTTGGAGATCTTCTTCGACTCCAGGCGGTCGCGCTCGAGCATGTTCTTGAAGTCCATGTTGCCGCCGACGTTGAGCTGGTAGGTGCGGTCCAGCACGACGCCGCGGTCCTCGAACAGCTTGGCCATCACACGGTGGGTGATGGTCGCTCCGACCTGGGACTTGATGTCGTCGCCGACGATCGCGACGCCGGCGTCCTCGAACTTCTTGGCCCAGACCGGGTCGGAGGCGATGAAGACGGGAAGCGCGTTCACGAAGGCGACGCCCGCATCGAGCGCGCACTGCGCGTAGAACTTCGCAGCCTGCTCGGAGCCGACGGGCAGGTAGCAGACCAGGACGTCAGCCCCGGTCTCCTTGAGGACGGAGACGACGTCCACCGGCTCCGCGTCGGACTCGTCGATCGTCTCGCGGTAGTACTTGCCGAGCCCGTCGAGCGTGGGGCCCCGCTGCACCGTCACGCCGGTCGGCGGCACGTCGGTGATCTTGATGGTGTTGTTCTCGGAGTTGTTGATCGCGTCGGAGAGGTCGAAGCCGACCTTCTTGGCGTCGACGTCGAAAGCAGCCACGAACTGGACGTCGGAGACGTGGTAGTCGCCGAACGTGACGTGCATGAGGCCAGGCACGGAGCCGGCAGGGTCAGCGTCCTTGTAGTACTCCACGCCTTGGATCAACGAGGTGGCGCAGTTCCCCACTCCCACGATTGCTACACGTACCGAACCCATCGGGCTCTCCTCACTACCTATGCGTTTTCTGTCGGTTGGTTGTCCACGGGGCTCTTCTGGCCGGCGGTGCGCTCTGCGTTGATGAGGTCCGAGAGCCAGCGGACCTCCCGCTCGACCGACTCCACCCCATGGCGTTGCAGCTCCATGGCGTAGCGGTCCATCTTCTTCTGCGTGCGCTCGAGCTGGCCCTGCACTCGCTCGAGGCGCTCCTCGAGGCGGGTACGCCGGCCCTCGAGGATGCGCAGTCGGATCTCCATGTCGGTGCGGCTGAAGAAGGCGAACCGAACGTCGAAGTTGTCGTCCTCCCACGCCGACGGTCCGGCGTGGCCCATCAGGTCGGAGAACCGGTGCTCGCCGGCCTCGGTGAGCTCGTAGACGATGCGCTGCCTGCGGCCCACCCCGACCGATCCGCCGCCCGGCGTACCGGGGTTGCTCTCTGCGGCGGACTGCTCCGCGATCCAACCGGCCTTCAGCATCCGCTTCAGGGCGGGATACAGCGAACCGTAGGACAGCAGGCGCCCCCAGCCGAGGACGACGTTGAGCTGCTTGCGGAGCTCGTAGCCGTGCATGGGCGACTCGTGCAGCAGTCCGAGGACCGCGAGCTCGAGTGTGTCGCCACGCCGTGCCATGTCGCACCTTCTCCGGGTCGAGAACAACTAGCGGAAGAACCTATCGTATCGATATATCGAGCGGCCGCTACCCCGGGAGCGGCGCGTCGAAACCCTGGACAGACCGGCGGGCTGGTGCCTTGTGACCCAGATCGCACTCTTTTTTCCCCTCAACGCAGGCACCCGTACTCTGCTCTACAGCAGTTTTGTTCTCGCCCCCCGTTCCGGAGACAACTCTTGAGTGCACAGCGCAAGGCCACGCCAGCAGGCGGCCGCCGAAGCGGCGGCGGCAAGAAGGCTCCCAGGAAGCAGCGCAGGAGCCTCGGTCGCCGCCTCCTCCTGTGGTTCGTCGGCCTCGGTTTCGCGGGGCTCGTCTTGGGAGCGCTCGGCTTCGCCTACGTCTACGCAGCCACGGACATCCCCGACCCCAACGAGGACTTCCAGGCACAGACCTCCTTCGTCTACTACGAGAACGGCAAGAAGGAGATCGGACGCTTCGCCACCCAGAACCGCGTGAGCATCCCGCTCGCCGAGATGCCCCAACACGTGCAGGACGCCGTGATCGCGGCGGAGAACCGCTCCTTCTGGGAGGACCGGGGGATCGACCCGAAGGGAATCCTGCGCGCGGCGTTCAGCAACGCCACCAGCGAGTCGACCCAGGGCGCGTCGACGATCACCCAGCAGTACGTCAAGGTCCTCTACCTGTCGCAGGAGCGGACGCTCTCCAGGAAGGTCAAGGAGGCCTTCCTGTCGCTGAAGATCCACAACCAGCGCTCCAAGGAGGAGATCCTCCAGGGCTACCTGAACACCATCTACTTCGGGCGCGGCGCCTACGGCATCCAGGCTGCTGCCCAGGCCTACTTCGAGAAGGACGCCAAGGACCTCTCGGTGCGCGAGGCCGCTGCGCTGGCCGCGGTCCTGAACTCCCCGGAGAACTACGACCCGGGCGACGGGCGGGAGGCGAAGGAGCGCCTGTTCAGCCGTTACAAGTACGTCCTCGGCAGCATGGGCGACATGGGGGTCCTGGACTCCGCTGCTGCTCAGAAGGCCGCGGAGAAGCTTCCCAAGTTCCCCGAGGTGAAGGTCCAGGACAGCCTGGGCGGCCCCAAGGGCCACCTGCTCTCCCTGGTGAAGTCCGAGCTGCGCAAGCTCGACTTCACCGATGCCGAGATCGAGGGCGGCGGCCTCCGGGTCGTGACGACCCTCTCGCCCAAGATGCAGCGGGCGGCCGTGCAGGCAGTGAAGGAAGAGCGGCCTCGTGAGAACGCCAAGGGCGTGAACATCGGCCTCAGCGCGGTCGAGCCGGGCAGTGGCGAGCTCAAGGCGATGTACGGCGGCCCCGACTACGTCGAGGACCAGCGCAACTGGGCGATGACCGGTCGTCAGCCGGGCTCGACCTTCAAGCCGTTCGCCCTCGCGGCGGGTCTGATGAACGACTACAGCCTCTTCGACATCTTCACCGGCAACACCTACGAGTTCCCCGACGGGCGCGAGGTGAACAACGAGGGTGGCAAGCAGTACGGCGACGTCAACCTCCTCGAGGCCACCGAGCAGTCGATGAACACCGCGTACGTCGACCTCACCACGAGCATGAAGGACGGCCCGCAGGAGGTGATCGACGCGGCTGTCGCGGCTGGTATCCCGCGCAACGCCCCCGGGCTCAAGCCCGACCCCACGATCACGCTGGGCACCGCGGACATCAGGACCGTCGACCTCGCCAACGCCTACGCCACCCTCGCCAACGAGGGCAGGCGCAACGACTGGTTCGTGATCAAGAAGGTCACCGACAGCAACGGCGACAACCTCTACGTCCACGAGAAGAAGGAGAAGCGGGCCTTCCCGGAGGACGTGAACTCCAACGTGGTCTACGCCCAGCAGCAGGTGGTGAAGTCCGGCACCGGCACGGCGGCCAAGGAGCTCGGCTGCCCGGTCGCGGGCAAGACGGGCACGGCGAACCTGCGGCCCGACAAGCCGGGTGTGACCTCGGCCTGGTTCGCGGGGTACACCCCGAAGCTGGCGGCCTCGGTCATGTACGTCAAGGGGAGCAGTGGTACCGAGAACCTCGACGGTGTCGGTGGCCTGACGGACTTCTACGGCGGCGCCTACCCGGCCCGGACCTTCACGACCTTCATGGAGAAGGCTCTCGAGGGCAAGGAGTGCGAGGAGTTCCCCGAGGTCGACTACGTCAACGGCTCTCCCACGCCGACGTACACCCCGCCTCCGTCCCCGACGGAGGAGCCCTCGCCGACCGAGGAGCCGTCCCCCACCCCGACGGAGAAGGTGAAGCCGACCCCGCCGGGACAGGTCACCGAGTCGCCCGAGCCGACCGAGGAGCCCTCGCCGACCGACGGACCCACGATCTTCCCGCCGCCGGACGAGGAGAGCAGTGACCCGCCGGGCAACGGCAACGGCGGCGGCTGGGGCAGCGGCGGCTGACGTGAGCCAGCCGGCACGGCCATCGCTCGACGACCCCCTCGTCACCACGGCGAGCGAGGCGATCGGGGGGCCCGTAGGGGAGCACGCCGCGCCGCACCCGTGGTGGACGCCGGTGCGGGTGATCCTGGCCGTGACGGCGCTCGTGTTCGCGCTCGGGATGGTGCAGAAGACGCCCTGCGTCACCACCAACTGGAGCGACAGCCAGCTGCGGTACGCCGCGATGTGCTACTCCGACGTGCCCTACCTGTACGTCGGCCGCGGCTTCGCCGAGCTCAACCCGCCGTTCAGTGACACCGGTGGCCGCTACCAGGTCATGGAGTACCCGGTGTTCATCGGGTACTTCGCCTACGGCGCTGCGGTGCTGACCCAGGCGGCCGTGGGTGACGCCGACCTCGACGAGCGCCGGTCGATGCCGGTCGACCAGGTGCACATGGCCCCTGGCGTGGGCGACGAGGTCGGGCTCTACTTCGTCGTCACCGCCGTCCTGCTGGCCGCCGTGCTGCTCGTGGCCGCGTGGTTCATGGCGGGCGCGCAGCGGGGACGCCCGTGGGACGCGATGCTCTTCGCGGCCTCGCCCGCCCTGCTTCTGACCGGCCTTATCAACTGGGACATCCTGGCCGTCGCCATGGTTGCCGGCGCGTTCTGGGCCTGGGCACGCGGTCACCTCGTGCTCACGGGGGTGATGATCGGTCTGGGCACCGCCACGAAGCTCTATCCGCTCTTCCTGCTCGGTGCGCTCCTCGTGGTGTGCCTGCGCAACCGCCGTCTCCGCGAGTTCGCGGTCGTCACCCTCGCCGCGGCCCTTGCGTGGCTGGTCACGAACGCGCCGGTGCTGTGGCTCGGGTTCGAGCAGTGGAAGGTGTTCTGGACCTTCAACTCAGATCGTGGGGCCGACCTCGGCTCGCTGTGGCTGGTCTGGTCGCAGGCCGGCAACGACCTGACGCCGGAGACGGTCAACCTCGGGTCATGGATCTTCTTCGCCCTCGTCTGCGTGAGCGTGCTCGCGCTCGGGATGCTTGCGCCGCGGACCCCCCGCGTCGCCCAGCTCGCCTTCCTCATCGTGGCCGGCTTCCTGCTGGTCAACAAGGTGTACTCCCCGCAGTACGTCCTGTGGCTGCTGCCCCTCGCGGTGCTCGCCCGGCCTCGCTGGCGGGACCTGCTGATCTGGCAGGCCGGCGAGATCTTCTACTTCGCCGCGGTGTGGTTCTACCTCGGGGAGTTCACCGCATCGAGCGTCTCGGGGGAGCCCGACAAGCTCTACTGGTTGGCGATCTTCGTCCGGGTCGCGGCCGAGCTCTACCTCGTCGTGATGATCGTCAGAGACATCCTGCAGCCGTGGCGAGACCCGGTGCCCCAGGAGCAGGCCGCGATCAGCTGACTGTCTGCGATCAGCTGACGACGGTGCGGTCGAACGTCGTGGTCGTGAACCGCACGCGTACGTCGACCTCGTCACCGACCTCGGGCACCGGCGCACCCTGGGGCAGGAACAGCATGGACGCCTGCATGTGCGGGGGCTCGGCGAACAGGCGGTGCTTGCCGCCGATGCTGAACGGCGACCGCACGAAGCCGGCTGCCTCGAGGCCGCCCTTGGCGAGGGTCACTGCCCGCTGACGCAGGCTCTCGGCGGCCGGCGGAGCCTCCAGGCCGATGCCGTGGGCGGTGCCGCCCGAGACGACCAGGATGGTGCCCGTCTTGGGGGCGCTGCGGCCGCGGTAGCCGAACAGGTCGCCGCGCTCGACCGGGTGCGCGTCGAGCACGGCCGCCCTGACGGACAGCGCGCCGCGGTCGCCGAGCCACAGGCGGGTGCCCACGCGCGGCCGGAGCTCGAAGTCGGGGTAGGAGGCGGCGAGTGCGGACATCTCCCGGTCGGTCAGGTGGGAGACGAAGACCCGGGTGGTGGGGAGGCCTGCGGCGACCACGTCGGTCATCAGCCGCTCCACCTCCGGAAGGTGGCTGCCGTGAGCCATCGGCAGGTGCAGAGCGGCGCCCTCGACCCGGACGCCGTCGCTCAGCGCCGCCGCGGCCTCGCGCAGGCCCCGGGCGGTGAACCCGTGGCGGCGCATCGACGTCATCAGCTCCAGGACGACCCGAGGACGGTCGTCGCGGGCCGCAAGCTCCTTGAGGTCCTCGATCCGGCCGACGGTGTGCACGATCCGGTCGTCGTGGACCAGCCGCTGCTCGAAGGGCCGCCACGGCGTGAGGACGAGGATCGTGCCGTCGAAGCGGCTGCGGACGTCCTCGACCTCGTCGTAGGTGCCGACCGCGACGGTGTCGACGCCCAGCCAGTCGGCCTTGCGCGCGAGGCGGGCGTTGCCGAAACCGTAGCCGTTGCCCTTGATCACGGGCACGAGGCCCGGATGGGTCTCCAGGAGACCGCGCATGTGGGCGCGCCAGCGGTCGCCGTCGACGTACAGGCTCAAAGACATGGGTGCACTCCTCAGCCTCGACGCTTCATGTACAGGTCGAACGCCTTGTAGAGCAGGGGAGCCAGCGGCAGGTCCCACTCCCCGGCGTACTCCACTGCCTCGCCGCCGGTGCCGACCTTGAACTGGATCAGCCCGACGTGCGGGTCATCGGCGTCGAGGGTGTCGGTGATGCCTCGCAGGTCGTAGACGTCGGCGCCCGCGGCGAGCGAGTCCTGGATCATCGCCCACTGAGCGGCGTTGGAGCCGCGGACGTCGCGCTTCTCCGTGGAGGAGGCGCCGTAGGAGTACCAGGTGTGGCCGCCGACGCGGACCCAGATGGTCGCTGCCACCAGGTCGCCCTCGTGGTGTGCGAGGTAGAGCCGGATCCGGTCAGGCTCCTCGGCCAGGAGCGCGCGGAACATGGTCTGGAAGTACGACAGCGGGCGCGGTGTGAAGTGGTCGCGCCCGGCGGTGTGGGTGTAGAGGTCGTGGAACTGCTTGAGGGCCGGCTCGAGGTCGTCGTTGTCGACGCGGGTCACCTCGACCCCTGCCTTGGCGGCCTTCTTGATGTTGCGTCGCCACTGCTGGTTCATGCCCTTGAGCACGTCGTCCTCGGTGCGACCGGTCAGGGGGATCTGGAAGTTGTACTGCGGCTGGCCCGCGGCGAAGCCGCCGTCGGCGGTCTGGAGCCGCCAGCCGAGCTCGCGCAGCTGCGACACCACTCGTGCGCCCGCCTGGGAACGCTCGGCCGGGGCGACCGCACCGAGCTTCTTGACCTCCTCGTCCGCCACGCCCTTCTTGACGTCGTCGGCCGACCAGCGGCGGGTCACGACGGGGGGTCCCATCCGCACGCCGAACGCGCCCTGGTCCGCCAGGTGCTTGGTCATCGGCGCCAGCCAGCGATCGAGGTCACCGGAGTCCCAGTCGATGACCGGGCCCTCGGGAAGGTAGGCGAGGTAGCGCTTGACCTTCGGCAGCTGGCGGTACAGCACGAGGGCGACGCCGACCAGCTCGGCTCCGTCGAACCAGCCGAGCGACTCCGGCCGCCACTCGCTCTTCACCTGCGCCCAGGCGGGGGTCTGCAGGAAGCTCGCCGACCGCTGCTTTCGGATGAAGCCGAGGTGCTCGTCGGGCGTGATCGTGCGGACGGTCAGGCTGGGGGAAGTCACGCGCCCGAGCCTAACCTGACCGGGATGGGCCGGTTGACGCCGCGATCAGGGCCGCACGGACCTCTCAGCCGAGGAAGCCTCCGTCGTGGCGTGTGACGTTCGTGTCGATGTGGGCGGCCGCGTCGACCGACCCGTGTCGCTCGGTGGTGCGCCCGCGTGCGTGACCTCCGTGCTTCCGGTCGTAGCGATGTCCGAGGTAGACGACCGCGCCGGCTACGGCGCCGACCCCCAGCCAGAACAGCATCTGGTACCCCTCTCGTGCCGGACCGACGTCGCCGGTCCGAGTCAGAGCCGCTCGCGCAGCCAGTCGAAGTCTGCCTTGTGCTCCGCGGCGCCGCCGGGAGTTTCGATCACGACGGGCACGCCGGACGCGCGGACGACACCGGCAAGCGCGTCGGGGTCGACCTGGCCCTGGCCGAAGTTGGTGTGCCGGTCCGCCCCGGAGTCGAAGGCGTCACGGCTGTCGTTGGCGTGGACCAGGTCGATGCGCCCGGTGACCGCGAGCACCTGCTCCACGACGGTGGACAGGTCGTTGCCCCCGGCGTGCGCGTGGCAGGTGTCGAGGCAGAAGCCGACCTGGTCGCCGCCCTCGGCGCCGGAGATCGCGTCCCAGACCCGGCCGATGCGGTCGAGGTAGCGGGTCATCGCGTTGGTGCCCCCGGCGGTGTTCTCGATCAGCAGCGGGATCTTGATGTCGGTGGCCTCCACGGCCTTGCGCCAGTTGTCGAAGCCCTTCTCGGGGTCGTCGTCCTTGTTCACGTGGCCGCCGTGGACGATCAGTCCCTTCGCGCCGATCGACGCGGCGGCGTCCATGTGCTGCTGGAGCAGCTTGCGGCTCGGGATACGGATCCGGTTGTTCGTGGTGGCGACGTTGATGATGTACGGCGCGTGGACGTAGAGGTCGATCCCGTGCTCCTCCGCGGCCGCCTTCAACGCCTCCGCCCCTCCGGCGTACCGGAACTCCGGACCCTTGTAGCCCTGGGGGTCGCCCAGGAAGAACTGGCTCAGCGTGGCCCCACGCGCCGAGGCCGCGCCGATCGGGTCCTCCTGGTCGACGTGCGCGCCGATGCGCAGGTTGGCTGCGGTGGTCGGGGCGTCGGCTACCGGTGAGCTGTTCGTCGTGGGCATGCGGCCACTCTATGCGGGGGTGTGGACAACGATTTCTGGCCCCAGGACACCCGCTGATACGCTGTGGTGTCGATCGGCTCGACCCCAAGACATGAGTGGGTGTCGGGCCGTCGGTACGTCGCAGCCACTGCGGCGTGACGCAAGCCCTCCTGCCACGGAGATGCCGTGGCCGCCTGAGTCCGAAGGAGGTGGAGACCGCTTTGCGTGCCTATGAAGTGATGGTCATCCTCGACCCCAACCTCGAAGAGCGCACCGTTGCGCCTTCGCTGGAGCAGTACCTCGACAACGTCGTCAAGAAGGACGGCGGATCGGTCGAGAAGGTCGACGTCTGGGGACGTCGCCGCCTTGCCTACGAGGTCAACAAGAACGCTGAAGGCATCTACGCCGTCATCGAGCTGCAGGCCGAGCCGGCCACGGTGAAGGAGCTCGACCGTCAGCTTTCGCTGAACGAGTCGGTGCTGCGCACTAAGGTCATTCGTCCCGACGTTCGCTGACCCCCACGTCGTCCCGGTCCCACCGTGTTCCGGGGCGTCTTGATCAGAACATCGCGTCACCCGACCGATTCCCCCGGTCAACTCTCGTCGGAAACCAATCGACAGATCCCGAGACTGGAGGCCTGACATGGCAGGCGAAACCCCGATCACCGTCGTCGGCAACCTCACCGCCGACCCGGAGCTGCGCTTCACCCCGTCGGGTGCAGCCGTCGCGAACTTCACGGTCGCGTCGACCCCGCGCACCTTCGACAAGCAGAGCAACGAGTGGAAGGACGGCGAAGCCCTCTTCCTGAACTGCTCCGTCTGGCGTCAGGCGGCCGAGAACGCCGCTGAGTCGCTGCAGCGAGGCATGCGGGTGATCGTCCAGGGCAGGCTCAAGGCGCGCTCCTACGAGACCCGCGAGGGCGAGAAGCGCACCGTCTTCGAGATCGACGTCGACGAGGTGGGCCCGAGCCTGAAGTACGCCACGGCCAAGGTCACCAAGACCACCCGTCAGGGTGGCGGCGGCCAGGGCGGCAGCTTCGGCGGCGGCGGCGACGACCCGTGGGCCACCGGTGGCCAGCAGCAGTCCGGCGGTGCCGGCGGCGGCTGGGGTGGCCAGCAGGGCGGCAACTCCGGCGGAGGCTGGGGTGGCCAGCAGGGTGGCGGCGGCGCCGCCCCCGGCAACGACCCGTGGGCGACCCCGGGTGTTGGTGGCTCGGGCGACGAGCCCCCGTTCTGATCACTCATTCACACAACTGACCATTCCGGCGAGAGCCGGGCTCTTTGAAAGGGAGCACCACAATGGCCAAGCCAGTACTCCGCAAGCCCAAGAAGAAGGTTTGCCAGTTCTGCAAGGAGAAGGTGTCCTACGTCGACTACAAGGACACCACCCTTCTTCGCAAGTTCATCTCCGACCGCGGCAAGATCCGCGCGCGTCGGGTGACCGGCAACTGCGTCCAGCACCAGCGCGACGTGGCGACCGCGGTCAAGAACGCCCGCGAGGTGGCCCTCCTTCCCTACACGTCCACGGCTCGCTGAGAGGGGTTTGCACACATGAAGCTCATCCTGACTCAGGAGGTCGACGGCCTCGGTTCGCCGGGTGACGTCGTCGAGGTCCGTGACGGCTACGGCCGCAACTACCTCGTCCCCCGTGGCCTCGGCGTCCGTTGGACCCGCGGTGGGGAGAAGCAGATCGAGTCGATCAAGGCCGCTCGCGCCAGCCGCGCGGTCCGCGACCTCGACCACGCCAAGGAGATCAAGGCCAAGCTCGAGGGCAAGACCGTCAACCTGCCGGTTCGCGCCGGCGAGGGCGGCCGTCTCTTCGGTGCGGTCACCGTCAACGACATCGCGGGCGCCATCTCCGAGACCATCGGCGAGGGCTCGGTCGACAAGCGCAAGATCCTGGTCGGCAACCCGATCAAGTCGCTCGGTTCGCACCAGGTGACGGTGACCGCACCGAAGAGACGGCCGCCCGCGCCGGCACGCACCGGCAGCTCGACGGTCGCGCCCTCGAGCTTGGCCTTGATCTCCTTGGCGTGGTCGAGGTCGCGGACCTCACGGCTGCTGCGCGCGGCCTTGATCGACTCGATCGTCTTCTCGCCGCCCTTGGTCCAGCGGATGCCGAACCCACGCGGGATGAGGAAGTTGCGGCCGTAGCCGTCGCGA
>DATICF010000102.1:0-2605 GCA_035456965.1 Nocardioidaceae bacterium
GGGCAGTTCGCAACGGCGACCTGCTCAAGCCCGGACGATGGCGCGAGGAGTGGTGCGGCCGCCCCGCCTGGGTCTTCTCGAGCCGGCGTCTGACGGTCCCGGGCGATCCCGACGTCCACGTAGTCTCCGGAGACGTCGCCGGTCACCACGCGTCCATGGTGGAGGCGGCAGCGGGACGCGATCTCTGGGTGGTCGGCGGAGGAGATCTGGCGGGGCAGTTCGCCGACGCCGGGCTGCTGGACCTCGTCAGGGTGGGCGTCGCGCCGGTCACGTTGGGGTCGGGTGCGCCGCTCCTGCCTCGCCGGATGACCGACCGGCTCGCCCTCGCGGGCGTGACCTCGGACGGGACCTTCGCGTTCCTGGACTACACGCTCACCTACTCCGAGCCGCCGAGCTCGAGTGCGACGGTGTCGTAGGCGAGATCGTTGAGCCGCTGATGGTGCCGCCCGAGGTCGGTGACCAGCCGCTTGAGCTCTGTCCGGACGGGCTCGACGTCCTGGGCATCGACGACCTGCGTGCCGAGAGTGCTGAGCCTGAGAAGGAGGGCGTCGCGCTCCCGCACCAGGCTGTTCTGACGGGACGCGAGCCAGGCGTCGACCGAGCGAGTGTTCTCCCCGGCGAGTGCGTCTAGCACGCCGGTGAGTCGGTGGCGGACCAGCCACCGCCACATCTGATGGCGGCGCGGCCTGTCCAGGGCTTGCTCCAGTCCCAGAATCGCGTGATCGAGGGTTGTCACGGTGCCACCTCCGGTCGCCCGGGAAATGAGGGGTGGAGACCTAGTGTGACTTGCGCCACACATCTGTGACAAGGGCCATGACCGAGGCATTTGGCCACTGGCCCAGTCGTTGGGTCTAATCGTCGTGTGTCGTCCGTCTACCCGATCTCACAGCCGCTCGCCGCGCGGATCCTGGGCGTGATGCTCGCTGGGGTCGGCGCCTTCGTCGTACTCCTCACCCTCGTGGTGGGGTTGCTCGACCTCCCTCCAGTCGTGCTCGCCGCCGGGATCGTCGTCGCCGTGCTCGCGCTGCTCGTCGGCGGCTTCTGGCTGACCCGGCGGGCGAGCGTCGTACACCTCGAGGAAGCCGGTTACCGCGTGCGCCTCGTCCGAGGCGCGGGCGTCAAGCAGGCCCGCTGGACCGATGTCGAAGACGTGGTCGCGACCACCGTCGGCCGGGAGAAGTGCATCGTGCTCCGACTTCGCAACGGCGGTACGACGACCATCCCGGTGCGCATGCTCGCCGGGAGCCCGGACGCGTTCGTCAAGGACCTCCAGCAGCATCTCAACACCGGGCACGGTTACCGCCGCATCAACTGAGCGTGCCCCGATTCGCTCCGGCGAGGAGCCACAGGTAACCTGTCCTTCGCTGTCTGGAGGTGTCGCCTAGTCCGGTCTATGGCGCCCGCCTGCTAAGCGGGTTGAGGGCAAACCCCTCTCGCGGGTTCAAATCCCGCCACCTCCGCCAGGCCTCGACCAGGGCTGTCAGAGCCTTGGGTCGACAAAGAGGCGCCCCATCCCCGGGGCGCCTCTTCCTGTTTCACGGCCGGGAAGGTTCGAGCCGCCCCCGCCGTGCGAGCTGCAGCAGTCTCACGCTGATCACGACCCGGCACGGGAACAGGATGACCAGGCGCTGCACCAAGCCGGCCCAGTCGCGGAGCGGCGCCGTCTCCGGCATCACCAGCGTGCCCAGCGCTCGCGGCGTTCGTCGTCCTGTAGCGAGGAAGAAGGTCGTTCCTGCGGCGGCATGGCCTCCGGGGTCGTAGATCGCTCCCGAGGCGTTCTCTCGAAGCGGGTACGCAGCGGCGAGGATCGGGGCGACTCCGCTGAGGCCGAGCAACGCGACTCCAACGACCGGGGTCCGGGCGCGCCTCAGCGCCCGCCGCAGCCCAAGCGCGAAGACGATCGTCACTACTCCCAGCACGACGAAGTTGACCTGCTGTATCCAGCCGTTGGGCCGCCATCGGGAGTTCTCCCCACGCGATGAGCCCGTGCTGCATCGCGAAGACCGCGGCGGCCGCCCGCGTGGAGACGCCGATCTTGCCGTAGGCGTTCTGCACGTGACGGTCCGCTGTCTTGGGCGAGATCCCCAGCGCCCCGGCGATCTGCTTGGTCGCCATGCCTTGGGCGAGCATCGAGATCACCTCGGTCTCCCGCTCGGTCAGTCCCGCGGGCCGGGTCATCCGAGGCACCTGCTGGCCGGCTGCCTCCAAGACCCCGGCGACGCACGTGTCGTCCAGCCTCCCGGCGTCTACCTCCCGCCCGAGCGCCTGGGCCGCTGCGAGCGGGGCGAGGGATGACGAACGGGAGAGCACGCGTCCCGTGTGGTAGGCGTGCAACCTCACTCGCTCCCACTCGTCCGGCGTCAGACGTCCAGCCTTCTGCCAGATGCCGGCCGGTACGGCGACCCGCCCGACGTCATGGACCGATACCGCCCGACTCAGACCGACGACGTCTCCCTCCGGAAAGCCCATCTCGGTGGCTGCTGCGCCGACCAGCCTGGACACGGCCGCGGAGTGACCCGTGAGCTCCCCCACCGACGGAGGCATGCCCAGGCGATGGCAGAGCATCTGCGACACCTCGCAGATTGCAGCCCGGTGCCCGCGGTAT
>DATICF010000103.1:0-17179 GCA_035456965.1 Nocardioidaceae bacterium
TAGACCGGGGCGCGGTCCGCCCGCACGAGCTCCTCGAGGAGCTCGTGCAGCGGCTCCAGCGACCACGAGAAGTCGAGTGGCACGGGCCGCTCGGCGTCGTCGACGAGCGCCGTCTCGCGGCCGGTGCGCCGCGCGATGTCCTCCCGCAGCGCCGTCATGTCGCCGAGCGTCGCCGACATCAGCAGGAACTGCGCCTGCGGCAGCTCCAGCAGCGGGACCTGCCAGGCCCAGCCGCGGTCGGGCTCGGAGTAGAAGTGGAACTCGTCCATCACGACCTGGCCGACGTCGGCATCCGGGCCTTCGCGCAGGGCCTGGTTCGCCAGCACCTCGGCTGTGCAGCAGATGATCGGCGCATGGGCGTTCACGCTCGCGTCGCCGGTCATCATGCCGACCTTGTCGGCGCCGAACACGTCGCAGAGCGCGAAGAACTTCTCGCTCACCAGCGCCTTGATCGGAGCCGTGTAGTACGTACGCCGCCCCTCGGCCAGCGCCGCGAAATGAGCACCGGTCGCGACCAGGCTCTTCCCCGAGCCGGTGGGCGTGGCGAGGATGACGTTGGCTCCCGTGAGGAGCTCGATCACCGCCTCTTCCTGCGCCGGGTAGAGCGAGATCCCCTGCTCTTGCGTCCAGGTGGTGAAGGCGTCGAGGAGCGCATCGGGGTCTGCGGGCGTGCCGGGCTCGGGCAGGAGGTCGGTGAGAGTCATCGGCCTCATGGTCTCGCACCAGGCATGGAGCGCCCCGCAGCGGGCACCCACCACATGAGCACTCTCAACGCGCTTGTCCTGAACTGCACGCTCAAGCCGGCCCCGACAAGCTCGAGCACCGAGGCCCTCTCCCAGGACCTGGTCGATGCCCTCGCGGGGCATGAGGTGAAGTCCGAGGTGGTCCGCGTCGTCGACGAGCAGGTGAAGTTCGGGGTCCAGGTCGACGAGGGCGACGGCGACGGCTGGCCTGCGATCCGGGAGAAGATGCTCGCCAGCGACATCGTGGTGGTGGCCACGCCCATCTGGCTCGGCCAGCCCTCGGCGGTCTGCAAGATGGTCCTCGAGCGCCTCGATGCCGAGCTCGGCGAGAGCGACGACTACCAAGACCTCGACCCGCGCCCGGAGACCACCCAGATGACCACCGCCACCCTCGCGTCCAACCTCGCCCACCTGGCGCGGGTGCTCGGGGAGAACAACTATCCGGCGACCTGAACCTGCGTCAGCCCCGGACCACGACCCTCATGGTCTCCGCTGCGTTGTTGGTGAAGCCGCCGCGATTCCACGGCTGCTCGATCGGCTGCGAGCGGCCGGAGGCGTCGTGGGCCCGGACCCGCAGCAGGTGCTCCCCTGATGCGGCCGTCCACCGTGTGGTGAATCGCCGCCAGGCATGGGCGGACGGCGCCGGCTCCAGGTCGGCGTCCCACCAGGTGCGGCCGTTGTCGGCGCTCACCTCCACCCGGTTCACCTCCCCCCAGCCTGACCAGGCGCGGCCCTCGAGCAGCTGCTCCCCCGGCGGGACGATCCGCACCCTGCTCATGAAGTCGGGGAACCCGGGAGGCACGAGCAGCGCCCGAGGCTCGATCCGGGTCACCGGCGTACCGACGTCGTCCGGCTGCTGCCGCAGCGTGTAGGCCTCGGTGTTCTGGTAGCCGTCGAACTTCTTGTCGATGACCTCGATCTCGCACAGCCACTTCACGTGGGCCATGCCGTACCAGCCGGGTACCACCAGCCTGGCAGGGAAGCCGTGCTGGGGCGGGAGCGGCTGACCGTTCATCTCGTAGGCCAGCAGCACGTCGGCGGCCATGGCATCGGCCAGGCCGAGCCCACGGCGGTAGTCGTCCTCGACGCCGCGCTCGATCCCGTGGTCTGCTCCGGAGAACACCACGTCGACACCGTCCGCGGTCACCCCCGCGTCGCCGAGGATGTCGGCCAGCGGCACGCCGGTCCACTCCGCGGTCCCGACCCCTCCGGTCAGCCAGGGCTGGCTCACCGGGCGGGGGCTCGTGTGCGCCCTTCCGTTCCCCGCACACTCCATCGTCACGCGCACCGTGTGCCGTGGCATCTCCTGCAGCGTCTCCAGGTCGAGCGAGATGGGGGTCTCGACGCAGCCGTGGACCTCCAGGCGCCACGTGTCGGGGTCGAGGAACGGGATGTCGTAGTGGACGAGCACGTAGTGAAGGCCGGGCGGTGTCACGTCGTACCGAAGCGCCTCCAGCGGCATGGCGTGGTTGCGCGAGGCCAGCGTGAGCTCGTCGAAGGAGATCGCCTCGGCGGGCTCGGCGATGCGCGCGGGTGCGCTCAGCTGTTCGGTGGTCAGGCTCATCGTTGCTCCCCTCCGCTGCCCTCCAGACTCGCACCGCCTCGCTCGACGCGGAAGGCCCGCGTCCTCCCCCTGCCAGACCCGCGTCAATGGCCCGAACGTGTCTGTGGACGGTCCTGCGCGCCTCGATACGTTCGAAAAGAAGTGACTCTCCCGCGGTTCAACCGCGTCTCGAAGCACGCACTGTGCCGTGGACTGTCGACGACGAACTGGAGGAACGAGCCCATGGCGATGTCCCTGGAGACACTCAAGGAGAGCGTGCGCGGCCCGATCATCACGCCCGACGACCCTGAGTACGACGAGGCCCGCAAGGTCCACAACGCGATGATCGACCGGCGACCCCGCGTGATCGTCAGGCCCGCCAACACCGGCGACGTCATGACCGCCGTACGCTTCGCGGCCGAGAACGGCCTGCCCGTCGCGACTCGTGGCGGCGCGCACAGCGTGCCTGGCTTCGGGACCGCGGACGGTGCCGTCGTCGTCGACCTGAGCAATCGGCGCAGTGTCCGGGTCGACCCGCACACCCACCACGCTCGAGTCGACGGGGGTGCGACCTGGGGCGACTTGAACGCCGCCACCTACCCCTATGGCCTGGCCACCACGGGCGGGATCATCTCGACCACCGGAGTCGGCGGACTCACCCTCGGCGGCGGGATCGGCCATCTCTCACGAGGGCTGGGACTGTCCTGCGACAACCTGGTCTCGGCAGACGTCGTGACCGCGGACGGCACCGTCCACGTCGCGAGCGAGAAGGAGAACGACGACCTGTTCTGGGCCCTTCGCGGCGGGAGCGGCAACTTCGGCGTCGTGACCTCGTTCGAGTTCCAACTGCACCCGGTCAAGGACATCTACGGCGGGCCGATGTTCTTCGAGCTCGAGCACGCGCGCGCCATCCTGGAGTTCCACCGGGAGTACATCAAGGACGCGCCTGAGGAGATGGGGGTCTTCCCGGCGTTCCATCTCGCACCGCCGTTGCCCTTCATCCCCGAGGACAGGCATGGAGACCCCTTCGTCGCCCTCGTCGGCTGCTGGGCGGGCAACCCGGCTGACGGGGAGCGGATGATGCAGCCCTTCCACGACGTCGCGCCGGTCTTCGCCGAGCACGTGGGTGTCATGCCCTATCCGGCTCTGAACAGTGCCTTCGACGGCCTGCACCCGCCGGGGCTGCAGAACTACTGGAAAGCGAACTTCGTCCGCGAGCTCACCGACGAGGCGATCGCTGCGCACCTCGAGCACGCCCCCAGGCTCCCAGCGGTCAACTCGGCCGTGCACCTCTACCCGATCAACGGAGCCTGCCACCGCGTGACGCCTGGCGCGACGGCGTTCGCGCACCGGGAGGCGACCTACGCGACGGTGATCGTCGGCATGTGGCCTGACCCGGCCGACAACGAGGCCAACATCGGGTGGGTGCGTGACTACTACGACGCCACCGCCCCACAGTCCGAGGAGGGCGGCTACGTCAACTTCATGTCCGAGGACGACCAGGACCGCGTCCCGGCCAACTACGGAGGCAACTACGAGCGCCTGGCGAGCTTGAAGCAGCGCTACGACCCGGACAACCTGTTCCGCATCAACCAGAACATCAAGCCGACCGGGGCCTGAGCGCTCGGTCCGCCGAGTCGAAACGGATCAGTCGAGGAGGGTGCCCAGCGGCCCGAGGTCGAGGTTGAGGTCCTCCGGGGCGAGATCAAACTGCTCGCGCAGCTGGGTCATGGCCTCCTCGAGGCGCATCAGCCCTACCCCGAGCTCCTCGACCTGTTCGTCGGTGAGGTCGCCCTCGTCGACCCGCCGGATCGCCTGGCGTTCCATGAGCTGACGGACCAGCTCGATGATCGTCAGCACCAGCTTCATGAGGTCGCGCTGGACCGACTCGGAGTCGGTCTCCAGCCTGCGCGGAAGGGAGTAGCCCTCGCTCATCGCGGCACCATCTCCGCTCGCACCGACGCGATGAGGGCGTGCAGTCGGATCTGCACCAGGTCCACGCCCGCCAGCGAGATCACCAGGTCGCCGGAGATGACCACTCCGGCGCCGAGCAGCCGGTCCAGCAGGTCGACCAGCGCGACCTGCTGGAGTGGCTCGTTGGCGGAACCGGCAGACGGGCGGGCGACCTGCCCGGTGGTCACGAGGTCTCCAGCGACGCGAAGGAGTACGGCGGCCAGGGGCCGGCCAGCTCGATCCGGAGGTGGTCGTGGAGGTCGGCCAGCCGGTCGACCTCGGCCTTGAAGGCCGCCACGTCATCTCGGTCGACGAGGTAGGTGCCGTTGAGGATCATCTCGCCGACGTGCCCGGTGAGCCGTCGGTCCTGCGGAGCCAGCCGGCGACCGGCCACCGCGAGCTTCTCGACCGCGGCGTGGATCTGCTCCGCGGTCTCGGCGTCCTCCTGCGCCGCGGCCTCCTTGCGCTGCGTGGCGGCGCGTCGTTTGAGGAGGTAGGCCCTTCCGGCGCCCATCCCGGGATCGTCCGCAGGCTCCTCGGAAGACGCTGCCCCGCGCGTCGACGGGTCGGAGTAGACCTTCACGCTCCACTCCCCTCGCCCCTCGATCCGGTCGAGCGTCCGCTCCGCCCTGTCGTGCCACCGCGCGAGGCTCTCGCGCACAGAGGCGTCGCTGAGAAAGACCGTCGCGAGTCGGACCGGAGCGGCCGGGGCGCGCTCGGCGACCTCACGGGTCACCCGGTCGTGGGCGGTTGCGACGGCCTCGAGCCAGGCGAGGTCCTCGAGGTTGCGTTTGAGACCGTCCTCGCCGAACTCCTCGAGGTCCACCTCGCTCACCACGGCCGCGAGCCCCTCGTTCTCGATCAGGCGCAGCGGAGCACCGGCGACACCTGTCCGTCCCTCGAGGAGGGCCGGGGACAGGCCCCGGGTGAGCGCGTAGAGGTACAGGCCGGTGCTCACGATCCTGACTCCAGCTCCTCGATGCGGGCCCGGAGGCGACGGTTCTCCTCTTCCGCGAGCTGCTCGCGGAGCCGGCGGTTCTCCTCCTCCAGCTCTTCCTCCCGAGCGCGACTGCTGAGCATCGGGTCGTTCTCCCACCAGTCGATGCCCATCTCCTTGGCTCGGTCGACCGAGGCCACCAGCAGCCGGATCTTGATGGTCAGAAGCTCGATGTCGAGCAGGTTCACCTTGATGTCACCGGCCACGACGATGCCCTTGTCGAGCACCCGCTCCAAGATGTCGGCGAGGTTCGCCTGCTGGGGTCGACTCTCGGCCAGGTCGTATCGAGGCCGGGAGGCTCCGACCAGCGATCCGGGGTGCTCGGTCACCGCCGTCCTCCGTCCCCGTCGCCGCCCTTGCCACGGACATACCTGCGCACGCGCTGGTAGCCCATGAGGTCGCCGTCCTCGTCGGTCTCCACCGAGTACGTCGCCAAGATGTCGGTCGAGTCGGGGATGCGCCGGCTCTCGACGACCTCGAGGTCGACCTGCCAGCCGTCCTCGGTGCGCTGGATGCCGATCACGCACTCGGGCTCGCGTCCGGTCAGCTCGGCCAGCTGCTGGGCCGCGGTGCGCGCGACCTTCATGGCCGGGACCTTCTTCTTCTGAGGTGCGCTCTGCGACTCGGTGGCGCCGGTCTCGCTGCTCGTGCGCCTGCGAGACGCTGTCTTCTTGGTCCCGTTGGAGGACGACGACGCGGTCTTGCGTGCCGTTGCCATGACTACTGTCCCTTCTGCGCGCTACGTCGACGACTCTCCATCAGGCGTTCGACGAGCGCGTCTTCCATCGCCTCGGCCTCCCCCTCGGTGATCTGACCCGAGGCACGCAGCTCGTCGACGTCCTCGAGCTGGCGCCGGATGACCGCGGGGTCGTAGTACTGGCTCTCTGCCTGCTCGAGCACCTGCTCGGCGACCCAGACCGTGCCCCGCACCGGTGCCAGCGGCAGGGTCAGCAGCCCGGTGAAGAGACCCATCTCAGTGCTCCGGTACGAAGTCGTACAGCGCCATCGGCCCGACCAGGCTGAGACGGACGCGGCCGTCGAGCTCTTCGGCGAGAACCTCGGCGGCGCGCTCGAGCTCGCCCTGCTGCTCCGCGTCGACCAGGAAGGCGAACTCGGCCAGGTCGTCCATCCCCGACACCTCGCGCACCAGGTGGTCCTGGGCGTGGGGTGCCAGGCGATCCAACAGCTGCTGCTCCTCCGCCCGCCGGCGTACGTCGACGGCCTGGGCGACCAGCTCACCGAGCCGGATGCGCTCGTAGTGGCTGGCCTCCTCCGGCAGATCTGCCGTGCGTCGACGCAGCTCGGCCACCTCGGGCTCGGCCTCCACGATCTCGGCGAGCACCGTGTCCAGGACGTAGCGGGCGCGGAGGGTGAACTGCACCCCGCCCCGGACCTGGTCCAGCAAGGAGGCGAAGTGCTCCACCTGCGGCCCCAGGAGCTCGTGGCGCACGGCATCCTCGCCCTGGACGACCGACCCGAACCGCAGCGGCAGCACCGGCCCCCGCTCGGCCATCGTGTTCAGCACGGTGCTGTGGGCGACGAGGTCGCGGCGCCGCCCGAGGGGTCGGTCGGGGTCCACGACCTCGACCAGCGCGCCCACCTGCCCGTTCACGACCAGCCGCACGGGCTCACCCATGCCGGCGCCCTCGAGTCCCTCGACCGGGGCGTCCGCAGGCACGATGCCGTAGACGTAGCAGGCCTCGTTCGTGCCCCCGGCGCTCTCCGTCGGGGTCATCGTCATCGACTCGCTCACGACTGTCTGCGTCGCGAGGTCGACGTCTTCTTGGCCGGCCTGCTGCCGTTGCTGTGCTCGCCGTCGTCGTCAGAGCCCGTGAGGGCATCCTTCGCAGCGCCCAGCACGCCCGAGGTCTTGCCCTTGGCGCCACTCTCGGTCATGCCCTCGACGAGCTCGGGGAGGTCCTTGCCGTTCTTCTCGTAGAGGTCGAGCCGGTTGGTCGCCTCAGCGAAGCGCAGGTAGGTGTCCACGCTGGCGATGACGATCCGGGCATCGATGGTCAGCAGCTCGATTCCGACCAGCGAGACCCTGACGTAGGCGTCGATGACGAGACCCTTGTCGAGGATCACCTCGATGACGTCGGCCAGCCCGCTGGGGGAAGGACGATCCAGCTGGCCGCCGCCCTGTCTTGTCTGGGTCATTGATGTCACGTGTGCACCTTTCGATTCCGAGAAACTGCCTGTCTCATCGAGGCCGTCTGCTGGACCTCTCCCCTTGAGAGGGGGTGGGGCGCGACTACGTTGCGTCCCGTTGTGGTTCTTCTGGCTCCTCGCCGGTCTCCTCCGGCTCGACCAGCGTCTGGGTCATGACCTGGAGGCGGTATCCCGCGAGCTCGTTGACGAGCCGCCGCTCCAGACCGCCGCACCAGCGGCCCAGGGCACGTTCGAGCAACCCCGGCGGGTCGCACGCGAGGACCACGAGGACGCGGGTGAGGCCGGGTGCGAGCTCGTGGAAGGTGACCGCTCCGTCGACGTACCCCTGGCGCGGTTCGGCCTCCCACACGATCCGGTCGTCGAGGACCTCGTGCACCACCTCAGCGACACGCAGGAGCCTCGAGTGCTCCTGGAACTGCACCCACTCGTCGAAGACGACGTCGAGCGGCGCACCGATGTCCACCTGATGGGCAACGCCGGGGGTGCCGTGCAGAACGCCGTGCGCGGTCCCCGCCAGAAGTCGGGGAATGCCACCCAGGGCGTTCCGACCCGCAGCCAGGAGGTCTTGAGGTGCACTCCGGGCGACGTCGGAAGCGTTGGTCATCCTTCCCCTCTCCCTCGGCACCCGGAGTCTTCCGGGCACGTCTCCCAAGGGGACCGTGTGCCCTTCCGGAGCCGCGCTAAAACCCGACAATCGGGAAAGACGCACCACATCGACCCATGCCGGTCGCCTCGGACGACGACCTGGCTTCGGGCAGGATGGCCGGATGGAGCTCGACGTCGCACGCACGCGGTCCTCGTTCCCAGCCCTCCGACAGGATGGCGTCGCCTACTTCGACAGCCCCGGCGGCTCACAGGTGCCCGAGGAGGTCGCGCGAGCTGTGGCCCAGACGCTGACCTCGGGTCTCTCCAACCGGGGATGGGTGACCGCGGCCGAACGGCGAGCGGACGCGGTCGTCACGGAGGCCCGGGCTGCGGTCGCCGACCTGCTCGGCTGTACGCCGGAGGGCGTGGTGTTCGCGCGCTCGATGACGCAGATGACCTACGACCTCTCCCGGGCGCTCGCAAAGCGGTGGCGGCCGGGGGACGAAGTCGTGGTGACCCGACTGGACCACGACGCGAACATCCGTCCCTGGGTCAGCGCCGCCGAGCGGTCTGGGGCGACCGTGCGCTGGGTGGAGTTCGACAAGGAGACCGCGGACCTGACCGTCGACGACGTCCGCGCACAACTCTCCGAGCGAACCGTCCTGGTCGCGGTGACCGGGGCCTCGAACCTCCTCGGCACGCGACCCGACGTCCCCGCGACCGCCGAGGCGGTGCACGAAGTCGGGGCGCTCCTGCACGTCGACGGCGTGCACCTGACCCCGCACACCCCGATCGACGTGACCGAGCTGGGCGCCGACTTCTACGCCTGCTCCCCCTACAAGTTCCTCGGCCCGCACCACGGGCTCCTCGCGGCGGACCCTGCGCTGCTCGAGGAGATCGCGCCCGACAAGCTGTTGCCGTCGAGCAACGCCGTCCCGGAGCGGTTCGAGCTCGGCACCCTTCCCTACGAGCTGCTCGCCGGCACCACGGCGGCGATCGACTTCATCGCCGGTCTCGCCTCGGAGGCCGATGACAGGCGGGTCCGCGTGCTGGAGTCGATGCGCGCGATCGAACGTCACGAGGAGCGACTCTTCGCATCACTCCTCGACGGGCTCGGCGGGACGGCCGCGGTGACCCTGCACGGGTCGCCCAAGCGGCGCACCCCCACAGCACTGTTCTCGGTGTCCGGGCTGGCTCCCGCGGAGGCCTACCAGGCACTGGCAGAGCGCGGCGTGAACGCACCCGCCAGCCACTTCTACGCCATCGAGGCGTCCCGGTGGATCGGGCTCGGCGACGCGGGCGCCGTCCGGGCGGGCATCGCTCCCTACAACAACCAGGAGGACGTCGACCGGCTCGTGGCCGCGGTGCGGGAGATCGCGGGGTGAGCCACCTGCCCGGCGACCCTCAGGGAACGATCAGCAGCTTCCCGGTGGTACGACGGCCCTCGAGATCCTCATGGGCCCGGCCGGCCTCCTCGAGCCGGTAGCGCCCTCCGATCCGCACGTCCAGCGTCCCCGCCGCCACCTCGCCAAGCACCGACCCGGCCCGCTCGACGAGCTCCTCACGAGTCGCGATGTAGTGCCCCAGGGTCGGGCGGGTGAGGAACAACGAGCCCTTCCTGTTGAGCACCTGCGGGTCGAAGGGCGGCACCGGTCCGCTCGATGCTCCGTAGAGCACCATGATCCCGCGCGGCACGAGGCAGTCGAGACCGGCGTCGAAGGTCGACCGGCCCACCCCGTCGTACACCACGTCGACGCCGCGCCCGTCGGTGAGACGCCGGACCTCGGCCACGACGTCGGCCTCGGTGTAGCGGATCACCTCCTCAGCGCCGGCCCCTCGGGCGAGCGCGGCCTTCTCGTCGGTGGAGGTCGTGGCGATCACCCGGACGCCCTTGGTCGCGAGCATCTGGGTGAGCAGCAGGCCCACCCCGCCGGCGGCCGCGTGCACGAGGGCCGTCTCTCCGGCGCGGGCCGGATGGGTGGACTCGCACAGGTAGTGCGCTGTCATGCCCTGGAGCATCACCGCGGCTGCGGTCTCCAGGTCCACCCCGTCGGGGACCGCGACGGCCTGGTCCGCGGGGACGCTCACCTGCGCGGCGTACCCGGCACCGTCGACCATCGCCCACGCGACCCGGTCCCCCACCGCGAAGTCGGTCACGTCCTCACCGACCGCGGTGACCGTGCCCGCGCCCTCGGAGCCCACGACGAACGGCCGCTCCTTGGGGTAGATGCCCGTCCGCTGGTAGACGTCGATGAAGTTGACCCCGGCGGCGGCCACGTCCACGACGAGGCTGCCCGGCCCGGGCTCGGGTGCGTCGATCTGCTGGACCTGCATGGCCTCGGGGCCACCTGTCTGCTCGACGACTACTGCGCGCACATGTCCTCCTGGATGGTCTCGTTCACCGCTCGGGCCGAGGGATCGCCTCGACACATCGACGTTTGAGGTCACGCTGCCGCCGCCACCGTTGCAGCAGGCTCGGGGCGGGCCCCAGTCCGGTGGTCGCGGGGGCGTCCTCGACGACCAGGGCCGAACCCTCCCACCGGCCGCGGTAGCGCCACTGGGTCCACTGCTCGAGGTCGGGGAACGACGCCTCCTGTCCGAAGAGGACTGCCGGCCCCGTGGGCAGCCCCCGTCCTTCGACGGAGACCTCCAGCCGGTGGGCGGACCCCTCGACGATCCCCGCGGCCGCTACCGCTGGCCCGGAGCCCTCGGCCACGACGAGCACATGGTCATGGGTTTCGCTCCGCGGCGGCAGGGGCGCGGCTGCCTCGACGTCGAGCTCGACGACGAGCCGTGGGAGGTACCACCAGTGCTCCCGCATGAGCAGGGGGGAGTCGGCGAAGAGCCGTGACGGCGGGTAGCGACGAAGCTCCTGCACCACGAGGTCCTCGAGGAAGATATCGCCCGAGGCGTCCTCGACCAGGTGTGGTCGGCCGGTGAGGAGCAGCGGATGGAAGGCCGCGGTGGTCGACCGGGTCTCGTTGAGGGCAAGCGCCACCTGGGCTGACCCGGAAACCTCCCTCGCGACCTCGGCGTCGGCGTAGGTGAAGGCGAGTGCCGGCCGCTCGTCTCGCACCAGCGCGACCACGCCACGCGCCCGAGGGCGACCGGCATCGTCGACCCAGCAGAGCGTGCTCAGCGACGACGCCTCGACTAGCTCCGCAATGTCGCTACTTGTCACGCGTCCGACTCCCTCATACCGTCACATTACGGCCCCAACCAGAGCGGGATGGTTGAGACCCGGATCACAACGGCGCAATGATGGTCCCGCGACTCCTCCCATCGCGAAGACATCAATGTCCTGCGGGGGACCGTTCGGAAGGAGCACTCCGTGCCAGCCATCGCTGTCGCCGTCGTCGTGGGCGTCCTGTTCTTCCTGGGCTACCGCTACTACTCGGCTTTTCTCGCAGATCGCGTCTACGCGCTTGACCCGGCCTTCGTCACACCTGCTCACCAGCTCAACGACGGGATCGACTTCGTCCCCACGAACAAGCACGTGGTGTTCGGTCACCACTTCACCTCCGTCGCCGGAGCCGCACCGATCGTCGGCCCGGCGATCGCGGTGTTCTGGGGCTGGGGCCCGGCGCTCGCGTGGATCGTGCTCGGCACCATCTTCGCTGCCGGCGTCCACGACTTCGGCTCGCTCGCGGTCTCGCTGCGCCACCGGGCCAAGAACATCGGCACCATCGCCCACGACGTGATCAGCAGGCGCGCCCGCACGCTCTTCCTGCTGATCATCTTCTTCCTGCTGACACTGGTGAACGCAGTGTTCGCGGTGGTCATCGCGACGCTGTTCGTCGCGAACCCGGGCGCGGTGATCCCGATCGTGGTCGAGATCCCGCTGGCGATCTTCATCGGCCAGTACATCTACCGGACCCGGTCGGCGGCACTGGTGCCGTCTCTTCTCGGAGTGGTCGGGCTCTACCTCCTGATCTGGGTCGGCCAGCAGGTCCCGATCGACCTCGCCCCGGTCGCCGAGGCTCTCGGCATGGATGCCCGCACGCTGTGGGTGATCCTGCTGTTCGCCTACACCTTCGTTGCGGCCCGCCTCCCCGTATGGCTGCTCCTCCAGCCGCGTGACTACATCAACTCCCATCAGCTGTTCATCGCCCTCGGCGTCATCGGGCTCGGCATGCTGGTCGGCTGGAACACGATCGTGGCGCCGGTCGTCAACGACGTGCCCGAGGGGTCGCCGTCGATCTTCCCGTTCCTGTTCATCACGATCGCGTGCGGCGCCATCTCGGGATTCCACTCCCTCGTCTCCTCGGGCACAACGGCCAAGCAGATCGACAAGGAGACCGACGCGAGGTACGTCGGCTACATGGGTGCGGTCGGCGAGGGCAGCCTCGCGACCGGCGCGGTCCTCGCCGTGACGGCCGGTGTCGTCGCGACGCGGGCGGACTGGGACGCCCTCTACCCCGACTTCAGCACGGCATCCGGCGGGGCGGTCGGCAACTTCGTCAACGGCGTCGGCGTCTTCGCCACCAACCTCGGCGTGCCGCTCGACCTCGCGGTCATCTTCGCCGCGGTCGTGGTGATCTCGTTCGCGGCCACGACGATGGACACCGGTGTCCGTCTCCAGCGCTACATCGTGCAGGAGATCGCGGAGATCGCCGGCTGGCACAAGCTCGCGCGCAACCTCACCCTCGCGGGTGTGATCGCCGTCGCCGTCCCGCTCGCGATGGCGCTGATCCCCGGTGGCGGCGACGCCGGCTACACCTTCGGCGTCCTGTGGCGGCTCTTCGGCACCACGAACCAGCTCACGGCAGGCCTCGCCCTCACCGTGATCGCGGTATGGGTGCTTCGAATGAAGCGCAACCCGATCCCGCAGATCGTCCCGCTCGTGTTCCTCCTGGGCATGACGACATGGGCTCTGTTCAGCCAGTTCTGGGACTTCGTGCAGGCCGAGACCTGGAGCGAGCGCTGGGTGCTCGCCCCGCTCGACGCGATCATCTTCCTCCTGGCCATCTGGCTGATCGTCGAGGCGGTGATGGCGCTGCGCGGCGGTGCCGAGCGTCGTTCGTACGACGAGATGGGCACCCCGATCGGCGACGACACGACGACGCCGTCGGTATGACCATGAGCGTCGTGCTCGTGCGACCGTGGACCGACGCCCACGGGGGCACCGGTTGTTGCAGCGGCGACGCCCGCGACGGCATCTGCCTCGACGGCCCGGTCGACGGAGCGCACGAGCACGACGCGGAGGTGGGTCTCGTCGCCGAGGCCTACCTCCGGCTCCGCGAGGAGCTTCCGCAGGTCGACGTACAGATCGTCGGCTCGAACAACACCGCCTACCTCCTCCCCCGGGTGTTCGGCACGGTCCGGCGACGCGCCGGCGTGTTGGCAGCCCTGAGGGAGACCAACCGAGCGACCACGGCCGGTTCGGTCCTCGTGGACGGCATGCGGGTCGGCGACATCACGGTCCTGGGCGTCGACGGCGTCGTTGACGAGGTACGTCGACGGGCCGGCGTCCTGTCCGACTGAGCGGCTGGCTCAGTCGCGGTCCTGCCAGGTGGAGATGCACGCCTCGTTGCCCTCGGCATCGGCCAGGACCCAGAACGCGCGTGCATGTGCGTCGCTCATCAGGGTGCCGCCTACCTCCAAGGCAGCCTCGACCCGGGCCTGCGCCTCGTCGTGGGGCACCGAGACGTCGAGGTGGATCCGGTTGCGCTGGGGGCGCTGCGCATCCATCTGCTGGAACCACATGGAAGGCCCGTCGCCGGTCGGGTCGACAAGCGGATCCGACGGCCCGTCGTACCCGCGCTCGCCGGTGTAGGCGAGGACCGCCTTCCAGAAGGGCCGGATCGCCGGCACGTCCAGTGCGTCGATGGCGATCTCGAGCTTCTGGTCCGACCGGCCGCCGCCCACTCCGGTGCTGACACCGAGGCGACCAACCGCCTCCGAGATCGCCTGCGCGAGCTCCACGTCACGTCCGGTCACGGTCGCGTCGGGGCTTCGCAGGTCGAGTGCGACCCGTTCGTCGCTGCACGAGAGACGCAGGTGCCCATCGTCCCCGGCGCCGCAGCACGCGGTTGCGGCCGAGGCCACCTCGAGCGCCTGCGTGAGCGAGCGGACGTCGACGGACGCCATGAGGCTACCGAGGACGTAGCGCCAGCCGAGGTGCTCGACCGCGGCCGAGGCTTCGGTGCGGCTCAGGGGTGCCGACGACATGCGTGGAGTCTGTCAGAGCGGTCGCGTGCGTGGTTTGCAGTGGGGACCTATGCCCCTTTCCCGTGGCGGGCATGGACTTGCACCCTGGACGAAGGTGGCCGGGACCCGTCGACGTGCGGCGGCGCGAGGCCGCGAGGAGGAGGACCCCATGGCAGCCAAGATGACGAAGGCGCAGCACCACGCCATCGCGGACGAGTTGTTCACCGCCTGGAACGCCCATGACGTCGAAGGCATCCTCGAGCACATGACCGACGACGTGGTGTTCGTGGACCCCGCGATCGAGCCGGCCAAGGGCAAGGAAGCCGTGCGAGCCCACCTCAGGGACAACTTCACCTCCCTGCCGGACATGCGGTTCGCGCGCGAGGACTACCAGCTGTACCTCTCGGACGAAGACGCCTCCAGCATCGCCACCTGGACCATGAAGGGGACGAACACCGGGCCCTCCAAGGAGACGGGTCTGCCTGCCACCGGCAAGGAGGTGACGATCAGCGGAACCGTCATCAGCAGGTTCCGTGACGGGCTCATCTGCGAGTACGTGCTGGTGTACGACGTCCTGGACTTCCTGCAGCAGGTCGGGGCGCTGCCGCGGACAGAAGGTGTCGGGTTCAAGGCACTGGTGATGTTCGACGTGATCGCCGGCAAGGCCGCTGACCAGGCAGGCAAGGCCACCCAGCGGGCGGTGAAGGCCATCCGGCGCTAGAGCCTCCCTCCCCGGTCCGCTGTTCGCCGGTCGTACAGGCCGGTACGGACAGCCCGTTTTTACACTTCTCGCCATCATCTGAGAGGGTTGTCACCCTCGGGTGAGCGGGAGGAAGCGA
Organism: Nocardioidaceae bacterium; assembly: GCA_035456965.1. Lineage (GTDB taxonomy): Bacteria > Actinomycetota > Actinomycetes > Propionibacteriales > Nocardioidaceae > Nocardioides_C. The sequence goes on from DATICF010000103.1 coordinate 14,980, forward strand.
GCGTTGCCAGCCCCGCCAGTCAGGGCCGTTCGGGCGAGCTGATCGCCTCCGGTGCCGGGCTGGTTCGTCGGTTTCGACCAAATCGTCGCGCCGCCCTATCAGGTCGCCTTTCGTGCGCGCCGATAACTGGAAGAAGAGACGACCCCTCCGAGCGAACGGACTGGCCATGCTTCAGAGCCCCCTCGCCCTGGCACTCTTCGTGTTGACCGCCTATTACGGCTTCGTAGCGGCGGTCCAGCACATCCGCTCCAAGAGGAGCCAGCACGCTCTCATGGGTGCCGCAGTCTTCGCCGGTCTGACTGCGGCCGTCGCCGTGTGGCCGCCCGCCCTCGTCTGACCCAGCTGTCGGCCTCGGCTCAAACATATTGCCGGTTTCTGCATGTGACGCCGGACTCATCCTGGCCGTCATATCGGACCAAACCTGTCCGGATCGACGCTTCGGACAGCTCGACCTGGATAGACCACAGGTGACCTTCGAGAACACACGGGCATAAGGACGCCCGCCGCGGGATGAGCCCGCACGGGGGAGGCGACGAAGACCTAGACCCAGTTCAAGAGGGAGCGTCCTTCCGCATGCACGACTCTTCGAGCCATGCTGCTTTCACGGCAGACACCACCTCGGCCATCGAGCAGACAACCAACCCGAACGACACCAAGACCACTCGCTTTCCCAAGCGCCAGTTGACCGCACTCGCAGCCGCAGTCATCACCGCCGGCACGGTCCTGCCCGCCACCGCCATGGTCAAGGGCTCGGACGCCACCGAAGCCGTCGACCTCCCGACACGTTCCGGAGTCACCGAGCAGGACAGCCAGACCGCTGACCTCCGTGACTCAGAGAGCGGGCCCGGCGCTGAAGCCGACAGGTTCCTGCGTACGGTCACGGACTCGGATCGCGTGAGCCGTTCGAGCGACCGGCCCGCCGTCGAACGCCGCTCTGCCGAGAAGTCGGACCACGCCGCTGAGTCGCGCGCCAGCCTCAACCGGGCGCGCACCAGGCTGTCGAGGAAGGTCCCGGCGCCGGGTTCGTGGCACCGCCACGACAGCGGCTACTCCTGGGCGCGATGGGCAGGCGACATCAACGTGCCCGGCAGCGGCGACCACGGCAACCCGGTGCGCTCCGTCGGCGCCGGTCGGGTCACCGAGGTCAACCGCTGGAACTACTCCTACGGCCACCACGTCGTGATCGGCGACAAGCTCTACGCCCACCTGTCAAGGATCAAGGTCCGCGAGGGGCAGCGCGTCCGTCACGGCCAGATGATCGGCCGTGTGGGTTCCACCGGGAACTCCTCCGGTCCGCACCTGCACTTCGAGACCGGCCGCCGCTGAGGGCCGGTCTACCCGGCGGACACCAGGATGCAGAACGGGTGCCCCGCCGGGTCGGCGAGGACGTACAGCGGCTCGCCGTCGTCCTCGGATCGGTCGTAGAGCAGCCGCGCGCCCAAGTCCTCGGCGCGTCGACGCTGCCGCTCCAGCTCTGCCACCGTTGCCACCCTGGAGTCATGGTGCATCTGCTTGGGCGGCTCGTCAGTCGGCCAGGTCGGACGCGCCAGAGCACTCACCTGGTTGAACGCGAGAACTCGCCCACCGTCGGCATCCAGGAGCACGAGCCAGTCAGCGTCGTCTTCCCCGTCGGCGGCCACCTCGTCGCCCGGGCGGTATCGCAGACCGAGGAACTCGCGGTAGGACTCCGCCAGCCCGCGACAGTCCGTGGTGTCCACGGCTGCGTGCATGAGGACAGGGAAACCGGACACGTGCGCCTCCGAGCCGTCGGGAACGCTCTCAGCGAACCACCCGGTCGACCGGAGTCCACGCGCCAGGCCGCTGTGCAATCCCACTGCCCCCGTACCCGCGGTGGCTGGAAGGCTGTGGACCAGGACCTTCCGTCTCCGCGGCCCTGCCGGGCCCGGTCGACCCCGCCCGTGTGACTGGGGCGACCGACCCGGAACTGCTGCGGGCTGCACTGCAGGCCGACGAGCAGCGCCTGCACCAGCGCTTGGTCAACCTCCGGGAGATGGCCGGCCTTGTCGTATCAGGTCCCCCCTCCGGGTGCTCGACGTCGCCTGGATCGAGGGGGGACCACCCGGGCGCGGCCTGCGTGGTCGGACTACCTCTCCGATGCCCGGCGCCCTTCCGCTTCCCCATTCCGGCTCCCCTCTGATGTCAACCCGTCGTCTGGAGGGTCTTCCTGGTCGCGGTCTTC
>DATICF010000104.1:0-8433 GCA_035456965.1 Nocardioidaceae bacterium
TGTCCGCGTCCGGTCCGAGAGGGCCGGACGCGGCTGGGTTCTCGGCGTCGGGCGCTACAGCGGTGACGAGCTTGAGTGGTTCCGCATCTTCTCGCTGGCGCCGGGCCCCAAGATGCAGTTCTCCCGCAGCGACCTCGAGTACGTCGGACGCCGGGAGCCCGAGGGGGCGGAGTCGTACTCGCTCTACTCAGGCCACACCATCGTCTTGTGCGAGACGTTCAGCGGCCCGCTCGAGGTGGCGATGAGCCCCCAGGCCCTCACCGGCTTCCTAGCCTGGCTCGAGGCCGCGCCGCCCGGTCGTCGCCTCCGGCGCCGCTGATGTGCTGCCTCTTCCCATGGCTAACTGTCCCTTCCCACGGTGAACTTGCCATGGGAGGAGCGCAATTGCCTGCATACCTTGGTAATTGATCGCTCGCTCTCAGCGGTCGCCGCCGGGCTTCCACAGCACGTCGCCCTGCTCCCGGTTGGCGTGGCGGGCGAGGATGAACAGCAGGTCGCTGAGCCGGTTGAGGTACTTGATGCCGAGCGCGTTCATCGTCTCCCCGTGCTGCTCGAACGCCGCCCAGGCTGCCCGCTCTGCTCGGCGGGTCACCGTACGGGCGACGTGGAGCAGCGCTGCGCCCGGAGTACCTCCGTTGAGGATGAATGAGCGGAGGTTCTCGAGCTCCTCGTTGTACTCGTCGCACCAGGCCTCGAGGCGGTCGACGTACCCCTGCTCGATGCGCAGCGGGGGAAACTCCGGGTTCTCGACGACGGGTGTGCAGAAGTCCGCTCCCACGTCGAAGAGGTCGTTCTGGATGGTGGTCAGGACCTTCACCACGTCCTCGTCCAGGCCGCCGAGCGCGATGGCGGTGCCGATGTGCGCGTTGGCCTCGTCGACGTCGGCGTAGGCCTGGAGCCGAAGGTCGTTCTTCGACGTCTCGCTCATGTCGCCGAGGCGGGTTCGTCCGGCGTCGCCGGTGCGGGTGTAGATGCGGGTGAGGTTGACCATGCTCACACCCTAGAGGCGCTTTCGCATCGAGGGCAGATGCGATCACGTGGGATAGGTCGCAGTATCGTCGACGGGTGCAACATCAAGTCGGCCGCGGTCATGAACTCGATCCCCTCGGCGGTGCGCGGCGCGTCATGATCTACGGCGTCACAGGCTCCGGGAAGACGACGGCAGCGGCGAAGATCGCACAGGCGACGGGGATTCCCTGGACCTCGGTCGACGACCTCACCTGGGAGCCCGGATGGGTTGCGGTTCCTCCCGATCACCAACGCCAGCGGATCGCAGAGATCTGTGCGCAGGACACGTGGCTCCTCGACACCGCCTACGGAGCGTGGCTCGACATCCCCTTCGAGAGCGTCTCGCTCGTCATCGCCCTCGACTACCCCCGGTGGTTCTCGCTGCAACGGCTGGTCCGACGCACGGTCGCGCGCGCGGTCGACAAGACCCCGATCTGCAACGGCAACACCGAGAGCTGGGGGCAGATGGTGGGCTCGGAGTCGATCCTGCGCTGGCACTTCCGCTCTTTCACCCGCAAGCGCGAGCGCATCTCGCGCTGGCAGGCCGATCCTGATGGGCCCGCGGTCCTGCGGTTCAGACGTGCCCGAGACCTCGACGCCTGGATAGCGACGCTGCGACCGGTGTATGCCGCAATGCATGGCGAGGCCGACGACCTCGCGGAGGGGGTGGGCTGATGGAGGGGTTCCGGGTCTGCTCCGACGGTCCGCTCTCGCGTCCGTTGCAGGGCACGACTCGCGTCGTGGGAGCCAAGAACAGCGCGCTGAAGCTGATGGCGGCCTCCTTGCTGGCGCCGGGGGAGACCGTCCTGACGAACGTGCCCGACATCCTCGACGTCGCGGTGATGGCACAGCTGCTCGAGAAGCTCGGCTGCCGGGTCACCGTCGAGCACGACCGGGAGGGCAGGGTCGCCATCGACGTCCCGGAGGAGCTCTCACACGAGGCGCCCTACGACCTCGTACGGCGCCTGCGAGCCTCGATCAGCGTTCTCGGTCCGCTGATCGCGCGCTGCCACCGGGCCAAGGTGGCGCTCCCCGGGGGCGACAACATCGGGTCGCGCGGGCTGGACATGCACATGACCGGACTCCAGGAGCTCGGCGCCTCGGTTCGCATCGAGCACGGCTTCGTGGTGGCTGAGGCGCCGAACGGGCTGGCGGGGGCGAACCTGTGGCTGGACTTCCCGAGCGTCGGGGCCACCGAGAACCTCCTCATGGCCGCGGTGCTCACTCCTGGCCGCACCGTGATCGACAACGTGGCTCGTGAACCCGAGATCGCGGACCTGTGCACGATGCTCGTCGAGATGGGCGCCCGCATCGACGGGATCGCGACCTCCACCCTCACCGTGGAGGGCGTCGACCGGATGCAACCGGTCCAGCACGCCACCGTCCCTGACCGGATCGTCGCAGGCACCTGGGCGTTCGCGACCGCCATTGCCGGAGGCGACCTCGTGGTCGACGGGGGGCGGGCTCACCACCTCGACATCGTGCTCGACAAGCTCGTCTCGGCCGGGGCGCGGGTGGACGCCCTCGACGACGGCTTCCGCGTGTACGTCGACCGGCGGCTCGAGGCTTTCGACGTGGTCACCCTGCCCTACCCGGGGTTCCCCACCGACCTCCAGCCCTTCGCCATGGCACTCGCCGCCGTGAGCGAGGGGACCTCGATGATCACCGAGAACGTCTTCGAGGCCAGGTTCATGTTCGCCCAGGAGCTCGCGCGGCTCGGGGCGGACCTGCGCACGGACGGGCACCACGCCGTGGTGCGGGGCAGGCCGGCCCTCTCAGGGGCACCGGTCATCGCCCACGACATCCGAGCCGGGGCGGCGCTCGTGCTCGCGGGCCTCGCTGCGGACGGCACCACCGAGGTGGCCGAGTCACACCACATCGACCGTGGGTACCCGCGCTTCGCAGAGGCCCTCGCCGGCCTGGGCGCGGACGTGGTGCGCGCCGACCTGGGCGACGTACCGGCCTGACTTCCGGGCACCAATCACCCGCCGTCGGTCATATAGGCCTGTATGGACGGGACACTCCATCACTGGACGCAGGCAACCAAATCAGTGTGTTCTGCGTCATAGTGGTTACAGAGACGGTCAGAAGTTACGGGGCGGGCTGTCTCAAATGCACTGGGAGCCGGGAATGGAACTCACCGTGAATGACAGGACGCTGGTGCTGCACGGCTACTTCGACGGGCGGTCGACGGCGATGGTTCGCGAAGCGCTGTACAAGCAGATCGAGGACACGAACGGCAACGTCGTGGTCGACATGGGCGACGTCGAGGCGGTCGATGCGACTGCCCTGAAGATGCTGGCTGCCGCCAGCAGGTTCATGGAGCGCAACGGTCGGTCGCTGATCCTTCGCGGATGCAGCCCGGCACTGCGCAGGATCCTCGCCTTCACGCGTCTGCGTCGACTCGTGACCGTGGAGCGTGCCGCGTCCGCGTGAGGATGTGACCTAGTCAGCCTGTGAGACAGGCCACGAGGTAGTTACTGGCTGGTTCGGTTGGTCGTAGTCTCCTGCTCTATGAGCGAGAAGCCGCAGGACACCATGCCGGAGGCAGACCGGCCGCAGCCCAAGGACCGCCCCTGGGTGATGCGGACCTACGCGGGGCACAGTTCCGCCGCCGAGTCCAACGCCTTGTACCGCAAGAACCTCGCCAAGGGCCAGACCGGCCTCTCGGTGGCGTTCGACCTCCCCACTCAGACCGGCTATGACCCGGACTCGCCCCTCTCGCGCGGCGAGGTCGGCAAGGTGGGCGTCCCCGTGCCGCACCTCGGTGAGATGCGAAGGCTGTTCCAGGACATCCCGCTCACCGAGATGAACACCTCGATGACGATCAACGCGACCGCGATGTGGCTTCTCGCGCTCTACCAGGTCGTGGCCGAGGAGCAGGCACTCGAGGGGAGGCGCCCCGAGGACGTGGACTTCGACGAGGTGCACGCGAAGCTCGCCGGCACCACCCAGAACGACATCATCAAGGAGTACCTCTCCCGGGGGACCTATGTCTTCCCGCCGGAGCACTCCCTGCGGCTGACCAGCGACCTGATCGCCTACACGGTCAACAACATCCCCAAGTGGAACCCGATCAACATCTGCAGCTACCACCTGCAGGAGGCGGGGGCCACCCCGACCCAGGAGCTCGCCTACGCGCTGTGCACCGCGATCGCGGTCCTCGACACGGTCCGCGACTCCGGTCAGGTCGCACCCGAGGACTTCGGTCGGGTCGTGGGCCGGATCTCCTTCTTCGTCAACGCCGGCGTCCGCTTCATCGAGGAGACCTGCAAGATGCGGGCCTTCGTGGAGCTCTGGGACGAGATCACGCGCGAGCGCTACGGCGTCGAGGACCCGAAGATGCGCCGCTTCCGGTACGGCGTCCAGGTGAACTCGCTCGGGCTGACCGAGGCCCAGCCGGAGAACAACGTCCAGCGGATCGTCCTCGAGATGCTCGGCGTCACCCTGTCGAAGGATGCTCGCGCCCGCGCCGTCCAGCTGCCGGCGTGGAACGAGGCGCTCGGCCTGCCCCGGCCGTGGGACCAGCAGTGGTCGCTGCGCCTGCAGCAGGTCCTCGCCTTCGAGTCCGACCTGCTGGAGTACGACGACATCTTCGAAGGTTCGAAGGTCATCGAGGGCAAGGTCGCCGACCTGGTCAAGGGCGCCCGGGAGGAGATGGACCGGGTCCAGGCCCTCGGCGGCGCGATCGCCGCGGTCGAGTCCGGCTACATGAAGCAGGCGCTGGTCTCCTCTCATGCCGCCCGGCGGGCCCGGATCGAGTCCGGCGAGGACAAGGTGGTGGGCGTCAACTGCTTCGAGACCACTGAGCCCTCCCCGCTGACCGCCGACCTCGACACCGCGATCCAGACCGCCGACCCGGAGGCCGAGCAGGCTGCGATCCGCAACACCGAGGCATGGAAGGCCCAGCGCGACGAGGTCGAGGTTCGAGCCGCGCTCGAGCGTCTGGCCGCCGACGCCAAGTCTGGCGTGAACCTGATGGAGGCCACGCTCGCGGCCGCGCGGGCAGGTGCCACGACGGGGGAGTGGGCCGGGACGCTGCGAGAGGTGTTCGGGGAGTTCCGGGCCCCGACAGGTGTCTCCGGGGCGGTCGGCGTGGCCGAGGCCGGCGCTGAGCTGACCGAGGTCCGCGAGCGCGTGAAGTCCACCGGTGAGGAGCTCGGCGGGCGCCTGCGCCTGCTCGTGGGCAAGCCCGGGCTCGACGGCCACTCCAACGGCGCGGAGCAGGTTGCGGTGCGGGCGCGTGACGCCGGCTTCGAGGTCGTCTACCAGGGCATCCGGCTCACTCCCGAGCAGATCGTGTCTGCGGCGGTCGCCGAGGACGTGCACTGCGTGGGACTCTCGATCCTCTCCGGCTCACACATGGAGCTCGTGCCCGCCGTGCTCGAGGGCATGCGCGAGCACGGTCTGGGCGACGTGCCCGTGATCGTGGGCGGGATCATCCCGACTGCCGATGCGGCCAGGCTGAAGGAGATGGGCGTCGCAGAGGTGTTCACGCCCAAGGACTTCGGCCTCACCGAGATCATGGGCGGCATCGTCGACGCGATCCGGGCGGCCAACCACCTGGGCTGACCGCATTGCCGCGCAGCGGCGGCGGGGCTAGGTTGCCGGTGATGTCCGACCTCCAGTGCCCCGCCCGGTTCCTCCTCGTGTGTGAGCCGGACGCCTCCGTCGCGCAGTCGCTGCGGTACGAGCGCGTCGCCGCCGTGTACGACGGTGCGCCCGGGGCGGGCGGTGCTGTCCTGGGGCGCGTCCTCGGCCTCCCGGTGCAGGCGCTGGCGCGCCCGATCGCCCTGGTCGACGTACTCGAGGGGGCCGAGGATGCCGTGAACGACCTGGAGAGCCTCGCGGACCTGCACCGCGGCGAGACCGTCGTCGTCAGCGCTGTGGGACGCGCTGGGGCGCGCACCGAGATCTCCGTCGACGGCGACGGTCTCGACCGTATTGCCCCTGGTGGAGAGGAGGACCGCTCGTGACGTCGGCCGGAAGACAAGCTACGGGCCGGAGGCCGTCGAGGGGCTTCCTAGTCGCGCTGCCCGCGGCATGTCAGTGCGTAGGTGCCTCTAGTTGATCGCGCAGGATTTCCAGCGTCGAGGAAACTGAACCTCGGGCATCGACGAAGAGCGCCTGGGGACGGTGCCGTCGAAGCGACTCGATGGTTTGGACGAGCCGGTTGGCGTCATCCGGACCCACCAGCCGATTGTTGATGTCGTGCTCCACGCGGTCTGGGCTGGCGGCCCGTTCTGCGAGACGAACGGCGAGCGCGGCAGGCCCGAGGTCGAGTACGAACTCGCAGAACCGTGCCCCGTGTCGCTTGGTCAGGTGCTCCAGTTCCTCAATGAACGCTGTCTTGGCGAGGTACTGGCCAAGGACGAGATCGAACCCGGCGCGCAGCTGTTCGCCGGCCAGCGTGAGGGCCAGCCGTCTGGCGTGAAGCCCCGAAGCCGACGGGTCCTCGTCCCATCGCCCCAAGGAGTGCTTGATCGCGTCGATGTCCAACGCGAGCGTCATCGGACGGTCCTGCGCCAGCGCGTGTGCGAGGGTGGACTTGCCCGACCCAGGAGCGCCATTGATCAAGACCAGACGACTCATGGCGAGACGGTAGCGAACTCCTTACCGCAGGCGTCGCCTCGGCTTTGCGCGTGCACCTTCCCTGTCCGCGGCAGTTCCCGGGCGTCCGTGGCGGGCGAGGCCGTGATGCTCAGAACGCGAGTTCTGTGCCCGGTGGCTGGAACGAGCCCTCCTCGATCTGACTCGTGATCCGATCCATGATGGTCTTTGCGTCGGCCTCGTCGCGCGCCTTCTCGGCGTGTGGCAGCACGCGCATTTCGCCTGAACGGGCGTGCACGACTCACTGGTGGCTTCCGCGTGATCGACCGGCGCGAGCGGATCGCGGCATGAGAGTGCGTTGCGTCGTGCGTGTGGACCAGGCGAGACATCCATACTGGGCCGGTCTGGGATTCCGTCAGGAAGGTTGCCCTCGTGAAGTTGTCGAGCCTGCTTGGGGTGTTCGGGCATCCCGATGACGAGTCGCTGGCCGCGGGCGGCGTCCTGGCTCAACATGCCGCAGCGGGTGCGAGGACCGCCGTGGTCACTGCCACGTGGGCTCCGACCACGCAGCGAGTAGCCGAGTTGGCTGATGCGCTGCGGATCCTGGGTGCAGGTAAGCCGAGGATGCTCGGATACGCCGACGCGAAGGTCCCTGAGTCTGCCCCGGGCTGCCCCCGCTGGTGCGATGCGCCGCTTGACGAAGCCGTGCGTCGGCTTGTGGTCCAGATCCGCGGGTTCCGTCCTGAGGCTCTGGTGACCTTCGACGCCTATGGCGGTCTGACCGGCCATCCCGATCACGTGCACACCCATCGCGTGACCATGCTGGCAGCCGAGGTAGCCGGTCTGGACGTGTACCCCGATGCAGGTCTTCCGTGGTCGCCGAGCGCCGTGTACTTGGCGACCCATCCGCGTTCGTCGGTGAAGGGGATCGAGGGGGTCATCGGTGCCCGAAGGGCCGTGTACGCCACTCCGGACGAGCAGGTCACGGACCGAGTGGACGTTTCCCCTTGGCTGGAGCAGAAGGTGGCCGCAATCCTGGCCCACCGCTCTGAAGTCGATCGAGGCGCCCTTCCCGGGCTCGTCGCCGGCTTGTCACCGGTGGCCCGCGAGAAGCTCCTTTCGACCGAGTGGTTCGTCCGTCGCCCGCTGGCGTCCTGACTCGGGTACAGCCATCCGCTCATCGGCACGACCGCGAAAGCCTGCACGACAGGCAGGCGGGCGGCGGTGTGACGCACCCACTCGACCCGGCCTCAAAGCGCGGAATGCCGGGCGACCCCAGAGCGGTGTGCTTGGATGAACCGTGCGCCTGCGCCTAGCCACCCACGACGATGTCGCGTTCCTTGTCAGGGTCGTACTCGAGACAGTGTCCGCCCGCGGGTCTGACTCGGCGGTCGCGACGGCGAGCACCTCGGACGGTGGCCTTGCCCAGCACGCGAGAGACCGGATCGCGAGCGACGTCGTGGCTGGCGACACCTACGTGATCGAGCTCGCGGGGGATCCGGTTGGGCGGCTTCGTGTGGTGCGGACGGCCGACTGCTTGGACATGTCGGGTCTACAGATCCTTCCCCGCTTCCAGTCGCAGGGCATCGGCTCTGCGGTGATCCGAACGCTCATGGAGGAAGCGCTCACATCGGGGAAGATCTTGGAGCTTGGCGTCATGAGCTCGAACCAGCGAGCGCGAGGCCTGTACGAGCGGCTTGGGTTCCGCGAGGTAGGCATGGACAACTCCGAGGTGCGGATGCGCTGGGTGTCGTGGTGAGCCAGGCCACCGCGGCGAGGTGACGCACCTCCGCAGTCCGGTGAAGGAGCGTTCGCGGCATTATGCGCGTATCCGGAGGTCCGGCTTTCGGCATGAGCGAGCGCGCGGACCGCGGC
>DATICF010000105.1:0-9545 GCA_035456965.1 Nocardioidaceae bacterium
GCCGCAGGTCCTGCAGCTGCTTGACGGTGAGACCGCGGTACTCGGTCAGCACAGCACCTGCAGACTCCTGGAACTGCTCCACGAGCTCTGCAACGGCTGCTGCCTTGTCTGGCCGCGCCATGGGTCTCCTTCCACGGTTCAGATGCGATCAAGCATGGTGGGCTCCGCCTGCGCGGGGCCCGGGAGACCGGCACGTCGGGCCCGGCAACGAAAAACGCCCTGGCACAGGAGGCACAGGGCGTACGAGTCGACGCATGAGGCATCGACGCTCACTCGGTGTCACCTGCGCAGGCCGCCCGCAACGCGGGACCTTCAGTCGGGACCTCGAACCATGCGGCACGAGGGCACGCCGACAACCGGCGGTCTCTGGTTTCACCCAGAACGATAAGGGACGGAGGGTGCTACACCAAATCGGCTGGACGGTCCAGCACCCATCAGGCCCTTGGTTCAGGATTGCCCCAAAACGTCTACACCACTTTGCGGGCTCTGCTTCCATGGCTGGTGTGGAGTCCGTTGATTACTCGTTGCAGTCGCTGAGCGACGTACTGGACCTGGCCAACAGCCGGCTTCGCGGAGGCGCCCACGCAGCCGCACGGATCTGGCCGACGGGGTTCGACGTCCTGGATCGGAACCTGGGCGGCGGCTTCCGGTCCGGGGAGCTGATCCTCCTGGCCGGCGCCCAGGGTCTGGGCAAGACGACCTGGGCGCTCCAGGCCGCCCGCAACGTCGCGCTGTCCGGCCGGTCGGTGCTCTTCTTCTCCTTCGAGCACGACCCCCAGACGATGCTCATCCGCCTGGTCTCCATGGAGGCGGGGTTCGTCGCGGGCACGGAGGCCCCCACCATCGCGCAGATCCGAAGTGCCTTCGAGGACGTCGGCAGCCCTGGAGGCTCCATCGACGACCGGCTCGAGGAGGTCGGCAAGGGCGGCCCCGAGGCCATGGACGTCGTGGAGTCGTACGCCGAGCGGCTGATGCTCCACCGCTCCACCGGGAGCCGCACCACCCTCGACGTCATCACCGACGCGATCGAGGAGGTCCGCGAGCACACCGGGCAGCTGCCGATGGTCTTCGTCGACTATCTGCAGAAGGTGAAGGTGCCCGACGGCCCGCAGGCCGAGGACGACCGGGTGACGATGGTCGTCGAGGGACTCAAGGACCTCGCGCTCGACATCGACATCCCGATCCTCGCGATCGTGGCCGCCGACAAGGCCGGTCTCGAGTCCGGCAAGCGCATGCGCGTGAACAACCTGCGCGGGTCCTCGGCCCTCGCGTACGAGGCCGACACCGTGCTCATCCTCAACAACAAGTTCGACGTCGTCGCCCGTCACCACCTGGTCTACAACCTCGGCAGCGCCGAGCAGTTCAAGCAGTGGGTGGTCCTCAGCATCGAGAAGAACCGGAGCGGCAAGGACGGCATCGACCTCGAGTTCCACAAGCGGTTCGAGGTTGGTCGCTTCGACCCCGAGGGCCAGGTCGTCGCCGAAAAGCTCGTCGACGAGCGCGTCTTCGTCGAGTAACCCGCGGGCGGCAGGTCCGGGAAGCCTCACGGCTGAGCCGCGCTCGACGAGTGCGGAGGTGCGGCCCTGGGCGGAAACGTAGAAGCGCCGCCCCGCTCCCAGCCGTGGTCAGCGGCAGAGAAGTCGGGGCGGCGCCCAGTGAGCCGAGGGTCGGGCGGCAGCCCGACCGGCGCGCGGGCGAGAAGCCCGGAAGCTCAGGCGGTGGTGAGGCTCAGGCCTCGTCGTCCGACGCGACGTTGCGCGTGCGGTTCGGGTCGACCTGGACACCGGGGCCCATCGTCGTGGAGACGGTGACCTTCTTGAGGTAGCGACCCTTGGAGCTGGACGGCTTGAGCCGGAGCACCTCCTCGAGCGCGGCCGCGTAGTTCTCGGCGAGCTGCTTCTCGGAGAACGACGCCTTGCCGATGATGAAGTGCAGGTTGGCGTGGCGGTCGACGCGGAACTCGATCTTGCCGCCCTTGATGTCGGACACGGCCTTGGCCACGTCCGGCGTCACGGTGCCGGTCTTCGGGTTCGGCATGAGGCCACGGGGACCGAGCACACGACCGAGGCGGCCGACCTTGCCCATCATGTCCGGCGTCGCGACGACGGCGTCGAAGTCGAGCCAGCCGCCGTTCACCTTGTCGATCATCTCGTCGCCGCCGACGTGGTCGGCGCCTGCCTCGCGCGCGGCTTCGGCCTTCTCGGCGGTGGCGAAGACCAGGACCCTGGCGGTCTTGCCGGTGCCGTGCGGAAGGTTGACGGTGCCGCGGACCATCTGGTCCGCCTTGCGCGGGTCAACGCCGAGGCGCATCGAGACGTCGACGGTCTCGTCGAACTTCTTCTTGCTGCCCCCCTTGGCGAACTTGATCGCCTGGAGCGGGCTGTAGAGCTCGTCCTTGTCGAACATCTCCGACGCGGAGCGGTAGGTCTTGCTGCGCTGCATGACTGGTTCCCTCTTTCCTGGGCCAGGTGTGGTCCTCGGGCGCGTCAGCGGCCCTGCCACGAGTTTCTTGTTGGTACGACGGTCAGCGGACCGTCAAGGGTGGTGGCCCTGTCTCGAGCCACCGGGGTGTCAGTCGGTGGTGACGCCCATCGACCGAGCGGTCCCCTCGACGATCTTCATCGCGGCGTCGATGTCGTTCGCGTTGAGGTCGGGGAGCTTGGTCGTCGCGATCTCGCGCACCTGGTCCTTGGTCAGCTTGCCGACCTTGTCCTTGTGCGGGGTGCCGGAGCCCTTCTGCAGGCCGGCTGCCTTCTTGATCAGCTCAGCCGCCGGGGGCGTCTTCGTGATGAAGGTGAACGACCGGTCCTCGTAGATGGTGATCTCTACGGGGATGACGTTGCCGCGCATCGACTCGGTCGCAGCGTTGTAGGCCTTGCAGAACTCCATGATGTTCACACCATGGGGACCGAGAGCGGTACCCACCGGCGGAGCAGGAGTTGCCGCCCCGGCCTGCAGCTGCACCTTGACGAGCGCCGCGATCTTCTTCTTGGGAGGCATTGAAACGGGTCCTTAACTGATGCTTTGCCGTAACTGCTACGGCGTTACAACTGGTTGCAGTGCTCTGAGATTCCGCTCAGACCTTCTGGATCTGGCTGAAGCTCAGCTCGACCGGGGTCTCCCGGCCGAAGATCTCGACGAGGGCCTTGACCCTCTGGGTGTCCGCGTTGATCTCCGTGATCGTCGCGTGCAGGGTGGCGAACGGACCGTCGACCACCATGACCGAGTTGCCGACCTCGAAGTCCGCGACCTCGGTCTTGCGCTTGGCAGGCGCACCGCCGGTGGCGGCCGCCTCGGGCGCCGCCGCCTCCGCCTGGGCGACCACGGTCGGGGCGAGCATGCTCTCGACCTCGCTCAGCGACAGCGGAACCGGCTGGTGGCTGTGACCCACGAAGCCCGTGACCGAGGGGGTGTGGCGCACGGCTGCCCAGGACTCGTCCGTGAGGTCCATGCGGACCAGGACGTAGCCGGGGAGCACGGTGCGCTTGACCAGCTTGCGCTGGCCGTTCTTGATCTCGGCGACCTCCTCGGTCGGGACGATCACCTCGTGGATGTAGTCCTCCATGTTGAGGGAGGTGATGCGGTTCTCGAGGTTCGCCTTCACCCGGTTCTCCATGCCGGAGTAGGTGTGGATCACGAACCAGTCGCCCGGCTTGGACCACAGGGTGCGGCGGAACTCCTCGAGCGGGTCCTCCTCGCCCTCGGCCTCGGCGGACTCGTCCTCGGCGGCCTCGGGGGTCGCCTCGGCAGCGCCCTCGGCCTCGAGGTCGGTGTCCTGGGGAGCTTCCGCGGCCTCCTCGGGGGTCGCAACAGCGTCGCCGGTCACCGGCGCGGTCTCGGAGTCACCCTCGGGCTGGCCGAAGACGTCCTCGGCGGTGGCCTCGGGTCCCTCGACCTGGTCGTCGTACGGCTGCGACACGGTTAATCAGTCACCTTCGTTGCTGTGCTGCGGATGGGGCCGGCGCGGGCGGGTTCACCCGAAGATGGCGAACGCGAGCTTTCCGAACCCGAGGTCGAGCAGGGAGACGATCGACATCACCACGATCACGAACACCATCACCACGATGAAGTACGTGATCAGCTGCTGCTGCGTGGGCCAGACGACCTTGCGCAGCTCGGCCACGACCTGGCGGTAGAAGGTGACCGGGCCGGTGCGCTTTTCCGACGAAGACGCGGAGCGGCTGTCCGACACTGTCCTCCACCTTCCTTCCCTCTGCGTGAACCGAACGGACCTGGCCTCCTCCCGGCGGGAGGGACCTTGCAGGGCACGAGGGACTTGAACCCCCAACCTTCGGTTTTGGAGACCGATGCTCTGCCAGTTGAGCTAGTGCCCTTCGGCAGTCCGTCTACCCCGCTCGTCGTACCGTCGCGCAGGCGTGATCGAGCCGAGCCGACCACGATTGCGGGCATGACAACCAAGGGTGCGAACCACCAAGACGAGGATTCTACGGGGAAGACCGAGCCGAAGTCGAACCGAGCGAGCCGCGGGACCCGACACGCCGCTCGAAGCACGGACCCGGCTGCGGTTCGAGGGGGCTCAGTGGAACGATGATCCCATGACCGACTCCTCGACCAGCCCCGAGTCCGGCGCCGACCGCCCCGGTCGCCACGCCGCCGCCCCCACCGTCTCCGCTGCCGAGCGACGGGTCTCCGCGCGCATCGGCGGGATCGCCGAGTCCGCGACGCTCGCAGTCGACGCGAAGGCGAAGGCGCTCAAGGCAGCGGGCAGACCGGTCATCGGATTCGGTGCGGGCGAGCCCGACTTCCCCACCCCCGACTACATCGTGGAGGCCGCCGTCGAGGCCTGCCGCGACCCACGCAACCACCGCTACACGCCGGCCGGAGGACTTCCCGAGCTCAAGCAGGCCATCGTCGAGAAGACCCGCCGCGACTCCGGCTACGAGGTGGAGGCGGCCCAGGTGCTGGTGACCAACGGCGGCAAGCAGGCGATCTACGAAGCCTTCGCGACGATGCTCGACCCGCTCGACGAGGTCATCGTCCCGGCGCCGTACTGGACTACGTACCCGGAGTCGATCCGCCTCGCCGGCGGGGTCCCGGTCGAGGTGCTCGCCGACGAGACCCAGGACTACAAGGTCACTGTCGAGCAGCTCGAGGCAGCCCGCACCGAGCGCACCAAGGTGCTGCTGTTCAACTCGCCCTCCAACCCGACCGGTGCGGTCTACAGCCGCGACGAGGTGGAGGCGATCGGCCGCTGGGCTCTCGAGCACGGGCTGTGGGTGATGACCGACGAGATCTATGAGCACCTGGTGTACGACGGCCTCGAGACCGCCTCGATGCCGGTCGTCGTCCCGGAGCTCGCCGAACGCTGCGTGGTGGTCAACGGGGTCGCGAAGACCTACGCGATGACCGGTTGGCGCATCGGCTGGGTGATCGGCCCCAAGGACGTCGTCAAGGCCGCGACCAACCTCCAGTCGCACGCGACGTCGAACGTCTCGAACGTCTCCCAGCGCGCCGCGATCGCGGCAGTCTCGGGCGACCTCTCGGCCGTCGAGGAGATGAAGACCGCCTTCGACCGTCGGCGTCGCACCGTCGTCCAGATGCTCAACGAGATCGACGGGGTGGTGTGTCCGGAGCCGAAGGGCGCCTTCTACGCCTACCCGTCGGTGAAGGGCCTTCTTGGCCGCACGGTCGACGGGGTCACCCCGCAGACCTCGACCGAGCTCGCCGAGCTGATCCTCGACAAGGCCGAGGTGGCCGCGGTCCCGGGCGAGGCGTTCGGCTCTCCGGGGTACCTCCGCTTCTCCTACGCCCTCGGCGACGACGACCTGATCGAGGGGATCTCCCGCCTCCAGAAGCTCTTCGCCTGAGTCCGGCCGTCTCGTGACGGGGGAGACCGAGCGCAGGGGGCGCGACCTGCACGTGCTGCCGAAGGCGCATCTGCACCTGCACTTCACGGGCTCGATGCGCCACTCGACCCTGCTCGAGCTGGCCGAGCGTGACGGGATCCACCTGCCCGAGGCGCTCGTCGAGGAGTGGCCGCCGAAGCTCTCCGCGGCCGACGAGAAGGGCTGGTTCCGGTTCCAGCGGCTCTACGACGTGGCGCGGTCGGTCCTGCGCACCGAGGACGACGTACGCCGGCTCGTGCTCGAGGCCGCCGAGGACGACGTGACCGACGGCTCGCGCTGGCTGGAGATCCAGGTCGACCCGAGCGGCTACGCGGCACGGTTCGGCGGGGTCACGGCCTTCACCGACCTGGTCCTCGATGCGGTGCGCGACGCCTCGGAGCGCACCGGCCTCGGCATGGCTGTGGTCATCGCCGCGAACCGCACCCGGCACCCGCTCGACGCGCGGACCCTGGCCCGGCTCGCTGCTCAGTACGCCGGACGGGGCGTGGTCGGCTTCGGCCTCAGCAACGACGAGCGTCGCGGGCGGACCGAGGAGTTCGCGCGAGCCTTCGCGATCGCCGAGCGGGCCGGCCTGATGCTCGCGCCGCACGGTGGCGAGCTGCTCGGTCCCGACAGCGTTCGCGCCTGTCTCGACGAGCTGCACGCCCACCGCCTCGGGCACGGAGTCCGCTCCGCCGAGGACCCGAAGCTTCTCGACCGGATTGCCGAGGACGGGATCGCGCTCGAGGTCTGCCCGGTCTCCAACGTCGCGCTCGGCGTCTACACCGACCTGACTTCGGTGCCGCTCCCGACGTTGCTCGAGGCGGGGGCGACGGTCGCGTTGGGGGCCGACGACCCGTTGCTGTTCGGCTCGAGCCTCGCGGGGCAGTACGCCACCATGCGCGCGGCCCACGACCTGTCCGACGCGCAGCTCGCCGAGCTCGCCACGATGTCGATCCGAGCATCACGGGCTCCCGACGACACGAAGGCCGCACTTGCCCGCGAGGTCGCCGACTGGCTGGCAGAGTAGGCCCCATGACGAACCCACCGGGCGATGGGCCCACCCCACCCGAGGAACCCCGCGAGCAGCCCCAGCCCGGCGCCGGTCAGCCTCCAGGCCAGCAGCCGCCCCCCTCGGACCAGCCCGGCTACTGGGAGCAGCAGGCTCGTCAGCAGCAGCCCGGCTACCCGCCGTACTACCCGCAGGGGGCGCCGATGCAGTTCGCCCCCGACCATCCGAAGGCGACGACGTCGCTGGTGCTCGGGATCCTCGGCGTGGTGCTCTGCCAGATCATCGCGCCGTTCGCGTGGGCGATGGGCAAGAGGACCATGGACGAGATCGACGCCTCGCAGGGCCGGTTCGGCGGCCGCGGCGCGGCGCAGGCCGGCTACATCCTCGGGATCGTCGGCACGGTCCTGCTTGCGCTGAGCGTCATCTTCATCGTTCTCTACGTGGTGTTCGCGGTCGCGATCATCGGGGGCGGCATCGCCACGTCGTAGGGCGGGCTCGCATCAAAGAGAGCAGCCCACCATGACGGGCTCGTTCTCGAGCCGGACGCCGAACGTCGTCTCGACCCCGGCGCGGATCTCGCGCGCCAGCTCGACGAGGTCCTTGGTGGAGGCATCACCGCGGTTGGTGAGGGCGAGGGTGTGCTTCGTCGACAGGCTCACCCGGTCGTTGCCGTAGCCCTTGGCGAAGCCGCTGCGCTCGATCAACCAGGCCGCGCTCGACTTCACGCGCCCGTCAGGCTGCGGCCAGCGCGGTGCGTCGTCCGGGAGCATGTCAGCCTGGTCGGGAGGCAACAGCGGGTTGGTGAAGAACGATCCGGCGCTCCAAGTGTCGTGGTCCACGGCATCGAGCACCATGCCCTTGCCGGAACGAAGGCCCAGGACGGCCCGCCGCACCTTGCTCATCGCGACCCGCTCCCCGGGGTCCACCCCGAGCGTGCGAGCGAGCTCGGCGTACTTGACCGGCGCGCCGAGGTCGCCGAGCCGAAGCTGGAAGGTCACCGACAGGACGACGTGGCGGCCGGGGTCGCGCTTGAACCGGCTGGTGCGATAGCCGAAGCCACAGTCCGCCGCAGCGATCGTGCGAACGACGCCCGCCTGCCTGTCCCAGCAGCGGACGGAGGCGATCGTCTCGGCGACCTCCTGGCCGTAGGCGCCGACGTTCTGGATGGGAGTCGCGCCGACGCTCCCCGGGATCCCGGAGAGCGCCTCGACGCCGACCCAGCCCTCGTCGACGGCCCGGGAGACCAGGGCGTCCCAGTTCTCCCCGGCTGCGACGGTGACGGTGGCGCCGCTGCAGTCGTCCTGCTCGACCCTCACACCCCGGCTGGCCACCTTGACGACGGTGCCGGCGAAGCCCTCGTCCGCGATGACCAGGTTGCTCCCGCCGGCGACGAGCAGGAGCGGCTCCCCCGCGACGTCGGCCGCACGGACCGCCTCGACGAGCTCGTCATCGGTGGTGGCCTCGACGAAGCGGGCGGCCGGGCCCCCCAGGCGCAGCGTGGTGTGCTGTGCGAGAACCTCAGCCACGCGCCAGCACCGCCTTGGGCATGCCGAGGACCTTCTCGCCGCCGCAGGTGACCTCGAGGGCGATGTGGACGCCGTCCTCGGTGAGGTTCTTGACGGTGCCCGCGACCTGGACCTCGACGCCCTCGTCGTCATCGGGTACGACGACGGGCTTGGTGAACTTGCACCCGAGCTCGCGGACCAGGCCGGGTGCACCCGCCCACGTGTCGAGGGCGCGGGCGGCGAGTGCCATGGTGAACATGCCGTGGGCGATCACGCCGGGGAGGCCGACCGTGGTCGCAACCCGGTCCGACCAGTGGATCGGGTTGAAGTCGCCGCTCGCACCGGCGTACCTGACGAGGTCGGAGCGGGTCACCCGGTAGGTCTGGGTGGGGAGCGTCTCCCCGGCCACGAGGTCGCTCATGCGGACTCCTCCGCCCGGTGCACGAGCGTGGCGAAGGCGGTGCAGACCGGCGCCCCCTGCTCGTCGGTGATCTCGCTGCGGGTGGCGATGATGTCGGCGCCGCCGATCTGACGCAGCGAGTCGACGGTCAGCGTCGCGGAGAGCCGGTCGCCAACGGTGACGGGTCGTGTGTAGGTGAACCGCTGGTCGCCGTGGACCACGCGATGCAGGGAGATACCGACGTCGGGGTCCTCCATGAGCGCCGTCATCGCGGCAAAGGCCACCACGATCGGGAACGTCGCCGGAGCCGTCTTGCCGTCGAACTCCGAGCCGGTGGCCCGAGCGAACTCGAGCACCTTCTCCCGGGTGGCGGTATAGGGCTCTGTGGGCGGGAAGGTCCGTCCGACCAGGGCGGTGTCGACTGCCATGCGCGAGACGCTAGCAGCCGCTCACGAAAGCATCGCTCGCCAGTCCGCCGGGCAGGAGTCGGGCATCACGTCGAGTAGCCGGACACAACAGAAGGAGCGACGCACCCTGGGTGTCGTCGCTCCTTCTGGAAGCTCGGTGAAGCCTGCGCTCAGCGGGTCTCGCGGTGCGCAGTGTGAGTGCGGCAGCGAGGGCAGAACTTCTTCATCTCAAGACGGTCCGGGTCGTTGCGCCGGTTCTTCTTGGTGATGTAGTTGCGTTCCTTGCATTCGACGCACGCCAAGGTGATCTTGGGACGAACGTCCGAGCTCTTGCTGGCCACGGCGGATGCCTCTTCTTCTTCGGTAGTACTGCCT
>DATICF010000106.1:0-205405 GCA_035456965.1 Nocardioidaceae bacterium
ACAACTCATAGACACTGCGTGGGGGTGCCTCCGCCGAACCGGCGGCGGCACCCCCACGGGGTGCGTGAGACGGCTCACGCGGCGTACCCTCACGCTGGCGCTCGAGCACCGAACCCGAACAAACCGTGAGGCAACTCCCTAGATGTTCACCTTCATCCTGAGGCGCTTCGTCACCTCGACCCTGGTCGTGCTGGCTTCGACCTTCGTGATGTACGTCCTCACCGACATCGCGATCGATCCACTCGACGACCTGCGCACCAGCACCGCGCCCAACAAGCAGGCGCTCATCGACGCCCGCACCGCGCAGCTCCAGCTCGACGAGCCGGTCGTCACCCGCTACCTCGACTGGCTCACGGGTGCGAGCAAGTGCCTCGTCGGCCAGTGCGACCTCGGAGTGGCCTGGCGCTCCGGTCAGGCGGTCACCGACCAGCTCGGCGGCGCCATCATCACCACCATCCAGCTCGTCACCGCTGCGACCATCCTGGCGATCCTGGTCGGCGTAGCCGTGGGCATCGTCAGCGCTCTGCGCCAGTACAGCGGCTTCGACTACAGCGTCACCTTCTTGTCCTTCCTGCTCTACTCGCTCCCGGTCTTCTGGGTGGCTGTGCTCCTGAAGCAGTACGGCGCCATCGAGTTCAACACCTTCCTCGCCGACCCGGACCTGACGTGGGGCTGGATCATCCTCGCCACGGTCGTCACCGGCCTGATCTGGGCGGGGATGGCCGGCGGGTCGCAGGCACGGCGGGCACGGGTGTTCGGGATCTCTGCCGCGGCGACGCTCGCGATCCTGGTCTATATCGACGTGACCGGCTGGCTGACCGATCCCGGGCTGGGCATCGTGTTCATCGCGCTCTCCGGCGTCGGCATCGCCTACCTCGCGACACTCTTGTCGACCGGCCTGCGCAACAAGCGGGCGCGCAACGCCGCCCTGACGACCGCGGGTATCGGCGTCGCGCTCTACTACCCGCTCCAGTACTTCTACTACTACGTCGGCGCGAGCTGGGGGATCATGTTCGCGCTGCTTGCGGTGGCGATCCTCGTGGCGATCCTCGTCGGCTGGGCCTGGGGAGGCCCCGACTGGAAGCAGTCCGCGCGCACGGCCGTCATCACCGCGGTCCCCGTTGCCGCGCTGCTCTTCGTCGACCGCGTGATGTCGGTCTGGCAGGTCTACTCCGAGTCGAACCTGATCAAGGGTCGCCCGATCGCGACCATCGGGCCCGAGACTCCCGGCCTGACCGGCAGCTTCTGGATCACCACGCTGGACTCGTTCACCCACCTGCTGTTGCCGACGCTGGCACTGGTGCTGATCTCGTTCGCGGGCTACACCCGCTACTCCCGCGCGAGCATGCTCGAGGTGATGAACCAGGACTACATCCGCACGGCGCGAGCCAAGGGCCTCACCGAGCGGACGGTGGTCATGCGGCACGCCTTCCGCAACTCCCTGATCCCGCTCGCCTCGATCGTGCCCGTCGACATCATCACGCTGATCGGTGGCGCGGTGATCACCGAGACGATCTTCAACTGGTTCGGCATGGGGCGGTTGTTCGTGGTCTCCCTGCGCCAGTCCGAGATCGACCCGATCATGGCCTACCTGCTGATCGTCGGCATCCTGGCGGTCGTCGCCAACTTCGTCGCCGACCTCCTCTACGCCGTCCTCGACCCACGGATCCGGGTGAACGCATGACCAGCCCACGCACCTGCCCATCCCGCCCGCAGACCGGAGGTGAGCGCCGATGAGCATCGACATGCAGCCTCCAGGCGGCTCCGGCCGCTCGGAGTCGCTCGAGAACGCCATCGAGCTCAAGGAGGTCGAAGGCCTCTCCCAGGGCCAGATCGTCCGCAGGCGGTTCCTGCGCCACAAGGGCGCCATCATCGGGCTCGTCAGCGTGAGCCTGGTGGCGATCCTCGCCTTCAGCTCCATCGGCTTCGGCCCCGTTCCCGGCTGGTGGAAGTGGGACCACGTCACCCCTCAGCAGGTCGCGAACCCGGGCGGTGCCCCGACGCTGTCGCTACCGACGTGGCTCGGCGGTGAGGGGTTCGCCATCGGGGACTTCCCCTTCGGCCAGGACACGATCGGTCGCGACATCTTCGCCCGCACCATGAAGGGCGTGCAGACCTCCCTCGTGGTGATGGTGATCATCGGCGTCCTCGCCACCGCGGTCGGCATCGCCATCGGCGCCACCGCCGGCTTCTACCGGGGCCGGACCGACCAGGCCCTGATGCGCTTCACCGACCTCATCATCACCTTCCCCGTGGTCGTGATCGGCGCCGTCCTGGGCAAGCTCGCGGGCGCCGGAGGTGCGATCTGGCTCGCCATCGCCCTTGGCCTGATCACCTGGACCGGCATGGCTCGACTGGTCCGAGGCGACTTCCTGTCGTTGCGTGAACGCGAGTTCGTCGATGCCGCGCGGGTAGCGGGGGCGAGCAACTTCCGCATCATCCGCAAGCACATGCTGCCCAACGCCATGGGCGTGATCATCGTGAACACCACGCTGCTCATGTCCCAGGCGGTGCTGCTCGAGACAGCGCTCAGCTACCTCGGCTTCGGCGTGCGGGCCCCTGATGTCTCGCTCGGCACGATGATCTCGCAGTACCAGTCGGCCTTCGCCACGCGGCCGTGGCTGTTCTGGTGGCCGGGTCTGTTCATCATCATCATCGCGCTGTCGGTGAACTTCATCGGCGACGGACTGCGCGACGCCTTCGACCCGCGTCAGAAGCGGATCCCGTCCGCCCGCCGCATGCAGAAGGCGCTCGAGGCAGACAAGGCCGCCGAGGCCGAGAAGAAGGCCAGGTCGTGAGCGGGCCGGTAGCGGTCTCAGCCGCTCGCGAGGATCACCACGGCGCTCACGACCAGCAGCAGCACCGCAGCAGTGAGCGGCACCGTGTGCAGCGTGGTGCGGGGGCGAGGGCGTTCGAGGCGGGGATCGTCGAGGTAGCCCGCCGCACGCAGCTCGTCCCAGCGCCTCACCACGAGCTCGGCGGCCTCGCTCACCGGGACCTCTCTGCTCCGACGCCCGCGGCGGGGTGCCGGCACCGCCCAGGCCTGGTAGGTGCCAAAGACGGTGACCAGGCGGAGGCCGAGCCGGGCGTCGACGTCCTGGAGCGCCGGCCAGGGGACCTGCACGGTGCGCCAGACGTTTCGGATCTCCACGCCACCGTCGCTCACCTCGACCTGCGGGCGCCAGTACGCCTGCCACACGAGCAGCGCGCCCAGAGCCGCCGGGGCGACGTACCTGCCCGCGGTGTCGAACCCCCGGGTGAGGGCGAGCCAGATCAGCAGGAACCCAAGCAGTGCGACGACCACGACCGCGAGCACGCGCGAGAAGGTCGATCGGTAGGCCGTGGTCTCTCCCATGGCGCCACTCTCGCAGAACGCATCTCGACGCAGGAAGGTGAACAGTGAGCACCACCGCTGAGCCCACGAGCACACCGGGGCGGGTCCTCGAGGTCGAGGACCTCAGCGTCTCCTTCTGGGTCGACGACGCCTGGTACCCCGCCGCGGTGGACGTCAGCTACCACGTGGCCCCCGGAGAGGTTCTCGCCATCGTCGGCGAGTCCGGGTCCGGCAAGACGCAGTCCTCGATGGCCCTGGTCGGTCTGCTGCCGCCCAACGGCCGCGCCGCCGGGAGCGCCAAGCTCAAGGGCAAGGAGCTCATCGGACTGTCGGAGGCCGGTCAGCGCGAGGTCCGTGGCAACGACATCTCGGTGATCTTCCAAGAGCCGATGACCGCGCTGAACCCGGTGTACACCATCGGTTTCCAGATCGTGGAGACCCTCAGGGCACACTTCACGATGAGTCCCCGGGACGCCAAGGAGCGCGCCCTGGAGCTGTTGCGGCTGGTGGAGATCCCCGAGCCGGAGCGGCGCTTCGACAGCTTCCCGCACCAGCTCTCCGGCGGTCAGCGTCAGCGCGCCATGATCGCCCAGGCGCTGGCTTGCGAGCCGACGTTGCTGGTGGCCGACGAGCCGACGACGGCGCTCGACGTGACCGTGCAGGCCGAGATCCTCAAGCTCATGCACGACCTGCGCAACCGGATCGACGCGGGCATCGTGCTGATCACCCACGACATGGGTGTGGTCGCCGACATGGCCGACCGGATCATCGTGATGAAGGACGGCCGGATCGTCGAGACCGGCAACGCTGACGAGATCTTCAACAGGCCCCAGCACGAGTACACCCAGCAGCTCCTGGCATCTGTGCCCCACTTCGGTCGGCACGCGGCCAGGACGGCCGAGGAGGGCGCAGGTGACCACGGCGACGAGATGTATCGCCGCGGCGCGGCCGTTCCCACGGCCGAGGCGGTGACGGGAGAACGCGAGGCGGGGCTCGTGGAGATGCGGGACCTCGTGCTGGAGTACCCCAAGCGGGGGTCGCAGCCGGTGTTCCGGGCCGTGGACGGGGTCTCGCTCAGCATCGGCCAGGGCGAGGTCGTCGGGCTGGTCGGCGAGTCGGGCTCCGGCAAGACCACCATCGGCCGCGCGGTCGTCGGCCTGCTCCCCGTGGCCGGAGGCACCCTCGAGGTGGCCGGGGTGAACATGGCGGGCGCCAAGGCGAAGGACCTGAAGCCTCTGCGCAAGCAGGTGGGAATCGTCTTCCAGGACCCCGGCTCCTCCCTCAACCCGAGGCTGCCCATCGGCGAGTCGATCGGCGAGCCGCTCTACCTTCACGAGAAGCTGCGCGGCAAGCAGCTCAACGAGCGGGTGGAGGCCCTCCTCGACGACGTCCAGCTTCCGCGAGCGATGCGCAACCGCTACCCGCACGAGCTCTCGGGCGGGCAGCGGCAGAGAGTGGGCATCGCTCGTGCGCTCGCCCTCGAGCCCAAGCTCCTGGTGGCCGACGAGCCGACCTCGGCGCTCGACGTCTCGGTCCAGGCCCGGGTCCTCGACCTCTTCCAGGAGCTCCAGGCCCACCACGGCTTCGGCTGCCTGTTCATCAGCCACGATCTCGCTGTCGTGGAGATGCTGGCCAGCCGGATCGCCGTGATGCAGTACGGCCAGCTCGTCGAGGTCGGTCCGAGGGAGCAGATCGTGTTCGATCCGCAGGACCCCTACACCCGTCGCCTGGTGTCCGCGGTGCCGGTCCCCGACCCCGACGAGCAGCGCGAGAGGCGCCGTCAGCGGGACCTGCTGCTCGCGGAGGAGACCGCCTCCTAGCTGATCCGTGCTCGATTGGAGGCGGGGCGGGGCCGTCTGGCACAATGACCCACCGAGTCATGCGCGCCGCGGACCCTCTCACCCCCGGCCGTGCCTGACACAGCGCAGCGACCCGGCCTGGCCCCCACCCGGTGCGGGAAGCTCACCAACTCACAAGCTCTCAAGGAGACACCACACCCGTGGCAGTCAAGATCCGTCTCAAGCGCATGGGCAAGATCCGTGCGCCGCACTACCGTGTTGTCGTTGTCGACTCCCGCAAGAAGCGTGACGGCAAGGTCATCGAGGAGATCGGCAAGTACCACCCCAAGGAGGAGCCCTCGCTGATCGAGGTCGAGTCCGAGCGGGCGCAGTACTGGCTCGGCGTCGGCGCGCAGCCGAGCGAGGCCGTCGCCGCGATCCTCAAGGTCACCGGCGACTGGCAGAAGTTCAAGGGCGAGCCAGGCGGTGAGGGCACCCTCAAGACCGCCGCGCCCAAGCGCGACAAGGCCGAGATCTTCAACGAGGCACTGAAGGAGGCCGCCAGCGAGCCGAAGGCCGAGGCGGTGACCAAGAAGGCCAAGAAGGCCGAGGCCAAGGAGGAGGCTCCCGCCGCCAACGAGACGCCCGGGGCCGAGACGCCCGAGGGCGCCGCGGAACAGGCTGACAGCGGCGAGGCCCAGGAGAAGGCCCAGGCCGAGGACAAGGCCTGATCGCCATGCTGGCTGAGGCGCTCGAGCACCTGGTCCGGGGCATCGTCGACCACCCCGACGACGTCACCGTGCGCGACAAGCAGCTGCGCCGGGGATCGCTCCTCGAGGTTCGTGTGAACCCGGAGGACCTCGGCAAGGTGATCGGTCGTGGTGGACGCACCGCCACGGCTATCCGCACCGTGCTGGGCGCCCTGGCGGGTCGCGGCGGGGTCCGTGTTGACTTCGTCGACGTGGACCGTCGCCGCTGAGCGCCCGAAGCACAAGGCTCGAGACGAGTGGGGAGGCCAATCGGCCTCCCCACTCGTACGTTGAGGGCTCGAAGTGTCATGCGGCCCGGAAGGAGAAGTGATGGCGGGCACCGAGGTCGTGGTCGGCAGGATCGGCAAGGCGCACGGCATCAAGGGCGAGGTCTCGGTCGAGCTGCGCACCGACGAGCCGGAGCGTCGCTTCGCCGTCGGCTCGGTGTTGCGGACGAAGGCTCCCCAGGGGCGAGGTCCGCAGGGGCCCGAGCGCCCGGCCACGCTCACCGTCAGCTCCACCCGCTGGCACCAGTCGCGGCTGCTCGTGACCTTCGCAGAGGTTCGCGACCGCAACGACGCGGAAGCGGTGCGCGGCCTTATCCTCGCGGTCGAGGTGGACCCTTCAGAGGCGCCCGAGGATCCTGAGGAGTACTACGACCACCAGCTGGTGGGCCTGCAGGTCGTCACGACCGACGGTCGCGAGGTCGGCGAGCTCGCCGAGATCGTGCACGGCACCGCCCAGGACCTGCTCTCGGTGCGAGGCGACGGCGGCCTCGAGATCCTCGTGCCGTTCGTCCTCGACCTCGTTCCCGAGGTGGACCTCGAGGGCCGGCGGATCGTCGTGAAGGACCTGCCGGGTCTCTTGACCCCCGCGGTGGAGGACGAGGAAGGCGGCGCCTGAGCATGCGCATCGACGTCGTGTCGATCTTCCCGGACTACCTCGCGCCTCTCGGGCTCTCCCTGGCGGGCAAGGCGCAGGAGTCCGGCCTCCTCGAGGTCCACGTGCACGACCTGCGCCGCTGGACGCACGACCGGCACCGCACCGTCGACGACACCCCGTACGGCGGAGGTGCGGGGATGGTGATGAAGCCAGAGCCCTGGGGGGAGGCGCTCGACGAGATCTCAGCGGCGGGTGCGGGGGATCCGCTGCTGCTCGTCCCGACACCGTCGGGGGAGCCGTTTACCCAGCAGATCGCCGACGAGCTCAGTCGGGAGCAGCGGCTGGTCCTCGCGTGCGGGCGCTACGAAGGCATCGACCAGCGGGTGGTCGACCACTACCGCTCGAGGATGCGGGTGCGCGAGGTCTCGATCGGCGACTATGTGCTCAACGGGGGCGAGGTCGCCGCCCTGGTGATCGTGGAGGCCGTCGTACGCCTCCTGCCGGGATTCATGGGGAACCCGGAGTCGCTGGCCGAGGAGTCGCACGGCGCGGAGGGCCTGCTGGAGTACCCGGTGTACACCAAGCCGCCGTCGTGGCGTGGCCTCGACGTACCCGAGGTGCTCTTCAGCGGCCACCACGCCCAGATCGCTCGATGGCGGCGTGACCAGGCGCTGAGGCGTACAGCGCAGCGGCGACCCGACATGATCGCCGGCCTTCCCGAGGGGGCACTGAGCGAGCGCGACCGCGAGGTTCTCGCCGATTTCGCCGACGACTGAGCCCTGTGGCAAACTTGATCCTCGGTCCTTGAGCATCACGACTGCTCGTCTGCCCTCAGCCGGCGGACGTGAGTCGACGGTCCACCTGCCACAGGGGGCGCGCCGTGCGATGACCACTCCACGATCGTGTGGGGAGGACCGACATCGATCCCGCAAGACCAGCACCGTGGGTGACCTGTGGCGCCGACGAGGAGAGATCATGACCAACGCCATCGACACGTTCGCAGCTTCGGTGAAGCGCGACGACATTCCCGCCTTCCGCGCCGGTGACACCCTCAAGGTTCACGTCAAGGTCGTCGAGGGCAACCGTTCGCGTATCCAGGTCTTCCAGGGCGTGTGCATCCGGGTGCAGGGCTCCGGTGTCGGCCGCACCTTCACCGTCCGCAAGGTCTCCTTCGGCGTCGGCGTGGAGCGCACCTTCCCGCTGCACTCCCCGATCTTCGACAAGATCGAGGTCGTGACCCGCGGTGACGTCCGCCGCGCCAAGCTGTACTACCTGCGCAACCTGCGTGGCAAGGCTGCCAAGATCAAGGAGAAGCGCGAGGCTACCCCCGCCCGCTGACCCTTGTTGGTTAGGCTCGTGGCGTGACCGAGAACGCGCCGCAGCACGTGGACCGCGATCCGTGGACCGGGTCGCGGTCTTCTGCTTCCGAGGGGGATTTCGTGGACGTGGCTGACAGCACGCCGGAGGAAGGGTCGCACGCCGCCGGGCCGCCCGCCAAGGAGCGTCGACAGCTGCCGATCTGGCAGGAGATGCTGCTTCTGCTCGGCATGGCGCTGGTCCTGGCCATCGTGATCAAGGCCTACTTCATGCAGGCCTTCTACATCCCGTCGGGCTCGATGAACGACACCTTGGTCCTCGACGACCGGATCCTGGTGCAGAAGGTCTCCTACTGGTCCGGCGAGCCCGACCGCGGCGACATCGTCGTGTTCTCCGACCCTGGCGGGTGGCTCGGCCCCGGCGATGTCCGCGCCGCCGACAATCCCGTGGCGCGAGGGCTGGAGCTCTTCGGCCTCTTCCCGACAGGGGGCCACCTCGTCAAGCGCGTGGTCGGTGTGGGCGGCGATCGCGTCGTCTGCTGCGACAAGGACGGCCTGATCAGCGTCAACGGTGTGCCCCTGCACGAGGAGTCCTACCTCGCGGCAGGCGAGAAGCCGTCCCTGATCGAGTTCGACGTGGAGGTCCCAGAGGGCTACCTGTGGGTCCAGGGCGACAACCGTTCGAACTCCGCTGACTCGCGCGTCCACCTCGGCGACCCCGGGGGCGGCTTCATCCCGGTCGACGACGTGGTCGGCAAGGTGTTCATGGTCGTGTGGCCCTGGGACCACGCCACCCTGATGGAGCGCCCCGCCACCTTCGACGCGGTGAGCACGGTGCCATGACCGTCCTGCCTCGTGGCCTCACCATTCGCCGCGACGCAGGCCTCTACGGCTACGAGCGGGCCCTGCGGCGTGCGGGGCTCGATCCGATCGCCGGGGTCGACGAGGCCGGGCGCGGAGCCTGCGCCGGTCCACTCGTCGCTGCGGCCGTGATCCTCCCGGAGGGTAAGAGGGGCGAGGTGCCGGGTCTCGCCGACTCCAAGCTGCTGACCCCGCGAGCCCGTGAGCGCTGCTACGACCAGGTGGTGCGCAGGGCCCTGGCCTGGTCGGTGGTGGTCGTCGAGCCGGAGGAGTGCGACCGGATCGGGATGCACGTCGCCAACGTCGAGGCCTTGCGTCGGGCCCTTGCACGGCTCGACGTGCGCCCGTCGTACGTCCTGACCGATGGCTTCCCCGTGGACGGCTTGGAGGTTCCCGGCCTCGCGGTGTGGAAGGGAGACCGCGTCGCCGCCTGCATATCCGCCGCTTCGGTGGTCGCCAAGGTGACCCGCGACGCGATGATGAACGAGCTTCACGAGCGCTACCCGGAGTATGACTTCGTGACACACAAGGGGTACATCACCCCGAGCCACACCACCGCGCTCGCCGAGCACGGCCCGTGCCCTATCCACCGTCGACGGTTCGTCAACGTGCGACGTGCTGCTGGCCTCGGGAACAATGACCATGAGGAGGCCGCCCCCATGTCAGTCCTGGAAGGGGAGGATGCACGATGAGCGCCGAGGATCTCGAGAAGTACGAGACCGAGATGGAGCTCCAGCTCTACCGCGAGTACCGCGACGTGGTGGGGATCTTCAAGTACGTCGTGGAGACCGACCGCCGGTTCTACCTGTGCAACCAGGTCGAGGTGAAGGCGCGCACCGAGGCCGGCGACGTCTTCTTCGAGGTCTCCATGACCGACGCGTGGGTCTGGGACATGTACCGACCTGCCCGGTTCGCCAAGAACGTCAAGGTTCTGACCTTCAAGGACGTCAACGTCGAGGAGCTCAGCCAGAGCGACCTCGAGCTTCCCAAAGGCTGACTTCTTTACCTTTTGGTGGTTTCCGCCCGTTGTGAGCCGGGTAACTTTCCCATGCTCCTCGGGCGAGCGATCGTTCCCGGTGGGTGGCGTTGACCGGCTCCGGTCGGCGGCTTGTTTCCAGCAGCGAGTCGGGGGTTGTGCTGGCCGGTCCTTGGGAGGGGCCGGTACCGAGTCTGTCTTTGGGAGGAGACGACTTGAGCGACACCCCTACGCGCGCACCCTGCACCTGCGTCGAGGACCAACGGGGGGCTGCGGTCGTCGAAGCCGCCTTGGTGATC
Organism: Nocardioidaceae bacterium; assembly: GCA_035456965.1. Taxonomy (GTDB): domain Bacteria; phylum Actinomycetota; class Actinomycetes; order Propionibacteriales; family Nocardioidaceae; genus Nocardioides_C. Next base: position 10,196 of record DATICF010000106.1, read on the forward strand.
TCGTTCCTCCTCGTGCCGATCCTGGTCGGGGTGCTCACGCTCGGTGCAAAGCTGTGGCACGCCCAGGCGGCGGCGCCGTACGAACCCCGGATCGCGCCGACCGAGATCATCGGCGAGTTCACCTGCGCCGAGCTCGTCGAACGCGTGAAGACGACCGTCATCGCCAATGCGGCCGCACAGGACATGCCGCTGGGAGCCGAGCAGGTGGCGGTGGACGTCGTCGAGGCACTGCCTTCGGTCGGGGCCATGGTGGAGGTGACGGTCACCCTTCCTGCCGCCGCTGAAGGTGACTCGGCCACGGTCGCGGGGGCGACGAGCAGGCTCGAACAGGTCAGCGTCGCCACGGAGAGCTGCTTGTGATGTGGCGGTCAGGTCCGCCTCGGGCGTCCCGGTTCCGTGACGAGCGGGGGGCGATCGCTGTGGTCTCGGGCCTGGTCGCGGTTGTGCTCTTGATGATCTCGGCCTTCGTCGTGGACCTGGGAAGCACCTGGGCCCGTCGCGGCCAGCTGCAGCGGCAGGCAGACCAGGCAGCGCTGCTGGCTGCCCAGAGCCTGCCCGCCGTGGACGACGAGTCCCGCCGGAAGGCTGCGAGGTACGCCGCCTACTACATCGCCTGCCACACCCTCCCCGGGCAGCGCCAGCTCAACCCGGAGATCCCCGACTGCCCTGCGGGCACCCGCCCTGACTCGTCGGCGATCCAGGTCTACGCCCAGCAGCTGCTCGACAGCGCGAAGGTCTCCTTCCCCAAGAGCACCCAGGTGAAGGTGGTCTCGCCTCAGGCCCGGATCGACTACGGCTTCGGCAAGATCGCCGGCGTCGACGGCAGCACGCAGCGGAAGATGGCGATCGCGCAGGCGAGCTCTCCCGGGAACCTGCTGCCGATCGGCCTCTCGCTCCCGTGCCTGCTCAGCGCCGCCGGCAACGTTCCTGCAGCAGGCGACCCGCTGTCGGCGATCATGCCGATCAACTACGTCACCTCCGGACCGCTCAATCCCGCTGCCGCGCCTGCGCCGACGGTGTGGCCCGCGAGCCACGTCACCTCGACGGTCGCCGACCAGCCGGTGCTTTCGTCGGTGAACACGGTTCCTGATCCGGTGGTCTCCGGGGGACTGCCGGCTCAGTTCACCCTGACCGGGTCCGACTGGGGCGATCTGGCCAGCGCCCAGGTCGTCTTCCACAAAGGGCCTGACACCGGCATCCCCGTCGCCGCGGCCTCGCTCCAGCTCCCGGTCCTCGACGTCCTTACCGGGACGGCCACGGTCACCGGCGTTCTTCCCGACGCGGTGATGCAGGATCCGGGCACCTGGGAGGTCAAGATCGGTGTGACCCGGGCTCTGGCCGGGCCGTACTGGTCCGAGCCGATGCCGCTGGACGTCACCCTTCCGGCAGGGTCTACCGAGGCGGTCGGATGTGGCCGGCTGCTCGACAGCCCGCGTGCCGACGAGCCCGACCCTGCCTTGGCTCTTGAGCTCAACCTGCAGCTCGGGCTCGACCACGAGCTGGCGAGCCACCCGAACCTGGTCTCGGTCACGGCGCCGGAGCTCACCCCCGACAACGCTGTCGCGCTGGCGTCCGACCCGCTCAGTGCCTTCGCCTGCTCGAACACACCGCCCCACGTGCTCGACGTGGCGAACCCCGGAGGCACGCCCAACTGCGTCCGCACGCAGGGCAACGACGCCTGGCTCGGCACCGCGTTCACCGAGGGCATTCTTCAAGCTGACAGCGGGGGTACGGCGGGGAGGCTCGTGTGCTCCTCGACCCGCCCGTGCAACGGCGCGACCGCATCGGTCGGAGGAGTCACGATCAACGACGACGACTTCGAGGACTTCGTCGTCGACCAGACCCTCCTCAACGACCGGCTCTTCTTCGGCCTGAGCACCTACATCACGAACGGCCTCCCGGTCCTCACGCCCGAGAACGCCCTGAGCGAGGACATGTACGCCTCGCACAGGTTCATGTGGGTGCCGGTGATGAGCACTCCCTTGACCCCGACCTCCGGTGGCGACTACCCGATCCTGACGTTCCGGCCGATCTTCATCACCCAGGACGTGCCGACGGGCTGGGACAGCTACGACATGCTCTGGGACGAGTCCGGCGCTCTGCTCGCCTCGCTCGGGCTGGCCGAGGACGACGTGCAGCACGGGCTTCTCATGAGCGAGGACGGAAGCACCCTCCAGGGCATGCGGTTCATGACCATCGAGCCGACGTCGCTGCCGCCGGTGTCCACGAGCTACAGCGGTCCGTTGACCGACTACCTCGGGGTCGGACCCAAGATCGTGAGGCTGGTGAAATGATGCTCGCTCCCCAGCTGGTGTTGCGTCGACTCGCGCGGGGCATCGCACATCGCATCGCCACGCCCAGGGGTCAGAGCGGTGCCGCAGCGCTGGAGTTCGGTCTGGTCTTTCCCGTGGTGCTCCTCGTCATCTTCGGCATCATCCAGTACGGCTACCACTTCTGGTCCCTCCACACGGCCTCGGCGACCGCGCGTGAAGCCGCCCGTCGACTCGTCGTGGGGACCGACTGGGGCTGCACGCAGGAGATCGCGGCGCAGCACGCCGACAGCCCCGCGGTGGGTTCGACACCCCCGGTCGTGACGAGGGAGTACCACACCGACGGGGGAGCGGCGCAGTCCGCGCCGGTGGTGGGGTCGTTGGTCACTGTCACCGTCTCCTTCCAGTCCCTCCATCTCGGCATGCCGTTCCTCCCGGTCCCCGACGGCGCCGCGATCACCCAGAGTCAGTCGGGTCGGATCGAGAACGTGCCTCCTCGACGACTGAAGTGCGACGACACCCAGGACTACGTCGAGGGAACCGGCACCTACTGACCCTCGCCAGGTCCCGTCCACAGACGCGCTTGCAGCCGAGCTTTCCTCAGGCGACCGGCTGCCCGGCGGGGTCCGCCCTCTTCCTGCGCGAACCTTCGACGCAGGAGGTTCGCGATGACAACGACTGCACGACAGCGCTCCGCGCTCGGAGCGTACGGCGAGGAGCTCGCCGCAAAGCATCTCATCGGGCAAGGCATGGTGCTGCTCGACCGCAACTGGCGGTGTGACCTGGGGGAGCTCGACCTGGTCCTGCGGGACCGCCGGGTCCTCGTCGTGTGCGAGGTGAAGACCAGGTCCTCGCTCGCGTACGGGTCGCCCCTCGAGGCGGTGACCGAGCAGAAGGCGGCCCGTCTGCGACGACTGGCCGGGCGGTGGGTCGCCGTCCACGGGTTGCGCCCCGCCGACGTGCGGATCGATCTGGTGGGGGTCCTTGCCCCGTCGAGCGGTGTGGTCCAGATCGAGCACGTGCGCGGGGTGGACTGATGGGCTTCGCCACCGCTCGGACGATCACCCTCCAGGGAGCCAACGGTCACGTGATCGACGTACAGGTCGACGTGTCGCAGGGCGTGGTCAAGACCGCGATGGTGGGCCGCCCCGACGCCGCAGTCAGCGAGGCCCGTGACCGGTGCCGCGCCGCGGTGACCAACAGCCGTCTCCAGTGGCCGACGACGAGGCGGGTGACCATCCTCCTCTCGCCCGCGGACCTGCCCAAGCGCGGCCCGCACTTCGACCTCGCCATCGCCGTTGCTGTCCTCGCCGCCTCGGGTCAGGTCCCGACAGCGGCGCTGGCAGGGGTCGTCTTCATAGGCGAGCTCACACTCGACGGGCGACTGCGCGCGGTGCCCGGTGTGCTGCCGATGGCGATGGCCGCCTCGTCGCGCGACATCTCGTGCGTCGTCGTCCCGGAGTCGCAGGCCGACGAGGCCGCGATGATTCCCGGGATGACCGTGCTCGGCGCGCGCTCCCTCGCCCAGGTTGTCGCCCTTCTCCGCGGTGAGCCCGTGCCGGACGCCCCACCCGTCGAGCCCCTGGCACCAGGCCCGTTGCTGTCGTGGCGCGGTGAGGACCGGATGGAGGAGGTCGACCTCTCCGACGTCTTGGGCATGGCCGATGCGAAGTACGCCCTCGAGGTCGCGGCGGCAGGCGGCCACCACGTCATGCTCAGCGGCCCCAAAGGCGCCGGCAAGACGACCCTGGCTGAGCGACTCCCTGGTCTGCTTCCTGACCTGACGCTGGAGGAGGCCCTCGAGCTGAGCGCGATCTACTCGCTCGCGGGGTGCTTGCCGCCGGGCCAATCGGTCATGACTCGGCCGCCGTTCCGGGCGCCGCACCACTCCGCAACCCGGACCGGAATGCTCGGTGGCGGGAGCGGACGTGTGCACCCGGGGGAGGTCAGCCGTGCCCACACCGGTGCCCTCTTCCTCGATGAGTTCCCTCTGTTCCAGGCCGACATCATCGAAGGTCTGCGGGAGCCGCTCGAGAGCGGTGAGGTAACGATCGCCCGAGGCGAGGAGATCGCCACGTTCCCCGCACGCACGATGTTCGTCCTGGCCTGCAACCCGTGCCCGTGCGGCGAGTACCACCCGACAAACCGGGACAACCGCTGCGACTGTCTCGAGGTGCGTCGCCGGGAGTACCGCCGCAAGATCAGCGGGCCGATCGCCGACCGGATCGACATCACGCGCCACGTCGAGCCGTTGCGGCGCACGGAGCGTGACGATCCGTTGGCCAGACCCGAGAAGTCGTCGACTGTCCGGGCTCGGGTGACTGCTGCCCGGGAGCGCCAGGCGGCTCGGTACGCCGGGACCGGCTGGCGGCTCAACAGTGCCGTGCCCGGGCCGGTGCTGCGCGAGCGGTGGCCGCTTCCGGAAGGGGCGGAGCAGCTCGTCGATGACCGCGTCTACGCAGGCACCCTGACGCGTCGCGGTGCCACCCGGGTCCACCGCCTGGCCTGGACCGTGGCCGACCTCCGGGGCGTGGAGCCTCCGGGTGGCCTCGAGGTCGACACCGCGCTGCGACTGCGGGCGGGAGAGCCGCTGATGCTTAGTTCGGTCGAGGCGGTGGCCGGGTGAGCGATCGCACCGCCCGCGCCGCTCTGAGCAGGCTCAGCGAACCCGGTGACGTCCGCCTGAGCGTGCTTGTCGGACGCCTCGGAGCCAACCGGGTCTATGAGCTCCTCCGTGAGGAGCAGGACGTCGAGGGTGTCTACACCGACGTGGCGGCTCGCCTGCGCGACCTCGAGCCGGAGCGCGAGATCGAGGAAGCGGCAGCGCAGGGGATTCGGTTCGTCTGCCCCGGCGACGACGAGTGGCCGCGCGCCGTCGAGGACCTCGACCGCGTCGAGCCGCTCATGAACCGCGGCGGTACCCCACTCGGGTTGTGGGTGCGCGGCTCCCTTCGTCTCGACGAGGTCTGCCGCAGGTCGGTCGCTGTGGTCGGGTCGAGGTCCGCTACGACCTACGGCGCCGGGGTGGCCTCCGACATCGCAGCCCATGTGTCTCACCAGGGGATGACGGTGGTCTCGGGGGCAGCGTTCGGCATCGACCAGGCAGCTCATCGAGGCGCGCTGGCGTCGAGCGGCGTCACGGTCGCGGTGCTGGCATGCGGGGTGGACCGGGCCTACCCCGCCGCTCACCGCAATCTGCTGGACTACATCGCCGACACGGGGCTCGTCGTCTCCGAGCTGCCGCCAGGCTGCTCTCCCACCCGGGTCCGGTTCCTCTCGCGCAACCGGGTGATTGCCGCGCTCACGCAGGGAACCCTCATTGTCGAGGCCGCAGTGCGCAGCGGAGCGCTCAACACCGCCAACTGGGCAGGCCGTCTCAATCGTGTGCTCATGGGTGTTCCGGGGCCGGTCACCAGCGCACCCTCCCAGGGGGTGCACGAGCTGATCCGGGCTCGGGGAGCCTCGCTCGTCACTCGCGGAGAGGATGTGCTCGAGCTGCTCTCGCCGAGCGGGTCCTTCCTCAGTGAGGCGCCCCGCGGGCCCGTGCTCCCCGAGGACCGGCTGAGTGACCGGGAGATGCAAGCCCTTGACGCTGTCCCGATGATGAGGCCCGCCTCTCCGGACTCGATCGCTCGTACGGCCGGGTTGGCCCCGGAGGAGGTGTCAGAGATCCTGGCACGGCTTCAGAAGGTGGGCCTGGCGGAGCGTACGACGTCGGGATGGCGCCGCGCGGCGCAAGTGCCGCCTGGATAGGGGGCCCGGCAGCTTTCGGAGGGTCAGCACGTGAGAGCGCTCGCTCGGGTGCCACTCGTGTGGACTCCCGGGCTCGTCAGCGCCTACATCGTCGGGCAGGCGTTGTCAGAGGGGCTTCTCGGCGACAAGCTGCCAGAACAGGCCGGTGCGCTTGAACGGCTCGCGGTCGCACAGCGCGAGCTCGAGCCGTTCCAGTTGTGCATAGAACTCGGGGTCGCTCTTGAGCGAGTCGTCGGCAATGAGGTCGTTGGCGCACCGACCGCCGTACAGCGCGACGACGTCGAGGCCCACCGCGGCGAGGTCGTCCGCCATGTGTTCGTGGCAGATCTTGCGAACCTCCTGCTCGAAGGTCACCGTCGTGGACATCTCCTGGTCCAGCTCGGACAGAGCCGCCGCGGGCCCCTTCCGTACGAGCTGCGCCAGGACCGACCCCGCCGGGTTCGGAGCGATCACAGAGAGCCGACCACCCGGGCGGAGCCTGTCGGCCAGCCGCCTCAGGTCAGCGAGCCCGTGCGGGCGGTACTGCAGGAGGAAGTGGCAGAGCACAAGGTCGTAGCCATGGCCGGCCAGTGACTCGAGGTCTGTCACCGAGCCCTGGACCGTGAGGAGCCCTGTGACGCCGAGCTCCTCGGCCCGCGAACGTGCCGCGCCGAGCATGCCGGCGGAAGGGTCGACCACCGTGACCTCATGCCCCTGCTCGGCGAGGGGCAGCGAGTCACGGCAGTCACCGCCACCGACGTCCAGGACACGCAGCGGGCCGCCGCCCAGCGCCTCGACCTGCAAGGACAGAGTGCTGCGGACCACGGCGAACCGGATGCGGCCCCACGGTGAGGAGGCCCAGCCTCGCCACTGCTCGAGATGCTCGTCGAAGGCGGTTGCGTCGCTGTGCGGTGTCGCTGTCACGGCGCACATGGTGCCAGTAAGAGCGCCCGGTCCGGTCAGGGACGCGTTGGGCGGTGGTACTCAGGCTGCTCGCCGGGCTTCAGGTTTCCGCGGTAGATGCCGTGGCGGACCTCGAGCTCGTACGCCTCGAGGTCGGGCATGCCCACCTCGCGGGCGTAGGCGAGCTCGGCATCGACGTCGTAGGGGACGCGCACGAACTGGATGGAGAACGGCGCCTCCTCGGCGTTGTCCATGACGCCTTCGAGAACGACGTACACCGGCGTGGGGTCGCCCATGCTGTTGCCGACGCTGCCGGTGTTGAACAGGGTGCGTCGCTCGAGGTCGACCTCGTAGAACGCGTCGTGGGTGTCGCCGTACCCGACCACGTTCGGCACCGGACCGTCACCTGTCGCCTCGGTGTTGGTGAACATGCCGAGGAACTCCGCCTCGTCGTGGTCGAAGCGCACTCGCCGGTGCACGGTCGTCTCCGACGCGTGGAAGAGCCGCACCTGCCGGCCCGACATGGCGAAGTCGTGGCAGAAAGGCAGCGCTCGCAGCCACTCGTCCTGGCCGGGGGCGAGCTGTGCCAGCCACCACTTGAGCGCCTCGTTGTCGAACTCTCGGTCCGGGTCGGGCAGGAAGTCGTCCCAGTTGCCCAGGATGTTGACCTCGCACCGCTCCTGGCAGATCTCCACCACCTCGCGGCCACGCGGGCCCTTGCCCACGTAGTCGCCGAGGTTGAAGATGCGCGTGATCCCGCGGGCGTCGATGTCGTCGAGGACCGCGTGGAGCGCGGTGAGGTTGCCATGAACGTCTGAGATCAGTGCGATGCGTTCGGGGGTGCCGGTAGTCATGGGAGGCATTGTCACAGCCCGCGGCCGACCAGCCGCTTCGACGCGACGGGCGACAGCGGCCGACAGTGCCGCTGTACGGGGGTCTGTGGCCGTACCCTCGCGATGTGACGACGAGCGCTGAGCAGGAGCCGGCCGAGGCCGGCGGCGACGGTCTGCCCGAGCCGATGACTGCCGCCCTCGCGACCTATGAGCGGCACCTGCGCTCTGAGCGAGACCTGACGCCGCACACGGTGCGTGCCTACATGGGTGACGTCACGGGGATGCTCGAGCACGCCGCGATGCTCGGTCACTCCGAGGTCGGCACCCTCGACGTGCGCACCCTGCGTAGCTGGCTGGCGAAGCAGCAGACGTTGGGCAAGGCGCGCACGACGATGGCGCGTCGAGCGACGGCGGTCAGGGTGTTCACCGCCTGGGCTCAGCGGACTGGGTTGGCCGAGACCGACCCAGGGGCTCTGCTCGGCTCGCCCAAGGCGCTCCGAACCCTTCCACCTGCCCTGCGCCGCGATGAGGCACGTGCTCTGCTCGAGGCGGCTGCCGCGCACGCCGACGACGGGAGCGCGGTCGGCCTCCGAGACGTTGCGATCCTGGAGCTGCTCTATGCGACGGGAGTCCGCGTCGGTGAGCTGTGCGGCCTCGACATCGACGACGTCGACCATGAGCGCCGGGTGGTGCGTGTGCTCGGAAAGGGCCGCAAGGAGCGCACCGTCCCCTTCGGTCGCCCCGCTGAACGAGCCCTCGGCAGGTGGTTGGACGCTGGTCGCCGCAAGCTGCTGGTGGAGGGTTCGGGCCCCGCGCTGTTCCTGGGGGCGCGTGGGCGGCGCATCGACCAGCGCGCGGTCCGGACGATGGTGCACCGGCGCCTCGCCGATGTGCCGGGCGCTCCCGACCTCGGGCCTCACGGCCTGAGACACACGGCGGCAACGCACCTGCTCGAGGGGGGAGCGGATCTGCGCACAGTGCAGGAGCTCCTCGGTCATGCGTCGCTGGCCACCACGCAGATCTACACCCACGTCACCACCGATCGTCTCCGCCAGGCATACCGGCAGGCACACCCACGTGCGTGAGACCCAGCGGCCGCTCGACGGAAAAGCCGAGGGGTGTGACCGGCCTCAGCGCCAAGCCGGCGAGTGGTAGCAGGCGCGCAGGCCCGCGACCGAGCAGGGACAGAGGGTCGAGATAGCGCTCGCCCTCCAGCAGCCCCCAGTGGAGGCAGCTGCTGGGAGCGCAGTGGCTGCCGAAGGTCTGGAGGAGGCCGATGCGCTGGCCCGCTTCCACGGTGCTACCGCGCCGCACGGCGGCCTGCACCGGTTCGTACGTCGTGCGCGTCGTGCCGTGGCTCACCACCACCACCCCCCGTCCGGCGAGGGAGCCGGCGTAGGTCACCCGGCCACCCGCGGCGGCGCGGACCTCCTGGTCAGGGGCGCCGAGGAGGTCCACGCCACGGTGCCCGGAGCCGTACGTCGACAGTGGTGGGTCGAAACCGGAGACCACCTCCGGCCTGGGGCGGAGCGGCCACACCCCCGCACTTGGCGTCTCGGTAACGACTCCGCTCCCGGGTGCGGCACCGGGCGAGCCCGAGAAGGAAGTGACCGTCTTGCGCGGTGCTGGTCGGGACACCGCCTGGGGGCCGGATCCGGTTGGGGCGGCGGCGAGAGAGGCAGCGGCAGGGGTTGCCGCGGTGATGACGAGGACGGTGGCCGCGAGGCCGAGGCGGATAGCGCGGAAGGTCATCTGCAGAGCATGAGCGGCAGCGGGCGTCGTACCCACGCTGATCGACCTGCCTTGGGGACGCCCCCGAGGCAACCGACCGATGTGGACAGGGGATGGCCTGTTCGATTCGCTACCTCGGGCGAGTCTCGTCTAGACTCGCCGGTGGCAACCCGTGCGACCAGCACAGGTTGTACTTCGCACGCTCGTCTCCGTGACCGAACCGGTTCGCCGGCTCATCCACGGGCGACGTCCCCGTCAGTCCTTTTCGGCCCCAGGGTCGCAGGGGTGGGGGCCCGCCGGGCGTCAGGGCAGGGGACAACCCGTCTTCCTGCGACAACTGAGAAGCGACCCGTTCGCACGAGTCAGGCACGCGATGGCCGAGAGGTTCACGCGTGCCCGCGCCCGTGCGTGGGGTCAGAGGACCAGGAGGAACGATCGGCATGGCCGTCGTCACCATGCGCCAGCTCCTTGAGAGCGGCGTCCACTTCGGGCACCAGACCCGTCGTTGGAACCCCAAGATGAAGCGCTTCATCATGACGGAGCGCAACGGCATCTACATCATCGACCTGCAGCAGTCGCTGGCTTACATCGACCGCAGCTACCAGTTCATCAAGGACACCGTCGCCAAGGGCGGCACCGTGATGTTCGTGGGCACCAAGAAGCAGGCCCAGGAGGCGATCGCCGAGCAGGCGACGCGCGTCGGCATGCCCTACGTCAACCAGCGTTGGCTCGGCGGCATGCTCACCAACTTCCAGACGGTGCACCAGCGCATCAACCGCCTCAAGGAGCTCGACGACGTCGACTTCGACAACGTGGCGGGGAGCGGGCGCACCAAGAAGGAGCTCCTCCAGATGAAGCGCGAGCGCGACAAGCTCGAGAAGACTCTGGGTGGCATCCGCGAGATGAGCCGCACCCCCTCCGCGGTGTGGATCGTCGACACCAAGAAGGAGCACCTCGCCGTCGAGGAGGCTCGCAAGCTCCGGATCCCGATCATCGGCATCCTGGACACCAACTGCGACCCCGACGAGGTCGACTACCCGATCCCGGGCAATGACGACGCGATCCGCGCCGTCTCGCTGCTGACCCGTGTCGTGGCCGACGCCGTCGCCGACGGCCTCATGGCCCGTTCGGGTGCGAAGTCCGGTGAGGCCGCGACCGGTGCCGAGCTCGGTGCCGAGGAGCCGCTGGCCGAGTGGGAGCGCGAGCTCCTCCAGGGCGACGCCGACAAGGCAGCCGTCCAGGCCACGGGCGGCGATGCCGCCAAGCAGGAGACCCCGGCCGCCGAGGCGACCGGCGCTTCCTCCGAGGCCACCGAAGCCGCCGCTCCGAGCGACGCTCCGGTCAGCGACACGGACAAGGCCTGACGTTAGTCCAGGTGAGGGTGGGTGCGTCGGTCCGCTGACCGTCGTACCCACCCGCCCCGGCCCGCGGCCGTGCCGATCCAGGCCGCACCCGACTCCACCACGATCACGAGGGACGAAAGAGACTCATGGCGAACATTTCCGCCGCAGACGTCAAGCGGCTCCGCGACCTCACCAGCGCGGGAATGATGGACAGCAAGAAGGCCCTCGAGGAGGCCGGCGGCGACTTCGACAAGGCCGTCGAGATCCTCCGAGTGAAGGGCACCGCCAAGGCGGCGAAGCGTGGTGCAGAGCGCACCGCCTCCGCCGGCCTCGTCGCGACCGCCGGCACCGCGCTCGTCGAGCTCAACTGCGAGACCGACTTCGTCGCGAAGGCCGACGACTTCGTCGCGGCAGCCCAGCAGATCGCGGAGGCCGCCAACGAGGCCAAGGCTGCCGACACCGAGGCGCTCAAGGGGGCGAAGCTCGGCGACACCACCGTCGGGGAGGCCGTCGAGGCCCTCGCGGTGAAGATCGGCGAGAAGATCGAGCTCGGCCGTGTCGCCGTGTTCGACGGCCCCGTCGCGACCTACATGCACCGTCGCGCGGCCGACCTTCCGCCGGCCGTCGGCGTGCTCGTCGAGTACGAAGGCGACAGCGAGGACGCGGCCCGCGGCGCCGCGATGCAGATCGCCGCGATGCGTCCCCAGTACGTCTCTCGTGACGAGGTTCCCGCGGACGTCGTGGCCAAGGAGCGCGAGATCGCCGAGGCGACCGCCCGCGAAGAGGGCAAGCCCGAGCAGGCCATCGCCAAGATCACCGAGGGTCGCCTCAACGGCTACTTCAAGGAGGTCGCCCTCCTCGACCAGCCGTCGGTCCAGGACAACAAGAAGAACGTCAAGGCCGTCCTCGACGAGGCAGGTGTCACCGTGAAGCGGTTCGCCCGCTTCGAGGTCGGGGCCTGATCAACTAGGGTTCACCCGAAGACGACAACAGAGGAGGCCGGTCCGTGGAGCTCAACAAAGCCCCCGACGGACCGGCCTCCTCCTGTGTCGCACCAATCTGTTGCCACTGGCGAAGGGGAACACTGTGACGGCGTACAAGCGGGTCCTGCTCAAGCTCTCCGGTGAGGTCTTCGGCGGGGGCAAGGTCGGGCTTGATCTCGACGTCATCAACTCGATCGCCCGCGAGGTGGCCGAGTGCGTTCGCACAGGAGTCCAGGTCGCCATCGTGGTCGGCGGCGGTAACTTCTTCCGCGGCGCCGAGCTCCAGCAGCGGGGGATGGAGCGTGCCCGCGCCGACTACATGGGCATGCTGGGCACGGTGATGAACTGCCTCGCGCTCCAGGACCTGATCGAGAAGCAGGGTGTCGAGACGCGGGTCCAGACCGCGATCACCATGGGTCAGGTGGCCGAGCCCTACATCCCGCGGCGGGCGATCCGCCATCTCGAGAAGGGCAGGGTGGTCATCTTCGGTGCCGGCGCGGGGATGCCGTACTTCTCCACCGACACCGTGGCCGCCCAGCGTGCTCTCGAGATCGGCGCGGAGGTCATCCTCATGGGCAAGCAGGGCGTCGACGGCGTCTACGACGCGGACCCGAAGACCAGTCCCGAGGCGGTCAAGTTCGACGCGCTGACCTACGACGAGTTCCTCGCCCGCGGACTGAAGGTGGCCGACGCCACGTCGGTCAGCCTGAGCCGTGACAACGACATCAGCATGATCGTGTTCAACCTCTCCGAGGAGGGGAACATCCTCCGCGTCGTCGAGGGTGAGAAGATCGGTACGACGGTCTCGCGGACCGTCTGAGAAGAGCAGTGGGCTTGCGGGGCGGCCCAGTGCTGACCGAGTCCCCGCCTGACGAGCAACGGAACGAGCACCTAGGAGCAGCCGTGATCAACGAGACCCTCAACGAGGCCGCGGAGAAGATGGACAAGGCCGTCGCGGTCACCAGGGAGGACTTCGCGGCGATCCGCACCGGTCGTGCCCACCCGTCGATGTTCCAGAAGATCACTGCGGAGTACTACGGCACGCCGACGCCGCTGCAGCAGCTCGCCTCCTTCACCGTCCCCGAGGCCCGCGTCGTGATCGTGGCCCCCTTCGACATGAGTGCGATGGGAGCGATCGAGAAGGCGATCCGCGACTCCGATCTCGGCGTCAACCCCGCCAACGACGGCAAGACCCTGCGGATCGTCCTGCCCGAGCTCACCGAGGAGCGGCGCAAGGAGTACATCAAGATGGCCAAGCACAAGGCCGAGGACGGCAAGATCGCGATCCGCAACATCCGCCGCCACGCCAAGCAGGCCCTCGACAAGATGGAGAAGGACGGCGAGGTCGGCAAGGACGACGTCACCGGCGCCGAGAAGCGTCTCGACGGTGTGACCAAGAAGCACACCGACGCCATCGACGAGATGCTCAAGCACAAGGAAGCCGAGCTGCTCGAGGTCTGAGCCCAACTACTTCATGACGACATCCGAGAAGCCGTCGGGAGCCCCTGCCCCGACCGGCCGCGCAGGGCGCAATCTCCCCGCGGCGATCGCGTCCGCCGTGGTGTTGCTGGCACTCATCGGCGGGTCGCTGCTCTTCTGGAAGCCCGCGTTCGTGGGCCTTGTCCTGGCAGCGATCCTGCTCGGGATGTGGGAGCTCAAGCAGGCGTTCGCGGAGAAGGAGATCGCGCTTCCGTTCGAGCCGCTGGTCGCCGGTGCGGTCGTCATGCTCGTGGGCGGCTACATCTGGGGCGCGCCTGCACTGGTCACCGCGCTCGCGGTCACCGCCCTCGGGTCGATGTTGTGGCGGCTACGCGGGGGAGTGGCGGGCTTCGTCCGCGACGCGACAGCGGGCGTCTTCACGGCTGTCTACGTTCCGTTCCTCGCCGGGTTCGTGCTGCTGCTGCTCAAGCCTGACGACGGCCCGCTGCGGGTGGTGACCTTCATCCTGGTCACGATCGCCTCAGACATCGGCGGGTACTTCGTGGGCATCCTCGCCGGCAAGCACCCGATGGCTCCGGTGATCTCGCCGAAGAAGTCGTGGGAGGGCTTTGCGGGCTCGGCCGCCTTCTGCGTGGTCGCGGGCTGGTTGACCGTCGTCTACCTGCTCGACGGTGACTGGTGGGTCGGGGTCGTGCTCGGCCTGATCACGGTCGTCATGGCCACCCTCGGCGACCTGTGCGAGTCGGTCATCAAGCGTGACCTGGGCATCAAGGACATGTCGGCCACCATTCCCGGTCACGGCGGTGTGATGGACCGGCTCGACTCGCTCCTCGCCACGGTCGCGCCGACGTGGTTGCTGCTGTACTACTTCGTGCCTGTCTCCTGAGGCCACATGCATGAGCTCGCGGGAGATCCACCTTGTGCGGCACGGCCGGTCGGCTGTCGAGCCAGGCAAGCCCGCGCACGAGTGGGGACTCCACCCGTCCGGCCACTCCGCCATCGAGGAGCTGCGCTCCTCGGGACGCCTTCCCGAGCGGGCTCGCTGGTTCTCCTCACCTGAGACGAAGGCGCTCGAAACAGCTCGGATGCTCACCGACCTGGACGTGACGGTCCTCCCCGCTCTGCGTGAGCACGAGCGTCACTCGACGGTGTGGTTCGACGATCCGGCGGAGTTCCGGGCCGTCGTGCGTCGCGCTTTCGAGTCCCCTGAGCGGCCGGCTCTCGAGGGGTGGGAGCCTCTCGCGGTCACCCGAGACAGGCTGCTGCCCGTCGTACGCCGGATCCTGGCAGACCACCAAGAGGACGAGATCGTCCTGGCCGGGCACGGCACCGCCTGGACCCTGCTCGTCTCCGAGCTGACCGGGGAGCCGCCAGACCTCGACGCCTGGGAGCGCCTACGGATGCCCGACCTGTGGGTGGTCGAGACAGGTCGGACTTGACAGCAGGACAACCCTTGTCATGGTACTTGACATTCACTAACGTCGTGTAAACCGTCGGCACGGTGCCCGCGGGTGAGGAGCGACGTTATGGCAGTCTCGGCGCCAGCCGCCACCGTCGAGTGGCGCGACGGCAAGCGATACCTCTGGATCCTCGGGGCGGTCATACCGCTCATCCCCCTCGCCGCCTGGGGGTTCGTCGAGGCCACCGGCTGGGACCTCTTCTGGTACTTCGGCCCCGTGTTCGTCTTCGGGATCATCCCGCTGATCGACCTCCTCACCGGCCTGGACAGAAACAACCCGCCCGACGAGGTGATCGAGGCGCTGGAGAACGACAGGTACTACCGCTGGGTCACCTACGCCTTCATCCCGATGCAGTACGTCGTACTCGTCTGGGGCGCCTGGATGCTGGGCGGCGCCACCCTCGACGTCGTCGACAAGATCGGCTTGGCCCTCGGCCTCGGCATGGTCGCGGGGATCGGCATCAACACCGCCCACGAGCTCGGCCACAAGAAGGAGCAGCACGAGCGCTGGTTCGCGCGCGTCGCGCTGGCTCAGACCTTCTACGGCCACTTCTTCATCGAGCACAACCGAGGGCACCACGTTCGGGTGGCGACGCCCGAGGACCCGGCCAGCTCCCGCGTCGGGGAGACGGTGTGGGGCTTCCTGCCGCGCACAGTGTGGGGCAGCCTGAGCAGCGCCTGGAACCTCGAGAAGCGCCGCCTCGCCCGCTCCAAGCAGTCGCCGTGGACGCTGAAGAACGACGTGCTCAACGCCTGGGCCATGTCGGTCGTGCTCTGGGGCGGCCTGATGCTCGCCTTCGGCTGGGCGATCCTGCCGTTCCTGGTCATCCAGGCCGCTGTGGGGATCTGGCTGCTGGAGTCGGTGAACTACCTCGAGCACTACGGCATGCTCAGGCAGCGCGTCGGCACACCGGGCCGGGAGCGCTACGAGAGGGTGGACCCGAGTCACAGCTGGAACTCCAACAACATCGGCACCAACGTGCTGCTCTACCACCTGCAGCGGCACAGCGACCACCACGCGAACCCGACCCGGCGCTACCAGGCGCTGCGCGACTACAAGGAGTCGCCCGTGCTGCCGACCGGGTACGCCGGGATGATCGTGCTCACCTGGGTGCCCGCGATCTGGCGCAAGGTCATGGACCCTCGCGTCCTGGCCCACTTCGACGGCGACATCACTCGGGCCAACCTGCATCCCCGCAAGCGAGACGCACTCATCGCGAAGTACGCCCGAAGCGAGGAGGAGGCGAACGCAGCATGAGCAGATTCGTCTGTCCGGGCTGCGGCTACGTCTACGACGAAGCGGCAGGGGACCCGCGTGAGGGGTGGCCCCCTGGGACGCCGTTCGACCGGATCGACCCCGACTGGTGCTGTCCTGACTGCGGGGTGCTCGAACAGCAGGACTTCGAGCCGCTGGACCAGGCCGCCGGCGTCGACGCAGAGACCGGGTAGGTGGCGTGGCAGTTAGCCTGAGGGCATGACCGTCGACGCACCATCGACCTTCCGCGACTCGGTTCGCACGCTGCTGCGGGACCGTCTCCTGGACGCGGCTGCCTCCATCACGGCAACAGACGGCTGGGGTGCGGTGACGATGGCCAAGCTCGCCGACGAGGTCGGGGTCAGCCGGCAGACCGTCTACAACGAGCTCGGCTCGAAGCCGCGGATCGCAGAGGCGCTCGTGATGCGCGAGCTGGACCGTTTCCTCGACATCGTGCGCACCAAGCTGAGCAGCGAGCACGACCTCGTCGATGCGCTGCGCAGCGCGTGCGAGGGGGCGCTCGAGGAGGCGGCAGCGAACCCGCTGCTCAAGGCGGTGCTCGACTCGGCGCACACCGGAGGCAGCGACCTCCTTCCGCTGCTCACCACCCAGTCCCAAGGACTGATCGAGGGCGCCACCGTGGTCGTGATCGACTCGCTGGAGGAGCAGCGCTTCGAGACCGGTCTCGACGAGGCAGAGCTGCGCACAGCGGTGGACGCGATCATCCGGCTCGTGCTCAGCCACGTGATGCAGCCTGCGAAGACCCCGTCCGAGGCGGCGGCCGACATCGCCTGGGTCGCCGGTCACGTCCTCCATGACGTGACCCACAACGGCGGCTGAGGATTCGGCCGCTCACCATCGAGATGGGACACTGGCACGGTCATGTCTGATGAGCCCACCAAGACCCTCCCCCTCGTCTTCGACGAACCTCGTGGCCGCAAGAAGCCGCCCCGCCACCTCGCCGACCTCTCAGCAGCAGAGCGCAAGGAGCTCGTGGCCTCGCTCGGCCTGCCCGGCTTCCGCGCCAAACAGCTCTCCACCCACTACTTCGCCAGGCTCGTCGACGACCCCGACCAGATGACCGACCTGCCTTCCGCAGACCGCGCCGCGATGGTCGAGTCGCTTCTCCCGGAGCTGATGACGCCGCTGCGCACGATGGAGGCCGACAAGGGCACCACGCGCAAGACGCTCTGGAAGCTCTTCGACGGCGCGCTCGTCGAGTCGGTGCTGATGCGCTACCCGGACCGGGCGACCATGTGTGTCTCCTCGCAGGCGGGCTGCGGGATGGCCTGCCCGTTCTGCGCCACCGGCCAGGGGGGCCTGCAGCGCAACATGTCGACGGCAGAGATCGTCGAACAGGTGGTTGCCGGCGCGCGTGCCCTCGCGCGCGGCGACGTCCCCGGCGGTCCCGGCCGGGTCTCGAACGTGGTGTTCATGGGCATGGGCGAGCCGCTGGCCAACTACAAGGCGGTGATGGGGGCGGTACGCCGCCTCACCGACCGTGCTCCTGACGGCCTCGGCATGTCCGCGCGGGGCGTCACCGTCTCGACCGTCGGGCTCGTGCCCCGGATGCGCCAGCTCGCCGACGAGGGCATCCCGGTCACCTTGGCGCTCTCCCTGCACGCCCCAGACGACGAGCTGCGCAACGAGCTGGTCCCGATCAACACCCGCTGGACGGTGCACGAAGCCGTCGAGGCGGCGTGGAACTACGCCAAGGTCACCAAGCGACGCGTGTCGATCGAGTACGCCATGATGTGCGACATCAACGATCAAGGCTGGCGAGCCGACCTGCTCGCCGACGTGCTGAACTCCTACGGCGACTGGGGCTGGGTGCACGTCAACCTGATCCCGCTCAACCCCACGCCGGGCTCGAAGTGGACCGCCTCTCGTCCGGAGGTGGAGCGGGAGTTCGTCCGCCGGCTCGAGGCCAAGGGCATTCCGACCACGGTGCGCGACACCAGGGGCCAGGAGATCGACGGCGCCTGCGGTCAGCTCGCCGCGACGCAGGACTGACCACACGGGCGCCGGCGAGCTGTTCTGCGCCTCGGCTGTCGCGCGGACAGCCGAGGCTGCGAGGCTTGGAACCTAGCGGCTGACTCGCCACGCCCTGCTGCTGCCGGTGACGAACGATGCGTCGCGCGGCACGATCGCGCGAAAGTGCCGTGCGCCCCGGGTCGGTGCGCTCACGACGAAGCTCCACCGGGACCGGTTGTTCGTGCGGGCCGCGCGAACCCGCTCCCAGCCGCACTTGTCGCAGTCCTTGCGCTGAAGGACGACCGGCCGCTCGACGTACCGGGGGGCGACGGACCCCGCGAACACGAACCGACCGTCGGCCCGGTTGCGCATGGTGCTCTCGACCCGCCGGGCCACCGCGACGCGCTTGGTGGCCTCCGAGCCCGCGAAGAGCACGGTCCCGTTGAAGACGACCCGGAACTCGGTCGTGCGAGGTGCGTCGAGGCAGGTGAAGGTGAACACCCCGGTCTCGGGGTCGGAGGACCGGGTGGAGACGTGCTTCCACGCATCCGTTCGCGCCGGCCGCGCGAAGAGATCGACCGTAGCGTCGGCGAGGGCGCCGTCCTCGGTGACGACCTGGCCCGCCAGCACCGCGTCTCCTCCGTAGACCAGCCGCGTGGTCCACCGTGTCCAGTGGATCCGGGTCTCGACCATGCCCGGAACGGCCGATCCCGCGACCGTCAGCGGTGCCGCATGGCCTCGGGGCGGCGGTGTCTGCAGGCACGCTGGCGCGACGTCGGCGGCAAGGACTGGCGGGGCGCCGAGCATCCCGACAACCACCAGCAAGACCAACCCGACCAACCGCGACATCAAGGCTCGCTCTCGTCTCGAAGGGCCACCCCGTGCGACCCGCCGCATCCCGAACGAGCGGTCGCCCCCGGAGTTACGGGTGTGGCCGAAGGTGGGGCCCTGCCTGGAGGCGGTCCCCGCGAAAGGGCGCCGGCTGAACGGACGCCTCCTCAGCCTCCGGGCTTAACATCGAACCAGGGAGCGAGCATGGGAACCGACGACGTCATCGAGATCGGCAGGGGGGCCTTTCGTCGCGGCGACTGGGGGATCGCCTACTCCACGTTGAGTGCGGCCGACGACGACGCTCCGCTGGCCTTCGAGGACCTCGAGAACCTGGCCAAGACCGCCTACGTGGTGGGGGAGGAGCACCGGCTCGTGGAGCTGATGTCCCGGGCTCACCGCGAGGCGACCGAGGCGGGTGATGCCTCGACCGCGGCTCAGGCGGCGTTCTGGGTCTCCTTCGGCTACTTCGACAGGGGGCAGGTGGCGCAGGCTCGGGGGTGGCTCCACCGTGGGCACGGGGCGCTCGAGTCGAGCCCGGAACGCTGTCCGGCCCGGGGCTACCTCGTCTCGCTCCAGGCCCGGCTCGTCCTCGAGGAGGATCCGCAAGCGGCGCTCGACCTCGCGACGCAGGTGCACGAGTGCGGGCGTGAGTTCGACGACCCGGACCTGCTCGCCCTGGGACGGCTGTTGCAGGGCCAGGCCCTCGTGGCGCTCGGGGAGGTACGACGGGGGCTTGCCTGTCTCGACGAGGTGATGGTGGCCGTCACCGCAGAGGAGCTCTCCGCCGTCATCTCCGGACTCGTCTACTGCCAGGTCATCGAGGCCTGTCACCAGACGTTCGACGTGAGCCGGGCACGGGAGTGGACCGGGGCGCTGACCCGGTGGTGCGAGGCCCAGCCCGACCTCGTGCCCTACCGGGGCGACTGTCTCATCCACCGGGCCCAGATCCTGCAGCTGAACGGGGACTGGCCCCGGGCCATGACCGAGGCCGACCGGGCAGGCACCCTCCTGGCCACGCTGCCGGGGAACCCCCTCCAGGGTGGCGCGCTCTACGAGAAGGCCGAGCTGCACCGGCTCCGAGGTGAGCTCGACGAGGCCGCCCAGTGCTACCGCGAGGCGGGTGGGTGGGGCCACGAGACCCAACCCGGCCTCGCCCTGCTTCGCCTCGCCCAGGGGCGGCTGGACGCAGCACGGGCGGGGATCGGCCGTGCGCTCGACGAGACCAAGAACCCGGTCAACCGGCCTCGGCTGCTCGCTGCCCAGGTCGAGATCGCCCTCGCCGGCGACGACGTCGCGGGCGCCCGCGAGTCCGCCGAGGAGCTCGAGCGGGTCGCCGACGAGGTCGACGCGCCCTTCCTCGAGGCGATCGCGGCCCTGGCTACCTCCTCGGTGCTCCTCGCCGAAGGGCAGGCATCGGCGGCTCTCGCATCGGGTCGCCGCGCCTGGACTATCTGGCAGCAGCTGGACGTGCCGTTCGAGGCGGCCCGCAGCCGCGCCCTGATCGGACTTGCCAGCCAGGAGCTCGGTGACCACGACAGATCGGAGGTGGAGCTGAGAGCCGCGCGCGCCACCTTCCAAGAGCTCGAGGCGGTCAGCGAGCTCCGCGCCTTCGACGAGCGTGTGCGCCCGCCGGAGCGCGAGCACGAGGTGCTCACCCCGCGCGAGCTCGAGGTGCTGCGCCTGGTCGCAGCCGGCAAGAGCAACCGCAAGATCGCGGAGGAGCTGGTCCTCAGCGAGAAGACGGTTGCGCGCCATGTCGCCAACATCTTCGCCAAGCTCGATCTCTCGTCGAGGGCCGCCGCGACGGCGTACGCCTTCCAGCACGACCTCGTGTGACACGGAGGTCTACACAGAATTGCCCATCCTCGCGCCGTGCGAGGTTGCATGGTTGGCCCGACGCGGCGGACCACCCCGCGAACCTAGCGTCGTGGGCATGGAACTCTCCGTTGTCGCAGGTGTCGTCTCGACCGTGATCTTCGTGCTCAGCATGATGCCGATGCTGCTCAAGGCTGCGCGAACCAAGGATCTGCGGTCCTACAGCTTCGGCAACATGGTGTTGAGCAACGCCGGGAACCTGGTCCACTCCGTCTACGTCTTCAGCCTGCCTCCCGGCCCGATCTGGGCGATGCACTCGTTCTACCTGGTGGCGACGGGGACGATGCTGTTCTGGTACGTGCGGTACAGCTGCCCGCGAGCGCCCCGCTCCGCTCCGGCGGCCCGGGCGCTGGACGAGGCGAAGCGCCGTCGGACTTCCGAGCTGCTGGATGCGCTGATCGCCTGAGGTCACCGGCTGAGCAGGGCAGGAACCTCCTCGACGGAGTCGACGAGATGGACGAAGCCCTCCATGGGACGCCCCTTCGCAAGCGAGGACAGGAGCGGCCAGGCGGGGACCACCTCGGTCCAGTACTCGACCCCGACCAGCACCATCGCAGCGACGCTCGAGGGGTCGGCGTAGTAGTTCTCGCAGGCGTCCTGGAAGACCTCTTGGACGGTGCCCGCTGCGCCGGGCAGGAAGACGATCCCTGCGGCCGCGACGTGCAGGAGTATGTCCTCGCGGATCGCGTTCTTGAAGTACTTGGCGACGTCCGTTGCGAACGCGTTGGGCGGCTCGTGGCCGTAGTACCAGGTGGGGATCCCGAGGGACCGCTTCCCCGAGGGCCAGCGTTCGAGCACCTCGAACGCCACGCGCGCCCAGTCCTGGACCGACGGCGTGAAGTGGGGGACCTGCGCGAGTAGGTCGAGGGTCTCGTCGAGCACGGCGGCCGACCGGTCGGCGAGGTACGCGCCCAGGTTGGCGGCCTCCATCGCACCGGGGCCTCCTCCGGTCGCGACAGTCAGGCCGCCGGCCGCGAGATCGCGAGCCAGGTGGGCGGCGGCGGCGAACTCCTCGCTGCCGCGCACCACCGAGTGTCCGCCCATGACACCGACGAGGGCGTGATCCCGGACCAGTCCGCGGAGTGCGTCGTCCACGGCATGGTCATGCAGCGCCTGGGCGAGGCTGACGTCAAGCGTCGGTTCCTGCTGGGACCAGGCGTAGACGCGGGCGTCGAGGGTCGCCTCGTAGGAGACCTCGAGTCCGTCGTACAGCTCCTGCGGTGTGTAGAGCGCGGCGCGGTAGGCGTCGAAGGGCACGTGCGGGACCACCGGGAAGACCAGCGCGCCCCGGGCCCTGAGGCTCTCCTCGTCTGCCGACGTCAACGCGCACCCGAGGAAGAGCGCGCCGAGGGGATCGAGCGACCGGAGGGCATCACTGCGGTCACGCAGGTCCACCGCCTGCAGGTGCCACCCGCTCATCGAGGTGGCACCTGCGGCGACCCGCTCGTCGAACTCGTCGAGGCTCTCCACCTCGATCGTGCGCCCGCGTTGCTCTCTCACCTGCCCGAACCTAGTCGACTCGTCACATTCGGGGCAGCCGGGTGAGCGGCCCGAGAGCGGGGGTCGTGCTCAGAACGCAGAGGCCAGCAGCTCGGCGAACAGCGCGTGCTCGTCGACCTCGAGACCGCGCGCGTTGAACCACGTGCAGATGTTGTGGCAGTCCCGCATCAAGAAGTCCATCCCGGCGGGGTTCCCCACGATGTCGACCGCCTGGGGAAGGTCGATGATCACCACCCGCTCACCTGCGGCCAGCACGTTGTAGGGCGAGAGGTCGCCGTGGGCGATCCCGTGCCCTGCCAGCACGGCCATCGCGTCGCGCAGCTGGTCGAAGTAGGCGGCCAGGAGGTCTCGCTCCGGCCTCGCCTGTGCGAGGCGTGGCGCCACCTCGTCACCGACAGTGACGAGCTCCATGAGGATCTCGGTGCCGTCGATCTGCACAGGGTAGGGGACCGGGACTCCGGCCGACCAGAAGCGTTTCATCGCCTCCCACTCCGCGGATGCCCACTGACCTGCGGCGACCGCGCGTCCGTGGGCCGTGCGCTTGGCCATCGCACGGGCGTCTCGGCTGTTGCGGGTGCGCCGGCCCTCTGTGTACGCGCTGCTGCGGTGGAAGCTGCGGTGCTCCTCGGAGCGGTACCGCTTGGCCGCCATGACGGTCCCGGCGCCGGATCCGTCCCGGGTCGGCACTGAGCGCTCGAGGAGGAAGACGTCGGCCTCTTTCCCGGTCTTGAGGACCCCGAGCTCGGTGTCCACGGCGGCTCGGTCGGTGACCACCCAGTCCGGCAAGGGCTCCGGGCCGCGGCAGAGCCGCTCGACGTCCCAGTAAGTGCTCCAGCGCTTGGCGCCGGGGCCGGTGCCTTGGTGGTGGTCGGCATCGTCGGGGTCGTCGAGCGGCTGGAAGTCGAAGACGAAGCGGGGGTCGATCGTGTGCTCTGCCCGGCTGGCGGGCTCGTGGGCCGGCTCGAGCCGGCGCAGGTCAGAGGAGTCGGGCTCCTCGAAGAAGACGTCGGATGACATCGGTGGGTGTACTCCAAGAGTGAGAGGAACGGCGGGCGTCGGACACGCCAAGGACAGTGATGGTCATGTCACGCTCCTCTCCTCGTGGATGACCCGACGTCACCCGCGGTGCGTCACACCTTGGCCTGTAGGCGCGTCGCGCGCAACGGGTTTTCGTCGCCGTCCGTGATCACGCGCCGCGCGCGGGTGCCTGCCGCTCGTCGCCGAGGAGGGGCCGTTCGCCTGACGCGTCGGAGGTTCTCCTGTTCCGACCCGGGGTGAGCGCCCAAGATGGGGCCATGGGATATCGCGAGGACCACGACCGCAGCATCAAGGACCCTGAGGCGTTCTGGGCAGACCAGGCGCGACTGGTGGACTGGATCAAGAAGCCGCAGCGAGTGCTCGACGACTCGCGTCCGCCGTTCTACCGATGGTTCCCCGACGCGACCCTCAACACCTGCTACAACGCCCTCGACCGGCATGTCGTAGCGGGCCATGCCGACCGCACCGCGCTGGTCTACGACAGCCCGGTCACCGACACCAAGCAGCGCTTCAGCTACGCCGAGCTGCTGGAGAAGGTGGCCGCCTTCGCCGGAGCCCTGCGGGGCTTCGGGGTGGAGAAGGGCGACCGCGTGGTGATCTACATGCCGATGATCCCCGAGGCCGCGATCGCGATGCTCGCATGTGCCCGGATCGGGGCGGTTCACTCGGTGGTCTTCGGCGGGTTCGCCCCCCACGAGCTGGCCGTGCGCATCGACGACGCCCAGCCGAAGGTCGTGGTCTCCGCCTCGTGCGGCATCGAGCCGACCCGCGTCGTGGAGTACAAGCCGATGCTCGACCGGGCTCTCGAGCTCGCCGCCCATAAGCCCGGCACCTGCATCATCAAGCAGCGGCCGCAGGCAGAGGCGGAGCTCTTCGAGCCCCGTGACGTCAGCTGGGACGTGGCGATGAAGGCCGGCGTCAGCGACCCGGCTCCCTGCGAGGAGGTCGCCGCCACCGACCCGCTCTACGTCCTCTACACCTCGGGTACGACGGGCAAGCCCAAGGGGATCGTGCGAGACAACGGCGGACACGCCGTGGCCATGGCCTGGTCGCTGCCGAACATCTACGACATCCACGCCGGCCAGGTGTGGTGGGCGGCCTCTGACGTGGGCTGGGTCGTCGGCCACAGCTACATCGTCTACGCCCCCCTGATCAGCGGCGCCACGACCGTCCTTTACGAAGGCAAACCCGTCGGCACGCCCGACGCGGGCGCCTTCTGGCGCGTGATCGCCGAGTACGGCGTCGAGGGGCTGTTCACGGCGCCCACCGCGATCCGGGCGATCAAGAAGGAGGACCCGAACGCCGAGCTCCTCGCCTCCCACGACATCTCCTCGCTGCGGACCCTCTTCCTGGCCGGGGAACGGCTCGACCCCGACACCTACACCTGGGCAACCCAGACCCTGGGCGTGCCCGTGGTGGACAACTGGTGGCAGACCGAGACCGGTTGGCCGATCGCCTCGAACCTGCGAGGCCTCGAGCCGATGGAGATCAAGCCGGGTTCGCCGTCGGTGGCAGTGCCTGGGTACGACGTCCGCGTGCTGGACGAGAAGGGCGAGGCCGTCGGTGCGGGGGAGGAGGGGGCGATCTGCCTCAGGCTGCCGCTCCCGCCCGGCACGCTCCCCACGCTGTGGGGCGACGACCAGCGCTACGTGTCGTCGTACCTGTCGGCCTACGACGGCTACTACCTCTCCGGCGACGGCGGGTACGTCGACGAGGACGGCTACCTCTACGTCATGGGGCGCACCGACGACGTCATCAACGTGGCGGGGCACCGCCTCTCGACGGGGTCGATGGAGGCTGTCATCGCCCAGCACCCGGCGGTCGCGGAGTGTGCCGTCATCGGGGCCGCGGACTCGCTGAAAGGCCAGCTGCCAAGGGGCTTCGTGGTGTTGAAGGCCGGGGTCACCGACGACCCGGACGACATCGCCCGTGAACTGGTCGCCATGGTGCGTGACGAGATCGGTGCGGTGGCGGCGTTCCGGGACGTGAGCGTCGTCGGCGGCCTGCCGAAGACCCGCTCGGGGAAGATCCTGCGCAAGACGATGCGGGAGATCGCCGACGGCAAGGATGCGGCGGTGCCCTCGACCATCGAGGACGAGACCGTGCTGGACAGGCTCCGCCCCGCGCTGCGCAAGGACACCTGAGGAGGAGCCACCCCCCAATCACCAAGGTATGCAGCCGATCTGTCTCTTCCCACGGTGATCTTGCCATGGGAAGAGACAGATCGCCGTGGGGAGACGGGGGCCTCGGGAAGCACCGCACTCGCCGACCGCTGACAAGGCGAAGCGCCCGCCGACCGGTCCAAGAGGACGGGAGCAGCGGGCGCTTCGTATCGGTCGCGTCGAGCTGGAGCGTCAGGTCGTGGCGCGCTCCTCGACCGGGACCTCCTTGATCTCGCCGCTGCGGCGACCCTCGATGAAGCTGCGCAGCTCCTCCTTGACCTTCGGCAGCAGCAGGTAGCAGGCCAGCAGGTTGACGATCGCGCAGACGAACAGCATCGAGTCGGCGAAGGTGAGGACCGAGGTGAAGGTCATCACGGTGCCGACGACGGTGAAGAGGCAGAACACGATCTTGAAGGTCAGCTCGCTGCGGGGCGAACGACCGAAGAGCGTGGTCCAGGCCTTCATCGTGTAGTAGCTCCACGTGATCAGCGTCGAGAACGCAAAGAGCGCCACCGCGATCGCCAGGATCACGGGGAACTGCGGCAGGAACGTCTCGAACGCCCGGGAGGTCACGACGACGCCGTCGGGGGCAGCGCCGCCGCCGGCGACGGTCTCGCGCGCGTCCTGGTAGAACTCCGGGTTCGCGATGACGATGGTCAGCGCAGTCATGGTGCAGACCACCACGGTGTCGATGAACGGCTCGAGGAGGGACACGAAGCCCTCGCTGACGGGGTGCTTGGTCTTCACGCCCGAGTGCACGATCGGCGCGGAGCCGACACCCGCCTCGTTCGAGAAGGCGGCGCGCTGGAAGCCGATGATCAGGACACCGAGCACACCGCCTGCGACGCCTTCGGGGTTGAACGCGCCCGAGAAGATCGTGCCGATCGCGGCCGGGATCTGGGCGAAGTTGCCGAGGATGACGAAGAGGCAGGCCAGCACGTAGCCGACGGCCATGATCGGGACCAGCTTGCTGGTGACGGCGGCGATCGACTTGAGTCCGCCCAGGATCACAGCGGCGACACCGAGCGCCAGGACGACACCGAAGATCAGCGCCGACCCTGGCGAGCCGAGGAAGCCCTCTTCGCCGCCGGTGACCTCACGGGCCTGGGCGAAGGTCTGGTTGGCCTGGAACATGTTGCCGCCGACGGCGCCGAAGAAGAACAGGGCGACGGCGAAGACGACGGTGAGGCTCTTGGAGACCCCGGAGCCGAAGCGTTCGAAGGCCACGGGGAGGTAACGGAAGGGGCCGCCGGTGACGGTGCCGTCCTCGTGTACCTCGCGGTACTTCACGCCCAGGGTGCACTCCACGAACTTCGTGCACATGCCGAGGAGGCCGGCGATGATCATCCAGAACGTGGCGCCGGGGCCACCGACTGTCACCGCGACACCGACACCGGCGATGTTGCCCAGGCCCACGGTGCCCGAGACGGCCGAGGAGAGGGCCTGGAAGTGGGTCACCTCGCCCGGGTCGCTGGCACGGGAGAACTTGCCGCGCACCAAGTCGATCGAGGTCTTGAACCCGGTGAACTGGAGACCGCGGAAGTAGATCGTGAAGATGGCGGCCGCGATGACCAGCCAGAAGACGATGAGCGGAACTTCCACCCCGAAGATGGTCGGGGCGTAGAAGATCGCGTTGGCCACCGCTGTAGCGATGGGGTCGAAGAACGAGTTGATCGCTTTTTCGGCCTCTGCCACCCAGGGCCAGGTGGTAGAGGACTCTGCGGCACGGATTATTTGTGATTCTGGTCCCATGTCTCCGAGACCTAACCATATGCGCCGGAGATAAACCCTACCGGGAGGTACTTCACCGAAACGTTGCGGGCAGGTGACCGTTCGGAGGACGTGCTACGGGCGTTCGGTGGATTGGCTATCGGGCGTGGGCAGGCTCCGGCAGCCGCGACAGAGCGCGGTCGGTGACGAAGGAGGTCATCCCGAAGCTCCGAGCCCGCCGCTCCACGATCGACGCGAGCTGGTCGTCTCCGGCGTAGTCGAGGGCGAACAGGTTCATGTCGTAGCCGAGCAGGACCTCAGCGGTCTCCGCGTGCGCCGCCAGCACTTCCGGCGGCCACAGGGCGTAGCGCCCGTCGGACCAGCGCGACGAGAAGGCCTCGAACAGCACCCCGTCGACCAGCTCGGCCAGTCTCGGCAACATCGCGAAGCCACGGTTGGCCAGCAGGTACGCCGCACCGGCGAGCCCGCGCAGGTCGGCCACGAGCGCGAGGAGGTGAGACACGTCCTCGGGATGGGTCCACTCGACGTCGAGCGAGTCGATGAAGAGGCCGCCGAACCCTGTGTTCAAGGCGCGGGCTGCGTCCGTCTTGATGAGGTCGGCCCATCCGGGGTGGTCGGGACGGACCAGCGCTGTCCCCCGCCCGGGGGAACGACGGGTGCGCTGCCAGGGGGCGGGCGGGCCGGCGTCCTCGGAGAGCGCCAGGTGCGCGAGCGGCACGGTCCCACCTGCGACGAGGTCGGCCAGGTCGTGAGGGGAGTAGTGCCTCGGCTGGAGGACGACCCGTCGAAAGCCCAGCAGGTCGGGGATCCGTCCGGATCCGTTGTAGAGGGCGATGGGTGGTCTGCTCATGGGCCTTCCTCTCGCCCACAAGCACAACCCTGACGGTTGCGGACTGCAATGACCCGGGGGAGTGGTCCCGTTCGAGTGGCAGACCTAGTCGATCTTGGGGATCCGTTCCGGGGACCGCTCGACGTCAGTGGCCGCCGACCAGCGGTGACAAGGCCCGTGCCAGCAGGCTCGGTCGACGGGTGAGGCGCTCCTCCTGGTCGGCCAGGCTCATCGCGCGAAGCCCCAGGTTGACGCCCATCCAGCGCAGCGGTTCGGGCTCCCACGCGCGGGGACGGTGCCCTACCCAGGGCAAACGTGTCAGCTCGGTCTCCTTGCCCAGAACGAGATCGCGGAGAGTGCGGCCGGCGAGGTTCGTGGTCGAGACCCCGTCGCCGACGTACCCGCCCGCCCAGGCGTGGCCGGTCTCGCGGTCGAGGCCCACGGACGCGCACCAGTCGCGGGGCACCCCGAGAGCCCCACCCCAGGCGTGGGTCACCTTCGCGTCGGACAGCACGGGGAACATCTCGCGCAGTGTCGACCACAAGGCCGCAAAGACCCGGGGCTCCCGGTCGAACTCAGGTCGGGTGGCGGAGCCGAAGTGGTACGGCGCGCCGCGGCCGCCGAAGACCAGCCGGCCGTCCCTCGTGCGCTGACCGTAGATGATCAGGTTGCGGTGGTCGGTGAACGTCTCGCGCTCCCGCAGCCCGATCTCCTGCCAGGTGCGCTCCGGCAGCGGCTCGGTGGCGATGACGAGGGAGTACACCGGGGCGATCGCACGGCGCAGACCGCGCAGTGACGAGGTGTAGCCCTCCGTCGCCTGCACGACCACCTCGGCGGTGACCGTGCCTCTCGTCGTACGGACCCGGTGGGGCTCGATCGAGGTGACCCTGGTCTGCTCGTAGACGCGGCCACCGACGCTGGCGTCGACCACCTCGGCCAGTCCGCGGACCAGCCGGGCGGGGTGGATCGCCGCGCAGTCCGGCGTGTAGGTGGCGCCCAGAACGCGTGTCGCGGCGAGGCGTTCGCGGGCTTCGGTGGCCGACAGCAGGCGCAGGTCGTCGGTGTCGCGGTCCCAGGATCGGGCGTGCTCGACGTCTGCTCGAGCCGAACGCAGCTGGGCGCGGGTGCGGGCCAGCGAGATGGTCCCGCCCTTGGCGTAGTGGGCGTCTATCCCCTCGGCAGCTGCTGCCCGGCCGACCTCGTCCACCGATGCCCGCATCGCGGCGTGCAGCGCAAGGGCGGACTCGCGGCTCGAGCCGGGGAGCGCCGCCACCTTGTCGAGGGAGGCCGGAAAGAGGGCTGAGGCCCATCCTCCGTTGCGCCCGGAGGCGCCGAAGCCGGCGGTCTCCTTCTCGAGCACCACCACCCGCAGGGTCGGGTCGGCGCGGAGCAGGTAGTAGGCGGTCCACAGGCCGGTGAAGCCGGCTCCGACCACCGCCACGTCCGCGCGAAGGTCGCCGGCCAGCGCGTCGCGTGGCACCCAGTCGTCACCCGCGGTCTCGTGCCACAGGGAGAGTGAGCGGTACTCGCTCAGCGCACACCCCACGAGTAGGTCTGCTTGCGCAGCTTGAGGTACATGAAGGTCTCGGTCGACACGACGTTCTCGATCTGGCGGATCCGATGGGAGAGCACCTCGAGCAGGTGCTCGTCGCTCTCGCACACCACCTCGGCCAGCAGGTCGAAGGACCCAGCGGTGATGACGACGTAGTCGACCTCTTCCATCTTGGCCAGCGCGTCGGCGACCGGTTCGAGCTCACCATGTGCACGGATGCCGATCATCGCCTGTCGTGCGAACCCCAGCTCCATGGGGTCGGTCACGGCGACCACCTGCATCACGTTGTTGTCGATCAGGCGTTGCACGCGTTGGCGGACTGCTGCCTCGGAGAGTCCGACGACCTTGCCGATGGCCGCGTAGGAGCGGCGTCCGTCCTGCTGGAGCTCCTCGATGATCGCCTTGGAGACGTCGTCGAGCGGAACCCCCCCGTTGCGTTCTGACTTCGCTGCTCTGCTCACACGAGAGATAGTGGCAGCAGGGGACAACACCGTCAAAGGATCCCACCAGGTAGGCGAGGGAATTCGTTGCTTTCATGTTTCATATCTACGAATTCCCTTGTGGGGGCGGGTTGTGTTTGACAAGATCCACACAGATATTGCCGCAGCGTACTTGCGGACGCCTTGCAGGAGGAATGCGCGATGTCAGAGCACTCTCGATCCGGGCTGGACATGTTGATGGCGGCCGCTCAGCGCAGGGGAGTAAGCCGCAGAGGGTTCCTGCGCGGTGCCTCGCTGTCGGCTCTCGCACTGGGCAGCCCAAGCCTCCTTGCCGCCTGCGGCACCGAAGGTGCCCAGCAGACCGCTGAGTCGTGCGTGAGCGAGGATCTCTCCGCCAGCCAGAAGTCCATCAACTTCTCGAACTGGCCTGAGTACATCGACGTGGAGACCAAGCGGATCAACGGGCAGAAGCAGACGGTGATCCCCACGCTGATGGAGTTCGAGGAGCAGACCGGGATCAAGGTCACCTACAACACCGACGTCAACGACAACAACGAGTTCTTCGCCAAGGTCCGCAACCAGCTCGCGGCGTGCGAGCCGACCGGGCGCGACATCTTCGTCCTCACCGACTGGATGGCCGCCAGGATGGTGGGTCTGGGCTGGCTCCAGAAGCTCGACAAGGCGAACATGCCCAACGTCGAGGCCAACCTGGTCGCAAGCCTCCAGTCGCCGCCATGGGACAAGACCCGCGACTACAGCGTGCCGTGGCAGAGCGGTGTCACCGGGATCGCGTACAACGCGAAGTACACCGGCGAGGTCGGCAGCATGGAGGAGCTGATGACGCGAGCCGACCTCAAGGGCAAGGTGAGCCTGCTCAGCGAGATGGGCGACACGATGGGCTTCATGCTGAGGATCGTCGGGGCAGACCCGGCCGACTTCACCGACGACCAGTTCGGGCAGGCGCTCGACCAGCTCGAGGAGTACGTCTCCTCGGGCCAGATCCGCCGCTTCACCGGAAACGACTACATCCGCGACCTCAACGCCGGAAACCTCGTCGCCTGCGAGGCCTGGTCCGGCGACATCATGGTGATGCAGGACGGCAACCCCGACATCAAGTGGGTCGGCCCGGAGGAGGGCCTGTCGATCTGGTCGGACAACATGCTCGTTCCCAACAAGGCGACCCACAAGACCAACGCCGAGAAGCTGATGAACTACTACTACGAGCCTGAGGTCGCGGCCACCCTCGCCGCCTGGGTCTGGTTCATCTGCCCGGTCGAGGGTGCCCGCGAGGCCATGGAGAAGATCGACCCAAGCCTCGTGGACCAGCCGCTGATCTTCCCCGACGAGGAGTTCCTCGCCAACACCTGGGCCTTCATGGGGCTCGACGAGCAGACCCGCACGAAGTACGAGCAGGACTTCGCGCAGGTGATCGGCGCCTGAGCTCGCCATGCCGACCTCAGATCTCGTCCTGTCCTCGGTCACCAAGCGCTTCGGTGCCTTCACCGCGGTCGACGACCTCGACCTCACGGTCCCCGAAGGGTCCTTCTTCGCCCTTATCGGCCCCTCGGGCTGTGGCAAGACCACGACCCTGCGCATGGTGGCCGGGCTCGAAGATCCCACCGCCGGAACCATCACGCTCGGCGAGGAGGACATCACCCAGCGCAAGCCCTACAAGCGACCGGTCAACACCGTCTTCCAGAGCTACGCCCTCTTCCCGCACCTCTCGATCTCCGAGAATGTCGCCTTCGGCCTGCGCCGGCGCGGGGTCAAGGACGTCAAGAAGCAGGTGCAGGAGATGCTCGAGCTCGTCGAGCTTGAGGAGTACACCGGACGCAAGCCGGCCCAGCTCTCCGGCGGGCAGCAGCAGCGCGTCGCCCTGGCCCGGGCACTGATCAACAGGCCGCAGGTCCTGCTCCTCGACGAGCCTCTGGGCGCCCTCGACCTCAAGCTGCGACGTCAGATGCAGATCGAGCTCAAGCGGATCCAGACCGAGGTGGGCATCACCTTCGTGCACGTCACGCACGACCAGGAGGAGGCCATGACCATGGCCGACACCGTCGCGGTGATGAACGCCGGCGTGATCGAGCAGATGGGAGACCCGCTCGAGCTCTACGAGAACCCCGCGACGACCTTCGTCTCCAACTTCCTGGGACAGTCGAACCTCGTGGCCGCGAACGTGCTCGAGCGCAACGACGAACGGGTGCTGATCGACGTACAGGGGAGCAAGCTCGTCGCGCCCGTCTCCCGCGCGCGTTCGTCGGAGGGTGACGTGTGGGTCGGGGTACGCCCCGAGAAGGTCTTCCTCGCCTCGGAGGGATCGGAGACCGACGACGGGTCGAACGTCCTGCGCAGTGCCGTGGTCAGCGATGTCAGCTTCGTCGGGGTGAGCACGCAGTACCTCGCCCGGTTGCCGTGGGGTCAGGAGCTGATGGTCTTCGAGCAGAACACCGGTGCCCGGGAGAGCTTCCGTCCCGGTGACCACGTGGATCTGCACTGGATGCCCGCGCACACGTTCCTGCTCGATGCCTCCCAGGATGCCCAGGCAGGTGTCGAGAAGGAGGAGGACCTGTGACTGTCGCGGCAGCCCACGCCGGTCCCGGCGAGCAGCAGGTCGTACAGGATCAGCAGCCGAAGAAGCGAGGCTGGACCGGCTACCTCCTCATGCTCCCGGGCGGCCTGTGGCTCCTGGTCTTCTTCATCATCCCGCTGATCACCCTGATCAGCACGAGCCTGTACGACCCCAGCGGCTCGATCTCGACCGGCTACGCCATGACCTTCCACTGGCGCAACTACGTCGACGCGATCGAGGGTTACGGGCCGCAGCTGTGGCGTTCTTTCATCTACGCCGGCTCGGCGACCGTGGCGGCCATGCTGCTGGGCTTCCCCCTCGCCTACGCCATCGCCTTCAAGTCCGGCCGGTGGAAGAACCTGATGCTGATCCTCGTGATCGCCCCCTTCTTCACCAGCTTCCTGGTCCGCACGCTGTCCTGGCAGCTGCTGCTGGCCGACAACGGCTGGGCCGTCGACGTGCTCCGTGCCCTGAACATCCTCGGCCCCGACGGGCACCTGCTCGCGACCCCCTTCGCCGTCGTCACGGGCCTCACCTACAACTTCCTGCCGTTCATGGTGCTGCCGCTCTACGCCAGCCTGGAGAAGATCGACCCGCGGCTGATCGAGGCCGGAAGTGACCTGTACGCCGCACCGTTCACGACCTTCCGCAAAGTGACGCTTCCCCTCGCGATGCCGGGGCTCGTCGCGGGCACGCTGCTCACCTTCATCCCGGCCGCAGGCGACTACATCAACTCCGAGCTGCTCGGGACGCCGACCACGCGCATGATCGGCAACGAGATCCAGGACCTCTTCGCCGCCGGCTCCTACCCGATCGCTGCCGCGTTGTCGGTGACGCTGATGGTCGCCATCGTGACCCTCGTGGCCATCTACGTCCGCCGAGCCGGATCGGAGGAGCTGGTATGAGCCGCGCGCCCCTGCCTCCGCACCTGTGCCCTGGAGGTGCCGCGTGAGCATGACCGCGTTCCGCACCCGTCGCTGGCTCAGCGACCGGCTCGTGCTGGCCTTCGCGCTCGTCGTGCTGCTCTACATGCTCGCGCCGGTGTTCGTGGTCATCTTGATGTCGTTCAACGAGCCGGCCAGCAGGCAGAGCTACTCCTTCGACGGGTTCACCTGGGCCAACTGGAACAACATCTGCGCCCCCTACCAGCTGTGCGACGCGGTCGCGACGAGCATCCAGATCGCGCTGCTCGCCACCGTGGTCGCCACGGCGCTGGGCGCATTGATGTCCTTCGCGATGGTCCGGCACCGGTTCCGTGGCAGGGCAGCCTCGAACATCGGGATCTTCCTGCCCATGGCCTCGCCCGAGATCGTGCTCGGCTCCTCGCTGCTGGCCCTCTTCGTCTCCGCGGGGTTCGCAGGCCAGCTCGGGTTCTGGACGGTCTTCGTCGCCCACGTGATGTTCTGCCTGTCCTTCGTCGTGGTGACCGTCAAGGCCAGGCTCAGCGGCCTCGACCCCCGCCTCGAGCAGGCGGCGATGGATCTCTACGCCAACGAGTGGCAGACCTTCTGGCGGGTGACCTTCCCGCTGGTCTTCCCGGGCATCCTGGCCGCGGCGCTGCTGAGCTTCTCGCTGTCGTTCGACGACTTCATCATCACCAACTTGAACTCCGGCCAGACGGTGACCTTCCCGATGTTCGTCTGGGGCGCGGCCCAGCGCAGCATCCCGCCGCAGATCAACGTCATCGGCACGATCATGTTCTTGTTGGCGCTCACGCTGGTCGTGCTCGGTGAGCTCAGCCGTCGGCGTCGCCTCGGCCGGTGACCCACACCTCGACCACGTCCCGCGCGGCCCGTGACGCGCTGGCGGCCGCCGCCCCCTCCGTCCTCTGGCTCGACGACCCCGCCCGCCCCGAGTCCCTGCCGCCGCCTGTGCACGACACGGCTGCTGACCTTGTCGTGGTGGGCGGCGGCTACACCGGGCTGTGGACCGCCCTCCGCGCGAAGGAGCGCGACCCGGGACGTGACGTCGTCGTGCTCGAGGCAGGCCGGTGTGGTGACCAGGCAAGCGGCCACAACGGCGGCTTCGCCTCGGCCAGCCTCACCCACGGCTTCGCCAACGGCATGGACCGGTGGCCGGACGAGCTGGCCACCCTCGACGAGCTCGGCGCACGCAACCTCGCCGAGATCGCCGAGGCGGTACGCCGCTACGACATCGACTGCCGCTGGGAGGAGACCGGCGAGCTCTCGGTCGCCACGGCCCCCCACCAGCTGGAGGAGCTCGCCGGTCTCGCGTCGAAGATGCGCGCCGCCGGCCACGACGTGGAGCTGCTCGACGAGTCGGCCGTCCAGGCCGAGGTCCGCTCGTCGACGTACCTCGGGGGTCTGCTGGACCGGACGAGGACCGCCCTCGTCGAGCCGGCCCGGCTGGCCTGGGGGCTGAGAGAGGCGTGTCTTTCGCTCGGCGTACGCATTTACGAAGGGACGCCGGTGACCGGGCTGTCGCGGCTCGGGTCCGGGGTCGAGGTCCGCGCCGCCAGGGCCACCGTCCGCGCGGAGCAGGTCGCGCTCGCCACGAACGCCTTCCCACCGCTGCTGCGCAGGCTGCGGCTGATGACCGTGCCGGTCTACGACTACGTGCTCGCGACGGAGCCCCTGACCGCCGAGCAGATGAAGTCGATCGGCTGGGCCGGGCGCCAGGGGATCGGTGACGCCGCGAACCTGTTCCACTACTACCGGCTCACCCGCGACAACCGGATCGTGTGGGGCGGCTACGACGCGGTCTACCACTACGGCGGTCGGATCCGCCGCGACCTCGAGCAGCGCGACGCGACGCAGAGGCTGCTCGCGGACCACTTCCTCGAGACCTTCCCCCAGTTGGCCGGTGTCCGCTTCACGCATCGGTGGGGCGGGGTGATCGACACCTGCACGCAGTTCAGCGCCTTCTTCGGCACGGCGTACGACGGGCGCGTCGCCTATGCCACGGGCTACACCGGCCTCGGGGTGGCAGCGACGCGGTTCGGGGCCGACGTGATGATCGACCTGCTCGCGGGGGAGGAGACCGAGCGTACGACGCTGCGCATCGTGCGTGAGAAGCCGTGGCCGTTCCCGCCCGAGCCGCTGCGCTACGCCGGGATCTCGCTCACCCGCTGGTCACTGGCCCGGGCCGACGCCCGAGGCGGCCGCCGCAACCTGTGGCTGCGGTCCCTCGACGCCCTGGGTCTCGGCTTCGACTCCTGAGCTAGCGGCTCAGGGCGGCGCCCGCTGCTTTCCCAAGGGCCCCGGGGAAGCGCCACCCCCAGCGCCCTAGGGCTCGCCCGAGGACGAGGGTCGGGTCAGGTGCCCCAGCCCATTCCGCTCACATTCTGCCGATGCGCTCGGTGCTCTCGTACTTCCGCGGCGGCGGCGCCTCGGAGACCTCCTGCGGCTCGTCGGGCAGGATCGTCCAGGCCTTCTCGAGAACGACGCGGACCTTCTGCTCGATCTCGTCGAAGTGCTGCTGGTCGCAGATCAGAGGCGGTGCGAACTGGATGACCGGGTCGCCGCGGTCGTCGGCGCGGCAGTAGAGGCCCTCGTCGTACAACGCCTTGGAGAGGAAGCCGCGGAGCAGCATCTCGGCCTCGGCGTCGTTGAAGGTCTCCTTGGTGGCCTTGTCCTTCACCAGCTCGATGCCGTAGAAGTATCCGTCGCCGCGCACGTCGCCGACGATGGGCAGGTCGTTGAGCTTCTCGAGAGTCGCTCGGAAGGCGGCCTCGTTCTCCCGGACGTGCTCGAAGATGCCCTCCCGCTCGAAGATGTCGAGGTTTGCCAGGCCGACTGCCGTCGAGACCGGGTGGCCCCCGAAGGTGTAGCCGTGCGCGAACATGTTCGTGCCTTGGCGGAAAGGCTCCATCAGCTTGTCGGAAGCGATCATCGCGCCGAGCGGGGAGTACCCCGAGGTGAGTCCCTTGGCGACGGTGATCATGTCCGGCTCGTAGCCGTACCGCTCTGCGCCGAAGGC
Organism: Nocardioidaceae bacterium; assembly: GCA_035456965.1. Classification (GTDB taxonomy): domain Bacteria; phylum Actinomycetota; class Actinomycetes; order Propionibacteriales; family Nocardioidaceae; genus Nocardioides_C. Next base: position 46,585 of record DATICF010000106.1, read on the forward strand.
GTAGCCGAGCCGGCCGAAGGCGCAGATGACCTCGTCGCTCACCATCAGGACGTCGTACTCGTCGCAGATCTCGCGCACGCGCTGGAAGTAGCCGGGCGGCGGCGGGAAGCATCCGCCGGCGTTCTGGACGGGCTCGAGGAACACCGCCGCCACCGTCTCGGGGCCCTCGTCCTCGATGGCGATGGCGATCTGGTCGGCTGCCCAACGGCCGAAGACCTCGAGGTCCTCGGCGTGTTCGGGAGCGCGGTAGAAGTTCGTGTTGGGAACGCGGAACGTGGACGGCACCAGCGGCTCGAACACCGCCTTGAGAGCTGGGAGGCCGGTGATCGACAGGGCTCCCTGGGTGGTGCCGTGGTAGGCGATGGACCGGCTGATCACCTTGTGCTTCATCGGTTTGCCGGTGAGCTTGAAGTAGTTCTTGGCCAGCTTCCAGGCGGTCTCGACGGCCTCGCCTCCACCGGTGGTGAAGAAGACGCGGTTCAGGTCACCGGGTGCCATGCCTGCGACCCGCTCGGCCAGCTCGATCGCGGTCGGATGGGCGTAGGACCAGAGAGGGAAGTACGCGAGTTCCGAGGCCTGCTTCGCCGCAGCCTCTGCGAGCTCGGTCCGGCCGTGCCCGAGCTGGTTCACGAAGAGCCCCGCAAGGGCGTCGAGGTACCGCTTGCCCTGTGCGTCCCAGACGTAGGGGCCCTCGCCCTTCACGATGACCGGTACGTCGCCGTGCTCGTAGCTCGAGTGCCGGGTGAAGTGCATCCAGAGGTGGTCCCGCGCGGACTCCTGCAACGCGGCGTAGGCGGCGCTGTCCATCGCGGTGCCCGCCGCCGTGCCCGAGTCCTTGCCCGTCGCGTCAGATGACATATGAGGCTTCCTCCGTACGTCAGTTCGTTGTCCCCATCATGCTTGGCAGCATCGCATCAGGCAAGCGATTTCGTTGTAGGGGTGCCATGCTGATATTCAACTCGTGCTGATTGGCGAGCAAGAGCCACTGATTCCGAAGATAGGTGGAGGTGCTGGGTGATCCCAGGGGCGTCGCGGGTGTTCCGCAACGGGAACGTGTTCGACGGACGACGTCACCTGCGCGGCGTGGGCGTCGTCGTGAGCGACGGTCGAGTCACCCGGATCGCTCCCGACGACGACCTCGAGGCCCCGGCACGTGCCGAGGAGGTGGACCTCGCGGGTGGGCTCCTGCTCCCGGGCTTCCAGGACGCCCACGTGCACCCGGTGCAGGGGGGTCTGGAGAGGCTGCGCCTAGACCTCTCGGGGATCGACAGCCGCGAGGGGTACCTCGCTGCCATCAAGTCCTACCTACAGGCCAACCCCGAGATCTCATGGATCGGCGGAGGTGGCTGGTCGACGGCGGTCTTCGGACCTGGTGGCCCGAGCGCGGCAGAGCTCGACCAGGTCGTCTTCGACCGCCCGGTCTTCCTCCTCAGCGCCGACCATCACTGTGCCTGGGTCAACACCAGGACCTTCGAGCTGGCAGGCGTCGACCGCCGTACCCCCGACCCTGCCGACGGCCGGATCCAGCGCGACGCCGACGGCAACCCGAGCGGCACGTTGCACGAAGGGGCGATGAAGCTCGTCGAAGGGCTCATCCCCGCGACCACCCACGAGGAGTACTACGAAGCCCTGCGCGGCGCCCAGGCCTACCTCCACTCACTCGGGGTGACGGCGTGGCAGGACGCGATCCTGGGCGACTACGCAGCACAGGGCGACCCGTCGTCGGCCTACGTCCGGGCTGCCGAGGCCGGCACTTTGACCGCTCGGGTTCGGGGTGCTCTGTGGTGGGAGCGTGACCGCGGCGTCGAACAGGTCGACGGCCTCGTCGAGCGGCGCAACCGCCTCGGGCGGGACCGATTCGTGCCCGGCGCAGTGAAGGTGATGCAGGACGGTGTCGCCGAGAGCTACACAGCGGGGATGACCGCGCCCTACCTGGACGGCTGCGGCTGCGCCACGAGCAACAGCGGGCTCTCGTTCGTGGACCCTGCCGATCTTCGCGAGGCTGTCGCTCGTCTCGATGCCGAGGGTTTCCAAGTGCACTTCCACGCGATCGGCGACCGAGCGGTGCGGGAAGCCCTCGACGCAGTCGAGCACGCGCGTACGTCGAACGGTCCGAACGACCTGCGCCACCACATCGCGCACATCCAGGTGATCCACCCCGACGACCGGGCCCGCTTCGCAGCGCTCGACGTCGCCGCGAACATGCAGCCGTTGTGGGCTGCCTACGACGATCACATGGTCGACCTCACGCTGCCTTACCTCGGCCCCGAGCGAGCCGCGTGGCAGTACCCCTTCGGCGACCTGGTCCGGGCGGGGGCGCGCTTGGCTGCCGGGAGCGACTGGCCGGTGAGCTCTCCCGACCCGTTGGCGGGGATCCATGTCGCGGTCAACCGCGTGGTCCACGACGAGGACGGTCGCGCGGGGACCGAGCCGTTCCTTCCCGAGCAGGCGATCACCCTTCACCAGGCACTTGCCGCCTACACGTCCGGCTCGGCGTTCGTGAACCACCACGACCGCACCGGGGTCATCGAGCCGGGCAGCCTGGCCGACCTCGCGGTGCTCGACCGGGACCCGTTCCTTGCCGGACCCGAGGAGATCGGCGCTTCGTCGGTCGTCTCCACCTGGGTGGACGGGGTCTGCGTCTACTCGGCCTGAGCCGCGGACGCGCCGAATCCGCTCCGCCTGAGCCCCCGATGGCCGACATCGCTCGGCCTGCGGGAGGTTGTCCCCGGTCGTCGCTACTGTCGCCGCATGGACATCTCGGGCGCATCGACAACCAAGCAGGCCGACCTCGTGCTCGAGGGCGGGGGCGTCAAAGGGATCGCGCTCGCGGGCGCCGTGGTGGAGCTGGCTGAGGCGGGCTACCACTTCCCCCGTGTCGCGGGCACCTCGGCGGGAGCGATCGTGGGTGCGGTCCTGGCCGCGATGCAGCGTCGTGGGGAGCAGCCGAGCAGGCTCGTCGAGATCGCCCGCACCCTCGACTACCGCAAGTTCCGCGACCGTGGCCTGCCAGGGCGCCTGATGGGGCCGTTCGGTTTCCTGACCGACGGACTCTCCGTCCTCGTGGACGGCGGGGCCTTCGAGGGCGACTACCTCGCCGACTGGCTGGCCGGTGTCCTGCGTGACCTCGGTGTCGAGACCTTCGGCGACCTCCGCACCGACGACCTTGGCGACGACGGAGCGATGCATCATCGCTGGTCCCTGGTCGTGATGGCCAGTGACGTCTCTCGTCGCCGGCTCGCGCAGCTGCCCTGGGACTACGGCGAGTACGGCCTCGACCCCGACGAGCAGAAGGTCGTCGACGCCGTGCGCGCCTCGGCCTCCATCCCGTACTTCTTCGAGCCGGTCACCCTGAGAGGCGTCGACGGCACCTCCACGCTGGTCGACGGCGGACTCATCTCGAACTACCCGATCAGCACCTTCGACCGGCTCGACGAGCTTCCGCCGCGGTGGCCGACCATCGGCGTGCGGCTCGACGCGCTCGGCCTCGACAAGTTGGGGCTGCCGAAGCCGGTCAAGGGCCCCCTGTCCATGGGCATCGCGCTCGTGGAGACCGCCATCGAGGCCAACCAGGCCGAGCACACCCGCGACCGCTGCAATGTGGCCCGGTCGGTGTACGTCGACACCGCAGGGATCAGCGCGATCGACTTCGACCTCTCCGAGGCGGAACAGGAGACCCTGCTGCGTGCAGGCGGCGCGGGCGCTCGTCAGTTCCTCGAGGCATGGAGCTTCGAGGAATGGCTCACCACCTGCCGCTGACGCACAGGACCGCGCCTCCCGACGACTCGAATCCACGAAGAGGAAGAGCCCGACGGGGGGAGGACACAGAGCCGGGTCACGCGGACCGCGCCGTATCAGCAGCGAAGTCATCGGTCGAAGGTCGCTGCTGCAGAAGATTTCGTGGCTGCCAGCCCGTTCGCTATACCGAATCCGTTGTCGGGTGACTAGGCTCACTCGCGTCGGACTGCCGTGTCCGACGTACTTGACTCGAGGTGTCCCGGCGAGCCCTCCGACGGGCCCGGGGCGGCAGACGAAAGGCGCACAGGGATGGCTGAGAACGCAAAGCAGTTCCGCAACATCATCGGGGGCAAGGACGTCGACGCCGCCTCCGGAGAGACCTACGACATCGTGAATCCCGCGACCGGGGAGAAGTACGCCACGGCTCCGGCCTCAGGCCCCGAGGACGTCGACCGGGCGATGATGGCCGCCGCCGAAGCGTTCGAGACCTGGGGCGAGACGACCCCGTCGGAGCGACAGCTCGCACTGCTCAAGATCGCGGACGCGCTCGAGGCCCGCGCGGACGAGTTCGTGCAGGCGGAGTGCGAGAACACCGGCAAGCCGATCCAGCTCACCGCCGAGGAGGAGCTGCCGCCCTCGGTCGACGAGCTCCGGTTCTTCGCGGGCGCCGCACGGGTGCTCGAGGGACGGTCCTCGGGCGAGTACATGAAGGGCTACACCTCGATGATCCGGCGCGAGCCGATCGGGGTGATCGGGCAGGTCACGCCCTGGAACTACCCGCTGATGATGATGATCTGGAAGATCGCCCCGGCTCTCGCCGCCGGCAACACCGTGGTCCTCAAGCCGTCCGACACGACCCCGGCCACGACCACGATGTTCGCGGAGATGGCGCAGGAGTTCCTGCCCCCGGGCGTCTTCAACGTCATCTGCGGCGATCGCGAAACCGGCCGCGCCATCGTCGACCACCCGACCCCCGAGATGGTGTCCATCACCGGTTCGGTCCGCGCCGGCAGCGAGGTCGCCCAGTCGGCCGGCACCAAGCTCAAGCGCACCCACCTCGAGCTCGGCGGCAAGGCGCCCGTGGTGATCTTCGACGACGCCGACATCGAGGCGGCCGCGGAGGCGATCGCGGTAGCCGGCTACTTCAACGGGGGCCAGGACTGCACCGCAGCCACCCGCGTGCTCGCCGCCCCCGGCGTCCACGACGACTTCGTCGCCGCCCTCACCGAGCAGGCACGCAACACCAAGACCGGAGCGCCGAACGACCCCGACATCCTCTACGGCGCGCTCAACAACGAGAACCAGCTCGCCCGGGTCAGCGGGATGGTGGAGCGGCTGCCCGACCACGCGAGCATCGAGATCGGCGGCTCCCGCCAGGGTGAGCGCGGCTACTTCTACAGCCCCACCGTGGTCTCCGGCCTCAAGCAGGACGACGAGGCGATCCAGGAGGAGATCTTCGGGCCGGTCATCACCGTGCAGCGGTTCACCGAGGAGAAGGAGGCCCTGCGCTGGGCCAACGGCGTGAAGTACGGCCTGTCCTCCTCGGTATGGACCAAGGACCACGCCCGCGCGCTGCGGATGGCCAAGGGCCTCGACTTCGGTGTCGTGTGGATCAACACCCACATCCCCTTCGTCTCGGAGATGCCGCACGGTGGCTTCAAGTACTCCGGCCATGGCAAGGACCTCTCCTCCTACAGCCTCGAGGACTACACGCGCATCAAGCACGTCATGTCCTACATAGGGGAGTGACCCGGTGAGGATCCTGCTCGTCGGCGCCGGGGGCGTGGGGGCGGCGTTCACGGCCATCGCCGCCCGCCGAGATTTCTTCGACACGATCGTCGTCGCCGACTACGACCTCGCCCGTGCGGAGAAGGCCGCAGCGGCCGATAAGCGTTTCGTCCCGGCGCGGGTCGACGCCTCCAGCCCTGATGCGGTCGCCGCGATCGCCAGGGAGCACGGCGTGACGCACGTGATGAACGCCGTGGACCCGCGCTTCGTCATGCCGATCTTCGACGGTGCGTTCGCTGCAGGCGCGGACTACCTCGACATGGCGATGAGCCTGTCGCGACCGCACCCGGAGCAGCCGTACTCCCGGACCGGCGTGAAGCTCGGCGACGAGCAGTTCGCCAAGGCGGGGGAGTGGGAGTCCGCCGGACGGCTAGCCCTCGTCGGGATCGGCGTCGAGCCTGGTCTCTCCGACGTCTTCGCGAGGTACGCCGCGGACCACCTGTTCTCGGAGATCGACGAGCTCGGCACCCGCGACGGAGCCAACCTGACCGTCGAGGGGTACGAGTTTGCTCCTTCGTTCAGCATCTGGACGACGATCGAGGAGTGTCTCAACCCGCCCGTGGTGTGGGAGAAGGACAAGGGCTGGTTCACCACCGCCCCCTTCAGCGAGCCCGAGGTCTTCGACTTCCCCGAGGGCATCGGACCAGTGGAGTGCGTGAACGTCGAGCACGAAGAGGTGCTGCTCATGCCCCGCTGGGTCGACGCGCGGCGGGTGACGTTCAAGTACGGCCTCGGAACCGAGTTCATCGATGTGCTCAAGACCCTGCACCAGCTGGGACTCGACCGCACCGAGAAGGTCCGGGTCGGAGGCGTGGAGGTCTCGCCGCGTGACGTGGTGGCCGCCTGCCTGCCCGACCCGGCGACCCTCGGCGACCGGATGGGCGGCAAGACGTGCGCGGGCCTTCAGGTGACCGGCACGGGCAAGGACGGCCGGCCTCGGTCGACGTACCTCTATCACGTGGTCGACAACTCCTGGTCGATGACCGAGTACGGCCACCAGTGCGTCGTGTGGCAGACCGCGGTCAACCCGGTGATCGCCCTCGAGCTGCTGGTGAACGGCACGTGGAGCGGGAGCGGCGTGCTCGGGCCCGAGGCGTTCGACGCGGTGCCGTTCCTCGACCTTCTCGTGGAGTACGGCTCACCGTGGGGGCAGCGCGACGACTAGACCCGGGGAGGGAGAGACCCCCGACCTCACCAGAGGCCGGGGGTCACCCACCAGCCCATGTCGACGGGATCCGCCGCGGGCTTGAAGCGGTCGCTGCAGAGCCAGTGTGGCCTCGTGTCGACCACCCACGTCAGCTGATAGTTGCGGTAGTTGCCGCCGATCAGCTCGTTGCACTCGCTCATTGCAGCCCCGTGGAGCGCGGGGGTGACCGGAGGGCCGTAGAGGTAGAAGCCGGCGCCGCCGAGGATGGTGAGAGCTGCCGCGGCGGTGCCCATCTTGGTCAGTGACCGTCCGCTCGCGCCGACGACGGATACGCCCATTGCTCGGCTCCCATCTCCCAGCCTCCCTCGGCCGGGCTTCCCCGATTGTCAGTCTAGTGACACAACGGGAAGGTTGTGATGGTTCACGAACTTCAGGCAGCTGCCTCTGACTTCAGGCTGTTGCGTCGAACGCCTCGGAGACGACGTCGAACGCCTCGGCGAGCAGGTGGTCAGGCATGGACAGCGGGGGGAGGAAGCGCAGCACGTTGCCGTACGTGCCCGCGGTCAGGGTGACCACGCCCCTCGCATGGCAGTACGCCGAGACCGAGCCGGCGCGAACGGGGTCAGGGGTCAGCCCGTCCGCGCCGACGATCTCGACCGCCATCATGGCGCCGCGGCCCCTGATGTCGGCAGCTGAGGGGTGACGGCTCGCGATGGCTGTCAGCCGCTCGTGCATGGTCCCCCCGAGGTCGCGTGCACGGTCGACGAGGTCGTGCTTGCGCATCGCCTCGATCGCTCCCAGCGCGGCGGCGCAGGCGACAGGGTTGCCGCCGTAGGTGCCGCCAAGTCCTCCGACGTGGACCGAGTCCATGAGGTCCGCCCGGCCGGTGACGCCCGCGAGGGGAAGACCTCCGGCGAGTCCCTTGGCGGTGGTGACGATGTCGGGCACGACCCCCTCGTGGTCGCAGGCGAACCAGTCGCCGGTGCGGCAGAAGCCGGTCTGGATCTCGTCCGCCACGAGCACGATGTCGTGCTGCTGCGTCCACTCCCGCAGGCGGGCGAGGAACCCGTCGGCGGGGACGACGAACCCGCCCTCGCCGAGGATCGGCTCGATCACCACGCACGCGAGGTTGGTGGGCCCGACCTGCTTGTCGAGTACGTCGATCGCCCGGTCGGCCGCCTGCGCCCCTGTGATGTCGGCGGGCTCGCGGAAGGGGTAGGAGATCGGGGCGCGGTACACCTCACCCGCGAACGGTCCGAACCCGTGCTTGTAGGGCATGTTCTTCGCGGTCATCGCCATGGTCAGGTTCGTGCGGCCGTGGTAGGCGTGGTCGAACACGGCGACGGCGTTGCGCCCGGTCGCCGCTCGCGCGATCTTGACGGCGTTCTCGACCGCTTCCGCGCCGGAGTTGAACAGCGCGGACTTCTTCGCGTGGTCGCCGGGCGTCAGCTCCGCGAGCTGCTCGCACACGTCGACATACCCGTCGTAGGGCGTGACCATGAAGCAGGTGTGGGTGAAGGCGTTGACCTGCTCGACCACGCGGCGGGTCACCTCGGGGGCGGCGTTGCCGACGCTCACGACGGCGATGCCCGACCCGAGGTCGATCAGCGAGTTGCCGTCAGCGTCGACGAGGACGCCACCGCCTGCTGCCTCCACGAACACGGGCAGGATCGTTCCCACGCCGGAGGCGACGTGCTGCTGCCGCCGGGCCAGCTTGGCCTTGGAGGCCGGACCCGGGATCTCGGTGACCAGCCGCCGCTCCTGCGGGAGGCCGGGGCCGCCCGATCGGGTCGATGAAGCGTCGTCGTGCATGCAAACAGGGTAGGGTGCCGCCCGAGGTATGGCTACGAATTGGGCAGTCAAACTCCGTTGGCGACGTGGATATAGTGGCGGAATCGCGATTGAGGAATCGATTCCGTTGCTCATTGGGGGTACCAACAAGGGCGCGCAGGCGATCCGCGACGGCGCCGATATGGGCCAAGTCGCGTGCCGCCGCACCCTGCGTCGTCGTAGGTGACGGCCGGTCGTCGTAGGTGACGGCCGCATTGGCGAGCACGACGCAGGACGTCCCTGAGGGCCTTTCGCGCCCCGGTGACAGGATGAGCGTCATGAGCCTGCGCCGTGACGTCGTCATCCTCGGATCCACCGGTTCGATCGGGACCCAGGCCCTCGACGTCGTTCGGGCGAACCCCGGCGCCTTCCGCGTCGTCGGTCTGACCGCCGGAGGGTCGAACCCCGAGCTGTTCCGGGCCCAGGTCGAGGAGTTCGCACCGGCGTACTCAGGGCTCGGGGAGGAGGCCTCGGTCACGGCTGCCGGCATGGGCTGCGACGTCGTGCTCAACGGCATCACCGGGGCCGTGGGCCTGCGTCCGACCCTCGCCGCTCTCGACGCCGGCGCCACCTTGGCCCTGGCCAACAAGGAGTCGCTGATCATCGGGGGCCCAGTCGTCACCTCGCGGGCCAAGCCCGGCCAGATCGTCCCGGTCGACAGCGAGCACAGCGCGCTCGCACAGTGCCTGCGCAGTGGCCGGCTCGACGAGGTTCGCCGGCTCGTGCTCACCGCGAGCGGCGGGCCGTTCCGGGGGCGCACCCGCGACGAGCTCCAAGACGTGACTCGCGAGCAGGCGCTGGCGCACCCGACCTGGTCGATGGGGCCAGTCGTCACCATCAACTCCGCGACTCTCGTGAACAAGGGGCTGGAGGTGATCGAGGCGCATCTGCTCTTCGGTATCGACTTCGACGCGATCGAGGTCGTCGTTCACCCGACCTCGGTCGTGCACTCGATGGTGGAGTTCTACGACGGGTCGACGCTGGCCCAGGCCTCGCCGCCGTCCATGATGATCCCCATCGCGCTGGGCATGGCCTGGCCCGACCGGGTCCGAGACGCCGCCCCGGCGGTCGACTGGAGCAAGCCCGAGACCTGGGAGTTCTTCCCGCTCGACGACGAGGCGTTCCCCGCCGTGCGCCTGGCCCGTGAGGCCGGTGGACGCGGAGGCACCGCCCCCGCGGTCTACAACGCCGCCAATGAGGTCTGCGTCGACGCCTTCCTCACGGGAGGGATGCGATTTGTCGACATCGTCCCGATGGTCGAGGACGTCCTGGCCAGGCACGACGTACCCTCTACCCAGGAAGACCTGACCGTCGAGGACGTCCTGGCAGCCGACGCCTGGGCGCGCACCGAGACCCGCAACGAGCTGGAGCGCCACCGATGATCACCGTGCTGATGTACACCCTCGGCGTGGTGCTCTTCGTCGTGGGCGTGGCGGTCTCGATCGGCCTCCACGAGGTGGGCCATCTCGTCCCCGCCAAGAAGTTCGGCGTCAAGGTCACCCAGTACTTCGTCGGTTTCGGCAACACGGTCTGGTCACGTCGCAAGGGCGAGACCGAGTACGGCATCAAGTCCGTGCCCCTTGGCGGCTACGTCAAGCTCGTCGGGATGCTGCCGCCCGGCAAGGGTGAGGACCCCAACCGGATCCGCAAGAGCAACACCGGGCTGTTCACGCAGATCATCTCCGACGCCCGAGCGGCGGAGTACGAGCTCGTCGAACCTGGTGACGAGGACCGCCTCTTCTACAAGCTCCCCTGGTGGAAGAAGGTCATCGTGATGGCCGGTGGGCCCACGGTGAACCTCGTGCTCGCCTTCCTGCTCTTCGGAGCGGTCTTCATGCTGCACGGAGTCCAGACCCCCACCACGACCGTCAACGAGGTCTCCGACTGTGTGGTCGCGGCGAGCGAGCCCGACCCCGACCGCACCTGCACCGCCGCCGACCCGGTGGCGCCTGCCAAGCAGGCAGGCTTCCAACCCGGCGACCGCATCGTCGAGATGAACGGCACCGCGATCACGTCGTGGGAGCAGCTCAGCTCGATGATCCGGGCCAACGAGGGCGGCCAGGCCACCTTCGTCTACGTCCGCGACGGCGAGCGGCAGACGACCACGACCAACACGATGGTCTCTGCACGTCCCGACCTCGAGCAGACCGACGAGTACGTCGAGGTCGGCTTCCTCGGCGTCGCACCGGAGGTCGTGCTGGAGAAGCAAGGGCCGGTCTTCGTCGTGACGCAGATGGGCACCTACACCTGGGAGACGCTGAAGGCGCTCGGGAGCCTGCCGGTGAAGCTGTACGAGGTCGGCCAGGCGGCGCTGGGCATCACCGAGCGTGCCGACGACAGCCCGATGAGCGTGGTGGGCGCCAGCCGCGTGGCGGGTGAGGTGGCCTCGACCCACGAGATACCGGTCAGCGACCGTTTCGTCAGCCTGGTGATGCTCCTGGGCGGCATCAACCTCTTCGTCGGCATGTTCAACTTCATCCCGCTGCTGCCGCTCGACGGCGGCCACATCGCGGGCGCGCTCTACGAAGCGGTACGCCGCGGCATCGCCCGGCTCTTCGGTCGACCCGACCCCGGCTACTTCGACGTCGCCAAGCTGCTCCCGGTCGCCTACGTCATGGCCGGGGTGATCCTGGTCATGAGCGTGGTGCTGATCTACGCCGACATCGTGGCGCCGGTTCGCCTCGGGTAACGTCGAGGGCTGGTGGTCGAGCCCGACCCCACGACATGGGGGTCGATCCGGTCGGGACCGCCTCGGAGACTCTGGGAGAGAAGGAAACGCATGACCTCGGTCGACCTCGGAATGCCCGCCGCCCCGCCGCCGGTGCTCGCCGAACGCCGCAAGACCCGCCAGATCAAGGTCGGCAAGGTCCTCGTCGGAGGAGACGCCCCGATCTCGGTGCAGTCGATGACGACCACGGTCACCTCCGACGTCAACACCACCCTGCAGCAGATCGCCGAGCTCACCGCCGCCGGCTGTGACATCGTCCGGGTCGCCTGCCCCTCGCAGGACGACGCCGACGCGCTTCCCCAGATCGCCCAGCACTCGCAGATCCCGGTGATCGCCGACATCCACTTCCAGCCCAAGTACGTCTTCGCCGCCATCGAGGCCGGCTGTGCCGCCGTGCGGGTGAACCCCGGCAACATCCGCAAGTTCGACGACCAGGTCAAGCAGATCGCTCAGGTCGCGAAGGACCACGGCACCTCGATCCGCATCGGCGTGAACGCCGGATCGCTCGACAAGCGGCTGCTGGAGAAGTACGGCAAGGCCACCCCCGAGGCGCTCGTCGAGTCTGCTGTATGGGAGGCCTCGCTGTTCGAGGAGCACGACTTCCACGACTTCAAGATCTCGGTGAAGCACAACGACCCGGTCGTGATGGTCCGCGCCTACGAGATGCTCGCCGAGCGCGGTGACTGGCCGCTCCACCTCGGCGTCACCGAGGCGGGCCCTGCCTTCCAGGGCACGATCAAGTCCAGCGTCGCCTTCGGCGCCCTGCTGTCGAAGGGCATCGGCGACACCATCCGGGTCTCGCTCTCGGCCCCGCCGGTCGAGGAGGTCAAGGTCGGCCAGCAGATCCTCGAGTCGCTCAACCTCCGCCCGCGTCGGCTCGAGATCGTCTCGTGCCCCTCCTGCGGCCGGGCCCAGGTCGACGTCTACAAGCTCGCCGACGAGGTGACCGCCGGCCTCGAGGGCCTCGAGGTTCCGCTACGCGTCGCCGTGATGGGTTGCGTCGTCAACGGCCCGGGCGAGGCTCGTGAGGCCGACCTGGGTGTCGCCTCCGGCAACGGCAAGGGTCAGATCTTCGTCAAGGGCGAGGTCATCAAGACCGTGCCCGAGTCGAAGATCGTCGAGACCCTCATCGAGGAGGCGATGCGGATCGCCGAGGAGATGGGCGAGCCGGTCGACGGCGACGGTGGGGCCCCGACGGTCACCGTCGGCTGAGCGATCCGCTGGTCGTCGTACCTCCCTCCCGGCCCGGGGGATCGCCACGCCGCGCGGCTGTCCCGAACGACCCCCGGCGGCGGCTTCTGGTGACGTAGGCTCCGGTACGTGCTCCGCACTCAGCACGGCCTGCGCCTCCTCGGCCCCTCCGACCTCCCCGCGATGTTGGAGCTCGTGGCGCGCGACCCGGTCGTGAACGTCTTCGTCGACTACCGAGCACGCGTGACCCAGCTCGACCCGCGCTGGATGGGCGGGGAGATGTGGGGGTACGTCGAGGACGGCGAGCTCGTCTCCGCCTGCCATTCAGCCGCCAACCTGGTGCCGGTCGACGCGGGCCCGGAGGCGCTGGCGGCGTTCGCTGCCCGAGGTATCCGGCAGCACCGCCGCTGCTCCACGATCGTCGGGCCCGCCGACCTGGTGGCCGGCATCTGGACCCACCTGTCAGAGCACTGGTCGCCGCCACGTGAGTTTCGCTGGAACCAGCCGCACCTCGAGACCAGTGCGACGCCGAAGGTGGCGCCGGACCCCGGGGTGCGCCGCACGACGATCGAGGACCTGGAGGCGCTCTACCCGGCCTGCGTGGCGATGTACACAGAGGAGGTCGGGATCTCGCCCGAGCTCGGCGGCGGAGCCGACATGTACCGCGCACGCGTCGCCCAGCTGATCGGCAAGGGATGGTCCTTCGCCCGCATCGAGGGCGGCAGGGTGCTGTTCAAGGCCGAGATCGCCGCGGTCACGCCGTACGCCTGCCAGGTCCAGGGCGTGTACGTCGACCCCGAACGTCGCGGGGAGGGCCTGGCGACCGCCGGGATGGCGGCGGTGATCGACTACGCCCTGCGCGAGATCGCCCCGGTCGTGTCTCTCTACGTCAACGAGCACAACGTGCCCGCCCGCCGGGCCTACAAGGCGGTGGGCTTCGAGCAGACCTCCGTCTTCGCCACCATCATGTTCTGAAGCCTCCGCGGAGCGGCAGCAGGACCGGCTGGGGGCCGAACTTCTCGTGCCTCCGGGCGCAGGGGATATTCGGTGTGCGGTACCGCGAAGCGCCTGGGTAGCCTTGCGCCCATGATCATGCGGATGTCGAACCTGTTCGTGCGTACCCTCCGGGAGGACCCGGCGGACGCCGAGGTGCCGAGCCACCGGCTCCTCGTCCGAGCGGGCTACATCCGCCGCGCCGCGCCCGGCATCTACAGCTGGCTCCCGCTGGGACTTCGCGTGCTGCGCAACATCGAGAACATCGTCCGCGAGGAGATGGACGCCATCGGGGCGCAGGAGCTTCAGTTCCCCGCGCTTCTCCCGCGCGAGCCCTACGAAGCCACGAACCGCTGGGCCGAATACGGCGACGGCATCTTCCGGCTCAAGGACCGCAAAGACGCCGACTACCTCCTCGGTCCCACCCACGAGGAGCTCTTCACCCTTGTCGTAAAGGATCTGTACTCCTCCTACAAGGACCTCCCCGTCTGGCTGTACCAGATCCAGACGAAGTACCGCGACGAGGCGCGTCCCCGCGCGGGCCTGCTGCGCGGCCGTGAGTTCGTGATGAAGGACTCCTACTCCTTCGACACCACCGACGAGGGCCTCGAGCGCTCCTACCAGGCGCACCGCGCGGCCTACGTCAAGACCTTCGACCGGCTCGGCTTCGAGTACGTCATCGTCAAGGCCACCTCCGGCGCGATGGGTGGCTCGAAGTCCGAGGAGTTCCTCGCCAAGGCCGAGGTCGGCGAGGACACCTACGTCCGGTGCACCTCCTGCGACTACGCCGCGAACGTCGAGGCTGTCGAGGTCCCCACCCCCGAGCCCCAGGCCTACGACGACGTGCCGGCCGCGCACGCCGAGGACACCCCCGGGACCCCGACCATCGAGACGCTCGTGGACCACCTGAACGAGCGCTTCCCCCGCGATGACCGGCCCTGGCGCGCAGGGGACACCCTCAAGAACGTCATGGTGGTCCTCAAGCACCCCGACGGCACGCGCGAGCCGCTCGCGATCGGCATCCCCGGCGACCGCGACGTCGACGCCAAGCGCCTCGAGGGGCAGCTCGAGCCGATCGAGGTCGAGGCGTTCGACGAGAAGGACTTCGCCCAGCACCCCGCGCTGGTGAAGGGCTACATCGGCCCCGGCGTGCTCGGCGAGCAGAACGAGTCGAAGATCCGCTTCGTCGTTGACCCCCGCGTGTCCGAGGGCACCCGCTGGGTCACGGGGGCCAACGTCGAGGGGCAGCACGTCATCGACCTCGTGGCAGGACGCGACTTCACCGCCGACGGCACGATCGAGGCCGCCGAGGTCCGCGACGGCGACCCCTGCCCCAGCTGCGGCGGGACCCTCGAGTCGGCGCGCGGAATCGAGATGGGCCACATCTTCCAGCTCGGCCGCAAGTACGCGGACGCGCTGGACCTGAAGGTGCTCGACGAGAACGGCAAGCTCGTGACGGTCACCATGGGCTCCTACGGCATCGGCGTCTCGCGTGCGGTCGCGGCGATCGCGGAGAACACCCACGACGAGCTCGGTTTGGTCTGGCCGCGCGAGGTCGCCCCTGCCGACGTGCACCTGGTCGCGACAGGCAAGGACCAGGCTGTCTTCGAGAAGGCCGCCTCGCTCGCCGAGGAGCTGGATGCCCAGGGCCTCACCGTGCTGTACGACGACCGGCAGAAGGTCTCACCAGGCGTGAAGTTCAAGGACGCCGAGCTCATCGGTGTCCCGACCATCGTCGTGGTCGGCAAGGGTCTCGCCGACGGGGTGATCGAGGTCAAGGACCGTACGACGGGCGACCGCGAGAACGTCGCCGTGGACGACATCGTGTCGCGCGTGGTCGGCGTGGTCCGTGGCTGAAGGTCCAGCCGCACCCGTCGAAGCGGTCATCTTCGACTGGGGCGGGACGCTGACGCCGTGGCACACGGTGGACTTTCGCGCTGAGGCGGAGGCCCTCGCCCTGGCGGCGGTCGACGGCGACCACACCGCAGCGGAGCAGCTGCTCGAGGCAACCGGCGCGGTGTGGGCGCGTTCCCGCGACGAGCACACGAGCGCCACGATCGCCGACGTGTTCGCTCACGCCGGCCTCACCCACGACGAGGACCTGCTTGCGTCGTACCGCGAGTTCTGGGAGCCGCACACCGGCACCGACCCGGACGTGCCCGGGCTGTTCAAGCAGCTCCACGACGACGGAATGCGGGTCGGCGTGCTGTCCAACACGATCTGGCCGCGCGCCTGGCACGAGGAGTTCTTCCGGCGCGACGGCGTGCTCGACCTGATCCACGGAGCGGTCTACACGAGTGAGGTGCCGTGGACCAAGCCCGCACCTGAGGCCTTCCGCGCGGCCATGGACGCAGTCGGCGTCACGGAGCCCGGCGCCTGCGTGTTCGTGGGCGACCGTCTCTTCGACGACATCTGGGGAGCCTCCAACATCGGCATGCGGACGATCCTCGTGCCGCACAGCGACATCCCCGAGGGGCAGGTGGGCCATTCGGTGGGCCGGCCGGACGCCGTCGCCCACAGGCTCGGCGAGGTGCACCGCATCGTCTCCGGCTGGCGCTGACCTCCAAGCGGGCCGTCCGCCGCGGACTCAGAGCTCACCGATGCCCGGGAAGGCCTCTGCCTCTCCGCTGAAGCCGAGCAACCGCACCGCGGCGTCCTCCAGCGAGTCGAGCGCCCACTGCCGGTTCGCGCCGGAGGTGCTCCCGACCATGTCTGCGTAGACGGCTGCGCACCGCTGCTCGATCCCGAGGGCGGCGGCCTCGAGCTGGACCGCTGTCCTGGCCGGGTTGGGCAGGTCGTAGCTGACCTCGGCCGCAACCGGGTCCCCGCCAGTCGCCCGGACCATCGCCACGAGCTGGTCCCGGCGGTCTCGGTGCAGCTCGTAGGCATCGCTGACCCGCTGCCACAGGATCGGCTGCGACGACGCCGATACCCGGCCCCCGAGTACGCCGTACAGGTAGACCGCTGCGTGCTCGCCCGCCAGCGTGAGCTGGAGCGCCTCCTGTGGCGTCATGAGGACTCGCCTCCTGCCGTTGCCGTCGAGAGCACGACGTCGTACTGGGCTGCCGCCGCCGCCATGCTGCCGAGCAGTCGCGCGAAGGCGCCGCTCTGGGCACGGAAGGCGTGTCGCTTCGTGGCGATGGCGAGCTCCCGCTCGGCCTGCGCGACCTGAGCCAACGCCCTGGCTCGATTGCGAGGCACGGACGGAAGGGCGTCGGCGGACCTGTCCGGGGAGGGGGACGGGCCGGCCGGACCCGTTGAGGGGCTCACCGACACGCCGGCCGGGACCGCATCCTGGAGCAGCGCGATGTGCGCCTCGTGGGCTGTCAGGACCGGCGCCAGGAGCCCCGTGAAGCGGCTGTGTGCTTCCTGCGTCGCGGTGAGGAGGTCGAGTATCTGCTGCTGGTTCGCCAGAGCCTGTGCGGCGACGAGCACGTCGGGGTCGACCTGGGGCTCCACCGGCTCTGGTGCCGTCTCGCGTCGCGGCCCCTGCTCCTCACGGGTGCACCCCACCAGCGCCGCGCCCGAAAGGGCAGCGACCGCGGCGAGGGCGGCACGGCGGCTGAAGCGGGCACCGCGAGAGGGGTCGGAGGTGGTCGGCACGAGAGCCGACTCTATCGCCCCGCCCTGGTCCGCTAAGGTGGCAGCACAGGCAGGCCCGCCCAGGGTTCTAGTCACGCCTGCGCAAGGCCGACAACAGCACAGCGAGGAGGATGCCTGTGAGCACTCAGGAGACCCGGGACCGACTTGCCGAGGTACTCACCGCACCCCTTGCAGCCTCCGGCCTCGACGTAGAGGCCATCGAGCTCACACCGGCCGGTCGGCGAAGGCTGCTCCGAGTCGCGGTCGACAAGGACGGCGGCGTGACGATGGACGACATCGCCGACGCGACGAAAGAAGTCTCGCGTCTGCTCGACGAGTCAGACGTGATGGGGGAGCACCCCTACACGCTCGAGGTCACCTCGCCAGGCACGGACCGCCCCCTCACCCTGCCGCGCCACTGGCGCCGCAACCATTCCCGACTCGTCAAGGTCACCACGACCGAAGGCGCGACCCTCACCGGGCGGGTCAGCGACAGCGACGAGAAGGGTGCGACCCTCGACGTCGACGGCTCCGAGCGAGTGCTCAGCTTCGACGAGGTCGCCAAGGCCCGCATCCAGATCGAGTTCAACAAGAAGGAGAGCTGAGCACCGTGGACATCGACATGATGGTGCTGCGCTCGCTCGAGCGCGAGAAGGAGATCTCCTTCGACATCCTCGTGGAGGCCATCGAGCAGGCGCTGCTCATCGCCTACCACAAGACCCCCGGTGCCCAGGCAAAGGCACGCGTCGAGCTCGACAAGAAGTCCGGGCACGTCACCGTCTACGCCGCCGAGACCGATGAGGAGGGCAACGTCGTCGGGGAGTACGACGACACGCCTGCCGGTTTCGGGCGGATCGCCGCCACGACCGCGAAGCAGATCATCCTCCAGCGGCTGCGTGACGCCGAGGACGACGCGAAGTTCGGCGAGTTCTCCGGCAAGGAGGGCGACGTCATCTCCGGGGTGATCCAGCAGGGTCGCGACCCGCAGGACGTGCTCGTCGACCTCGGGAAGCTCGAGGCACACCTTCCGCTCGTCGAGAGGGTGCCCGGGGAGCGCTACGACCACGGCACGCGGATCAAGTGCATCGTGGTGAGCGTTCGCAAGGGCATGCGCGGTCCGCAGGTGACGCTCTCGCGCTCGCACCCGAACCTCGTCAAGAAGCTCTTCGCCCTCGAGGTCCCCGAGATCGCCGACGGCACGGTGGAGATCTGTGCCATCGCCCGCGAGGCAGGCCACCGGACGAAGATCGCGGTGCGTTCGACCGTGCCCGGCGTGAACGCCAAGGGTGCCTGCATCGGGCCGATGGGGCAGCGTGTGCGCAATGTCATGCACGAGCTCCACGGCGAGAAGATCGACATCGTCGACTGGTCGGAGGACCCGGCCGAGCTCGTGGCACACGCGCTGTCGCCGGCGCGGGTCTCCAGCGTGGAGATCGTGGACCGGGAGGCGCGGTCGGCCCGCGTCGTCGTACCCGACTTCCAGCTCTCCCTGGCGATCGGCAAGGAGGGGCAGAACGCTCGCCTCGCAGCCAGGCTCACCGGGTGGCGGATCGACATCCGCTCCGACGAGGCGCCTGCGACTCCTGTGGCCTCCGGTGGGGAACACACCTGAGGTCGATTCTGTTACAAACCTCAGAACCGCTAGACTCGTCCTCGGTGGCTCGCAAACACGGCGCTGACGCATGCGCGCACTCTCCAGTGCGTACGTGCATCGGGTGCCGGGTCCGGGCTCCGAAGCAAGAGTTGCTGCGTGTGGTTGCCCGCGAGTCGGGGGACGGGCTCTCCGTGGTCCCAGATCCTGAGGCAAGGGCAGCGGGCCGGGGCGCCTACATCCACCCCACTCCCGCTTGCCTCGAGCAGGCCGCCCGCCGCCGGGCTTTCTCCCGGGCCCTTCGGGTCCAGGGCAGGCTCGGGGAGTCCCCGCTGAGGGACTACGTGCAGCACGCGGCAGATCCGTCCGAATTGACCGACAGAAATTGGAGCAGCAGCTCATGAGCACTCGATGAGTACTTCGCGATGAGCGTGCACACCAGCTAACGGTCCGGCCAGAGGGGCTCGGACCAGAAGGAGAAGCGTGGCTAAGGTCCGAGTCCACGAACTCGCAAAGGAGTTCGGAGTAGAGAGCAAGGTCGTTCTGGCCAAGCTCGGAGAGATGGGAGAGTTCGTCAAGTCGGCGTCGTCGACGGTCGAGCCCCCTGTCGTAAAGCGTTTCACCGACAAGTTCGGTGACGAGTTGAAGGCCGCCTCGGAGAAGAAGGCGGCAAAGAAGGCTCCTGCCAAGAAGGCAGCCCCCACGAAGGCCGCCGAGGCGCCGGCCCCCGCTGCGGAGAAGCCGGCCGCCCCGACCCCGGCCGAGACGCCCGCGCCTACGCCTGAGCCGACGAAGGCAGAGACGCCTGCCGCCGAGCCCAAGGCGCCGGCGGCGACCCCGGGCCCGCGACCCGGACCGAAGCCCGGTCCGAAGAAGGCGCCCGCGCCTGCTCCGGCGCCGCAGGCTCCCGCCGCCAAGGCCAAGCCCGCAGCGACGCCCGAGGCGCCGGCCGCCAAGGCTCAGACGCCTTCGCCGGCTGCTCCGCGTCCGGCTGCTCCGCGTCAGGGCGCTCGTCCGGGTGCTCCGCGCCCGGGCAACAACCCCTTCTCCTCGACCCAGGGCATGGGTCGTCGTCCGGCTGCCCCGCCGCGAGGCGGCGACCAGGGTGGAGACAACCGTCCGCCGCGTCCGCCGGCCTCCCGTGAGGGTGGCGGCGCCCAGGGCCGTCCGGGCATGCCTCGTCCCAACCCTGCGATGATGCCCAAGTCCCCGGCTGCCTTCGGCGGCGGCCCCGGCGGGCGTCAGCAGGCTCCGGGACGCGGTGGCGCTCCGGGCCGTGGTGGCGCTCCGGGCCGTGGCGGTGGCGGCGGTGCTCCGGGTCGTCCCGGTGGCGGCGGCTTCGGCGGCCGTCCCGGTGGCGGTCGCCCCGGCCAGCGCGGCCAGACCCAGGGTGCCTTCGGTCGCCCGGGCGGTCCCTCGCGTCGCGGTCGCAAGTCGAAGCGTCAGCGTCGTCAAGAGTTCGACAACATGCAGGCCCCCACCATCGGCGGCGTGCGTGTTCGCAAGGGCAACGGCGAGACCGTCCGTCTGGCGCGCGGTGCTTCGCTCACCGACTTCGCGGAGAAGATCAACGTCGATCCCGCGTCGCTGGTGCAGATGCTCTTCCACCTCGGCGAGATGGTGACCGCGACGGAGTCGGTCAACGACGCCACGCTGGAGCTGCTCGGTGAGGAGCTCAACTACGTGGTCCAGGTCGTCTCGCCCGAGGACGAGGACCGTGAGCTGCTCGAGTCCTTCGACCTGGAGTTCGGCTCCGACGAGGGCGACGAGAGCAACCTGGCGATCCGTCCGCCGGTCGTGACCGTCATGGGTCACGTCGACCACGGTAAGACCAAGCTCCTCGACGCGCTTCGCAGCGCGAACGTCGTCGACAAGGAGGCCGGTGGCATCACCCAGCACATCGGTGCCTACCAGGTCTCGACCGAGGTCGACGAGGAGGAGCGTCGGATCACCTTCATCGACACCCCGGGTCACGAGGCGTTCACCGCCATGCGTGCTCGCGGTGCGCAGGCGACCGACATTGCAGTCCTCGTGGTGGCGGCCAACGACGGCGTCATGCCGCAGACGGTGGAGGCGCTCAACCACGCCAAGGCCGCTGAGGTGCCGATCGTGGTCGCCGTCAACAAGATCGACCTCCCCGAGGCCGACGCGCAGAAGGTCCGTGGCCAGCTCACCGAGTACGGCCTCGTGCCCGAGGAGTACGGCGGCGACACGATGTTCGTCGACGTCTCCGCCAAGTCGCAGCTGAACCTCGAGAGCCTTCTCGAGGCGATCGTGCTCACCGCCGACGCCTCGCTCGATCTGCGGGCCAACCCCGACCAGGACGCCCAGGGCCTCGTCGTCGAGGCACACCTCGACCGTGGCCGCGGCCCGGTCGCGACCGTCCTGGTCCAGCGGGGAACGCTTCGCGTCGGCGACTCGATCGTCGCGGGGCCGGCCTACGGTCGCGTCCGTGCGATGCTCGACGAGCACGGCGAGAACATCGAGGAGGCCGACCCGTCGCGTCCGGCGATGGTTCTGGGTCTGACCGCCGTCCCCGGCGCGGGCCAGAACTTCCTGGTCGTCGAGGACGACCGTGTCGCGCGACAGATCGCCGAGAAGCGTGAGGCTCGTGAGCGTGCAGCCATGCAGGCCAAGCGTCGCGTCCGCCGTACGCTCGAGGACTTCATGGCCTCCATGGAGAAGGGCGAGAGCCAGGAGCTCAACCTGATCCTGAAGGGCGACGTGTCCGGTTCGGTCGAGGCTCTCGAGGACTCGCTCTCCAAGATCGACGTCGGCGAGGAGGTCAGTATCCGGGTCATCGACCGCGGTGTCGGTGCGATCACCGAGACCAACGTCGACCTGGCGGCCGCCTCCGACGCGATCATCATCGGCTTTAACGTCCGGCCTCAGGGCAAGGCGACGGAGATGGCCGAGAAGGAAGGCGTCGAGATTCGCTACTACTCGGTCATCTACCAGGCGATCGAGGAGATCGAGGCAGCGCTCAAGGGCATGCTCAAGCCGGAGTACGAAGAGGTCTCGCTCGGCCAGGCCGAGATCCGAGAGATCTTCCGCTCCAGCAAGATCGGCAACATTGCCGGCTGCATGGTCACCAAGGGCGTCATCCGCCGCAACGCCAAGGCGCGCCTGCTGCGCGACGGCAACGTGGTGGCGGACAACCTCGACCTGGCATCCCTGCGCCGCGAGAAGGACGACGTGTCCGAGGTCCGCGAAGGCTTCGAGTGCGGTGCGGTCCTGCGTGGTTACAACGACATCAAGCAGGGCGACATCATCGAGTCCTTCGAGATGCGGGAGATCCCGCGGGCCTGATGCCTGGCGAATGAATTACCAGGGGATGCAGGGGATTCGTCTCCTCCCACGGCAAGATCACCGTGGGAGGAGACAGAACTCCTGCATCCCTTGGTAATTGGCACCACCCACAGCGGCCCCCAGCGCAGATCCGGCACCGAACCGACTGGCGAAGGTGCCGACTCAGCAGGAACAAGGAGAACGAACTCATGAGCTCGCCCCGCGTCCGCAAGGTCGCCGACCGCATCCAGGTCATCGTCGCCGAGATGCTCGAGCGTCGGATCAAGGACCCAAGGCTCGGTTTCGTCACCGTGACCGACGTGCGTGTCACCGGCGACACCCAGAACGCCACGATCTTCTACACGGTGTTCGGGGAGAGCAACGAGCTCGCCAGCACAGCCGCGGCGCTCGAGTCGGCCAAGGGCATCCTCCGCTCCGAGGTCGGCAAGCAGCTTGGCATGCGCCACGTGCCGACGCTGGAGTTCATCCACGACGCCCTTCCGGACAATGCCCGTCACCTCGACGAGCTCCTCGCCAAGGCCCGGGAGTCCGACGCGCGGGTCGCCGAGGCAGCCGCCGGTGCGACGTACGCCGGTGAGGCCGACCCGTACCGCAAGCCCAACGAGCCCGACGAGCTCGACGAGGAGTGAGCACCCCCACCCCGCCCGGGCTGGTCGTCGTCGACAAGCCGTCCGGGATGACCTCCCACGACGTGGTCGCACGGGTACGACGTCTGGCCGGGACCCGCAAGGTCGGCCACGCCGGCACCCTGGACCCCATGGCGACCGGCGTGCTGCTGCTCGGCGTGAATCGCGCGACCAGGCTTCTCGGGCACCTGATGCTCACCGAGAAGGCCTACGACGCCGTCGTCCGTCTCGGCGTCGCAACCACCACCGACGACGCCGAGGGTGAGGTCACCGAGTCATCGTCCGCATCGGGGGTGGGCGACGAGCAGGTCCGAGCAGGTTTCGCCGCCCTCGTCGGTGACATCGAGCAGGTCCCGTCGTCTGTCTCCGCCATCAAGGTAGATGGGCAGCGTGCCTACGCCCGGGTGCGGGCCGGGGAGAGCGTCGAGCTCGAGGCGCGGCCGGTCACCGTCCACGCCATCGAGGTCGGCGACATCGAACGCCATGACGACGTGGTCGATGTCGCGGTCTCGGTGCGGTGCTCGAGCGGCACCTACATCCGGGCCCTCGCGCGCGACGTGGGCGCCGCCCTCGGCGTGGGAGGCCATCTCACCTCGCTTCGGCGTACGGCGGTCGGGCCGTTCACCCTCGCCGAAGCCCACTCCCTCGACGACCTGGGTGAGAAATTCTCCGTCGTTCCGATCGCGGAGGTCGCGAGGCGAAGCTTCCCGTGGCGTGACCTCAGTGCGGAGGACGCGGCCTCGGTGAGGTACGGCCGCAAGCTCCTGACCGATCTCGGCGCTGCGGGACCGGTCGCGGTGTTCGACCCGGCCGGCGAGTTCCTTGCGCTCTACGAGCAGCGCGGCGAGGCAGCTGTTCCCGTCGCGGTGTTCACCTCCTGACCGCGAGGGCGTCCGGCCCGGTGTGGCAGCATTTCGCGTAGTTCCTCGTGCAGCACCGACCCGACCCTGAACAGGAGTGGTGGCCCCGTGCGTATCTGGCGCTCCCTCGACGCCGTCCCTGACGACCTCGGCCGCACCGTCATCACGATCGGGAACTTCGACGGGGTGCACCTCGGGCACCAGCACGTGATCAGCCGGGCGCGGGAGGTCGCCGACGAGCTCGGCCTCTCCGACGTCGTGGCAGTCACCTTCGACCCGCACCCGATCGCGGTCCTGCGCCCCGAGCACGCGCCGCCCACGCTGACCACCATCGAGACGCGGGTCGGCCTTCTGGAGGCGGCCGGCGTCGACGACGTACTCGTCATCCCGTTCAGCCGCGAGCTGGCCGGCTGGTCACCGGAGCGGTTCATCGACGAGATCCTGGTCGGGGCGTTGCACGCCAAGGCCGTGGTCGTGGGGGCGAACTTCCGCTTCGGCAACCGTGCCGCGGGCGACGTCGCCACCCTGCGCGAGGCGGGGGAGGAGCGCGACTTCCGGACCGTCGGGATCGCCCTGGACGGCGGCCCCCAGGTCTGGTCCTCGACCTACGTCCGCAACTGCCTGGCGGCAGGGGACGTGGAGGGAGCCGCAGAGGCGCTCGGACGGCCCTTCACGGTCCGCGGCGAGGTTGTTCGTGGCGACAAGCGTGGGCGCGACCTCGGCTACCCGACCGCGAACGTTCCTACCACCGGCATGCATGCGGCCCCGGCCGACGGCGTGTACGCCGGGTGGCTGCGACGTCTTGACGGCGAGCACGAGGCGCTTCCCGCGGCGATCAGCGTCGGCACGAACCCCACCTTCGAGGGAGAGCGGGAGCGCCGGGTCGAGTCCTACGTGCTCGACCGAGACGACCTCGAGCTCTACGGCGTGCCGGTCGAGGTCTCGTTCGTCGCCAAGCTGCGGGGCATGATGCGCTTCGACTCGGTCGACGGGCTGGTCGAGACGATGGCAGACGACGTACGACGGGCACGCGAGGTGCTCGGGACTCCGGAGCCCGCGTGAGCGACGACGCCGGGGGAGCGGCGGCCGAGCCGGACAGCACCGCAGCCACGCTCGAGGCGGCCGAGAGGTGGTTCGTGCACCACGGGCTGCCCTACTTCGTGGACTCCGAGCGTGCTGCCGTGCGCGAGGGGCTGCGGCCAAGGCGGTTGATCCCGGCGATGGCTGGCTCGGCCCTCGTCGCCGTGGGCGTGGGCGTCCTGCTCGGCTGGCTCACTGACGACGTGTCCCTGGGCATCGGCACCGCGCTGACGTTCGCAGGTATCGGTGCGGGACTCTACGCCGCCACCACGTTGCGGATGACCGCCATGGCGCGCTGGGCGGTGACACGCACGTTCAAGAGCCTGGGACTCTTGTTTCCCCTCGTGACCCGCGCGCTTCCGCTGCTGCTGGTCTTCGTGATGTTCTTGTTCATCAACGCCGAGGTGTGGGAGGTCGGCGCCGCCCTCGACGGGGGTGTGCTGTGGGTGACGGTGCTGCTCTTCGCAGGACTGGCGGTCGCCTTCCTCCTGGCGCGTCTTCCCGAGGAGCTCGACGCCGTCGACGACGAGGTCGACTCCCAACGGCTGGTGGTGCTCACTCGCGGCACCCCGTTGAACCAGGCCGCGGAGCGACTCGTCGACAAGGGCGAGTCGGGCATCGGCCTGGCGGAGGACTCGACCGTGCGCGGCTTCCAGAAGGCGAACCTCATCGTGGTGCTGCTCGTCGCGCAGATCGTGCAGGTGTTCTTGCTCTCGCTGTCGGTGCTCGCCTTCTTCATCGTCTTCGGGACGGTGGCGATGAAGAGCTCGGTGGTCGAGGGCTGGATCGGTGACCAGCAGCTCAACCCGTGGGGTGTGGGCTACCTCAGCGCCGAGCTCGTGCAGGTCTCGGTCTTCCTGGCGGCGTTCTCCGGGATGTACTTCACCGTTGCCGCCATCACCGACGAGGTCTACCGCAAGCAGTTCTTCACCTCGATCACGCGCGAGCTGGAGCGCGCGGTCGGCGCTCGCACTGTCTACCACTACCTCAAGTCGCAGCCGACCTCCTGAGGCGCAGCCCGGTCCTACGCGAGAGGCCTTTCGGCGTCGGGACGGGGTCTCAGGCGAGTCCTCGCTTCCGGCGGTACGACCAGCCAGACGCGAAGAGGCGGCCCCGGACTGTCCGGGGCCGCCTCTGTGCTTCCGGCGCCTGCTGGTGAGTCAGGCGTCGAGGTCCTGCTCGACCAGTGCTGCGATCTTGTCGACCGCTGTCTGGTCCTCGCCGCTGACCTCGACCGTGTCGCCCTTGCCGGCGCCCAGGGTCATGATGAGCAGCGCCGAGCTGGCGTCGACCGGCTCGTCGCCGGGCTTGCCGATGGTGACCTCGCTGCCGAGCTCCTCGGCGGCCTCCGAGATGAGTGCTGCCGGCCGGGCGTGGAGACCGACGGCCGAGCCGACGGTGACGGACTTGGTGGGCATGTGCTTCTCCTTTGTCGTTCCGTGGAAGGTAGGTCGATCAGGCGATGGCGGCCTCTGCCACCTCGTCGAGCTCCTCGATCTCCTCCTTGCTCTCGGTGAAGGTCTTGAGCGCGATGACCAAGCCTGCCGCGACGACGACACCGATGACGAGGGCGATGAGGAACCAGAGCACCTGGTCGACGGCGAAGAGGACGAAGATGCCTCCGTGCGGGGCGCGGAGCGTCACGTCGGCCGTCATCGCGATGGCGCCCGTGACAGCGGATCCGGTCATGATCGACGGGATCACGCGAATCGGGTCCGCTGCGGCGAAGGGGATGGCCCCCTCGGTGATGAACGATGCGCCGAGGAGCCAGGCCGCCTTGCCGTTCTCGCGCTCGGGCTCGGAGAAGAGCTTGGGCCGCACGGCCGTGGCGAGTGCGAGTGCCAGCGGGGGCACCATGCCGGCGAGCATCACAGCGGCCATGATCTTCAGCTCCGGAGGAGCACCGGTGGCCGTCGCCGCAGCGCCGAGCCCTGCGGTCGCGAACAGGTACGCGGTCTTGTTCAGCGGCCCGCCCATGTCGAAGGCCATCATCAGGCCGAGGAGAGCCCCGAGCAGGGCTCCGGCACCGCCTTCGCTCATGCTCTGCAGGCCTTCGGTCAATGCATCCGTGAGAGCCACGAGGGGCTTGGCCAGGAGGATGATCATGATCGCGCCCGAGATCAAGGTGGCGAGGAGTGGGATCACGACGACCGGCATGAGCCCGCGGGCCCAGGCGGGGATCTTCCACGAAGCGATCCAGTGCGTGACCAGTCCGGCGAGCACGCCGCCGATCATGCCGCCGATGAAGCCCGAGCCGAGAGTCCCCGCGATCGCACCCATCACGAAGCCGGGTGCGATACCGGGACGGTCCGCGATGGCGTAGGAGATGTAGCCCGCCAGCGCAGGCACGAGGAAGCTGAAGGCAGTCACACCGATCGTGAACATGACCGCGCCGAGGTAGGCGAACAGGCTGCTGCCGAACAGGGCGTGATCGAGCCCGTAGGTGCTGGGATCAGGCAGGTTGAACAGCGTGTAGCCGGCCAGGATGTCCGCCGCGTTGTCGACCTCGGTGCCGTCGATCGTCGTCTTGTTGGCGATCTCGTAGCCGCCGAGGAGGAACGAGAGGGCGATGAGGAGACCACCGGCAGCGACGAACGGAATCATGTACGACACGCCGGTCATCAGGACGCGGCGGATCTTCAGGCCCCAGGACTCCTCGCCACCCCCGGTGTGGGCGTGCGCGCCCGTTCCGGCGCCGCCTCCGGCGCCTTCGACGCGCGCGCCGTCGGGGTCATCGGCTGCGGCGAGGGCCTGGGCGATCATGCCGTCACCGTCGTCGATGCCGCGCTTGACGCCACCGGCGACGAACGGCTTGCCCGCGAACCGGCCACGGTCCCTCACGCCCACGTCGGCGGCGAACACCACCGCGTCGGCCTCGTCGATCACGCTCTGCGCCAGCGGCTTCGCACCAGCCGACCCTTGCGTCTCGACGGCGATGTCGACCCCGGCTCGGGCGGCTGCGGCCTCGAGCGACTCGGCTGCCATGTAGGTGTGCGCGATGCCGGTGGGGCAGGAGGTCACGGCCACGACCCTGCGCCTGGTCGCTGGAGCTGTCTCCGCGGGCGCAGGCTTCTCGGCCGGGGCGGCGGGCGGAGCTGCAGACTCGGCGGGGGCGGCGGGCGCCCCTGCGGTCGCGGGGGTCTTCACGACACCGCTCACGGCGGCGACGATCTCCTCGGGGGTCTCCGCGGCGCGAAGGGCGTTGGTGAAGTCCTTCTTGACCAGGGCCCGCGCAAGCTGGGTGAGGACCTGGAGGTGGGTTGCGTCGCCTCCAGCCGGAGCCGCGATCAGGAAGGCGAGGTCGGCCGGGCCGTCCTTGGCGCCGAAGTCGGTCGCCGGCGAGAGCCGGGCGAACGCCAGGGTCGGCACGTCGACGTGCTCGGTGCGGCAGTGGGGGATCGCGATGCCGCCGGGAAGACCGGTGGCGGAGGTCTCCTCCCTGGCGAAGGCGTCAGCGGTGAGGCCGTCGGGGTCGGTGGTGCGCCCGGCCTCGGCCACGACTGCGGCAAGAGCCCGGATCACCTCGTTCTTGTCGCTGCCGAGTGCGACGTCGAGCCGCACCAGCTCCGGTGTGATCAGTTCGGACATGGTGTTCCTCAATCTCTGGTGAGGGCCAGCTCGCGCAGGTCGACGAGCTCGGGACGGATGTGGTCGGGGGTTGGGATGGTGGTGCCGGGGAGGCCTGCGGCAGCACTGCCGTAGGCGACGGCCAGACGGAGACGCTCGGCGGACACGAGGTCTTGGTGGTCGCCGAGGAGGTAGCCGAAGAGGCTGGAGTCGCCGGCACCGACCGTGCTGACGACAGTCGTGGGGGGCGGGGTGGCATGCCAGGCCCCTCCGGCTGTGACCAGGACGGCGCCGTTGCCGCCGAGGGTCACGAGGACTGCGCCGACACCCTGCTCCACAAGGACCGTCGCGGCCTTGGCCGCTGCCGCCGGGTCGGCCTCGATGGCGTCGGCGTCGCCGCCGGTGAGTGAGGCCAGCTCCTCGCCGTTGGGCTTCATGAGGTCAGGGGCTGCCTCGGGCAGTGAGGTGGCCAGCGCGGCGAGGGGCTCTCCGGAGGTGTCGACAGCGACCCTGGCCGTCGTGCTCCGCAGGTCCTGGACGAGCGCGGCGTACCAGTCCGAGGGTGCGCCCGGGGGCAGCGAACCGGCCAGGACGACCCACTCGGCCTGCTGGGCGCGCTGGTGCAGAGCGACCTTGAGCCGGTCCAGGGAGTCGTTGTCGACCACGGCCCCGGGCGAGTTGATCTTGGTGGTGGTGCCGTCCGGCTCGGTGATGGTGATGTTGACCCGGACCGGACCGGCCGGCCGCTCGGGGCGGCAGTCGATGCCGTCGCGGAGCAGCTCGAGGACGTACGGGTCGTCCTTCTGCGCCGGCAGGACCGCGATCGTGCGCAGTCCGGCGGCCACCGCGGCCCGCGAGATGTTCACCCCCTTGCCGCCGGACTGCGAGGTGACCGTCTCAGCTCGGAGCACCGCACCCCGCTCCAGGCGGGACGTGAGCGCGACGGTGCGGTCGACGCTCGGGTTGGGGGTCAGGGTCACGATCATGCGATCACCACCTCGACGTCGCGCTGCCGCAGGGCGTTCACGTCTCGCTTGGAGATGCCGGAGTCGGTGACCAGGACGTCCACGTCGGTGAGCTCGGCGAAGCGAACGGTGTTCTCAAGGCCGACCTTGGAGGAGTCGGCAAGGACGACCACCCGCCGCCCCGCGCGGACCATGGCGCGCTTCGCGGCGGCCTCGCTGTGGTCGGGGGTGGAGAAGCCGTGGTCGAGCGAGATGCCGTTGGTGCCGACGAAGGCGACGTCGGGTCGCAGCTGGTGGAGCGCGGCGACGGTGTCGTCGCCCACGGCGGCCTGGGTGGTGCGGCGTACCCGTCCCGGGAGCAGGTGGAGATCGACGTTGCGGGCACCGGCGAGCCGGGCCGCGATCGGCACCGCGTTGGTGACGACGGTGAGGGCGTGGTCGCGGGGGAGATAGGTCGCGAGCCGGGCAGTGGAGGTCCCGGCGTCGAGGAGGATGCTCCCACCGGCGGGCGGGAGGAAGTCGAGTGCGGCCTTCGCGATCCGATCCTTCTCCTCGCTGCGCGCGAGGTCGCGGTCGCTGACGGCGGTCTCGAGGACGGTCAGCGACTCGGCGGGTACCGCGCCGCCGTGGACCCGGCGGATGATGCCGCCGCGCTCGAGCACGGAGAGGTCGCGCCGCACCGTCTCGGTGGTCACGGCGTACTCCTCCGCCAGCTCGTTGACCGAGAGTCGACCGCGCTTGGCGATCAGCTCGGCCATAGCCTGCTGGCGTTCCTGGGCGTACACGGAGGCTCCTGTGTTCGTGTGACTGTGAATCTTTGTATCTGTTGTTTTACGCCCGTCTCTGTTGACTGTCAAGGGGGTGGCGGGTTTATCGTCGAGTCATGTCGACCCCAACCACCGCCACCGACCAGACCTCGTCGCTGCATGGGACACCTGTCGTTCCGGGCGTTGCCTACGGCCCGGTGATCGTCGCGACCGCCGGAATCGCCCAGCGCGCCATCGACGCCTTCGAGGCGATGATCTTCAGCGAGGAAGAAGCCGTCGCTGCGTACGACGGAGCCGTCACCCTCGTCGCCGAACGCCTCGCCGGACGAGCGGAGAAGGCGAGCGGCTCGGCCGCCGAGGTGCTCACCGCCACCGCCGGACTGACCCGTGACAAGGGACTGCGGTCTGCCGTGGTGAAACGGGTCAAGGCGGGCGAACCGCTGCTCGACGCGCTGCATGGCGGCGTCGACCAGTTCGCCGACCTGTTCACGCAAATGGGCGGGCTGATGGCCGAACGTGTCACCGACCTGCGGGACATCGAGAAGCGGCTCACCGCCTCGCTCGTGGGGGAGGCCGAGCCTGGCGTGCCGGTTCCGGCAGAGCCCTCCATCCTGATCGCCGAGGACCTCGCCCCCGCGGACACAGCCGGCCTGGACGCCTCCATGGTGACGGCGCTGGTGACGGAGAAGGGTGGCCCGACCAGCCACACCGCCATCATCGCCCGCCAGCTCGGCATCCCCTGTGTCGTGGCTGTGCACGACCTCATGACGCTCGAGTCGGGTACGCCGGTGGTCGTCGACGGCAGCACGGGCGCTATCGAGGTGGCACCGGATCCCCAGGAGGCCAGGGCCCGGGTCGCGGACGCGGCCGCCGTCCGCGCGGCACTCGAGAGCTGGTCAGGGCCCGCTCGGACCAAGGACGGGACCCGCCTGAAGATCCTGGCCAACGTCGCCGACGGCGCCTCCGCACGCTCGGCCGCCTCGGGCCCGGTCGAGGGCGTCGGCCTCTTCCGCACCGAGCTGTGCTTCCTCAACCGCAAGGACGAGCCGAGCGTCGCCGAGCAGGCCGAGGTGTACGCCGAGGTGCTCTCCGCCTTCGGACCCGAGCGCACCGTCGTGGTCCGCACCCTCGACGCCGGCTCGGACAAGCCGATCGCTTTCGCGACCCTGGAGGGCGAGGAGAACCCCGCCCTCGGCGTGCGAGGCCTCCGGCTGTCCTTCGGCAACCCCGGACTGCTCGAGCGCCAGCTCGACGCCATCGCCACCGCCGCCCGGCACACCTCGACGGCCCCGTGGGTGATGGCGCCGATGGTGGCCACCGTGCAGGAGGCGGCCGACTTCGCCGAGCAGGTGCACGCGCACGGCCTCAAGTCCGGGGTGATGATCGAGATCCCGAGCGCCGCCCTCCAGGCCCACAAGATGCTCGAGCATGTCGACTTCTTGTCGATCGGCACCAATGACCTGACCCAGTACACGATGGCCGCCGACCGGATGGCCGGCGAGCTGGCTCACCTCACCGACGCGTGGCAGCCCGCCGTGCTGGCCCTCATTGCGATCAGCGCCGAAGCCGGCAAGCAGGCAGGCAAGCCGGTCGGTGTGTGTGGTGAGGCGGCGGCCGACCCCGCTCTCGCGGCGGCGCTCGTGGGCATGGGAGTCACCTCGCTGTCGATGGCGTCAGCGGCCGTACGAGCCGTCGGCGCCCAGCTTGCGTCGGTCTCGATGGACATGTGCGAGCACGCCGCCGAGGCAGCGCTGGGTGCGGTCGACCCGATGGCCGCGCGGGCAGCCGTCAGAGCCGTCCTCGAGGGCTGACCGTCGGCGCCGACCGCATTGCGCGGCCCGCGTCCGCGGTTCTCTGCGTCCGCGACGGTCGACCGACGCCCGCGACCCGTTGGGTCAGGACGGCACGACGATCTGCTGCAGCGCCCAGCGGTTGCCGTCCGGATCCTCGAAGCGCACGAACCGACCCCACGCCTGCTCGTCCACGTCACTGCACTCGACGCCGCGCCGGCGGAGGTAGGCGCAGGCCTCGTCCGCGTCGGCGACGACGACCTGGATGAACTGCGGGGAGCCCTGGTTCATCATGTCGAGGCCGACACCGAAGCAGATCGAGCAGGCTGAGCCGGGTGGGGTGACCTGCACGAACCGCAGCTCCGGGCTGACCGACTGGTCGTGGTCGACGTTCCAGCCGAGGACCTCGCCGTAGAAGACGATCGACCGCTCGACGTCCTGGACGGCCAGCGGGATCAGCTCGATCTTGAAGTCCACGGTGGTGCCTCCTCCGGTTGACCCGGCTCTGCCGGCCGGCGCTCACAGCAGACTAGGACGACTTCGTCGGCTGTTCGGTCCCGCTGTCGCCCGGACGCACACGTCCAGCAGTCGTCTTGCAGTGGCGGCGGGTCCGCCACCCACCTGGCGCCTCCACGGCGATGACCCGCGGAAGCCGGGACCGCTCCTAGCCGAGGCTGACGGCGTCCTCCTGCTGGTCCGGACGGGATGGTTCGGCGGGGCGAACAGTCACGGGCACGCCGTTGAGCACGGCATTGCCGCTGGCCCGGTCCAGCTCCGAGGGGTCGGTGAGGTCGTTGATCGACGGGCCCGGGACGCCCATGGCGTTGCCGAGGAGGACGCCTTCGCGCTGGTGGCCGTAGCCGTGTGGGAGGCTCACCACCCCTCGCATCATGTCCTCGCTGCCAGCCACCTCGGCGTGCACCGTGCCGACGCGCGACGTGACGGCGACCGTCGTGCCCGAGGCGATGCCGCGCAGGGCAAGGTCGTCCGGATGCATCAGCAGGTGGTGACGTGCGCGACCCTTCGTGAGGCGCTCGGTGTTGTGCATCCAGGAGTTGCAGTCGCGCTGGTGGCGGCGCCCGATCAGCAGCAGCTCACCCGGAGCAGGTGCGGCCGGGGTCTCGAGACGGGCGAGGTCGTCGAGGACGAGCTGTGGTGCGGTCTGGATCCGGCGGTCCTTCGTGCGCAGCCGCCCCGGCATCACCGGACGCAGTGGGCCGAGATCAACCCCCTCCGGATGGCGCCGGAGCTTGCGAAGGGACAGTCGCGCCCGGTCGGTGCGCAGCAGGAGGTCGATGATGCGGGTGGGGGAGAGGCGCATCCGGGCCTGCGTGACCACCCGCTTCTTCAAGGGCGCCTTCGCCTTCAGCCGCTTCGCGGTCCGGAGCGTGATCTCGCGGAAGATCTCCCAGTCGTGGCGGGCGTCCTTCGGCTTCGGCAGGACCGCAGGGGTGAACCGTGCCGTGTTGCGCACCGCCAGCAGGTGGAAGGCAAGGTCGTAGTGGTCGCGCTCCAACGCGCCGGTCGGCGGCAGGATCACGTCGGCGTGCCGGGTGGTCTCGTTGACGTAGATGTCCACCGCCGCCATGAAGTCCACCCCGGAGAGTGCCTCGGAGAGCCGGGCGCCGTCCGGGGTCGACAGCACGGGATTGCCTGCAACGGTGAGGACCGTGCGCACCTGCCCCCTGCCCGGCGTGGCGATCTCGTCCGCCAGCGTCGAGACCGGGAGCTCGCCCCCGAACTCGGGCAAGTCACGCACCCGGCTTCGCCACAGGTCGTGGTGCCCCTTGCCGATCAGCCCGCGGCCGACGGCATCGACGGCCGGGCTGGTGAACATGACCCCGCCCTCGCGGTCGAGGTTCCCGGCTACGAGGTTGAGGCACTGGATCGCCCACTGGCACACCGCGCCGTGCGCCTGGGTCGACACGCCCATCCGCCCGTAGAGCGCTGCCCTCTCGGTGCCGACGAGGTCCCGGGCGAGGCCGCGGATCACCTCCGCCGCGATGCCGCTGGCGGCCTCGGCCCGCTCCGGCGTGAACGGCTGTACCGCCGCCTCCACGGCGTCGAGGCCGTCGACGTACTCGGGTGGGTTGGCGAGTCCCTCCGCGAAGACCGTGTTCAGCATCGCCAGCAGCACGTAGGCATCGGTCCCCGGACGAACGAAGTGGTGCTCGTCGGCGGCTTTCGCGGTCTCGGTGCGCCGGGGGTCGACCACCACCATCCGTCCACCTCGACCTCGCAGCTCGCGCAGGCGGCCGGGGAAGTCGGGCACGGTCATCAGACTGCCGTTGGAGGCCATCGGGTTGCCGCCGAAGACCACGAACAGCTGGGTCCGGTCGATGTCGGGGATCGGGATCAGCAGCTGGTGGCCGTACATCAGGTGCGCGACGAGCTGGTGGGGGAGCTGGTCCACCGACGTCGCGCTGTAGGTGTTGCGCGTGCGCAGCGACCTCACCATGGCCGTGCCGTGCGTCATCGAGCCGAGGCTGTGCACGTTGGGGTTGCCGAGGTAGACCGCGACCGCGTCCCGCCCGTGATCGGTGATCGTTCGGGCGAGGTTGTCCGCCACCAGGTCGAGGGCCTCGTTCCAGCCGATCTCCTGCCAGCCGTCCGGGGTACGCCGCACGGGGCGACGGAGCCGGTCTGGGTCCTCGTGGACATCTTGGAGAGCGACCGCCTTGGGGCAGATGTGCCCGCGGGAGAGCGGGTCGTCGGGGTTCCCACGGACCGAGGTGACGCGTCCGTCCTCGACGGTCACCCGGAGGCCGCAGATGGCCTCGCACAGGTTGCACACGCCGAGCCGCTCGCCCTGCCGGGCCATCTGCTTCGCCATGACCCGATCCTTGCACGCACTGGGCGTGTCGCGGTGCGCACTAGTGTGCATCACGTACTAGCGTGCACTGCATGGATTCCACGCAGCTCCTCAAAGGAGTGCTCGACCTCGCGGTGCTCGCCGTGGTCGACGACGAGGACGGGTACGGCTACGACGTGCTCCGCCGCCTGAGGGCAGCGGGACTCGAGGGGGTCGGTGACGCGTCGGTCTACGGAACCCTTCGCCGCCTCTACGCCTCGGGCGCGCTCACCTCCTACGTCGTCCCGTCCGACGAGGGTCCGCACCGCAAGTACTACGGGATCACCACCGCCGGGCGCGCCCAGCTGAGGCGACAGCGCGAGGACTGGCTGCAGTTCGCCGCGACGGTGACCCGCCTTCTCGACCGTTCCGCCAAGACCCAGCAGGGAGCGCCCGCATGAACGAGCCCACCATCAGACTCGAGACCCGACCCGAGGTGGCGGCGTTCGTGGAGAAGGTCCGTGCGCGTCTCTCCGACCTGAGTGACGAGGAGCGTGAGGAGCTCGTCGGCGGTCTCGAGGCCGACATCGACGAGCTGGTCTCGGACGGCGGCTCGGTCGCCGAGCTCGGCGACCCCCGCGCCTACGCCGACGAGCTCCGGGCCGCTGCCGGCGTCGAGCGGAGGTCGGCAGGTTCCGGCGCGGTGGCTGCCGGCTTCCTCCGGGGGAGGCGCCCGCACAGGACGATGCTGGAGCGCGTGGACGCCGCGCTCGACGCCGGTCGGCAACGGTGGCTCGAGCTCGTCGACGCCTCCGCACTGCGCGCGGGCTGGGAGTTCCTCACCACGGTGCGGCCCGTCTGGTGGGTGCTGCGCGCCTGGGTGGCGATGCAGCTGCTCGACATCTTCACCCAGGGTGGAGACCTGGCCACGCCGGTGCCGACGATCGGCGGGCCGATCGTCGGAACGGTCCTCTGGCCGGCAGCGATCGTCCTCAGCGTGCAGATCGGCCGCAACAAGCTCTGGCCCGGCTCCGGCGCGACCCGCACGACCCTCGCGAGGGTGGTGCTCCTGGGGCTGAACACATTCGCCGTCCTGATGGCGCCGCTCGTTCTCGGCCAGTTCCCGGCCAGCGGCACGTGGCAGTACGACGACAGCTTCGGGCTCTACGAGCCGGGTCTGATGAACGAGAACCAGTTCGTACGGAACGTCTACCCGTACGACGCCCAGGGGAACCCGCTGACCGGGGTTCAGCTGTTCGACGAGAAAGGCAACCCCCTGAACGTCGCCACCTTCATGTCCGAGGACCTCGACGGTGACGGGCGGGCCAACATTCCCTACCCCTGGTTCAACGGCGAGAAGCGGCTCTTCAACGTCTTCCCGCTCCCGGAGCGTGAGCAACCGGATTGGCGGGTCGATACCGTCCCGAACGCCTGGACCTCGACGAACCCGCCCGCTCTCCCGACGCCTCCGCTGGCCGTCGTACCGCCAGCTGCTCTGCCCCTGGCCGAAGCCGATCCCGCTGCCGAGGAGGAGCCGGAGGGCGGCGCGGCGGAGTCCGACGAAACGGCCACCGACGAGACCTCTGACGAGACCGCCGACTCCGCGGGAGGGGATCCTCAGCGCGATTCGGAGAAACGAACGGGCCGCTGATAGTCTTGACCGGTTGCCCCGGCCTGGGAGCCGGAGCAGCCACATCGCCGTCAGAACGGCCGCGGATCCAGAGTGCCCGGGTGAACAGGCCCCGGCGCGCCGCGCAACGAGCACCGAAGGGAAGTCGCGTGTCCAAGGGTACCGACGTAGAGACCAAGAAGAAGATCATCGCCGAGTACGCCACCAGCGAGGGCGACACCGGCTCTCCGGAGGTCCAGGTGGCGCTGCTGACGCACCGCATCACCCACCTCACCGAGCACCTCAAGGCCCACAAGCACGACCACCACAGCCGTCGTGGTCTGCTGCTCCTCGTCGGCCAGCGCCGTCGCCTTCTGAACTACATGCAGAAGGAAGACATCAACCGCTACCGTTCGATCGTGGAGCGGCTCGGCCTGCGTCGTTGATGGCCGACAAGACCTGAGTGGGAGCGACCCCCGGCACGCCGCGTGCACCGCACGCAACGCCGGGTGGTCGCTCCTGCTGCATGATCTCGGGGAACCTCCGACTAGTCTCGGAGATGTTTCGAAAGACAACTGAAGACAGAACCATTCACAGGAGCGACCGCGGACGTCCGGCCCGGTCCTCGGTAGTGGCCTTCGGGACAGGCGTCCGGTACGCCGGACCGCCCCGCGGGCCTCGATCGAAGACCGGCCCTTCTGAGCCTCGGAGCCATCGCGCACCACCGGTCATCAGCTGAGCTTGGGCGCCCTCGCGGAATCGCTCCGCGATCACGAAAGGGGTATCCCGTGGAGGAACCCACCATCTCCGCCGTCGAGACCGTTATCGACAACGGCAAGTTCGGCACCCGCACCGTCAAGTTCGAGACCGGGCTGCTGGCCCGTCAGGCGGCCGGCTCCGTGACCGCCTACCTCGACGACGAGACGATGCTGCTCTCGGCGACGACTGCGTCGAAGCACCCCAAGGAGCACTTCGACTTCTTCCCGCTCACGATCGACGTCGAGGAGCGGATGTACGCCGCGGGCAAGATCCCGGGCTCGTTCTTCCGTCGTGAGGGCCGTCCGTCCGAGGACGCGATCCTCACCTGCCGTCTGATCGACCGTCCGCTGCGCCCGACCTTCAAGGGCGGTCTGCGCAACGAGGTCCAGGTCGTCATCACCGTGATGGCCCTCGAGCCCGACACTCCCTACGACGTCCTCGCGATCAACGCCGCGTCGATGTCCACCCAGCTCTCGGGGCTGCCGTTCTCCGGCCCGATCGGCGGCGTCCGGGTCGCGTTCATCGACGGCCAGTGGGTCGCCTTCCCGACCCACAGCCAGCTCGAGGACGCCGTGTTCGACATGGTGGTCGCGGGTCGCGTCACCGAGTCCGGCGACGTGGCGATCATGATGGTCGAGGCCGAGTCGACCGAGGCCACCTGGGACCTGGTCCGCTCCGGCAAGCAGGCTCCGACCGAGGAGATCGTGGCCGGCGGCCTCGACGCGGCCAAGCCGTTCATCAAGCAGCTGGTCGACGCTCAGGTCGAGCTCGCGAAGCAGGCCGCGAAGCCGGTCGCTGAGTTCCCGATCTTCCTCGACTACGAGGACGACGCCTTCGCCGCTGTCGAGAAGGCAGCTGCCGCCGACCTCGCCGAGGCGCTGACGATCGCGGGCAAGCAGGAGCGCGAGTCCAAGATGGACGAGGTCAAGGCAGCGGTCATCGAGAAGGTCGCCCCCGACTTCGAGGGTCGCGAGAAGGAGCTCGGTGCCGCGTTCCGCTCGCTCACCAAGAAGCTGGTCCGCGAGCGCGTCCTGCGCGACAAGGTCCGCATCGACGGTCGTGGACTCACCGACATCCGGACCCTGTCCGCCGAGGTCGGCGTGATCCCGCGGGTCCACGGCTCGGCACTGTTCGAGCGCGGCGAGACCCAGATCCTGGGCGTCACGACGCTCAACATGCTGACGCTCGAGCAGAAGCTCGACACGCTCTCCCCGGAGACCACGCGTCGCTACATGCACAACTACAACTTCCCGCCGTACTCCACCGGTGAGACCGGCCGGGTCGGCTCGCCCAAGCGACGCGAGATCGGTCACGGCGCCCTCGCCGGCCGCGCGCTCGTGCCGGTGCTGCCCACGCGCGAGGAGTTCCCCTACGCGATCCGTCAGGTGTCCGAAGCGCTCGGCTCCAACGGCTCGACGTCCATGGGCTCGGTCTGCGCCTCGACCCTGTCGCTGCTCCAGGCCGGTGTGCCGCTGCGCGCGCCCGTCGCCGGCATCGCGATGGGCCTCATCTCCGGCGAGGTCGACGGCAAGACCGAGTACGTCACGCTGACCGACATCCTCGGTGCCGAGGACGCGTTCGGCGACATGGACTTCAAGGTCGCCGGCACGCGTGAGTTCGTCACCGCGCTCCAGCTCGACACCAAGCTCGACGGCATCCCGGCCGATGTGCTCGCCGGTGCGCTGACCCAGGCCCGCGACGCCCGCATGGCCATCCTCGACGTGATGGCCGAGGCCATCGAGACGCCCGAGGAGATGTCGCTGCACGCGCCGCGGATCATCACCGTCAAGGTGCCGGTCGACAAGATCGGCGAGGTGATCGGGCCCAAGGGCAAGGTGATCAACCAGATCCAGGACGACACCGGCGCCCAGATCAGCATCGAGGACGACGGCACGATCTACATCGGCGCCACCAACGGCGAGTCCGCCGAGGCGGCCCGCACGATCATCAACGGCATCGCAAACCCGCAGATGCCCGAGGTCGGCGAGCGTTACCTCGGCACGGTCGTGAAGACGACGAACTTCGGTGCGTTCGTCTCGCTGCTCCCGGGCAAGGACGGCCTGCTGCACATCAGCAAGCTGCGCGCCCTCGCCGGCGGGAAGCGCGTCGAGGCGGTCGAGGACGTCGTCTCGGTCGGCCAGAAGGTCCAGGTCCAGATCGCCGAGATCGACGACCGCGGCAAGCTGTCGCTCGTTCCCGTCGTCGAGGAGTCCGAGGGCGACTCCGAGTCCGACACCGGCAAGTCCGCTTCCGACGACGGCGAGCAGTGACGACTCCGTTCGCCGCTTCGCAGCAGAAACCAGGCACGAC
The DNA here is from genome assembly GCA_035456965.1 of Nocardioidaceae bacterium. Taxonomy (GTDB): domain Bacteria; phylum Actinomycetota; class Actinomycetes; order Propionibacteriales; family Nocardioidaceae; genus Nocardioides_C. Next base: position 85,606 of record DATICF010000106.1, read on the forward strand.
ACGCACGCTCCTGGTCGAGAAGGACGCCGGCGGATCTGTGGTCTCACAGGTCCGCCGGACCGTCCTCCCGGGTGGGCTGCGTGTGGTCACCGAGACCATGCCCGGCGTTCGTTCCGCGACCGTCGGTGCGTGGGTAGGGGTCGGGTCTCGTGACGAGTCCCCGACCCTCTCGGGTGCCTCACACTTCCTCGAGCACCTGCTGTTCAAGGGGACGCCGACGCGCTCTGCGATGGACATCTCCATCGCCCTCGACACCGTCGGCGGGGAGTTCAACGCCTTCACCGCGAAGGAGTACACCTGCTTCCACGCGCGTGTGCTCGATGAGGACCTCCCGCTCGCCATCGACGTGCTCGGCGACATGATCACCTCGTCGGTGATCACCGCTGACGACGTCGAGGCCGAGCGCGAGGTGATCCTCGACGAGATCGCGATGCACGACGACGACCCCGACGACGTCGTGCACAACCTCTTCGCGGAGAAGGCCTGGGGAGCGACGTCGCTCGGCCGGCCGATCGCGGGCACGGTTGCCTCGATCGAGACGCTGACCCGCGCCCAGATCAAGCGCTACTACCGCTCGCGGTACCGCCCCGAGAACATGGTGGTCGCCGCGGCGGGCAACGTCGACCACGCCTCCGTCGTACGTCTCGTGCGCAAGGCGTTCGGACGCGCGGGCTTCCTCGCCGACACCTCGGTGCGTCCGCAGCCACCCCGGCGCTCTGACCGGCCGAAGAAGACCGCCGCGGGCGAGATCGCGCTCAACCGGCCGTTCGAGCAGGTCAACCTCGTGCTGGGCGTGAACGGACTCGTGCGCACCGACGACCGCAGGTACGCCCTCGGCGTGCTCAACGCGGTCCTCGGCGGCGGGACCTCCTCGCGCCTGTTCCAGGAGGTCCGCGAGCGCCGCGGCCTCGCCTACTCGGTCTACTCCTTCGCCTCCCACTACGCCGACAGCGGCATGTTCGGGGTCGGCGTCGGCTGCCTGCCCACCCGCATGGACGACGTGCTCGAGGTGGTCCGCTCCGAGATGGGTCTGCTCGCGGAGCGCGGCATCACCCCCGAGGAGCTCGAGCGCGGCAAGGGACAGCTCCGCGGCGGCCTCGTGCTGAGCATGGAGGACTCGGGCACCCGCATGTCGCGGATCGCGAAGGCCGAGCTGCTGTACGACGAGCTGCCCGGCATCGACGAGGTGATCAGCCGCATCAACGCGGTCACCGTCGACGACGTACAGCTGCTCGCCAAGGAGCTCTTCGACCAGCCCGAGACGCTTGCAGTGGTGGGTCCCTCCTCGGGCGGGCCTCAGGCTCCCTGAGCAGTCCGACTAGGTTGGTCTCGTGACGACGACGATGAAGGTGGGCGTGCTCGGCGCCCGGGGCAAGGTCGGGGCAGAGGTCTGCCGGGCGGTCGAGGCCGCCGACGACATGGAGCTGGTCGCGGCGATCGACGCCGACGACTCGATCGACGACCTGGTCTCGGCGGGAGCCGAGGCGGTGGTCGACTTCACCCATCCCGATGTGGTGATGGACAACCTCGAGTTCTGCATCGACCACGGCATCCACGCCGTGGTCGGCACCACCGGGTTCGACGAGGGGCGCGTCGCCCAGCTGCAGTCGTGGCTCGCGGACGCGCCCTCGACCGGTGTGCTCATCGCCCCGAACTTCTCCATCGGCGCGATCTTGATGATGCGCTTCGCGGCCGAGGCAGCGCCGTTCTACGAGTCGGTCGAGATCGTCGAGCTGCACCACCCCGACAAGGCCGACGCTCCCTCAGGAACCGCCCGCCGCACTGCCTCGCTGATAGCCGACGCCCGTCGCAAGGCCGAGTCTGGCCCCATCCCCGACGCCACCTCGACAGCCCTCGAAGGCGCCCGCGGCGCCGACGTCGAGGGCATCCGGGTGCATGGCCTTCGCGTGCGCGGCCTCGTCGCGCACCAGGAGGTGATCCTGGGCGGTCCGGGGGAGACGCTGACCATCCGGCACGACTCCATGGACCGGGCCTCCTTCATGCCGGGGGTCTTGCTCGGCCTCCGGAGCATCCGTTCCACGCCTGGACTCACCGTCGGCCTCGAAGAGCTCATGGGCCTGGACTGATGCGCCGCAGGCAGGACGAGCGGAGGGCCGGCTGATGCGCACCAAGGCGGTGATCGCGCTGCTCGTCGTGGTCCTCATCTTCTACGCCGTGCTCATCGGGGCCAAGGGTGTTGCCTTCATCGCCAGCGGCGACCCGGTGGCGGTCGTGCTCGGCGTAGCTGTTCTGCTGCTCCCGCTGATCGGGCTCGCACTGGTCTGGCGCGAGATCGTCTTCGGTCGCCGCTCGGCAGAGCTGGCGGCTGCCCTGGAGGACGAGGGCGGCCTGCCGGTGGACGACCTGCCGCGCCGCCCCTCGGGTCGGGTCGAGCGCGCGGCCGCCGACGAGGCCTTCGCTGCCCGCCAGGCTGAGGTCGAGGTGCAAAGCGACAGCTGGCAGGCGTGGTACAGGCTGGCGCTGGCCTATGACGACGCCGGCGACCGCACCCGTGCACGGTCTGCCGCGCGGCGAGCCATCGCGTTGTACGACGGTCGGGGCGGCCGGGCCTGAGACGGGTCGGCCTCATCGGGGGAGGGGTGCGGCAGGATGTCCCCCATGCCAACCGATATCGCACCCAACTTCGCCATTGTCACGCTCGGCGTGAGCGACCTGGAGAGGTCCATCCGCTTCTACGCCGACCTCGGCTGGGAGCAGCGCGGCGACAAGACCAACGGCATCGTGTGGTTCAAGACCTCGGGCACCTGGGTGGGCTTGTACGGCTACGAGGCGCTCGCCGACGATGCTCACCTCGACGCCATCCCGGCCGACGAGCAGCCGAGGTATCGCGGCATCACGCTCGCCATCAACCTGCCGTCCGAGGACGCGGTCGACCTGGCCTTCGTCCGGGTCCGCGACGTCGGTGGCAGCATCGTCAAGCCACCGGCCCGCGCGGAGTGGGGTGGGTACTCCGGCTACTTCTCCGACCCCGACGGGATCTTGTGGGAGCTCGCCTTCAACCCAGGCTTCCCGCTCGACGAGGACGGCCGCATCGAGATCCCCTGAGCCTCACATCGACCCGGCAACGCGGGGGATCAGAGCATTCGCAGGATGCCTGCGGTGAGGGCGGCGACCAGCACCACGACGATGAAGGGCGCCCTGAGCAGCAGCGCGACCACCGCCACGGCCAACCCGGCGGCTCGCGCGTCCAGGGCAAGCTCCGGGCCGTCGGTGAACACCTGCACCGCCACGAGGGCAGAGAGCAGTGCCACGGGCATCAGGTCGGCGATGCGGTGGACGAGCGGGTGCTCCAGCACCGCTCCGGGGATGGAGAGCCCGGCCAGCTTGAAGAGGTAGGCCCCCACGGCGGTCAGCACGATCGCGGCCCACATCATTCGTGCTCACCTCCGCTGGGAAGGTCGTCGCGGTCGGGGATCTCGGTGGAGTCGACGTCCTTGCTGGTCAGCAGCCCGACTCCCAGGGCGACCAGGCCGGCTGCGAGCACGGGCACACCGGCGGCCGTCACGGGCACGAGAACCAGCGCTAGCGCCACCGCGAGCAGTGCGGCAAGCCGGTTGTCGCGGTCGCGCAGCCGCGGCCAGAGCAGGGCGAGGAAGGCTGCGCCGACCGCGGCGTCGAGGCCGTAGGTGCTCGGGTCGCCCAACGCCTCCCCGGCGAGCGCGCCGCCGAGGGTTGCGAGGTTCCACAGGGCGAACACCGCGATGCCGGTGGCCAGGAATCCGATGCGGGCCTCGTCGCGAGACTCGCGCGTGACCGACATGGCCGTGGACTCGTCGATGACGAGATGGGCCGCAGCCGCCCGCCGACCCCCTGTCCAGGCGAGCAGAGGAGCCAGGCGCAGGCCGTACAGCGTGTTGCGAGTGCTCAGCAGCAGAGCGGTCAGTGCGCCCGAGAGAGCGGCCCCGCCGGAGGCCACGACCCCCACCAGTGCGAACTGCGAGGCACCGGTGAAGACGAGTAGCGACAGGGCGCAGGTCTGGAGGACCGAGAACCCGGCCGCCACCGAGATCGCCCCGAAGGAGATGCCGTAGGCGCCCGTGGCGATCCCGACCGCAACCCCGTCACGGATGATCGTGCGGCGGGTGGCGTCAGAGGTCACCCTGTCGAACCTAATGCAGGCGACGGCGACGTACCCGATGGGGCTGCGCGGACGAAGCCGATTGGTGAAGCAGGAGGTAGGCACAGGCGGCACCGACGCCCAGACCCACGCTCGCTCCCGCGCTGAGCAGGATGGGGTAAGGCAGCATGAACGCCGCCCAGGCACCGCCGACCGCGAAGATCATCGTGGCGGTGAGAGCTACGAGGAAGCGGTAGAGCTTCGGCAACGGTCCCAGCACAGCAACCCTCCGATGCTTCTGAGGACTCGCAAGGCACGTGTCGGTGCCCTACACCCAGGTTGGACCAACCAGGCAGGGCGTTGGTTGCCTTTCAGGTGAGTTCCAAACCTGGAACTCAGTCATCGTCCCCCAGGTCGGTGTGCAGACGCACCTGTTTGACGAGAACCTCGCCGTCGCCGCGCAGGTCGAGCTCGCGGTGAGCGCCGTCCGCAGCCCATCCGGCCTCGGTCAGGAAGCGCCGGAGAGCGTCGTCGGTGCTGTTGAGCCACAGCACCGCTCTGCGGAAGCGGTCGGCCCGCAGGGTGTCGGCCGCGGCCTGGAGAAGGCGTGACCCGTGGCCCTGGCCCGTCTGCTCTGGATCGACGGTGATCTCGGAGACCTCGCCGTCGAGGATCGGGTCGGAGTCGGGGTCCTGGGAGGGGGAGGTGATCGCGAAGCCGCGGACGGTGTTGCGCTCGAGGGCTACGAGGACCCGGTTGCGGGCATCCTTCGGCTTCGCGAGCGAGGCGTGCCAGGTCTCGGCGAACTGCGCAGGGTCGAGCGCCTCGAGCACGTCCGCCGGCAGCAGGTCGGCGTAGGCCTTCTGCCAGGCCCTCACCTGCACCTCGGCAATGGCTTCAGCATCGTCGGCCCACGCGACGCGCACGGAGACGTCGGCGGTCGGGCTGCCTGGGGGGTTGCTCATGGCCGCCATCCTGTCAGCGGGTCGGGTGTTACAGAAGTGCGGCCACCTGGCGGTGAAGGTGTAACACGACTTTGTTAGGCTGCTCACATGTACGGCAACGACTTCAGCGCGCCCGACCGAGCTGCGACGGCAGCCGCCGGCGCGGCCGACGAGTCCCCCGCAGGTCCGCCTGGCTTCCAGGAGCTGATCGACGCGGACGGGCGAATCGAGCCGCGGGACGCCATGCCCGAGGCCTACCGCAAGACGCTCATCCGGCAGATCGCTCAGCACGCGCACTCCGAGATCATCGGCATGCAGCCGGAGGGAAACTGGATCACTCGCGCTCCGAGCCTGCGTCGCAAGGCGATCCTGATGGCCAAGGTGCAGGACGAGGCCGGCCACGGCCTCTACCTCTACGCCGCCGCCGAGACCCTTGGGGTGGACCGCGCCGAGCTGCTCGACGCCCTGCACCGCGGCAAGCAGAAGTACTCCTCGATCTTCAACTACCCGACCCTGACCTGGGCCGACGTGGGCGCCATCGGCTGGCTCGTGGACGGCGCCGCGATCGTCAACCAGGTCCCGCTGTGCCGGTGCTCCTACGGTCCCTACGCCCGCGCGATGATCCGGGTGTGCAAGGAGGAGTCCTTCCACCAGCGCCAGGGCTTCGAGGCGCTGTACTCGCTGGCTCACGGGACTCCGGAGCAGAAGGCCATGGCGCAGGACGCGGTGAATCGGTGGTGGTGGCCGAGCCTGATGATGTTCGGTCCGTCTGACTCTGAGTCCACGCACTCGGAGCAGTCCATGAAGTGGGGGATCAAGCGCTTCTCCAACGACGAGCTGCGCCAGCGCTTCGTCGACATGACGGTGCCTCAGGCAGAAGCGCTCGGGTTGACCCTCCCGGACCCTGACCTGCGCTGGAACGAGCAGCGCGGCCACTACGACTTCGGCGAGATCGACTTCGACGAGCTCTTCGAGGTGATCAAGGGCAACGGTCCCTGCAACAAGCAGCGCATGGCGCACCGGGTCCGGGCGCACGAGAGCGGCGCGTGGGTGCGGGAAGCGGCTGCGGCCTACGCCCGCAAGCAGCAGGAACGAGCAGGCAGTACGACGGGAGCGGTGGCATGAGCGAGGTCTCGGGAGCTACGGGCAGCGGGTCCGGCCTGACCGGATCGACAGGTGCGACCGTTTCGACCGGTCGGCGGAACTGGCCCCTCTGGGAGGTGTTCGTCCGCTCGCGCCGCGGCCTGTCACACGTCCATGTGGGGTCGCTGCACGCGCCCGACGCGCAGATGGCCCTGCGCAACGCCCGGGACGTCTACACCCGCCGGCAGGAAGGCGTCTCCCTGTGGGTGGTCCCGGCCACGGCGATCACCGCGTCGAGCCCGGACGAGAAGGACTCGTTCTTCGACCCAGCCGCGGACAAGATCTACCGCCACCCCACCTTCTACGACGTTCCCGAGGGCGTGGAGCACCTGTGAGCACCCACGACGCCCACGTCCGCTACGTCCTCGCCCTCGCCGACGACGCCCTCATCGCCTCCCAGCGGCTGGGGGAGTGGATCGCCTCCGCACCAGAGCTCGAGGAGGATGTCGCGCTGGCCAACATCGGCCTCGACCTGCTCGGGCAGGCGCGGGCCCTTCTCACGCATGCCGGAGAGGTGGAGGGCGAGGGTCGCGACGAGGACGCCCTTGCCTACTTCCGCGACGAGCGGGAGTTTCTCAATGTCCAGCTCGTCGAGCGCGACAACGGCGACTTCGCGGTGACCATGGCCCGGCTGCTCCTGCTGTCGACGTACCTGCACGAGCTCTGGTCCGCGCTGCGCGCAAGCACCGACGACGTGCTCGCGGCGGTCGCAGCCAAGGCCGTTAAGGAGGCCGACTACCACGTCGACCACGCGCGCATGTGGGTGCTCCGGCTTGGCGACGGCACCGAGGAGTCCCATCGGCGCATGCAGGCCGCGCTGGAGGCGGAGTGGCCCTTCGCCGCCGAGCTCTTCGACGCCACCCACGCGCCTGCGAGCCTGGTCGAATCCGGAATAGCCGTCGACCCCGGCACGTTCCGCGACGCTTGGACCAAGCGGGTCGAGGCGGTGGTCTCCGAGGCCACGCTGGCCCTTCCCGACGTACGTCCCGCCGTCACCGGCGGACGTCACGGCATCCACACCGAGCAGATGGGCTACCTCCTCGCGGAGATGCAGCACATCGCCCGGTCGCACCCGGGGGCGACGTGGTGACGACCTCGACCCTCAAGGACGCGCGCGAGGTCGCCGGTGCCGTGCCGGACCCGGAGATCCCCGTGCTGACGATCGAGGACCTCGGCATCCTGCGCGATGTGGAGGTCGACGACGCGGGACGGGTGCGCGTGAGCATCACTCCGACGTACTCCGGCTGCCCGGCTATGGAGGCGATCCGCGCGGACGTGACGGCTGCGTTGAAGTCCGAGGGGTACGACGACGTCACGGTCGACCTCGTGCTCTCGCCCGCCTGGACCACCGACTGGATGAGCGAGGAGGGGCGGCGCAAGCTCGAGGCCTACGGCGTCGCGCCCCCGACCGCCCGCCCGAGCGACGGTCCGGTGCCGTTGACCCTCTCGCTGCGCTGCCCACAGTGCGGCTCGCCTGACACCCGCGAGCTGAGCCGGTTCGGCTCCACGGCCTGCAAGTCGCTGTGGGTGTGCAACACCTGCCGAGAGCCCTTCGACCACTTCAAGAGCATCTAGGAGCCGGCGCTTTGAGCAGCACCCATGCGGTCTTCCACCCCCTGACGATCGCCGCGATCGAGCCTCTGACCGACGACTCCGTCGCGATCACCTTCGACGTTCCCGAGGAGCTTCGCGAGGACTACGCGTTCACCCAGGGCCAGCACCTGACTGTGCGCACCGAGCTCGCCGGTGACGACGTGCGGCGCAACTACTCCATCTGCTCGCCGGTGTCCTCGGGAGTGCTGCGCATCGCCGTCAAGCGGCTTCCCGGCGGTGCTTTCTCCGAGCATGCTCTCGAGAACCTGCGGGTCGGCGACGTGGTCGACGTGATGACGCCGAGCGGACGGTTCTTCACCGAGCTCGACCCGCAGAACGCCAAGAGCTACGTGTGCATCGCGGCGGGCTCCGGGATCACCCCCATCCTCTCGATCGTGGCCACGACCCTCGAGGTCGAGCCCCAGTCGAGGGTGAGCCTGATCTACGCGAACCGGACCCACGCGTCGGTGATGTTCCTGGAGGAGGTCGAGGACCTCAAGAACCGCTATCCCGACCGGCTCTCGCTGATCCACGTGCTCTCACGCGAGCCTCAGGAGGTCGAGCTGTTCTCCGGCCGGCTCGACGTGCCCCGGATGCAGCGGTTCCTCGAGACGCTCGTCCCGCCGGCCGAGGTCGACGAGTGGTTCCTCTGCGGGCCGTTCGAGATGGTGGCGTCCCTTCGCAAGCAGCTGGTCGCCGAGGGGGTCTCGAAGCGGTCGATCCACGCCGAGGTGTTCCACGTCGAGACGACCCCGCCTGTACGACGCACGTCGGCGGCGCCCTCTGAGGAGCTGACCGGGGCCGAGGTCACCATCACGCTCGACGGGCGCCGTTCGAGCTTCGTGCTGGCGCCGGATGGGCCGTCGGTGCTCGAGGCGGCGCTCGCCGTGCGTCCCGACGCACCCTTCGCGTGCAAGGGCGGTGTCTGCGGCACCTGCCGTGCCAAGGTGCTCGAAGGCACCGTCGAGATGGACACGAACTGGGCGCTCGAGCCCGACGAGGTCGAGCGCGGATACGCCCTCACCTGCCAGTCCCATCCCACCTCCGACAAGGTCGTCCTCGACTACGACGCCTGAGCGTCCTCCTCCCTTCCTTCTGGGAGCCCTGCCGCGCCTGAGCCCGCAGGTGTCCCGTCGAGGCGCACTGATCGCCCGCGGGAACCGCGGCGTCCGGTGACGGGACTCCTCGGGCACGTCGGGCGCGCAAGCCGGACGCGTGCCGTAACGCAGGCTGACCCAGGTCGTTGGGTGAAGAAGTGCACGGCTCGGGCCGTGCCCACGACGAAAGGGACAGCATGCGAATCCTCAAACGTGTCGGCGCCGCCCTCGGTGCCTCACTTCTCCTCGCTACGGCCGCGATCGCGCCGGCACAGGCCATCGTCGGCGGCTACCAGGTCGAGGAGGGCGGATTCGCCTTCATGGCCTCGATCCAGGACGCCGGCTCCGAGGGCACCGACGGGCACTTCTGCGGCGGGTCGGTCATCGCCCCGCAGTGGGTCCTGACCGCGGCACACTGCCTGGTCGACACCAAGCCGCGCGACATCCAGGTGGCCGTCGGGCGCACCAACCTCAACGACACCAGCGGCGGGCAGACTCTCAGCGCCGACCGGATCTTGGTCCACCCCGACTACGAGGACACCGACACCTTCGACGCTGCGCTCATCCACGTCACCGAGGCCATCGAGTCGCCCTCCATCGACCTCGTGCCGCTCGGCGAGGAGAGCCTCGAGCAGGACGGCGCCGCGCTGACCGTCTCCGGTTGGGGCACGGAGTTCTTCGGCTCCCTGTTCATCCCTGCACAGATGAAGGCGGTCGACGTCGAGGCCGTCGCGGACGAGAACTGCACGACCAACCAGATGATGGGCTTCCAGGCCGACTCCGAGATCTGCGCCGAGACCCTGGGCGGCGACTCCTGCCAGGGCGACTCGGGCGGACCGCTGTTCGGCACGCTCGCCGACGGTCGGCAAGTGCAGGTCGGGATCGTCTCCTACGGCCTCGGCTGCGCGACGCCGGAGTTCCCTGGGGTCTACGGCGAGGTCAACAACGCCTCGATCTACGACTTCATCACCTCGACCGCGGGGCTGTGACCGCGAGCCGGGGACTCACTCGAACGGTGTGGGGTCCCCGGCACCCCGCCTGACGACCTCCGGGTAGCCGGCGGAGAAGTCCACGACCGTGGTGGGCTCCAGACCGGCGTCGCCGGAGTCGATGATCGCCTCGATCTGGTGGTCGAGGCGCTCCTTGATCTCCCACCCCTGCGTCATGGGCTCGGTCTCTCCCGGCAGGAGCAGGGTGGTGGTGACGATCGGCTCGTCGATCTCGGCAAGGATCGCCTGGGCGACCTTGTGGTGGGGGATCCGGACCCCGACGGTGCGCTTCTTGGGGTGCAGCAGCTTGCGGGGAACCTCCCCGGTGGCCGGCAGGATGAACGTGTAGCAGCCCGGTGTGGCGGCCTTGATCGCCCGGAACACCGCGTTGTCGATGTGCACGAGCTGCCCGAGCTGTGAGAAGTCCTTGCAGAGCAGCGTGAAATGGTGCTTCTCGTCGAGACCGCGGATCTGCCGCATCCGCGTCAGGCCGTCCTGGTTGCCCATCTGGCAGCCGAGGGCGAAACCTGAGTCCGTCGGGTAGACGATCAACCCGCCCTCGCGCATGATCTGCACCACCTGCGCGATGGACCGCGGCTGCGGGTCTACGGGATGGACGTCGTAGTAGGTCGCCATGGAGCGAGCCTCCCACAGGCCTTCGGGCCTGGAACGACGAGCGGCGGGATCACCGGTGGCCCTCCCGGCCGACGAAGTGCGCCATGGACGCGGGGACACCCAGCGCCTTGAGCACCGCGTCGGAGACCCGCGGCGGCAGTCCGAGCAGGGGCTGGAGGAGGTGGACCGCTGCCGGCAGGAACAGCCGGTCGCGGTCCAGCTCGATCGCCCGGATGACCTCCGCCGCGACCTCCTCCTGCCGCAACATCGGGAGCAGGTGGCGGGCCCGTATCTCGGCGCCCTCGTACATTCCGGTGTCGATGTACGACGGGCAGACCAGCGTCGTACGCACCCCCGGCGACGTCTCGGACAGCTCGCACCGCAGGCTCTCGGCGAACCCGACCACGGCGTGCTTGCTGGCCGCGTAGTCGGACAACCGCGCCGCACCGGTCAGGCCCGCGGCGGAGGAGATCTCGACGATGTGGCCCGAGTCGTGCTCGACCATCGACGGCAGGAATTCGAGGACCGTCCAGAAGTGCGCGAAGGTGTTGACCCGGAAGGTCCGCTCGATGTCCTCGGGCGTGAGGTGCTCGAGCGTGCGTCCGGTCACGACACCAGCGTTGTTCACGAGTACGTCGACCGGGCCCACGTCCCGGCGCACCAGCCCGGCCGCCAGGTGCACCGATTGGCGGTCGCCGACGTCGCAGGTGTGGGCGACGGCTCTGCCACCCTCGGCGGCGATCCCCTCGACGACGAGGTCGAGAGGCGCCCGTTCGACGTCCCAGAGCGCAAGCGTGGCCCCGCGGCCCGCGGCCTCCAACGCCATGAGGTGGCCGAGCCCCCGCGCGGCACCCGTGATCAGGACTGTCTTGCCACCCAGCGCCGTCATGGAGGCCCTCCCCGATGCCTGTTCATCCCGATGCTCGCGCCGCTTCACCGCAGGCTGTAGGGGCGATGGTCCCGGCCTCACCCGAAGAGTCGTGCCGGCCTCCACGGGTCTCGCCGCGCGGCGGTCCGGGGTGCCGGGGAGTGTCGGGGCCGCGGTGTACTTTTGCTCCGTGCAGCAGTACCTCGACCTCCTCCAGCGCATCCTCGACGAGGGCGTGGAGAAGGGTGATCGCACCGGCACCGGCACTCGGTCCGTCTTCGGTCACCAGATGCGCTTCGACCTCCGCCAGGGCTTCCCGCTCGTGACGACGAAGAAGGTCCACACGCGATCGGTTTTCGCCGAGCTGCTGTGGTTCCTTCGGGGTGACACGAACGTGAAGTGGCTCCAGGACCGCGGAGTGACGATCTGGGACGAGTGGGCCGACGAGGACGGCGACCTCGGCCCTGTCTACGGCCACCAGTGGCGCTCCTGGCCCACGCCTGACGGTCGCCACGTCGACCAGGTCGCGGAGGTGGTCGAGGCCATCAGGCGCGACCCCGACTCACGGCGCCACATCGTCTCGGCGTGGAACGTCGCGGACATCCCACAGATGGCGCTCGCGCCGTGCCACGCGCTGTTCCAGTTCTACGTCGCTCCCGAGGAGGAGGGGCCCGGGCGGCTCAGCTGCCAGCTCTACCAGCGATCGGCCGACGTGTTCCTCGGTGTGCCGTTCAACATCGCCTCCTACGCGCTGCTGACACACATGGTGGCCCAGGTGACCGGGCTGAAGGTGGGCGACTTCGTGCACACGCTCGGCGACGCCCACCTGTACCTCAACCACCTCGACCAGGCCAGGCTGCAGCTGACCCGCGAGCCACGACCGCTTCCGACGCTGCACCTCGACCCCTCCGTCACGCAGATAGACGCCTTCGACCTCGAGCACATCAGCTTGGAGGGCTACGACCCGCACCCGGGCATCAAGGCCCCGATCGCCGTATGACCGACATCCAGCAGACCGGGACGGCGGGGGATTCACGCGACTCGTCAGATGTCCCGAAGCAGCGTGTCGTCATGGTCGCCGCCGTCGCCGACAACGGTGTGATCGGGCGCGACGGCGGCATCCCCTGGCACATCGCGGAGGACATGAAGCACTTCCGGGAGGTCACCCGAGGGCACACCGTGGTGATGGGCCGGCTGACCTACGAGAGCATCGGGCGGCCGCTGCCGCACCGCACGAACGTCGTCGTCACCCGCACGCCCGGTTGGTCGGCCGAAGGAGTCACGGTCGTCGCGAGCCTGGAGGAGGCGCTCGACGCGGCGCGGGCTGGTGCGCTCGAGACCGGGGGAGACGTGATCGTGATGGGCGGCGCGCAGATCTACGAGGCCGCCATGAGGCTGGCCGACGTCCAGGTTCTGACCGAGGTGCACCAGAGTCCAGAGGGGGACACCTTCTACCCGGACTTCGACCGCTCGGAGTGGGTCGAGACCCGTCGTGAGTCGCGAGAGGGCTACGACTTCGTCTGGCTCGAGCGCCGATGACCGCCCCTGGCGGGGTGCTCTGGCTGAGCAGAAGAAACCGCTGGTCTCGTCCGAGGGGGAGCGCGGGGGCGTGGTCGCCGCCGCAACCTATAACCTGACCCCTATGACTCCCGCCTCCCTTGCGCCCGCACCGTTCGGGCGGGTCCTCACCGCGATGGTCACCCCCTTCACCGACGACGGGTCCGTGGATCTCGAGGCGACGGCACGCGTGGCCACCCACCTCGCCGACAACGGCCACGATGGCATCGTCGTCTCCGGCACCACGGGCGAGTCGCCGACCACCAGCACCGAGGAGGACGGTCAGATCCTCCGGGCGGTGATCGACGCCGTGGGAGATCGGGTCAAGGTCGTCGCGGGGGTGGGCACCAACAACACCGCCCACTCGGTCGAGCTCGCAGAGCAGGCCTACAAGATCGGCGCCGACGGCGCGCTCCTCGTGACTCCCTACTACAGCAAGCCGAGCCAGGACGGCATAGCCGCTCACTTCGAGGCAGTGGCACGCGCCAGCGAGCTCCCAGTCATGCTCTACGACATCCCGGGCCGCACCGGCGTCAAGATCGCCGAGGAGACCTACAAGCGCCTGGCCGACAACCCCCGCTTCGTGGCAGTCAAGGACGCCGTCGGCGACCTCCCGCGCGGTGTGCGCATCATGGACGCCACCGGGCTCGCGTTCTACTCCGGCGACGACGTGCTCAACCTCGGTTGGCTGACCCACGGCGGCTGCGGTGTGGTCTCGGTCGTGGGCCACGTGGCGGGGAACGAGTACGCCGCGATGGTGCGGGCCGTCGAGTCCGGCGACCTTGCCGATGCGCTCGCGATCTACCGTCGCCTGCTGCCGGTGGTCGACGCGGTCATGGCCCACGCACCCGGCGTGATGATGGCCAAGGCAGGGCTGCAGCTGCTCGGCGTCCTTGACAACCGCAACGTCAGACTTCCGCTCGTGCCGGCGGGCGACGACCTCGTCGTCTCGCTGCGCGACGAGCTCGTGAACGCAGGACTTCTGGAGAACTGAACAACGTCATGAAGGGCACCGCATGAGTCACCCCCACCCCGAACTGTCCACTCCGGGCCCGCTGCCCGAGAACGGCCTGAGGGTCATCCCGCTGGGAGGGCTGGGTGAGATCGGTCGCAACATGACCGTCTTCGAGTACGACGGTCGCCAGCTGATCGTGGACTGCGGGGTGCTCTTCCCCGAGGAGAACCACCCCGGGGTCGACCTGATCCTGCCCGACTTCGAACCGATCCGGGACCGGCTCGACCAGGTCGAGGCACTCGTCCTGACCCACGGCCACGAGGACCACGTCGGCGCGGTTCCCTACCTTCTCCGCGAGCGCGGCGACATCCCGCTCGTCGGCTCCCAGCTCACCCTCGGTCTCGTGTCGGGCAAGCTGCGCGAGCACCGGCTCAAGGAGACCGTGCAGCACGTGGTGAAGGAGGGTGAGAAGCTCACCTTCGGGCCCTTCGAGCTCGAGTTCGTCGCGGTGAACCACTCGATCCCCGACGGCCTCGCGGTCGCGATCCGCACCGGCGCCGGCCTCGTCCTCCACACAGGCGACTTCAAGATGGACCAGGTGCCTCTCGATGGCCGGATCACCGACCTGCGCCACTTCGCCCGCCTCGGGGAGCAGGGCGTGGACCTGTTCATGGTCGACTCGACCAACGCAGAGGTCCCCGGCTTCACCACCTCCGAACGCGACATCACGCCGGTCCTCGACCGGGTCTTCCACCAGAGCAATCAGCGCATCATCGTCGCCTGCTTCGCCTCCCACGTGCACCGGGTCCAGCAGGTCATGGACGCTGCCGTGGCGCACGGCCGCAAGGTGGCGTACGTCGGACGCTCGATGGTGCGCAACATGGGTGTCGCCCGTGACCTCGGGTACCTCCACGTCCCGCCGAACACTCTCGTCGACGCCAAGGAGCTCGCGGAGTACCCGCCGGACAAGATCGTCTTGATCTCCACCGGGTCGCAGGGTGAGCCGCTGTCGGCGCTCTCGCGCATCGCGCAGCGCAACCACAACTTCGTGCACATCGAGGAGGGCGACACCGTCGTCCTGGCCTCGTCGCTGATCCCCGGCAACGAGAACGCCATCTACCGGGTGATCAATGGTCTCTCCCGCTGGGGTGCGAACGTCGTGCACAAGGGCAACGCGCTCGTCCATGTCTCGGGCCACGCCTCGGCCGGTGAGCTGCTCTACTGCTACAACATCGTCAAGCCCAGCAACGTGCTGCCCGTGCACGGCGAGGTCCGCCACATGCGTGCCAACGCCGAGCTCGCCCGCCAGACCGGCGTACCCAACGTGGTCATCGCCGAGGACGGCGTCGTGGTCGACCTCGTGGACGGAAAGGCGAACATCGCGGGCAAGGTCGACGTCGGCTATGTCTTCGTCGACGGCTCCTCCGTCGGAGACCTCACCGAGTCCGAGCTCAAGGACCGCCGCATCCTCGGCGAGGAGGGCTTCATCTCCGTCATTGTGGTGGTCGACTCCGTCACCGGGAAGGTCTCCGGGGGACCGGAGATCCACGCGCGCGGCTTCATCGAGGGGGAGTACAAGTTCGAGGAGATCGTCCCGGCGGTCATCGACGCGCTGGACAAGGCCATGGCCGACGGCGTCGACGACAACTACCAGCTGCAGCAGACCATTCGTCGGGTCGTAGGGCGCTGGGTGAGCAGCAAGCACCGCCGCCGCCCGATGATCATCCCGGTCGTGATCGAGGCCTGAGGGTCCTGGAGGTCGCCGGAGACTCACCGGCGGCCGTTGGACGGCCTTGCCGGACACCCTGTCCGAGATCCGTTGGACGGCTCGCGGGTGCTGCGGAGCCGGTTCGGGGCAGCCGCGATGCTGTGGACTGCTCTCGACGGAGGTCCCCAGCCTGCTCCGGTTGTTCACGTGCTCGGTTCCTCCGACGACGGAACCGAGCCGCGCCGCCGAGCGTCAAACGACGCATGCGATGCTCGTTGCTGCGGTTGTGCGCGGCTCTTGTGACAGCTGCTGCCGTCGGAGTCGCCCTGGGTGGGTGCGCCGGCCGGGTGATCACAGCAGGGGACGTGACGGTCCTCGTCGCGGAGCGCAGCGGAGCGGGCATGGACGCCTTGGGCGGCGGCAGGCTCGAGGTGGTCGGAGGATGCCTTGGGGCAGGTGGCAACGTGATCGTGTGGCCACACGGGACCGAGCTCGTGGATGAGGAGCCATTGACGATCGAGATTCCCGGCTACGGGACGTTCGCACTCGGTGACGAGGTTCAGGTTGCGGGTGGTTTCGTCCTCGAACACGAGGAGACCGACACCGAGCCCGGCCCGCGAAAGGCGGGTGGTCTCACCGTCCCGGCCGAGTGCGCCGAGCACGACATCTTCCTGGCACGGCCCGGACGATAGTCCTGACCATGGACCCGGGGCCGAACTCGTCCAGGCGGCGGGTCCGAGTACTCGCCTTCCTCTACGCGGGAGCGGTCTCAGTTGTCCGCGCGAGGTCGACGAGGCGGTCGACGCGGTCCAGGCCGACAGTGCCGTGGGTGATCCAGACGACGCTGCGGCCGGAGGAAGCGTCGAGCAGGTCTGCGGCGACCGCCTCGGCTGTGGCGGTGTCGAGGTGCGCCGTCGGCTCGTCGAGCACCAGTACCGGCAGTTCGGCCAGGACGGCGCGTGCCATCCCGAGTCGTGCTCGCTCGCCACCAGAAACCTGGGCGTGGCCGTCGCCGAGCAGGGTGTCGAGCCCATCGGGCATCTCGTCCAGCCACTCCCCGAGCCGGACCGCGCGCAGGGCCTGCTCGACCTCCGCACGTGTGGCCTCCGGGCGGGCGAGGCGGACGTTCTCGAAGACGGTCGAGGCGAAGACGTGGGGGTCGTCGCCGACGAGCCCCACGCGCCGGCGTACGTCGTCGAGCAGCAGCGAGGTCGTGGGGATCGCCGCGATCGACACACGCCCTGCCGTCGGGTCGAGGAACCGCATGAGGACAGCGGCCAGGGTCGACTTCCCCGACCCCGAGGGACCGACGATGCCGATCCGCGAGCCCGGGGGGAGATCGAGGTCGAGGCCGGTGAAAGCCGGGGTCTCGCCCCATCCTCCCGCGACCCGCTCGAGGGCAACCGCCGGCGTGGCGTCGGTGGAGGGCGCGGGCAGCGGGTCGGTCGGGTCGGTCACCGCGGGTTCGATCGTGGCGAGCTCACCGATCCGCTCGTCGGCAGCGCGGGTCCGGACCTGAAGAGCGCCGACGTCAGCCAGGGGACTGGTCACCTCCAGCAGAGCGATCGGAAGCAGCACGAGCAGCGCCAGCATCGGCCCGGAGACCTGGCCCTCGGCGAGCGCGGGACCTCCCACGCGAGCGACGACGAGAACCGCGAGACCGCTGGTCACCAGAGCCAGAGCACGCCCCGTCGCGACGGCTACGGCCGACCGGACAGCTGCTCCGGAGGCGGCGTCTCCTGCCTCGTCCACCCGAGCGATCGCCCGGTCGTCGGCCTGCCACATGATGAGGTCGGCGGCCCCGTGAAGCGCGTGCACGACTGCCGCGGAGAGCGCGGCCCGGGCGGCGACGTACCGGCCCTCCGCCAGGGCGACGCCCTGGCGGCTGACGAGGTAGGCGAGCCCGCCGCCGAGGAGCATGGTGGCGGCGATGACCAGGCCCGCGAGCGGGAGGACCCAGGTCGCGAAGACCGTCGCGAGGACCGCCACCCCCCAGTAGGTGACCAGCGGGCTGCGCACCCGCAAGTAGCGGTCCACCAGCGAGTCGACGTCGTCGACGATCGAGGCGAGCACGTCGCCCCGCTGCCGCCCGAGCCGTCCAGGGACCAGCGGCACGAGCGCGTCGTACACCCGGGCGCGGCGTTCGGCGAGGAGGCGCAGCGCGACATCGTGCGAGACCAACCGCTCGCAGTAGCGCAGCACAGGCCTGGCAAGCCCGAACGTGCGCACCCCGACGATCGCGACCATCAGCATGAGCACCGGCGGGTGCTCGGCGGCCCGGGCGATCAACCAGCCGGCCGTGGCGGTCAGGGCGACGCCGGACGCCGCGGCGAGGGCGCCGAGCGTCGAGCCGAGGGCGAGGCGTGCGCCAGGGCGGTCGCGGAGCCGGCGAACCTGCCGTGCCTCGCCTGGGGTGGCGGCTGCCGTAGGGCTGGACGCGCTGCGAACATCGGCTGCACTCCGGCGCGAGGCGCCGGGCGTGGCGACCGTGTTCGAGCGTTCCGTCCGCGGCATGGTCGTGGCAGGGAGGTGGGCGCGAGGCGGGTTGAACCGCGGTGACGGACGACGCGCCGGCACGGCGACGACGTGGTCGGCAAGGGCCACCATCGACTCGCGGTGGGCGACGACGACGACGCTGCTACGCGTCCCGAGCCAGGCGACCGTCTCGGCGATGACTGACTCGGTCAGGGGATCGAGGTGCGCGGTCGGCTCGTCGAGCAGGACCACGGGGCGATCGGCGACCACTGCACGAGCCAGGGCGAGCCGGGCGCGCTCACCGGCAGAGAAACCGGCGCCGTCCTCGCCGAGCATCTCGTCCAGCCCGCCGGGTAGCCCGGCCACGACCTCGCCGAGCGCGACCCGCTCGAGGGCTCGCCAGACGTCGAGATCGGAGGCGCCGGGGCGGCCGATGCGGATGTTGTCGCCGACGCTCGCGGTCGCGATCCAGGGCCGCTGGGGGACCCAGGCGACCTTGCTGCGCCAGTGCCACGTCGACACGTCGATCGGGCGTCCACCCACCGTGATCGAGCCGGAGACGAGGGGCAGATGGCCCATCAGTGCGGCGAGGAGGGTGGACTTGCCGGCTCCCGACGGTCCGGCCACGGCGGTCACGCCGCGAGCCGGGATCCGGGCCGTGAAGTCGGCGAGGACCGGCACGGATCGGCCGGGGTATCCCACCGTGAGGGCGCGCAGCTCGAGGTCACCCGGCCCCACGTCACCGTTGGCCACGGCACGCGGCGCGGCGCCGCCCGGCTCAACGGCATCCGGGAGGGTCTCGCCCTGCCGGGCCGTCTCGCGCGTCGGCGAGCCGCCCTCCGAACCGAGGCCCAGCCCGTCGCCCGCCCGGTCGACGGCGCCCGCGCCTCGCAGGATCTGATCGGCAGCCTCGAAGGTGGCTGTCCCCTCGGCGGCCGCGTGGAACTCCGCGCCGACCCGCCGCAGCGGCCAGTACGCCTCGGGCGCGAGCAGCAGCACCACCAGCGCCGTACCCAGGTCCACCGACCCGCCAGAGAGCCGCAGGCCGACGGTCACCGCCACCAGCGCGACCGAGATCGTGGCGACGAGCTCGAGGACCGCCGATGAGGCGAAGGCCAGCTTGAGCGTCTCGTTCGTTGCCCGGCGGTACCTGTCCGTCACGGACCGGATCGAGGCCGACTGGGCCTTGGCCCGTCGGTAGGCCACGAGGGTCGGCAGGCCGCGCATCACGTCGACGAAGTGGCCGGACAGCGAGGCGAGTGCACGCCACTGACGGTCGGCGCGGTCGCGGGTGGCGATCCCGACGAGCACAGCGAAGACCGGCACCAGCGGCAGCGTGGCGACCACGATGATGGCGCTGAGCAGGTCCTGCGTGGCGATCGCCAGCACCGTCAGCAGCGGGAGCACGGCTGCCACGACCAGAGCTGGGAGGTACCTCGTCAGGTAGGGGTCGATCGCCGCCACCCCACGGGTCGCGAGCAGCGCGACCTCGCCGCTGCGCCGCCGCGACAGCCCGAACGGCCCCAGACCGAGGGCCGCGGCCAGCAGACGGTGCCGCAGGGTCGAGGTCACCTTCGCCGAAGCACGCGCAGAGAGTACGTCGACCAGCCAGGACGTGATGGCCCGGCCGACCGTCACGAGGCCGAGCAGAACCCCGGCGTCGACCGCCCCGTCCCACCCGCCACCCGAGGCTCCTGCGAAGAGGCCGGTGACGAGGTCGGCGACGGCGAAGGCCTGTGCCACGAGCAGGAGGCCGGAGGCGGTGCTCGCGGCGACGACCCCGGCAAGGGGAAGCTCCGCCGGTTTCAGGTGGGGGAGGAGGCGGGGGTCGAGCGGCTTCATGACCCCTGCTGAGCCGCCGCCGGCGTCGGAATGTGGTGGACGGCGATCCTCTTGCGGAAGACCCAGTAGGTCCAGCCTTGGTACATCAGCACGATGGGCGTGAAGATCACCGCGACCCAGGTCATGATCGTGAGCGTGTAGTCGGTGGCCGAGGCGTTCGTGGTGGTGAGCGAGTAGGCCGCGTCGAGGCTCGAGGGCATCACGTCGGGGAACAGTGCGAGGAACAAGCCGGCGACGGCCAGACCGATGGCCGCGAACGTTCCGATGAACGCCCAGCCCTCGCGCACCCGGAACGTCGCGTAGAGCGCCCCGAGCAGGGCAAGCGCGGCAGCGACGAACGCCGCTGCGGACCACAGGCCGCCGGACATGACCTGGGTGACCGTCAGGAACAGCACCCCGACTGCGGCGGTGGGCAGGCCGACGGCAAGCGCGAGGTCGCGGGCGCGGTGCCTGATGTCGCCGTCGGTCTTGAGGGCGATGAAGATCGCGCCGTGGGTCAGGAAGAGACCGAGCGTGGTCACCCCGCCGAGCAGGGCGTAGGGGTTGAGCAGGTCCAGCGTGCTTCCGACGTACTCCTTGTCGGCGTCGATCGCCACACCGCGGACGATGTTGGCGAACGCCACGCCCCACAGCACGGCGGGAACGAGGGAACCGAAGAAGATCGCCTTGTCCCACCGCGCTTTCCAGGTCGCTTCGTCGCGCTTGGCGCGGTACTCGAACGCGAGGCCACGCACGATCAGGGCCACGAGGATCAGCAGCAGGGGCAGGTAGAAGCCACTGAACAGCGTTGCGTACCACTCGGGGAAGGCCGCGAACGTGGCGCCGCCGGCGACGAGGACCCACACCTCGTTGCCGTCCCAGACGGGGCCGATGGTGTTGATCAGGACGCGGCGCTCGGTCTCGTTGCGTGACAGCACCGGCAGCAGCATTCCGACGCCGAAGTCGAAGCCCTCCAGCACGAAGTAGCCGATCCACAGCACCGCGATGAGGCTGAACCAGACGGTTGTCAGTTCCATGGGTTCGATGTCTCCTGGTCTCGTTCGCGGCGGGTCAGTAGGCGAAGGTGAGCGGCTCGTCGGACTGCTCGCCCAGCTTCGGGCTCGGTGGCTCCTCGAACGGGTCCGCGCCCTTGCGGATGAACTTCAGCATCAGCCCGATCTCGATCACCATCAAGACGGCGTACACCAGCGTCAGGGTGATCACCGACGTCAATGCCTCGCCGACGCTGACTCCGGGGGACACCGCGAGCGCAGTGGTCATCAGGCCGAACACCGCCCACGGCTGGCGGCCCATCTCGGTGAAGATCCAGCCGAAGGAGTTGGCGGCCACCGGGAGCAGCGGCAGCGAGATCGCCAGCCACACCCAGGCCCGGCCAAGCGGCACCCGGCCACGTCGGGTCGCCCAGAGCAGCAGTGCCGCGCCGGCGGCAGCGACGACGCCGAGCCCGATCATCAGGCGGAAGGTCCAGTAGGTGACCGGGATGATGGGTGTGTAGTCCCCGGGCGAGTAGTACGTCGCTCCCGGGTCCTGCCCGTAGGTCTCCTGGTACTGCTCGCGGAGCTGGTTGATGCCGACCACCTCGGCCTCGAGGTTGTTCTCGGCGAGGAAGGAGAGCAGCCGGGGGATCTTGATCGAGAAGACCTCCTCGGTCCCGTCGAGCGAGCCGATGGTGAAGATCGAGAAGTCGGCCGGCTGCTCGGTGTCGTAGAGCGCCTCCGCTGCGGCCATCTTCATCGGCTGCACGTCGGTCATCACCTTGCCCTGGAAGTCGCCGGTCACCGCGACGCCGAGACCCGCCACGAGCGCGACCACAGAGCCGATCCGCACGGCCTTGCGGTACATCGGCCGGTCGGCCTCGGGCGTCTTGTCGCGGATCATCAGCCAGAAGGCGACACCAGCGATGAACGCGGCACCGGTGAGGTAGCAGGCGGTGACGGTGTGCGGGAAGGTCACCAGCTGCACCTTGTTGGTCAGCACCGCCCAGAAGTCGGTCAGCTCGGCGCGCCCGGTGTCGGGGTTGAACTCGAACCCGACGGGGTTCTGCATCCACGAGTTGGCAGCGAGGATGAAGTACGCCGAGAGCAGGGTCCCGATGTGCACCAGCCACATGCAGGCGGCGTGCAGGCCCCGCGGCAGCTTGTCCCAGCCGAAGATCCACAGGCCCAGGAACGTCGACTCCAGGAAGAACGCGAGCAGGCCCTCGATCGCGAGGGGAGCCCCGAAGATGTCGCCCACGAACCTCGAGTAGTCGCTCCAGTTCATGCCGAACTGGAACTCCTGGACGATCCCGGTGACCACGCCGATCGCGAAGTTGATCAAGAACAGCTTCCCGAAGAACTTCGTGAGGCGCAGGTACTCCTGCTTGCCGGTGCGGACCCAGATGGTCTCGAAGGCGGCGATGAGCGCCGACATCCCGATCGTGATGGGGACGAAGAGGAAGTGGTAGACGGTGATGATCCCGAACTGCCAGCGGGCGATGTCGACAACGTCCACGAAGGTTCCTCTCGGAGCTCAGGGCGCGCGGCAGCGGCGCCGGGTTGCTCTGACGGTAGGTCCGGTTCGCGTGGCTCTTGCAGGGACTTTCGGCCCCTTCAGCCGGGCTCGGAGGTCCCGATTGTCGGAAGGTTCCGATTGTCCGGACCGAGAAGGCCGCCGGACGCCGAACCGCCGCGGAGCGTCAGGCACCCGGCGTGTGAAGCGTGAGACTGGTGTGACCTTGGAATACCCTCGTCACCATGGCGACCCGTACGTCTTCCCCACCGGCGTCGCGAAAGAGCAGAGGAAGCAGCACTGCTCCTTCGAAGACCCGGTCGTCCGGCAGCCAGTCCCGGCGGAAGTCCTCGTCGTCGACCCGTTCGTCCTCCAAGGCGAAGCGGCCGGCGCCACGGGCGGTCCGCAACGGGACTGGCCCCGTGGCAACGCTCTTCGCTGCCCTGGGCAAGGGACTGGTCGCCATGTGGCTGGGCATCGCTCACGCGGTCGGTGCGGGGGTGCGCCACATCGGGCACACGGCCCGCGAGCTCGACCCGGAGCACCGGCGCGACGGCGCGGGCCTCCTGATGATCGGTCTGGCCCTCGTGGTCGCTGCCGCCGTGTGGTGGCAGCTGCCCGGCGGGGTCGGTCACTTCACGCGCACGGTCGTCAACGGCTCGGTCGGGCTCCTCGGCTGGTTTGTCCCGCTGCTGCTCGTCATCATCGCCGTTCGCAACCTCCGCAACCCCGAGAGCAACGGGCCCGCCGGTCGTCAGGTCATCGGCTGGTCGGCGCTGCTCTTCGGCGTCCTCGGGCTCGTGCACATCGCCAACGGCATGCCTGAGCCCCGGCTCGGTGACACCGCGGACCTGCAGCAGGCCGGTGGTGCCCTCGGCTTCGTGATCGCCTCGCTGTTCATGGACCTGCTGCGGAGCACCTTCGTCGTCGTACCCCTGCTCGTGCTGCTCGCGACTTTCGGCGTGCTGGTCATCACCGGCACGCCGGTCTACCAGATTCCCGATCGCCTGGCCGCTGCGCGCGACCGCCTGCTCGGTCGCTCGAAAGACCCGGCCGCCGAGGACGGGGACGACGAGAAGACCCAGCCGATCAAGCGCAGCCGACCGCGCCGTCGGGTCGGCTCCATGGCCGACGACGTCGACCCGGACATGGGCGACAAGCCCTACGACAGTCCGGTGCTCGAGGACCGGGCGCTCAAGAAGCGTGGCAAGAAGGGTGCCGACGACGAGACCCCGGAGGCCGGAGCCACGACGGAGAAGGCCGAGAAGGGCGAGCTCGAGGCGCCTCCCCATGCTCCTCTGCCCGCTCGGGTCGAGCAGCTCGCGCTCTCCGGCGACGTGACCTACTCGCTGCCCGCCAACGACGTGCTCAAGCCAGGCAGCCCCCACAAGGCACGGTCCAAGGCCTCCGACTCGGTGGTCGAGCGGTTGACCGAGGTGCTCGAGCAGTTCGACATCGACGCCCAGGTGACCGGCTACACCCGTGGCCCGACCGTCACCCGCTACGAGGTAGAGCTCGGCCCCGCCGTGAAGGTGGAGAAGGTCACCGCGCTCGGCAAGAACATCGCCTATGCCGTGGCCTCCGCCGACGTCCGCATCCTCTCGCCGATCCCCGGCAAGTCCGCGATCGGCATCGAGATCCCGAACACCGACAAGGAGATCGTCTCCCTCGGTGACGTGCTGCGGTCCAACAACGCCCGCAACGACCACCACCCGATGATCGTGGGCCTCGGCAAGGACGTCGAGGGCGGCTTCGTGGTCGCCAACATGGCGAAGATGCCCCACCTCCTCGTCGCGGGTGCCACCGGCTCCGGTAAGTCGAGCTTCGTCAACTCGATGATCACCTCGATCCTGATGCGGTCCACGCCCGACGAGGTCCGGATGATCCTGGTCGACCCCAAGCGCGTGGAGCTCAACGTCTACGAAGGCGTCCCGCACCTGATCACGCCGATCATCACCTCGCCGAAGAAGGCCGCTGAGGCGCTCCAGTGGGTCGTGCGTGAGATGGACATGCGCTACGACGACCTCGCTGCTTTCGGCTTCCGACACGTCGACGACTTCAACAAAGCGGTCCGTGCGGGCAAGGTGCAGGTGCCTGCGGGCAGCGAGCGGGTGCTCGCGCCGTATCCCTACCTACTCGTGGTGGTCGACGAGCTCGCCGACTTGATGATGGTCGCCCCGCGCGACGTCGAGGACGCGGTCGTCCGCATCACCCAGCTCGCCCGTGCGGCCGGTATCCACCTCGTGCTCGCCACCCAGCGGCCGTCGGTCGACGTGGTCACGGGTCTGATCAAGGCCAACGTGCCTTCCCGGCTGGCGTTCGCGACCTCCAGCCTCGCCGACAGCCGGGTCATCCTCGACCAGCCCGGTGCGGAGAAGCTGGTCGGGCAGGGTGACGGTCTCTTCCTGCCGATGGGCGCCGGCAAACCGGTCCGTGTCCAGGGGGCGTGGGTCACCGAGGCCGAGATCCACCAGGTGGTCAACCACTGCAAGGGCCAGCTCGAGCCGACCTACCGCGAGGACGTCACCGCTCCGCAGCAGAGCAAGAAGGACCTCGACGACGACATCGGCGACGACATGGACCTCGTGGTCCAAGCAGTCGAGCTGGTGGTCTCGACCCAGTTCGGGTCGACCTCGATGCTGCAGCGCAAGCTCCGGGTCGGGTTCGCGAAGGCGGGCCGGCTCATGGACATCTTGGAAAGCCGTGGCGTGGTCGGGCCGAGCGAGGGCTCCAAGGCGCGCGACGTCCTGATCAAACCTGACGACCTCGAGGAAGTCCTCGCAACCTTGCAGGGGGAGCAGTGAGCGCCATGCCCGACGACGTCAGCCACCAGCCGGACGAGTTGCAGGTCACCACGCCTGAGGGGACTGACGAGGCGGTCGTCGCGGCCACGCCGGTGGTGGTACGTCGCCACGCGGGTGTCGCCGCCCTGGTCGGGGCTGCCGCCTCGGCGGTGGCGATCGCCTACATGTGGCGGGCCACGCAGACCATGGCGGTCCTCGACTGGACGCTGTTCGGCGCCATGTCGCTGATCGCTGCTCTCTACCTCGTGTCGCTGGTCGACTCCCGCACGCCCTTGCTCGTCGCCGACGACCTCGGGGTGCGGATCCGGCTGGGCGACGAGTGGCGGGGGCTGCCATGGGAGGCGATCGGACAGGTCGCGGTCCGTCCACGCCGTGGCCTCCTGCGCGACGGACGACTGGTGTTCTCCCCCCGCAGTCTCGCCCGAGCGCTCGAGGGACTCGACGCGAGGGCCCGGCGCCATGTGGCGCTGAACCAGAAGATGTACGGCGCCGCGCTCGCCGTCCCGGTCGGGGCCACGACCCGTGTCTCGACCTCCGGCGAGCTCAGCGTCGCAGACGAGATCGCCGCTCTGGCACTCGGACGTGTCGACGTCGTCGAGCTCGACCCCAGGACGCGCGAGATCGCCGGCCGCCCCCACACGCATGGCTCGAACGATCCGGATCAGGCGGACGCCGGCAAGCGGGATCCACGCGACGCCCCCGACGCCGAGCCGGGCAACGCCGCCGACTCTCCGACTGCGCGGGACGAGCGCGCCGGCGGCCCTGCGCCGGCCGTCGAGGACTCCGCTTCGGCCGAGGGCATGCGCGCGGAGCCGTCGGCTGAGCGAGGTCCGGCCGCGGAGCCCGGCTCGACGCAGGACCGCCGCGAGGTGTTCCCCCGGATTCATGACGACGAAGCCAGCGCATGGGGCCTGCTGCAGGGCGATGCCGCACCAGCGCCGTCCACACCGGGGTTTGACTCGGAGGGGAACCTGCCACCCTCCGAGCAGCCGGTGGGGAACGCTGCACGTCGCAGCATCCTGGGTGGCATCGGCACGATCGTCTCCCGCATGGCGAAGAGCCGAACGCCAGACGCCGAGGGCGACGCAGGCGCGGCGTCAGTCGCTGCGACGGCTGGCCCCGCTGAGGCTGGCCCTGCACCCGACTCAGGCGCGCCGTTCCCGCTCGCTCCGGCAGCAGCGCTGCGAGACACCCGCCCCGGCCTTCGTGCCGAGGCCACCCTCGACGTCCCGCCGACCGCCGGCAACACCGCGCTCGACCCGGCCGAGCAGTCCGGCATCCCCGAGGAACGTGAGCTGCGCCGACCCGGGAGCGTCGACCTGGTCTTCGAACGCGTGGACGACCGGGTCCGCCCGATCTCGACCCTCGGTGAACCGGTCGCGCCGCTTGTCATCGACGACTTCGTCACCGAGCCCGCCTACGACCCGGTCATCGGCCCGGAGCTGTCCGCTGCGCGGACCCGTCTGGGCCTCTCGGTCGACGAGCTCGCCGAACGCACGCGGATCCGGCCGCACGTGATCGAGTCGATCGAGGTCGACGACTTCGCTCCCTGCGGCGGCGACTTCTATGCCCGTGGCCACCTGCGCACCCTCGCCCGCATCCTCGGCAAGGACGTGAACCCGCTGCTCGAGAAGTTCGAGGAGCGCTACGCCACCGCGCCGATCAACGCCCGCAGGGTCTTCGAAGCCGAGCTCGCCACCGGCATGACCGGGAGCATGCGATCCACCGTCGGCGGCCAAAACTGGGGTTTGCTGGTGGGGGTCGTTCTCAGCCTGGTGCTCGTGTGGGGTGTGGTGCGCCTGTTCACGACCGAGCCGGTCGAGATGGTCGAGGTCCCGGCGCCGCTCCTCAACGGCTCAGCCGGCGTCGAGGAGGGATACCCAGGAGACTTGCCTGCGCCGGCGAACGCAGGCGTCGTCGAGCCGGTCACCGTCCGCATCACCGCCTCCCAGGCCGACTCGGAGGTCGTGGTCCGCGACGGTGACGGCATGGTCGTGTTCAGCGGGGAGATGGTGCTCGGTGAGCGCAAGACCCTCCGCCTGACCCCGCCCGTCCGCATCCGGGCCGCCGACGGCGGTGCTGTGGAGGTTCGGGTTGCCGGCCGTGACAGGGGCCTGCTCGGCGAGCCGGGCGAGCCCGCCCGTCGTACTTTCCGCTGAACGCTGAACGCCGAACGCCGGCCGCTGCGGGCCCCGGCGGGCTCAGCCCAGGCCCCGGGCAAGCCACCTGTAGCGGTTCTCCGGGCGACCTGCCGCGCCGTAGCGCGGGGTCACCTCGGCCTTGCCGGAGGCCACGAGCTGTTCGAGGTAGCGACGGGCGCTGACCCGGGAGATCCCGACCGCCTCCCCGACCTCGTGTGCCGATGCGTCGCTCGCGGTGTCGCGCAGTGCCTTGGCCACGAGGTCGAGGGTGCGCTGCGAGAGCCCCTTGGGCAGCGGGCGCCTGGCTCGTGCCGACCTCGGAGCGCTGAGCAGCAGGTCCACCTCGTCCTGGTCCAGCACGCCGGTGTCGCCAGATCTGCGAAGGGCCTCCCAGTGCACGAGGTAGTCGTCGAGGCGCTCGCGGAGCACCTGGGCAGGGAAGGGCTTCACCAGGTAGTGGAGGACGCCGCCCGCCATCGCAGCGCGGACGGTCTCCAGCTCGCGGGCAGCGGTGATCGCGATGACATCGACGGGTTCACCCCGCCCGGCACGTAGCTGACGTAGCACCTCGATCCCCGTCATGTCGGGAAGGTAGATGTCGAGGAGCAGCAGGTCCGGCTTCAGCTCGTCCACGAGCCGGAGGACCTCGGCGCCCGTGTGTGCCGTGCCGACCACGTCCATGCGGCCGTCGGCCTCCAGGAAGCCGCGGTGGAGGGCTGCGACAGCGAAGTCGTCGTCGACGACGAGCACCCGAGGGCGTGTCACCACACCTCCTCGGCCGTCAGCGGCGGCGTTCCCGGTCCGTGGTGCTCCTCGTCGGGAAGCCGAACCTCGAAGAGTGCCCCGCCGGAGGGGCTCTCACCGACGGTCACAGTGCCGCCTCGCCTGGTGACCACCCGACGCACGAGCGTCAGCCCGAGGCCTCGCGCCCCGGGTGCACCCGCGGCCTTGGAGGACACACCGCTGGCGAACACACGGTCGCGGTCCGCGGGCGGGATCCCTGGGCCGTCGTCGGCCACCGTGACGACTGTGAGGCCCGGGTCCCGGCGCACGGCCACATCGACTCTCCCACCCGGCGAGGCGGCGTCGACGGCGTTGTCGATCAGGTTCCCGAGCACGGTGACCAGGTCCGTCGTCCCGTCCGGCGCCACGGTCGAGCCGGGGTTGACGACCAACCTGACACCACGCTCCTCGCTCGTGGTCGTCTTCGCGAGAAGAAGCGCGACGACGTCGGGGTCGCTGACCCCGGGCAGGGACGCACTGCTGCTCAGAGACCCGCCGTGGCCGGACCGCTCGATGAAGTCGACCGCTTCGGCGGTTCGTCCGAGCTCGATGAGACCGGAGATCACGTGCATCCGGTTGGAGAACTCGTGGGCCTGTGCGCGCAACGCCTTCGTGAGGTCGCGGGCGCCGTCGAGGTCGCGCAGCGTCTCGTGCAGCTCCGTCCTGTCCCGCAGGACCAGCACGGCGCCCACGGGTCGGCCCTCGATCGAGGCGGGGCTGCCCTGGGCGAAGAGGATCCGCTCTCCTGCGAGAAGCAGCCGGCCGGTGCTCGTCGGCTCCCGGAGCAGCTCCAGGGCATCGCTCTCGAGCATCGCCGAGGCCGGGCTGCCCACGGCGCTCTGGCCCAGGCCGAGCAGTCGCGCGGCCTCGTCGTTGACCAGGACGATGCGCTCGCGCTCGTCGACGGCGACCACACCCTCGCCGATGCTGTGCAGCATGGCGTCCCGTGTCTCGAGGAGCGAGGCGATCTCCTCGGGCTCCAGCCGGTAGATGCGGCGCCACACGAGGCGGGAGACGTAGAAGGCCCCCAGCGTCCCGACCGCTGCTGCACCGATGAGCCAGGCGATCAACTCGGGAAGCTGGTCGCGCAGGTCCTCGCGAAGCTCCGACTCGAGCACGCCGACCGATGCCATGCCGATGACACGCCCGGCGTCGTCCCGCACCGGCACCTTCACCCGCCAGGAGGTGCCGAGCGTGCCGGTCTGCGTGCCTACGTAGGTCCGGCCCGAGAGGACCTCCGACGGGTCGGTGGAGACTTTCTCGCCGATCCGTCGTGGGTCCGGGTGGGAGTACCTGATCCCCTCCTCATCGGTCACCACCACATAGGTGACGCCGGAGGACTGGCGGATCAGCTCGGCGATCGGCTGGATCGTCGCCGCTGGATCGGGCTGGGAGAAGGCGTCGCGAACCGCCGGTAGCGTGGCCACGCTCCGGGCGACACCGACCATCTGCTGTCGGTAGGAGTCCCGGATCTGAGCGGACTGCATGAGTGTGGCGACCACGCCCACGGTGACCACGGTCGAGATGACGATCAGCAGCTGCAGGACCAGCAGCTGTGACCGCAGGGACATCGAACGACGCACTGGTCCAGTGTGCCGCAGTGACGGTGCATCTGGCGGTTCCGAGAGGCTTCGGCCGCATGACCACAACGACCAATATGACCAATACCTCCGCAGCGTTCCTTCGTCCCGTCAGGGCCCCTAGCGTCGCGGCAACGTGACGCCCGTCACGGTGACCAAGGAGGAGCATCTCGATGAAGTACGTCACAGGCCGCTCGGGCAGGACCGGGCTGACCGTCGCCGTCGCGGCGGCTGCCGCGGGTCTCTTGCTGGCCGGCTGCGGAACCACGACCCAGGGCGCCGGAGCCGCGGAGGCGGCCGACGAGCTCAAGATCATCGTCCCCGCCGATCCCGGCGGCGGCTGGGACCAGACCGGGCGTGCGATGCAGAAAGACCTGCAGGACAACGACCTCGTCAACTCGGCGCAGGTGGTCAACGTCGGCGGAGCAGGCGGCACGGTGGGCCTTACCCAGCTGGCCAACGAGCGCGACCCCAACACCCTGATGGTGATGGGGCTGGTCATGGTGGGGGCGATCGAGACCAACCAGTCGCCGACGACCCTCGAGGACACCACGCCCATCGCGCGGCTCACCACGGAGCCGCTGGTCGTCGTCGTCCCGCCGGACTCGCCCTACGAGACCGTCGGCGACCTGGTCGCGGACATCGCCGAGCGGGGGCAGGGGGTCTCGGTGACCGGTGGCTCGGCAGGCGGTGCGGACCACATCCTCGCGGGCCTGATGCTCAAGAAGCACGGCGTCTCCGTGGAGGACATCGCCTCCAAGCTGAACTACATCCCCTACTCGGGCGGAGGCGAGTCTCTCGCAGCCCTGCTGGGCAACAAGGTGGATGCCGGGATCTCGGGTGTCGGCGAGTACGCCGAGCAGGTGAAGGCGGGCAAGCTCCGCGCGCTGGCCGTCTCGGGCAAGGATCGGTCACCGGCTCTCCCGGACACCCCGACACTGCAGGAGAGCGGCCTCGACCTGGTCCTGTCCAACTGGCGAGGAGTGGTCGCCCCCGGCGACATCGACGAGAGCAAGGCAGAGGAGCTGGTCGCGCTCGTGGAGGACCTGCATGCGACCGACGCATGGGCCACGACGCTGAAGGAGAACGACTGGCAGGACGCGTTCCTCGCCGGCAAGGAGTTCGAGGCCGCGCTCGAGGAGGAGACCACGACCGTCCAGCAGACCCTTGCAGACATCGGGCTGGTCCAGCCGTGAGCATCCTGCGCACCCAGGTTCGCGACCTTCCGGCGGGGCAGCTGGTCTTCCCCGCCGGGGTCGCGGCACTGGCGGTCTATGTACTCCTGGGAGCGGCGGACATCGTCGAGCCCATCTCCGCAGGGGCGGTGGGCCCACGGGTGCTCCCGTACCTGGTCGGCGGGGGGATGCTCGTCGCGGCCCTGGCCGCCCTCGTCTCGGTGCTTCGCGGCGACCTTGCTGAGGCCGAGGGTGGTGAGGACGTCGACCCCGACCGCCACACGAGCTGGCTCACGGTCGCTGCCCTGGTCGCGCTCTTCGCGCTGCACATCGTCCTGATCGCCCCGCTGGGGTGGCCGCTGGCGGCGGCCGTGCTGTTCACCGGCGCCGCCTGGACGTTCGGCGCCAAGCCTCGCGGACGTGCCGCCGTCATCGGCACCGCGATCGCGTTCGTCCTCCAGACGGTGTTCGCCGGAGGCCTCGGGGTCTCCCTGCCACCCGGACCGCTCTTCGAGGGGGTGCCCTTCCTCCATGGATAACCTGATGTCGCTGCTGGACGGGTTCGCCACCGCCGCCCAGCCGATCTACCTGCTGTACGCCTTGGCGGGCGTCTTCCTCGGCACCGCGGTGGGCGTGCTCCCGGGCATCGGTCCGGCCATGACGGTCGCGCTGCTCATGCCCTTGACCTACTCGTTGGAGCCCACGGCCGCCTTCATCGTCTTCGCCGGCATCTACTACGGCGGCATGTACGGCGGGTCGACCACGTCGATCCTGCTGAACACGCCGGGAGAGTCCGCGTCCATCGTCACTGCGCTCGAGGGCAACAAGATGGCCAGGGCCGGGCGAGGCGCCGCCGCTCTGGCCACGGCCGCGGTCGGCTCGTTCGTGGCCGGCACGCTGGCGACGGTCGCACTGACCTTCGTCGCTCCCACGGCGGCAGACCTGGCCGTGCGGTTGGGGCCCGTCGACTACGTCGCCCTGATGGTCCTGGCCTTCCTCACGGTCGGGGCGTTGCTCGGCAGCTCGGTCTCGCGCGGCCTCGTGGCACTCACCCTTGGTCTGTTCCTCGGTCTGGTGGGTGTGGACGCGATCTCCGGGCAGCAGCGGTACACGCTGGGGGTGCCGGTGCTCACCGACGGCATCGACGTGGTGCTCGTGGCGGTCGGCCTGTTCGCCGTCGGAGAGGCGTTGTACATCGGCTCGCAGCTGCGCAAGGGACCCGTGCACGTCGTACCGATCACCAAGGGGTGGCGTTCGTGGATGTCGCGCCAGGACTGGGCGCGCTCCTGGAAGCCGTGGCTGCGCGGCACCGCCATCGGCTTTCCGATCGGCACGATCCCCGCCGGAGGGGCCGACGTCTCGACGTTCCTGTCCTACGCCTCGGAACGAAGGCTGGCCAAGGGCAGGAGCAAGGAGGAGTTCGGGCACGGCGCGATCGAGGGGGTCGCCGGCCCCGAGTCGGCCAACAACGCGGCGGCTGCAGGAGTGCTCGTGCCACTGCTCACGCTCGGCCTGCCCACGTCCGCCACGGCCGCGATCATGCTGGCCGCCTTCCAGCGCTACAACATCCAGCCCGGACCCCTCCTGTTCGAGAACGAGTCGGCCCTGGTCTGGGCACTCATCGCGAGCCTGTACGTCGGCAACGTGATGCTCCTGGCGCTGAACCTGCCCCTGGTCGGCATGTGGGTGAAGATCCTGCAGGTGCCTCGGCACTACCTCTACGCCGGCATCCTCACCTTCGCCGCGATGGGGGCCTTCGCGGTCAACTTCACCCCGGCCGACGTCGTCATCCTCGTCGTCATCGGCGTGCTCGGCTTCTTCATGCGCCGCTACGGCTACCCGGTCGCGCCGCTGGTCGTCGGACTGATCCTGGGACCGATGTTCGAGGCGCAGCTGCGCCGCGCACTCTCGATCTCTGAGGGCGATCCCGCAACGCTTGTCTCGTCGACGTTCGCGGTGGCCGTCTATGCGTCCGTGCTCGTCGTGATGGGCGTGTCGTTCTGGCTGAGGCGGCGT
This sequence comes from Nocardioidaceae bacterium, assembly GCA_035456965.1. Taxonomy (GTDB): domain Bacteria; phylum Actinomycetota; class Actinomycetes; order Propionibacteriales; family Nocardioidaceae; genus Nocardioides_C. The sequence continues at coordinate 118,459 of DATICF010000106.1, forward strand.
GAGCGCGGCCTCGAGGAGGTCATGGCCGCCGAGGAGCGCGCGGCGGGGGAGCCCGCTGCCACACCCGCTGACCGCGCCGCCGACAAGGACAAGGAGATGGCATGAGTGTCGTCGTCGGCTACGTGCCGAACGAGAGGGGCAAGGCTGCGCTGCACGCAGCCCTCGAGGAGACCAGGTTCCGGGGCGGACCGCTCGTCGTGGTCAACTCCACGCGTGCCGACCGGCTGGTCGACCCGCGTTACGCACAGGAAGACGGGCTCACCGAGCTCGAGGAGACGCTCTCGCGGGCCGGTGCGGACTACGAGCTGCGACACTTCGCCTCGCGAGAGACCGCCGCGGAGGACCTGCTCGGGGTCGCCCGGGAAGTGTCGGCTGAGCTCCTCGTGATCGGGGTGCGCCGTCGCACCCCGGTAGGGAAGCTGCTGCTCGGCTCCACCGCGCAGACGGTGATCCTCGAGGCACCGTGCCCGGTCCTGGCCGTCAAGACCTGACAAGTCCGGTCGGAGAGGTCCGCCCGCGCGTACCCGGCTGAGGGAGCGGGCCTCGGGGTTCGGGCGACCCGGTCCGAGCGTCACTCCGCGCGGGGTCGGGGGCCCGGCAGGCGGCGGGGCGACGCTCGGTTCGCCCTCGCAGCAGTCTTCCCGTCATACTCGTAGGCGGATATGACTAGTTCTCCTGAAACCGCCGCACCCGCCGGAGCGGACCTCACCTCCGTGGCGATGCTCACCCTCGGGTGCGCACGCAACGAGGTCGACTCCGAAGAGCTCGCCGGACGCCTCGAGGCAGGCGGGTTCCGGCTCGTCGAGGACCCCTCCGAGGCCGAGACCGTGGTGGTGAACACCTGCGGCTTCGTCGAGGCAGCGAAGAAAGACTCGGTCGACACGCTGCTCGAGGCCTCCGACCTCAAGACCGCTGGTACGACGAAGGCGGTCGTTGCCGTGGGCTGTCTCGCCGAGCGCTACGGCAAGGATCTCGCGCAGTCTCTGCCTGAGGCCGACGCCGTTCTCGGCTTCGACGACTACCCCGACATCGCGGGCCGACTCCGCTCGATCCTCGCCGGTGAGCAGCACCATCCCCACACACCGCAGGACCGCCGCAAGCTGCTCCCGATCTCGCCGAGCGAGCGCGGGACTTCGGCCGCCACCGTCGTCGTCCCGGGCCACACCATCGCCGCCCCGGACCTTCCCGAGGAGGCGACCCCTGCCGGCGGCCCGCGCGCCGTGCGCCGACGCCTCGACGGCGGTCCCATGGCGCCGTTGAAGCTGGCCAGCGGCTGCGACCGGCGCTGTTCGTTCTGCGCGATCCCCAGCTTCCGGGGGTCCTTCGTGTCGAGGCGGCCCTCCGACGTGCTGGGGGAGGCCCGCTGGCTGGCTGAGCAGGACGTGAAGGAGCTCTTCCTGGTCAGCGAGAACTCCACCTCCTACGGCAAGGACCTCGGCGACCTGCGCCTTCTCGAGACACTCCTGCCCGAGCTGGTTGCGGTGGAGGGCATCGAGCGGGTCCGCGTGTCCTACCTCCAGCCCGCCGAGACGCGTCCCGGCCTGGTCAGCGCGATCGCGGGCACGCCGGGTGTCGCCGACTACTTCGACCTCTCCTTCCAGCACGCCTCCAACGCCGTGCTGCGCCGGATGCGGCGCTTCGGCGACCCCGAGAGCTTCCTCGCCCTGTTGGAGCAGATCCGTTCCCAGGCGCCGCTCGCGGGTGTGCGCTCCAACGTGATCGTCGGCTTCCCCGGTGAGACCGAGGACGACCTCGAGATCCTCTGCGACTTCCTGGAGGCCGCGCGGCTCGACGCGGTCGGGGTGTTCGGCTACTCCGACGAGGACGGCACCGAGGCCGCGAGCTACGACGGCAAGCTCGACGAGGACGAGATCCGCGCCCGCACCGAGCACGTCACGCGCCTCGCCGAGGAGCTCACCGCACAGCGCGCCGAGGAACGCGTCGGGGAGCGGCTCGAGGTTCTCCTCGAGTCCCTCGCCGACGACGGCACCGCGGAAGGCCGCGCAGCCCACCAGGGCCCGGAGGTGGACGGCTCGACGATGGTTGTGGACCTGCCCACCGGGGCATATGTGGGTCAGATCGTCCCGGTCGTCGTGACCGCATCGGACGGAGTCGACCTCGTGGCGAGTGCCGCGACCGAGGAGAGGTAGGGCGTTGTCCGTGACGGTGGACGCGAAGCCGAGCAACTGGAACATCCCGAATGCGCTGACGACCCTGCGCATCGCGATGGTCCCGTTCTTCGCCTGGGCCCTCTTGATCGACGGCGGCGAGTCGGTGCTCTGGCGGATGGTGGCGTGGGCGATCTTCGTGGCCGCGATGATCACCGACAAGATCGACGGTGATCTCGCCCGCAAGCACGACCTGGTCACGAACTTCGGCAAGATCGCCGACCCCATCGCCGACAAGGCACTGACCGGCATGGCATTCATCGGCCTCTCGCTCATCGGCGAGATCTGGTGGTGGGTCACGATCCTCGTCCTCGTGCGCGAGTGGAGCGTGACCTTGATGCGGCTCTCGATCGCCAAGCACGTGGTCCTCGCAGCGAACCAGTCCGGCAAGCTCAAGACCATGTTGCAGGCGGCCGCGCTGAGCCTGCTGATCCTGCCCCTGCGCGAGGTCGGGGGCAGCCTCGAGGCGCCCGCCCTTGTTGTGTGGTGGGTCGCTGTGCTCCTCCTCGCGGCCGCTGTGGTGATGACGGTCTACTCCGGCTACGAGTTCTTCCGCGACGCCCTCAAGCAGCGCCGCCACCACAAGACCACTGCCTCGGTCTGACCCGGTCGGTCCAGGGACGCGCGAAACCCGGGGTTTCTAGCCTCGGGCAGGAGACGGTGCGTACTCCATGGCGGCGTCACGCCCCAAGCCAGCCCCGGGTGCCCGGCGGGCGCGCGCCGCAGACGGAGGAGGAGGCCGATGGATGCCAAGGCGCTGGTTCGGATCTACTTCGAGGACATCTTCACCCACAACAGGCTCGAACGGGCCGAGGAGATCGCCGCGGTCGAGTACGTCGAGCACGCGGCGATGCCGTTCGCCACGGAGGAGCCGGGGCTCGTCCAGGGGCCGGAGCACCTGCGATCGACCGCGAGCTGGTTGAGGGCGCAGTTCCCGGACCTGCGCATGGAGATCGAGCGCGTCGTCGCCGAAGCCGATGCGGTGGCGGTGCTCGTGGCCTCCTCAGGCACGAACCAGGGCGAGCTCAACGGGGTGATGCCACCGACCGGCCGCCCGGGCCTCCTGCACGCCGCCGTGCCCTCACGGGGCCCGGACCCGCCGGACCCGGTCAGCCCGCCCGGCTCTGATCGGGCCCGTAGGGCGGGGCGGGGTCGCGCGCATCAGCGTCGGCGAGGGTGACCGCCGCCCCCACGAGCGCCAGATGCGAGAACGCCTGCGGGAAGTTCCCGGCCATCCGCCCGGTGGCGGGGTCGAACTCCTCGGCGAGCAGCCCCACGTCGTTGAGCAGGCCGAGCAGTCGCCGCATGAGAGCGTGGGCGTCGTCCAGTCGTCCGGCCTTCGCGTAGGCAGCGACGAGCCAGAACGAGCAGGCCAAGAAGGGGTGCTCGTCGCCGGGAAGACCATCCACGCCCGTCTCGGTGCGATAGCGGTGGAGCAGACCGCCGCGTAGAAGGTCCTGCTCGACGGACTCGATCGTCCCCAGCATCCGCGGGTCGTCGCCGTCGATGAAGCCGACCAGCGGCAGCACGAGCAGTGAGGCATCGACCTCGGTCGTGTCGTAGTGCTGGGTGAAGGTGTTCCGCTGCTCGTCGTACCCGCGGTTGAGGATCTCCTCGCGCACCTGGTCGCGGAGCTTGCGCCACCGGTCCACGGGCCCCTCGAGGCCGTGCTGCTCCACAGCGCGCACGGCCCGGTCGAAGGCCACCCACACCATGACCCGGGAGTGGGTGAAGTGACGAAGCGGCCCGCGGACCTCCCACAGGCCGTTGTCCGGCTCGTCCCAGTGCGTCGCGAGGTCTTCCACGAGCGTGCGCTGCAGGTCCCACGAGTCGTCGGTCTCCGGCACGCACTGATCGCGCGCCATCTCCAGGGCGATCATCACCTCGCCGAGAACGTCGGTCTGCCTCTGCGAGACGGCGCCGTTGCCGACGCGGACGGGGCGGGAGCCCTCGTAGCCGGAGAGGTGCACCAGCTCCCGCTCCGGGAGGTCTCGACCCCCGTCGACGGCGTACATGATCTGGAGGTCGCGCGGGTCGCCGGCCACGGCACGGAGAAGCCAGTCGCGCCACAGACGGGCCTCGACGCTGTAGCCACAGGCGAGCAGCGCCTCGAGGGTGAGGGAGGCGTCGCGGAGCCAGCAGTACCGGTAGTCCCAGTTGCGCACACCCCCGAAGTGCTCGGGCAGCGAGGTGGTGGCGGCCGCGACGATCCCTCCGGTCTCCCCGTGCGTCATCAAGCGCAGCGTGATCAGTGATCGCAGCACTGCATCTCGGTAGGGACCCTCGTAGCCGCAGCGCGATGACCAGTGCTCGCTGCGAGCGATGGTCGCCTCGATCCGGTCGTCGAACTCGAGGAGCTCGGGCACCGGACGGTGTGAGGGCACCCAGGTCGTGGAGAAGGTGAGCTCGTCTCCGGCGACGACCTCGAAGCTGTCTCGGTGATAGCCGTCGAAAGGATCCGGCAGTCTGCTGCCCCGGAGCAGCAGCCGATCGGGTCCGGCGACCGCCGTGATGACCTCGATGCCCTCGATCCACGCACGGGTCACCCAGGGCTTGATCTTGCCGTAGCCGAGGCGCACCACCCACTCGTGGCGCATCCGCACCGTGCCGCTGACCCCGACGACGCGACGGACGATGTCGGCGCGCTGGTCGGCGACAGGCATGATGTCGACGAGCCGCACCGTCCCGGTCTCGGTCGTGAACGTCGTCTCCAGGGCCGCCGTGTTGTCGAGATAGCGGCGCGTCGCCGTGAACTCACCCTCCGGTCCGATCAGCCAGCGCCCGTTCCCCGGATCGCCGAGGAGGGCAGCGAAGCAGGCCGGGGAGTCGAAGCGGGGGAGACACAGCCAGTCCACCGAGCCGTCGCGTCCCACCAACGCTGCGGTCGCGGTGTCGCCGATGATCGCGTAGTCCTCGATCGGAAGTGCCATGCCGTCACGCTATCCGTACCAGTGAAGAGGACCGGGACGTCGCAGGTTTCGGATTGGCGAGCCTGGCTACCATGACGGCCGTGAGCCCTCACGACAGCGGACCCGGCGCGGAGAAGGTGTCGCTCGCCTCGGCACTCCATGCCGAGCTCCTGGGCCGCTCGCTCATGCTGGCGACGGCCGAGTCGCTGACCGGCGGCCGCCTCGGTGAGGTTCTGAGTGCGGCGCCCGGCGCGAGCGACACCTACCTCGGCGGCGTCATCAGCTACGCGACCAGCCTGAAGGAGAAGATCCTCGGCGTCTCCGACCAGACGGTGGAGGAGCACGGTGTCGTCTCAGCCGAGTGTGCCGCCGAGATGGCGCTCGGTGTCCGCGACCTCACCGGCGCCGACTACTCCGTGAGCACCACCGGGGTCGCCGGTCCGACGAGCCAGGAGGGCAAGCCCGTCGGTCTGGTGTTCATCGCCGTCGCCGGGCCTCACGGCGTCACCGGCAAGCGCTTCCACTTCGACGGCGAGCGGCCGGAGATCCGCGAGAAGGCGGTCGCGACTGCGATCGACCTCGCGCTCGAGACCGTGAAGGGCGACCAGTGAGGTCGGCTGAGTCCGAGTGCCACCTGCGACGCACCCGCACTAGTACCTCCGCCCGATGCAGGAAGTTTCCCCCGACAGGTAGCGTTGTCCGCAGAACGATCTTTGGAAAGGAGCAGCGGCATGGTCCTGTTTCGTCGCCTGCTCGGTGAGGTCCTCCGTTCCCGGCGGATCCGCCAGGGCCAGACGCTGCGACAGGTGTCTGCCGAGGCCCGCGTGAGTCTGGGCTACATCTCCGAGATCGAGCGGGGGCAGAAAGAGGCCTCCTCCGAGCTGCTCGCCTCGATCTGCGCCGCTCTCGACGTACCCCTCTCCGAGATCCTGTCCGAGGTCAGCGACGCCGTCGCGCTCGAGGAAGCGGCCCTCGCCATCGCCGTGGACGAGGCTGCCGGGCCCGCCGCCGGCACCGGGGACGTCGTCGCCTCCGCCGCCTGAGCCCCGCATCGCTCAGGACCCGAGGCTCCCACGAGCCTTCAGGACGCGGCTGTTGCCTGCACCCGCGGGTTGCCCCGCAGACCCATCGCGAGGCTGCCGATCAAGGGAAGGGTGGCTGCCAGCAGGAACGCCACCGGGATGGACGAGGCCGCGGCCATGGCTCCGAGCAGCATCGGCCCGCCCCCCAGCCCCAGGTCGATGAACACGCTCGTCGTCGCCGCGGCGCTGCCGCGCTCGGACGCCGGGACCGAGGTGAAGACGGTGGCGAAGATCGCAGGCGTGATGAAGGCGACGCCCACGGCGAGGACGACGGTGCCGGCCACCAGCCCTGCGGGCGTGGTGAGAGAGCCGACAACGACCAGTCCGAGGGCTGTGACCACGAGTGCTGTGCCCGCGAGCCGGGCGGGGCCGGTGCGGTCCGGAAGCTTCGCGAAGGCAACCCGGCAGACCACGACCGTCGCGCCGAAGATGAGCAGCACGCCGCTCCAGCGTTCGATTCCCACCGCCCGAGCATGGAGCACGGCGAACGCCAGGAACCCCGACATCACCGCGACCCCGCAGAACAGCGCGAAACCGGGCACGATCGCACGCGGGTGCACCAGAGGGGTGGGATCGTCGTCCGCCCCTGCGGGTGCATGGGTCTCCGGCACCCGCCAGGCCATCGCCGCCGCGACCAGCGCCAGCGTGACCGCGCCGATCCAGGCAAGGTTGAAGCCTCCCCAGCGCAGCAGCGCCTGCCCTAGCACAGGGCCTGCCGCGATCCCCAGATAGAGAGCCAGCGAGTTGAAGCTCAGCGCCTCGCCGGCTCGGTTGGGTGGAGCGAGGTCCGCCAGAGTGGCGAACCCGGCCACGAAGAACATCGCCTCGGCGGCGCCCAGGAGGAGGCGCAGTGCCACCAGCGCGGCCAGGCTGCTGACGAACAGGTGGCCCACCGTGATCACCGCGAAGGCTGCCGCGCCCCCGAACAGCAGCCATCTGCGCCCGTGGCGGTCGGTCCACCGGCCCACCCACGGCCGGAGCACCAGCGTGGTGATGCTGAACGACCCCATCGCGAGGCCGATGCCGGCCGCACTCGCCCCGAGGGGACCGCTTGCGAACAGCGGCGTGGTCGCGAGCAGTACTCCAACTGCTGTGAAGTAGGCGAGGTCGGAGAGCGACAGCGCCACGAATGCCGGGGTCAGCAGGCGGACCGGGCCAGTCTCGGCCATGAAGACGACCGTACGCTTCACGAGCGGGTCTAGTCAGGGCAGTCGTGAAGCGTCTTGGGCCTCGTCCTTGGCCGGTTGGCAGTGTGGGCACCAGTACGTCGCCCGTTCCCGGGTCCCACGGCCCTGCATGTCGACCTTGATCGGGGTACCGCAGCGGCGGCAGGGCTCCTTGTCGCGTCGGTACACCCACAGTTGCTTGCCCCGCCTGGTGTCGCCGGTGGTCGACTGCGTGGTGCGCATCTTGTTGGCCTCGAGAACCCGTTTCGCCTGACGCACCAACGCAGTGACGTCAGGGACATCGCGGACACCCTGGAAGGGGTTCAGGCCCAGCAAGAAGCACAGCTCGGATTTGTACATGTTGCCGATTCCGGCGAGGTTGCGCTGGTCGAGGATCGCCTCGCCCACCGGGCGGTCGGGGTCGTCGTTGATCCGGCGCACCGCCTCGGCGAGGTCCCAGTCGGGCCCGAGCAGGTCCGGTCCGAGGTGACCGACGACGGTGTTCTCCTCGTCGCGCTGCAGCACCTCGACCAGACCCAACGAGAAGCCCACGGCGGTCCATTCTGCGGTGCGCAGCACGATGCGCGCCTGGTGAGTCGGTCGCCGCCACGACGTGCCCTCGCGGTAGAGGTGCCACGAACCCTCCATCTTCAGGTGGGTGTGCAAGGTGAGTGCCGTGTCGCCGTCTCCGATACGCGTGAGGAGGTGCTTCCCGCGGGCGAGTGTCTGGACAACCGGCTGACCGCTCAGGTCGAGGGTGGCGTAGGCAGGAACCCGGAAGTCCGAGGCGGTAAGCACCTGGCCCGAGAGTGCCCGGTCGAGGTGGAGCGCCGTGCGCCAGACAGTGTCTCCCTCAGGCACGGAGCCGGAGTCCTCTCGGCGTGGCCACGAACCCGGCCGCTTCGAGAGCCTTGCGCAGCACGCTGGGCCGCTCTCCCAGCCCGAGGATGTGCTCCCCATCGGCGCGCTCCACCGTCAGCCGGCCCAGCGCACCGTGGCTCACCGACGTCGCAAGCGCCTGCGTGGCAGGGCCGAGCAGCTCCGGGTCGTCGCTGAAGGTCAGCAGCGTCCGGCCGCCCCGCTCGACGTACATCACGACCTCGCCGTCGACGAGGACCACCAGCGCCCCTGCCTTGCGCCCGGGGCGGTGGGAGGCACGGCTGCCTCCGTCGCTGCCGGGGTCGTCGTGGGAGGCGACCCGCTCGGGCCAGGGGAGTGCGGCACCGTAGGGATTGGCGGGATCGGTCGCGGCGAGCGCCACCGCCACCGGCTTGCCACCCGGGTCTTGACCTGGCTCGGTGGCGTAGGACCGGAGACGGTCCACCGCACCCGGGACCCCGAACTGGGCGGCCCCCAGGGACGCCACGAAGTACCCTCGCCGGCACCGGCCGGAGTCCTCGAAGGCCGACAGCACCTTGTAGACGCCCGCGAAGCCGCCCGGCACGCGTTCGCTGGTCACCGCGCCGCGCGTGACCACCCCGTGCCGCTCGAGCAGCGCCTCGGCGCTGGCATGAGCACGCCGAGTGACGTCCGGCTCGAGCTCGGGCAGCAGCGCCCACCGCCCTGCGACACTCGGGGGACCGGTGCGGCTTGGGCCCCGACCTGGTCGGGGTGGCCGCCTGCTCGTGGTCCGGGCCCGGGGAGGGGTACGACGAGCGCCGGTGGAGCGATGGGCGGTCCTGCCGGTGCTGGTGAGCGCGCGAAGCGGCGCGAGAGTGTCACCGGCGACCCGACCGCTCCACACGAGGTCCCACAGCGCGGCCACCATCGTCGTGTCGTCAGCGAGGCCGGCCTCAGCCTGGGCGAGGTCGGCGAGCTGTCGGAAGAAGAAGGCGCCCCCGCCGGAGAGGGCGTCGAGGATCGCCTCGTGCAGCGGGGTCGTGTCGATCTCTCCGTGGTCGGGCAGTGTCAGGTGTGCCGAGTCGGCCAGGTGCAGGGACACCCAGCCGTCCGTGCCCGGCAGTGTGCCGTGGCCGGCCCACAGCACCTCGCCGCTCGCGGTCAGCTCGTCGAGCATGGCTGGGGCGTAGTCGACGACACGGCTGCCCAGGACCAGTGACTCCAGAGCCGAAGCCGGAACCGCGCATCCGGCCAGCTGGTCCACGACGGCCAGCACCCCGTCGACGCCGCGCAGCTTGCCACCGACGTTCTGCCAGGCGGGGAGGAAGCGCCCGAGCGTCGCCGGCTCGACCGGCTCCACCTCCTTGCGCAGCGCAGCGAGGGACCGACGTCGCAGGCGCCGCAGGACCTCGGCGTCGCACCACTCGGGGCCGGCCCCGGCCGGACGGAACTCACCCTCGAGGACCCTGCCCTGGGCCGACAGCCGGGCCAGGGTCTGCTGCGCAACGGCGACGCCGAGGCCGAGGCGGGCGGCGACGTCGGCTGTCGTGAACGGCCCATGGGTGCGGGCATAGCGCGAGACGAGGTCGGCAAGGGGGTCAGCCACGGGTTCGGCGAAGGTCTCGGGGGTCCCAGGTGGCACTGGGACGCCGAGGCCGTCTCGAAGGCGGGCAACGTCCTCGACCACCGTCCAGCGCTCCTGGCCGGCCACCCTCACCTGCCCGACCCGGCGTGACTCGCGCAGCAGCTCGAGCCAGCCCGGCACCTCCATGCGCACGCCCTCGAGAGTCCGGGCGGCAACCTCTTCGGTGGTCAGCGGTCCGAGCAGCCTCAGCAGGTCCGCCACCCCCTCCGCGTCGCGGGCCTGCCGGTCGGCGGTCAACCGCTGGAGCTCGGCCTCCACCACGGCGAGCACGTCGGGATCGAGCAGCTCCCGCAGCTCGGCCCGCCCGAGCAGCTCTGCGAGCAGGCCCTGATCGAGCGACAGGGCAGCCGCACGCCGCTCGGCGATGGGGGAGTCGCCTTCGTACATGAAGGCCGCGACGTACCCGAAGAGCAGCGACCGCGCGAAGGGGGAGGGCTGCTGGGTGGCGACGTCGACCAGGCGGATCCTGCGCGAGGCGATCTGCTTCGTCATCTCGACAAGCGCCGGGACGTCGTACACGTCCTGCAGCACCTCGCGTACGGCCTCGAGGACGATCGGGAAGGACGGGTACTTCACCGCGACCTCGAGCAGCTGGGCGGACCGCTGCCGCTGCTGCCACAGGGGGGAGCGCCGCCCGGGGTCGCGGCGCGGGAGCAGCAGCGCCCGTGCGGCGCACTCGCGGAACCGGGACGCGAACAGCGCCGAGCCACCCACCTCGGCGGTGACGATCTCCTCGATCTCGTCGGGCTCGAACATCACCACCTCGGCGCCGGGCGGCGCCTGGTCGGTCTCCGGCACCCTGAGCACGATGCCGTCGTCGCCTGGCAGAGCCTGCGCGTCGATGCCGTACCGCTCGCGCAGCCGCACCCCGATGGCGAGCGCCCAGGGAGCATGGACCTGCGTGCCGTAGGGGGAGTGAACCACGATCCGCCAGTCGCCGAGCTCGTCGCGGAACCGCTCGACCAGGATCGTCCGGTCGCTCGGCAGGGTCGTGGTGGCCTCGCGCTGCTCCTCGAGGAACGCCACGAGGTTGTTCGCCGCCCACTCGTCGAGGCCTGCCTCACGGCCCCGGTCCACCGCGTCCTCGCGTGACATCGCGGACAGCTCTCGGGTGAAGGCGCCGATGGCCGCGCCAAGCTCCGCTGGTCGACCGAGCTGGTCGCCCTTCCAGAACGGCAGGCGCCCCGGCTGGCCGGGAGCGGGGGAGACCAGCACCCGGTCGTGGGTGATGTCCTCGATCCGCCAGCTCGTCGCGCCCAGCGCGAAGACGTCGCCGACGCGCGACTCGTAGACCATCTCCTCGTCGAGCTCGCCGACCCGGCTCGCCTTCTCTCCGACGAGGAAGACTCCGAACAGCCCGCGGTCGGGGATGGTGCCGCCGCTGGTCACGGCGAGCCGCTGTGCCCCCGGCCGCGCGCTGAGCGAACCGGTGACGCGGTCCCAGACGATCCTGGGCCGCAGCTCGGAGAACTCGTCGGAGGGGTAGCGTCCCGAGAGCAGGTCCAGCGTCGCGTCGTACGCCGAGCGGGGAAGACCGGTGAAGGAGGCGCTGCGGCGCACCAGGTCGAAGAGCTCGTCGGCATCCCAGTCGTCCACGGCCGTCGCGGCCACGACCTGCTGCGCGAGTACGTCGAGCGGGTTGGCAGGCACTCTCAACGACTCGATGTGGCCGGCCCGCATCCGTTCGACCGCGACGGCGGTGTGGACCAGGTCGCTGCGGTGCTTCGGGAAGAGCACGCCTCTGGAGACCTCGCCGACCTGGTGGCCCGCCCTCCCGACCCGCTGCAGCGCACTGGCCACCGACGGCGGGGACTCGATCTGGACGACGAGGTCGACCGCCCCCATGTCGATGCCCAGCTCGAGGCTGCTCGTGGCGACCACGCAGGGCAGGGCCCCCCGCTTCAGGTCGTCCTCGATGAGTGCACGCTGCTCTTTCGACACCGAGCCGTGGTGAGCCCGGGCGATCACCGGTGCTGCGCCGTACGACTGGCCGGACTGAGCCATCAGGTCTGCCGGGCTGCGCGACGGCGCACCCCCGCCCAACCACCCTCGCTCCTGCGTCGCTCGAGGGCCAGTCTCCTCCACGGTCGGTGGTGCACCTTCGCTCCGCCCGTCCTGTGCCGCGGCGGCCAGATCTGCCCGCTCGGCGGCGATCTCGTTGAACCGGGCGGTCAACCGCTCGGCCAGCCGACGTGAGTTCGCGAAGACGATGGTGGAGCGGTGCCGCTCGATCAGGTCGACGACGCGTTCCTCCACGTGCGGCCAGATCGATGCGCGACGCTCCGCGTTGCTCGCGGCCGACCCCTCCGGCACCTCCTCGAGCTGAGCCAGGGCGAGCTCGGTCATGTCCTCGACCGGGACCACGACCTTCAGGTCCCACTCCTTCGCGGAGCCGGGAGCCACCACCTCGACCGGCCGGGAGCCGCCCAGGAACCGGGCGACCTCCTCGACAGGACGAACCGTCGCCGAGAGCCCGATCCGCTGGGCGGGCGCGTCGAGCATCGCGTCGAGGCGCTCGAGGCTCAGCGCCAGATGTGCGCCGCGCTTCGTGCCGGCCACTGCATGGACCTCGTCGACGATGACTGTCTCGACCCCGCGCAGCGCCTCGCGCGCCTGCGAGGTGAGCATGAGGAAGAGCGACTCAGGCGTGGTGATCAAGATGTCGGGAGGTGTCGTGGCCAGACGTCGGCGCTCGGGTGCTGCGGTGTCACCAGAGCGGATCCCGACCGTGATCTCGCGAACAGGGACTTCGAGCCGGTCGGCTGTCTGGCGGATGCCGGTCAACGGGGCCCTGAGGTTGCGTTCGACGTCGACCGCGAGCGCCTTGAGCGGGGAGACGTAGAGGACACGGCAGCGGCGCAGCTTCTCCTCGGGCGCAGGCCGAGAGGCGAGCCGGTCCAGCGACCACAAGAACGCCGACAGCGTCTTGCCGGAGCCGGTCGGGGCCACGACCAGCGCATTGCGTCCTGCCGAGACGGTCCCCCATGCACCCACCTGTGCTGCCGTCGGCGCGGCGAAGGCCGCCTCGAACCACGTGCGTGTCGGCGCGCTGAAGCCGTTGAGTACGTCGGACGCCTCCGGCGTGCCTGCTCCGTTGGTCACCACTCCATCCTTACCCATGGCACCGACAGACCGGAGCGGGCGAACGGGGCAGGTTCTCGACGACGGCGCGGAGGGCATCGCCAGTCCTGAAAACTCGGTGAAACTGTCGGAGCGGCGTTCTAGGGTGGTCTGCTGTGTCGAAACCCCAATCCGAGATCGGTGCCATGACGCTCGAGCAAGCCCCTCCGGCGATGATCCGCGCTCGGGGGCTGCGCAAGTCGTTCGGCAACTTCGAGGCCGTCAGAGGCATCGACGTCGAGGTCCGCCCCGGCGAGTCGTTCGGCTTCCTCGGCCCCAACGGCGCCGGCAAGTCCTCGACGATGCGGATGATCGCGGCGGTGTCGCCACCGAGCGGGGGCGAACTCAGCATCCTCGGGATGGACCCCGCCACCGACGGCACCGTGATCCGGGGCCGACTGGGCGTCTGCCCCCAGGAGGACAGCCTCGACACCGAGCTGAACGTCCGGGAGAACCTCATCGTCTACGGGCGGTACTTCGGCATTCCCAAGGCCGAGGTGACCGCCCGGGCCGACGAGCTGCTCGAGTTCGTGTCGCTGACGGAGAAGGCCAAGGCCAAGGTCGAGGACCTGTCCGGCGGGATGAAGCGACGGCTGACGATCGCCCGGTCGCTGGTCAACAGGCCCGACCTGCTCCTGCTCGACGAGCCCACGACAGGGCTCGACCCGCAGGCGCGCCACGTTCTCTGGGACCAGCTCTTCCGGCTCAAGCGGCAGGGCGTGACGTTGGTGCTCACCACCCACTACATGGACGAGGCCGAGCAGCTGTGCGACCGGCTCGTGGTGATGGACGGCGGACGCATCGTCGCGGAGGGGTCGCCGCTGGACCTGATCCGCACTCACTCCACGCGCGAGGTCGCCGAACTTCGGTTCGGGGTCGGTGAGCACGACGACCTCGCCGACAAGGTCGAGGACCTCGCCGAGCGCGTCGAAGTCCTGCCCGACCGGCTGCTGCTCTACACCCACGACGGCGAGGAAGCTCTCGCGAAGGTGCACGAGCGCGGCCTGGAGCCCGCGGCGGTGCTGGTCCGCCGGTCCACACTCGAGGACGTCTTCCTCCGGCTCACTGGACGGAGCCTGGTCGACTGATGAGCACTGCAACGAGCCCGTCGGCGGGGCCGAGCCGCGCCGAGCTGGTGCTCCGCCAGGCCGAGTACTGGATCACCGTCTACCGCCGCACCTGGAAGGGCTCGGCGATCAGCTCGTTCATCACCCCTCTCCTGTACGTCGCAGCGATGGGGCTGCTCCTCGGCGGCTTCATCGACGAGGGGGGTGCACAGCTCGAGGGGGCGCCGACATACCTCGCCTTCATCGCGCCGGGGCTGCTGGCCGCCCACGTCATGCAGACCGCGGCCGGAGAGACCATGTGGCCGGTCATGGGCGCCATCAAGTGGAACAAGACCTACTACGGCATGATCGCCACCCCGCTCGGCATCGCCGACATCGTCACCGCGCACCTGCTGTTCGTGCTGTTCCGGGTAGCCACGACCTCGGCGGTCTTCATGGTGGTGCTGGCCTTCTTCGGGGTCTATGCCTCATGGACCGGGGCGCTCGCTGCCTTCCTCGTCCAGCTGCTGCTGGGGCTCGCTTTCGCCGGGGTCATCTACGGCTACTCCGCGGGCCTGAGGTCGGAGGCGGGCTTCGCTCTGGTGTACCGACTCGGCGTGGTCCCGCTGTTCCTGTTCTCGGGGGCCTTCTTCCCCATCAGCAACCTCTCCGCGCCTTTGGAGTGGCTCGCGCGCATCACGCCGTTGTGGCACGGGGTCGACCTCACCCGGATGCTGACGCTGGGCAACGTGGACGGGTCCGCGGCCGCGGTGCACGTGGTGTACCTCGGGGTGATGGCCGCGGCCGGATGGTGGTGGTCGGTTCGCCGGCTCGAGCGAAGGCTGGTCGTCTGATGGCGTTCACCGGAATCGCGATGACCAGGGTCGAACGCCGGCCGATGGGCAGCGCCGAGGCATCCTGGCGACTGGTCGACCGCAACTACCGCGCCTACATCCGCAACTGGATCTTCTTCGCCACCGGCTTCCTCGAGCCCGTGCTGTACCTGTTCTCGATCGGTGTCGGCGTGGGCAAGCTGATCGAGACCTTCGAGTTCAACGGTGTGACGATCGCCTATGCAGCCTTCGTCGCTCCCGGCATGCTTGCCGCCTCGGCGATGAACGGCGCGATCCTCGACAGCACGTTCAACATCTTCTTCAAGCTCAAGTTCGAGAAGCTCTACGACTCGATCCTGGCCACCCCGATGCGGGTCGTCGACGTCGCGCGCGGCGAGATCACCTGGGCGCTGCTGCGCGGGGGCGTCTACTCCGCGGGCTTCCTCGGCGTGATGCTCGCGATGGGTCTGATCCAGTCGTGGTGGGCGGTGCTCGCACTGCCGGCGACGCTGCTCATCGGCTACGCCTTCGCCGGTGCCGGGATGGCGCTGACCACCTACATGCGCACCTGGCAGGACTTCGAGTACGTCCAGCTCGCGATCATGCCGATGTTCCTCTTCTCGGCCACGTTCTTCCCGGTGACCGCGTTCGAGGGAGCGCTTCGCTGGGTGGTCGAGCTGACCCCGCTCTACCGCGGGGTGGTTCTCTGCCGCGAGCTGACCACGGGCGCCGTGTCGTGGGACTCGCTGGTGTCGGTCGTCTACCTCGTGGCGATGGGCACGATCGGGCTGATGATCGTGTCGCGACGCTTCAACAAGATGCTGCTGTCCTGATCCGGTCCGGGCAGCAGCGAGGCTCAGGCTGCCGGCCGGGTGTCGGCCCTGAGCCGCTCACCCCAGCGCAGCCCCTGCTCGTAGGCAGGCGGATAGACCTCGCGAGCACGGTCGTCGTCGAAGAGCCCCAGCGGGTTGAGGCCCGCCAACCGGGCTATCTCACGGTTGGGCCGGATCATGATGACCTCGCTGTCGGGATGTCTGGACCGCCACCGTTGCAGCTCGCGGTCGAGCAGGAACCCCGCCGTGCGCCCCATCGGCCCGCAGACCGCTCCGGCCAGCGGCGCGACCACGATCACCCGGTCCGCCTCGGCGGCCGCGTCGACGGAGGTGGCCGACCACATGCCGCCGTCGACGTACAGCCTGCCCTGGATGCGGTGCGGCGGCAGCAGCCCCGGCACGGCGGAAGAGGCGGCTACGAGGTCGGCGAGCGGGTAGACCCCGCCGTCGAGGACGTGCCGTCTCTGGGTGCGCACGCACACAGCCGAGATCGACACGAGGTGGTGAGTCGCCTCGCCGAACAGCTCGCGCGCGATCTCGAACACGACGCCAGGACGCAGGTTCGGGACCGAGGGGCTGCGCACGTCGCGGAAGTCGTCGTAGCTCATGCCCAGGGCGAGCGCCGAGGCCGTCCACGACCCTGCCGACGTGCCCAGCGATGGCGCTGTCGCGACGTCGATGCCGCTGTCGGCGAGTCCGGTGGCGACGCCGGCGGTGTAGGCGATTCCGAACACTCCGCCTCCGCCGTACACCATCGCGAGTGGGTGACGGTGGTCGAGGAGCTCAGGGTTGCCATCCAGCTCGACGTTGCCAGGCTGGCTGTGTTCGTACGCCATAGCGGCTCCTCCACCCTCTGTATCCAGAGTGTCACGCGATTGGTGACGTAGGAGGGACTATCGTCACGAGCCCCCAGCCCTTTGTCCCACGCGAAGGGGACGAGTCGGGCAGGATCGGTCAGTCAGGGACGATGATGTGCGCTGCGGGCGTGGCGTGCTTCTTCGGATGCAGCAACTTCTGGAACCACAAGACGTCGATCCACTGGTCGAACTTGTAGCCGACCTCGCGCATCTGTCCGACCTGCTCGAAGCCGCAGTACTTGTGCAGGTTGACGCTGCCGGGGTTCGGCATGGCCACCAGGGCAACGGCCGTGTGCACCCCCGAGTCGGCCATGGCGTCGAGAAGTGCGGGGTAGAGGATCTTCCCGATGCCCTTGCCGCGCACCGAGGGGTCCAGGTAGATCGAGGTCTCCCGGGTGAGGCTGTAGGCAGGCCGGGGGCGGAAGCTCCAGGAGTAGGCGTAGCCCACGACGTCCTTGTCCTCGTCGACCGCGACGAGCAGGTGGTCACCGGCGTGGTTGCCCGCGAGCTTCTCGTGCCAGTACGACGAGTCGGGCGGCTCGAGGTCGAAGGTGGCGATGCTGTGGGCAATCTCGTGGGCGTAGATGGCTGCTATGTCGGAGAGGTCATCTTCGACGGCCGGACGGATCACGAACTCGGCGGGCATGTGGGCCATTCTCGCAGGCGCCTGTTCTCGACGTACCCTCATGGTCGGCAGCGAGACGAGGGACGGGGAGAGAGCACATGCGCCACACCGAGTTCTGGGCGCGGATGGAGCACGCCCTCGGATCCGGCTACGCCCGGACGTGGTCGCGCGAGCACGTCCTCGCAGACCTCGGTGGGCGCACGGTCTCGGAGGCTCTGGACGCGGGGGAGAGCCCGAAGACCGTGTGGCTGGCGGTCTGGAGGGCACTGGGCCTGCCCCCTTCAGAACGCTGACCTTCCATCGATTCGCAGGTGCGGGTGAGACGATTCAGCACGTGAACCCCCACGAGTCCTCGACCCGGGCCGGACGCCGCGTGTCCGGCTGGGTGGGGGCCGGTGCTTCGGGCTTCGCCAGGGGAGTGGCGGGTGGTGTCCGCTGGCCCGACCACCGGGTGGCGCAGGTCCAGCGCCGCACCCTCTGGACGCTCGTGGTCGCGCAGGGGCTCGGCGGACTCGGCATCACGATCGGCATCGCGGTCACGGCGATCCTGGCCGAGGACATCCTGGGCTCAGCCGACCTCGCGGGCCTGGCCCAGACCATGCAGGTCCTCGGCGCGGCTTTCGCCTCCTTCCTGCTCGCGCACCTGATGGGCAAGCACGGTCGTCGTCCGGGTCTGACGCTCGGGTATCTCCTCGGCGCCGCGGGCGGGGTGCTGTGCGTGCTCGCCGGCGTCATCGACTCCTTCGCCACGCTGCTCCTGGGCGCGACGCTGCTGGGGTCGACGACCGCGGCCAACAACCAGTCCCGGTACGCCGCGACCGACCTGGCCAAGCCGGGCCACCGGGCGCGGGCGCTGTCGCTGGTGGTTTGGGCCACGACGGTCGGCGCGGTCGCGGGGCCGAACCTGACGGGGTTCGCCGGTGACCTGGCCGACGGCATCGGCCTGCCCCGGCTGACGGGCCCCTACCTGGTCGGCCTGGTCGGCATGCTCGTGTCCGCGCTCGTGATCGCTGTCTCCCTGCGGCCCGACCCGCTGCTGGTGGCTCGTGAGGCCGCTGTCGACACGGGGGCGCGCACCCCGGTCCTCACCGGCACGAAGTGGTCGCGGGTGCGCGAGGTCGTGCGCACCCGCACCAAGGTCTCTGCCGGTATCGCGGCCCTCGCGCTGGCTCACGCGGTGATGATCGCGGTGATGGTGATGACGCCGCTGCACATGCACCACGGTGGCGCCGAGCTGGAGATCATCGGGGTGGTCGTGAGCGCTCACGTCCTGGGCATGTTCGCCTTCGCACCCGTTGTCGGCTGGGCGGCGGACCGGTTCGGCAGGGTGCCGGTGATGATGGCCGGGGCAGTGATCCTGTTCATCTCCGTCGGACTGTCGGGCACCTCGCCGGCCGGCGCCTCCTGGCAGATCGGCTGGGGGCTGTTCCTGCTCGGTCTGGGCTGGTCCTTCTGCACGGTGTCCGCGTCGACGCTGCTCTCGGAGTCGGCTCCACTCGACGCCCGGACGGATGTCCAGGGTGCCGCGGACCTGGTCATGGGCGTGGTCGCCGCGGCCGCCGGTGCGGCGGCAGGACTGGTCATGGGCTCACTCGGATTCGGAGCGCTCAACATCTTCGCGGCTCTGCTGGTGACCGGTGTCGTGACCGCGTCGGAGTTCGCTCGCCGGGCGAGCACGGGTACGTCGGGCCGCGGACCGTCGGACGACGAACCGCTGGCGCTTTGAGCCTGGCCAGACCGGGCGTGTCGCCGATCGGGTCGAACACCTGTTCGGGTTAGGGTGGGTCCACAACCACGACGCAGAGGCTGGACTTCCACAGACGAGCGCGTGCGATCTCGAACTGTCGGAGGTGCCCTCTAGTGTCGACCGCGATGAAGAAGAGCTCAGGATCCGCGAGCAAGCGGACAGACGGACGGATTACTTCAATGGCTGGTGGAGACCGCGACAAGGCGCTTGACGCCGCACTCGCGAACATCGAACGGCAGTTCGGCAAGGGCTCGGTGATGCGCCTTGGCGACGAAGCCCGCGCCCCGCTCGAGGTCATCCCGACCGGAGCGATCTCCCTCGACATCGCGCTCGGCCTCGGCGGTCTTCCGCGCGGCCGGGTCGTGGAGATCTACGGTCCGGAGTCCTCCGGTAAGACCACGGTCGCCCTCCACGCGGTGGCCAACGCCCAGCGCTCGGGCGGCATCGTCGCGTTCATCGACGCCGAGCACGCGCTCGACCCCGAGTACGCCAAGGCGCTCGGAGTCGACACCGACGCCCTCCTCGTCTCGCAGCCCGACTCGGGTGAGCAGGCGCTCGAGATCGCGGACATGCTGATCCGTTCCGGAGCGCTCGACCTGATCGTCGTCGACTCGGTGGCCGCCCTGGTGCCGCGAGCCGAGATCGAGGGCGAGATGGGGGACAGCCACGTCGGTCTCCAGGCACGCCTGATGAGCCAGGCACTGCGGAAGATGACCGGTGCTCTCAACGGCGCCGGCACGACCGCGATCTTCATCAACCAGCTCCGCGAGAAGATCGGCGTCATGTTCGGCAGCCCGGAGACCACCACCGGTGGTAGGGCGCTGAAGTTCTACTCCTCCGTCCGACTCGACGTCCGTCGCATCGAGAGCCTCAAGGACGGCCAGGAGATGGTGGGCAACCGCACCCGGGTCAAGGTCGTGAAGAACAAGGTTGCTCCGCCGTTCAAGCAAGCGGAGTTCGACATCATGTACGGCCAGGGCATCAGCCGCGAGGGTGGCCTGATCGACGTCGGCGTCGAGGCGGGTCTCGTGCGCAAGGCAGGCGCTTGGTACACCTACGAGGGCGACCAGCTCGGCCAGGGCAAGGAGAACGCCCGCAACTTCCTCCGTGACAACCCGGACTTGGCCAATGAGCTCGAGAAGCGCATTCTGGAGAAGCTGGGAGTCGGTCCGCAGGTCGACGCCCCGGAGGCAGGACCAGTGACCGAGCCGACCGGGGTCGACTTCTGACCTCGCACATGCCGCATCCAGCAGACGACCGTCCGTCTGGCTCCAACCTCCCAGGGATCCAGGCGGGCGGTTCTGTGTCCCCACCTGATGACCCCGCGCTCCTCGGGCCCGAGGCCGACGCGGAGGAGGTGGCGCGCAAGATCCTGCTCGACCAGCTCACCGGTCAGGCACGAAGCCGTGCCGAGCTCGCCTCCAAGCTCGCCAAGCGCCGCGTGCCCGAGGAGGTTGCGGAGCGGCTGCTCACCCGGTTCGAGGAGGTCGGCCTGATCGACGACGCCGCGTTCGCGCGCAGCTGGGTCGACTCTCGTCAGTCGGGCAAGGGGCTCGGTCGACGGGCGCTCGCCCAGGAGCTGCGCCGCAAGGGCATCGACGAGGAGGTCGCCCGGGAGACGCTCGCGGAGGTCGAGCCGGAGGACGAGGAGGAGGCGGCTCGCGCGCTCGTGCGGCGCAAGCTGCGCACCCTTCGAGGGGTGGACCGGGCCACCGCCACCCGGCGGCTTGCAGGCATGCTGGCGCGCAAGGGCCACTCAGGCGAGGTCGTCTGGCGCGTGGTGCGGGAGGAGCTGGACGCGAGCGGCGGCGGCGAGGAGCGCGGGTGCGGCGCCGAGGATGACTGGGCCGGCGGCGACGCGGGGGAGTCCTGGCCGGTCTGAGGGGGTGAGGGCCTTTCTTGACCGGCCCCGATCCGCGACCTAGCCTCAAAAGGGAAGGACCCTTCCGAGAAATCGGACCCGAAATGACATTGACCCGGCGCAAGCCGGACAAGCGCGACACGTAGTTCGAGGCACAGCGGCAGACGTCCTCTGTCGCTGGTTCGTCGTACCCGGTTCGCGTTCATAGTGACAGGAGCCTGGGATGTACAGACTTGCCGTTCCGGCGGACCAGGCTGGTGACAGATACCCCCTCCTCCTCGGCCTCAACATGGTCGAGTGGCTGCTCGCGATCATCGCCCTGCTCGTTGTGGCGGGGGTCGGCACGCTCGCGGTGGTGCTCCTCAACCGCCACCGCGCGTCGAAGCACGAGCAGGACCTGCACCGCGACCTCCAGGAGCAGCGCCAGGACATCGAGCGGCGGGAGCACCGGCTGAGCGAGCGCGAGGATCGTCTAGACGCTGAGGCCCGGCAGCTCGAGTCCCGAGCCCAGGAGATCGCCACACACGAGGCGGAGGTAGAGACCAAGCGCGCCGAGCTCCTCGACATCGAGGAGGAGCGGCGGTGCACGCTCGAACGGATCGCCGGCCTCACCGCGCAGGAAGCCCACGACCAGCTCGTCGAGTCCATCGAGGCCGACGCCAAGCGCGCCGCTGCGATCACCGCTCGGGACATCGAGCGCGCTGCGCAGGAAGAGGCCGACGCGCGTGCCAAGCGCATCTTGGCGACGGTGATCCAGCGCCTGGCCTCCGACCAGACCACCGAGTCGGTCGTCTCCACCGTCCAGCTCAGCGGAGACGACATGAAGGGCCGGATCATCGGCCGGGAGGGCCGCAACATCAGGTCCTTCGAACAGATCACGGGGGTGAACCTCATCGTGGACGACACCCCCGGTGCGGTGCTCCTCAGCTGCTTCGACCCGGTGCGCCGGGAGACTGCCCGGCTGACCCTCGAGGAGCTGGTCGCCGACGGCCGGATCCACCCGACGAGGATCGAGGAAGTGCACGAGCGGTCGTGCATCGAGGTGGACCGGCTCTGCGTTCGCGCAGGCCAGGACGCTGCCCTCGAGATGGGCATCACCGACCTCCACCCGGAGCTCGTCGCCACGCTCGGCAAGCTGAAGTACCGCACGTCCTACGGCCAGAACGTGCTACGCCACCTCGTCGAGTCCGGCCACGCTGCGGGGCTTCTCGCCGACGAGCTCGGACTCGACCGGACATTGTGCGTGCGCGGTGCCTTCCTCCACGACATCGGCAAGGCGCTCACGCATGAGGCCGAGGGGTCGCACGCCATCGTCGGGGCCGAGCTCGCCCGGCGCTACGGCGAGTGCGAGGACGTCGTACACGCCATCGAGGCCCATCACAACGAGGTGGAGCCGCGGACAATCGAGGCCGTGATCACGCAGGCTGCCGATGCGATCAGTGGAGGGCGTCCCGGCGCTCGACGGGAGTCCCTGGAGGCCTACGTCGAGCGACTGCACAGGCTCGAGGAGATCGCGATGGCCAAGCGTGGCGTGAGCCGCGTCTTTGCCATGCAGGCCGGCCGCGACGTCCGGGTGATGGTGCTGCCCGATGAGGTCGACGACATCGCCGCCCAGGTGCTCGCGCGCGACATCGCCAAGCAGTTCGAGGAGGAGTTGACCTACCCCGGTCAGATCAAGGTCACCGTGGTCCGCGAGTCGCGGGCGACCGAGATCGCTCGTTGATGCTCAGGGCCGACGGTGCGTGACGGTCGGGGCCACCGAGACCCTTGGTGCGCTCGCGCTGGTCGCGCGCGTCACGTCCTGACCCTTGGCTGTGGGGTAGCGCAGCGAAGTTACTAGCCGGTAATCTGGCGCGCCATGACGAACGTGATGGACCTCTACAACAAGGTCACCCGGCTCCCTGCGGGCAACAGGCTCTTCTCCTTGATCTTCGCGCAGAAGGCGCCCTACTTCGGGACGGTGAGGCCACGATTCGTCGAGCTGCGGCCCAACTACGCCGAGCTGAGGATCAAGAAGCGCCGCGGCGTCCAGAACCACATCAAGACCGTGCACGTGATCGCGATCTGCAACGGTCTCGAGGCGGCCATGGGTGCCTTGGCCGAGGTCACGGTCCCGCGGAACAAGCGCTGGATCCCCAAGGGCATGGACGTCAACTACACCGCCAAGGCGACCAGCGACATCACCTGCATCGCCGAGACCGACCCCGACGCGTGGACCGGTGACAACCCGGACCTTCCGGTGCGGGTGCGCGGCGTTCGCGAGGACGGCACTGTCGTGGTCGAGGGTGTGATCCGGCTCTGGGTCACCGAGAAGCCTTCGAAAACAGCGGAAGCCACTGTCACCACCGGGTGACGGCATTGGTGCCGGTCCGGTGGCTGGCGAGGCTGGATCAGGCGCCGCCGGATTGGTCCAGTGCGCCGGCCTCGACCTGTGCGGTCTTCTTGGCCGAGGAGTGCCCACGCTGGGCGAACCTCCGTTCGACGAAGACAGCCAGCTTGGAGAGGCTGTAGTTCATCACGATGAAGATCACCGCGATCAGAGCGAGCGGAACGATTGCGTGCTTGACGTACTCCGCGATGAGCTGCCCCTGGAAGACCAGCTCGGGGTAGGAGATGATCACGCCGAGGGCGGTGTCCTTGAGGACGATCACACACTGGCTGATGATTGCCGGGAGCATGATCGTGACCGCCTGGGGAAGCAGCACCAGACGCATGACCTGGTTCTTGCGCATGCCCACGGCGTAGGCCGCCTCCGACTGTCCCGTGGGGACTGCGAGCATTCCAGCGCGGAACACTTCTGACAGCACCGAGCCGTTGTAGAGCATCAGTGCGATGACGAGGCTCCAGTAGGTCCCCAGGTAGTCCTGGAATCCGTAGAAGATGAAGATGATGAGCAGCAGCAGTGGCACCGCCCGGAAGAACTCGACGACCACCCGGGCCGGCCACCGCACCCAGGCGTGCTCCGAGAGGCGGCCCACCGCGAAGAGGCCACCGAAGATGACCGAGAGAACGATGCCGCTCGCGGCCGCTGAGACGGTGGCGACGATCCCGTCCAGGATCGCCTGCGCGATGTTCGGCTGGGCGAGGTCCTCCCACAGTTCGGCCTCGAACTCTCCCTCCTGCCACAACTTCCAGAGCATCACCGCGGCTAAACCGACGAGGACTGCCCCCGCGGCGGCGGTCATGACGTTGTGACGCGCGCGGGCCTTGGGGCCTGGCTGGTCGAAGAGAACGTCGCTCATCGGACCACCGCCACCTTCCGCTCGACCAGCGAGGAGATCAGCGAGATGGTCAGCACGATGATGATGTAGCCAACCGCTATGCCCACGAAGATGTACCAGATGTCCGAGGTGTACTTGTTGCTCAGTCGGCGCATCTGGTAGGCCGCCTCAGGAACTCCGAAGATCGCGGCCACACTCGTGTTCTTCGCCAGCGCGATGTAGATGCTCGTCAGCGGCGGGATCACGGTGCGGAAGGCCTGGGGCAGCACGATGAGTCGCAGACTCTGGGTGAACGTCATCCCGATCGAGCGGGCCGCCTCGGCCTGGCCCGTCGAGACGGAGTTCACGCCTGAGCGCACCGCCTCACAGACGAACGCCGCGGTGTAGAAGGCGAGTCCGAACATGGCCACGGTGAAGAACGTGGTGAACTCACGGCCGGCGATACTGAAGGCCAGGTCGTTGAAGCCCAGCGTCGGGATGACCGCGATCGCAAGGGCGAGCACCAGCACCAGCGGCGTGTTGCGGAAGACGTTGACGTAGCTGGTGCCAAAGGCTCGCAGGGAGCCGATGGGGGAGACCCTGAACGCCGCCAGGATCGTGCCCATCACGGTGGCCAACACGCCCGCTATGAGCAGCAGCCACAGCGTGGTCTGAAAACCGGACCAGATCGCGTCCCGGTTGTTGATCAGGGTGTCCATGGAGTGGGTAGTCCTCGCTCAAGGGGTGGCGGGGTGGCCCGGCTGCTACCGACCCACCCCGCCACGCCGATCGTCAGCTGTCAGCTGCAGGAGTCCATCGTCGGCGGCTCCGGCGTCTCCACGCCGGACTCACCGAGAGTGGCCTCGAAGGCCTCGGACCAGGTCCCGTCGTCGTAGGCCTGCTGAAGAGTGTCGACGATGAACTGACACATCTCCGTGGCGTCCTTGTTGTAGCCGACGCCGTAGCGCTCCTCGCTGAACGGCTCCGCCACCACCTCGAGCTCGTCGGGGTTCTCCGCGGCGTAGCCGAGGAGGATCGCGCCGTCCGTGGTCACGGCGTCAACCGTGCCGTTCTCGAGCTGGTCGACGCACTCGGAGTACGTCGAGAACGGAACCGGGTCAGAGCCGTAGTCCTCGACCATGCGCTCCAGCGACGTTGAACCGGTCACCGAGCAGACCTTCTTGCCCTCCGTGTCCTCCGGCGAGGTGATCGTCTCCTTGTCCTCCTCGCGGACGAGAAGCTGCTGGCCGGTGACGTAGTAGGGGCCTGCCTGACCGACCACCTGGCGACGCTCGTCGGTGATGGAGTACGACGCGATGACGAGGTCGACAGTGCCCTTCTGCAGGTAGGGCTCACGGTTGTCGGAGACGGTCTCGACCCAGTCGATACCCTCGTCGTCGATACCGAGAGCGCCCGCGAGGATGCGCCCGATCTCGATGTCGAAGCCCGTCGGCGCGTCCGCGCCAGGCTCCTGGAAGCCGATGCCCGGCTGGTCGACCTTGACGCCGATCTTGATCTCGCCGGCCTCGGCCAGTTCGGCCATCTGGGTGCCGGACTCGAACTCCGGGTTCTCCTCCACCTGCACGTCGGTCTCGCCGCCGCCGCCACCGCACGCCGCGAGGGCGAACGACAGACCGGCGGCCGCGATGACTGCCTTGGTTCTGCTGAACCGCATGATTTCCCCTTTTCTCATTCTGATCGGGCGGCTGGTATCGCCCGACCGAGCTCGTGGTCGATCAGTGCTTGAGGATCTTGCCGAGGAAGTCCTTGGCGCGGTCCGACTGCGGGTTGGTGAAGAACTCCTCGGGGGTGTTCTCCTCGACGATCTTGCCGTCGGACATGAACACGACCCGGTTGGCCGCGGTGCGTGCGAAGCCCATCTCGTGGGTGACCACGATCATGGTCATCCCGCGCTCGGCGAGGTCGACCATGACGTCGAGCACCTCTTTGATCATCTCCGGGTCGAGCGCCGAGGTCGGCTCGTCGAAGAGCATGACCTTCGGGTCCATGGCAAGCGCGCGGGCGATCGCGACGCGCTGCTGCTGACCGCCGGAGAGCTGAGCCGGGTACTTCTGCGCCTGGGGAGCGACACCGACGCGCTCGAGCAGCTCCATCGCGCGTCGTTCGGCGTCCTCCTTCTTCTGCTTGCGCACCTTCATCGGGCCCAGCGTTACGTTCTCGAGGATCGTCTTGTGGGCGAAGAGGTTGAAGGACTGGAAGACCATGCCGACCTCGGCACGCAGCCGCGCCAGGTCCTTGCCCTCCTGGGGCAGGGGCTCGCCGTCGAGGGCGATGTTGCCCTCCTGGATCGTCTCCAGCCGGTTGATGGCGCGACACAGGGTCGACTTGCCCGAGCCGGACGGGCCGATGACGACGACCACCTCGCCCTTGTTGATGTTGAGGTTGATGTCCTGGAGGACGTGCAGCTCGCCGAACCACTTGTTCACGTTGTCCAGGACGACGAGGGGCTGGCCCGATGCCGACCAGGACGGAGAGGATGATGCTTCCGCAGCAGTCATGGCTGCACCGTATCGACTCGAGGGTCTTTGTGCCTACAAAGGTGGGGCCTGAGGCCGTTTCAATACGGTTACGTCGGGAACCGACATGAGTCAGTCGACGAAAGGGAAGCACGTGGCACCGAAGAATCCGGTGGGCAAGCTCACCGAGACCGCACGGAGCACGCTCAAGGACCCGAAGGGCGCAGCCGGCAAGGTCGTGGACCAGGCAAAGGGCGCCGCTGGTCTGGGCAGGCTGGTGGCCGAGACCGCTGCTGCGGTCGCCGGATCCGTGGTCGGCAAGGCACGGGGGCAGCGCAAGCCGAGCGGGCAGCCTGAGGTCGCCAACGCTGAACCGTCGGTGGCCCCGCCGACCTCGCCGGCCAGCCTTCGAGCCGTCCCCGACGTCAACGAGCCGGCCGCCACCAAGCCCGCTGGCACAGTCAAGAAGTCGGCCGAGAAGTCGGCCGAGAGGTCGGCCGAGAAGGCCGGGGAACCATCCGAGCCGGCGAAGACGCATGGCGATGAGCTGGCCGAAGCCGACAAGGCACCAGCCGAGGCTCCGGCTGCGGCGAAGTCTGCTTCTGGGCAGAAGTCCACAGCCACGAAGAAGGCAGCGACGGCCAAGACACCGGAGGCCAAGAAGACGCCTGCGAAGAAGGCACCTGCGAAGAAGGCGCCCGCCGCGAAGGTGAGCGCGACGCCGGCCGATGTGGCGGAAGCCGTGGAGTCCGCGGTCGCCGAAAGCCCGTCGAAGACAGCGGCCCAGCCGGCGCCGAAGACGCCGAGCAAGAAGTCGACGCCCGCAGCGAAGAAGGCACCGGCAGCCAAGAAGACACCGGCCAAGCAGACACCGGCCAAGAAGACACCGGCCAAGAAGTCGCACCCCAAGAACACGGAGCCTGCCGCCAAGACGGGCACAACCAAGACGGCTTCGAGCCCGAAGGCCGCTGCCAAGAAGCCAACGACCAAGACCGGGTCGGCGGCGAAGAAGGCTCCGGCCAAGAATGCCGCGGCCAAGAAGTCCACCCCGAGCGGGAAGCTGCCCGCGAAGAAGGCGCAGACCGCCGCCCCGTCGACGACCCAGCAGGTGGGCAGCGAGTCCGAGAAGCTGGGCCGGGCCAGCGAGCCCAACCCCGACTGACCAGCGCTAGCCCGCTCGACAAGCCCTCCCAGAAGCCAAAAGCCCCCGGACCCAGCGGTTCGGGGGCTTTCGCTTGCCTTGGCCTGCGTCGTCATGCCGTCGTTCGGCACATTTGGGACGTTCCGGCCGCGCTCCACCGGGGCCGTTTGCATGTTCTGCGGTACCCGTCGGCAGATCAGTCGCGTCCCTGCAGGGTTACGCACTGCGCATTCCTGCACCGTCCTACTGGTCGGTCGTGGGCCTGTGTAGAGGCAGGATCGGCCGGGTCCGTCCGGATATGCCGGACGATGCAGCGAAGGGGATGCGATGTCTCGGATGTCCACGACCATGGTCGGGCTGGTGACCGCAGGGGCAACACTGCTCGCGGGTCAGCTCGGCGGCCAGCCTGCAACGGCCGAGCCCACGGGTGACCCGGCGTTGAGCGCCGCGATCGACTCACTGCTCGACGACCCCCGGCTGGACGGCACGAGCGTTGCCGTGCAGGTGCGCGACGCGAACACCGGCGAGGTGCTCTACGGCCGGGAGGCGGACCAGCGGATGCTGCCTGCCTCCAACCTCAAATTGCTCTCGTCGGCGGCGGCGGTCGACGGGCTCGGTCGGGACCACCGGTTCACCACATCCGTCCTCGCGACCGAAGCCGTCCACGGCGGGACGCTGACCTCGGACCTGTACCTCCGCGGCGGCGGCGACCCGACCACGCTGGCCGAGGACTACCGTGCCCTGGCGGCCGACCTCGCAGCCTCGGGGCTCACCCGGGTGACTGGGAACCTCGTCGCCGACGACAGCTACTTCGACGACGTACCGCTGGGCACGGGGTGGTCCTGGGACGACGAGCCCTACTACTACAGTGCGCCGATCTCGGCGCTCACGGTCGCACCGGACACCGACTATGACTCCGGCACGGTGATCGTGCGTGTGACGCCCGGGGAAGCGGGGGAGCCCGCGCAGGTGACGATGCAGCCGGAGACCGACGTCCTCGACGTGGTCAACGAGGCGACGACGGGCGCGGCGGGCACCACCCGCACGCTCTCGGTCGAGCGTCAGCACGCCTCGGACACGGTCGTCGTGTCCGGCAGCATCCCCGCCGACTCCTCGCCTCGCAACAACTGGGTCGCGGTCCCGGACCCGACGGCGTACGCCGCCGACGTCTTCGCCCGCGCGCTGAAGGCGGAGGCCATCAAGCTCGTGGGCGACGTCCGCGAGGGGCGTACGCCGGAGGGCGCGACCGTCCTGGCCGGCCACGACTCGATGACGGTCGGCGAGCTGCTCACCCCCTACATGAAGCTGTCGAACAACATGCACGCCGAGACTCTCGTCAAGGCCCTGGGCGCGGAGGCGAAGGGCGCGGGCACCTGGGGCGCGGGTCTCGCCGCGGTACGCGAGCACTTGGCCGCAGAGGGCCTCGACGTGGCCGATACCCGGATCGTCGACGGGTCCGGGCTGTCGCGGATGGACCTGGTACGCGCCCAGGACATCACCGACCTGCTGATCGCCTCCCGTGACGAGCCGTGGTTCGACACCTGGTACGAGTCGCTGCCGATCGCCGGCAACCCGGACCGGTTCACCGGCGGCACGCTGCGCAGCCGGATGCGCAACACCCCGGCGGCGGACAATCTGCACGGGAAGACCGGGTCCTTGACGGGCGTCACCGCGCTGTCGGGGTACGTCAGCAACGCCGACGGCCGGGAACTGGTCTTCGCGATGATCTCCAACAACTACATCAACAGCCCCCGCAGCCTCGAGGACGCGCTCGGCGTCACGCTCGCCTCGTGGAGCGAGGAGGGCGGCGGCGCCGAAGGAGGCACCGTCCAGCGGTTCGGCACGCGCGAGCTCCGGCCGAGCGGCGGATACGGCCCTGACGGGGTCGAATGCTCCTGGGTCAAGGCCTGCTGACGGCCCGACGCGAGGCGCTCAACAGCAGGGTCCTCAACGATCTGGAATGTTGCGAGTTGGCTGCCGAGAGCCACGTACGGCAGCCAACTCGCAGCGAATGAACTCCTGCCGATGGCTCGCCGAGGTCGCCTGCCGGCGTAGCAGCAGCCCCGACGTCCGCTGCTGACGTTTCGCCGCGGGAGCGGTTGCGCCGTACCCTTCTCGGGTTATGTCTGCACGCACTCACGACACCCCCGCAGCTTCCCGCACCTACGAGGTCCGCACCTACGGGTGTCAGATGAACGTCCACGACTCCGAGCGGCTCACCGGCCTGCTCGAGGACGCCGGCTACGTCCCGGCGCCTGCGGAAGCGCAGGCCGACGTGGTCGTGTTCAACACCTGCGCGGTGCGTGAGAACGCCGACAACAAGCTCTACGGCAACCTCGGCCATCTCGCCCCCATCAAGGCGAAGCACCCCGGCATGCAGATCGCGGTCGGCGGCTGCCTTGCGCAGAAGGACCGCGGCGAGATCACCAAGAAGGCGCCCTGGGTCGACGTCGTCTTCGGCACCCACAACATCGGCTCCCTGCCGGTCCTCCTCGAGCGCGCTCGCGTCCAGGAGGAGGCTCAGGTGGAGATCCTCGAGTCGCTCGAGGTGTTCCCCTCGACGCTGCCGACCAAGCGGGAGTCTGCCTACGCCGCGTGGGTGTCGATCTCGGTCGGCTGCAACAACACGTGCACGTTCTGCATCGTCCCCAGCCTGCGCGGCAAGGAGAAGGACCGCCGCCCCGGCGAGATCCTCGCCGAGATCGAGGCTCTGGTCGCCGAGGGGGTCACCGAGGTGACTTTGCTCGGCCAGAACGTCAACACCTACGGCGTCGAGTTCGGCGACAAGCTCGCCTTCGGCAAGCTCCTGCGTGCCTGCGGTGAGATCGAGGGTCTCGAGCGGGTGCGGTTCACGAGCCCGCACCCGGCCGCCTTCACCGACGACGTGATCGACGCGATGGCCGAGACCCCCAACGTCATGCCGCAGCTGCACATGCCGCTCCAGTCGGGGTCGGACAAGGTCCTCAAGGACATGCGGCGGTCCTACCGCCAGAGCAGGTTCCTCGGCATCATCGACCGGGTTCGGACGGCGATGCCGGACGCGGCGATCACCACCGACATCATCGTCGGCTTCCCCGGCGAGACCGAGGAGG
This sequence comes from Nocardioidaceae bacterium, assembly GCA_035456965.1. Taxonomy (GTDB): domain Bacteria; phylum Actinomycetota; class Actinomycetes; order Propionibacteriales; family Nocardioidaceae; genus Nocardioides_C. The sequence continues at coordinate 149,101 of DATICF010000106.1, forward strand.
ACTTCCTCGAGACGCTGAAGGTCGTGGAGCAGGCCAGGTTCTCGGGGGCGTTCACCTTCCAGTACTCCAAGCGACCCGGTACGCCGGCCGCGGTGCTCGAGGACCAGGTCCCGCGCGAGGTCGTCCAGGACCGCTACGAGCGGCTGGTGGCCCTCGTCAACGACATCGCCTGGGAGGAGAACAAGAAGATCGTCGGGCGGACCGTCGAGCTCCTCGTCGCCGAGGGGGAGGGCCGCAAGGACGAGCAGACCCACCGCCTCACCGGCCGCGCCCGCGACAATCGCCTCGTGCACTTCACGGCTGTCGACCACGACGGCCGCGCGGTCGACGTACGCCCGGGCGACATGGTCGAGGTCGAGGTGACCTACGCCGCGCCGCACCACCTGGTCTCCGACGCGCCGGTCAAGACCGTACGCCGGACGCGGTCCGGTGACGCGTGGGAGGCGCGTACCTCCGCGCCGCAGGAGGGCCCCGGCGTGATGCTGGGTCTGCCCAAGGTCGGTGTCCCCGACCCCCTCCCTGCCACGGAGGGCTGCTCGCTCTAGGGCTGCCCACCCGGCGACCAATTACCAAGGTATGCAGGCAAACTGTTGCTTCCCATGGTGATCTTGCCGTGGGAAGCGACAGTTCTCCGTGGGAAGTCCGACCCCCAGGTCACAAGGCCGCAATCAGGTCGCGGCAGGCCTGCTCGCAGCGCCGGCACTGTTGCGCGCAGATACGGCAGTGCTCGTGCGCGCTCGCGTGCTGCTCACACTCGTCGCCGCAGGACTTGCAGGCCTGTGCACACGCCTCGAGAACGGCCCGGGTGAGGTTGGCGTCGTAACCGCGGTGCCGTGAGAGCACGCGACCCGTGGTCTCACAGATGTCGGCGCAGTCGAGGTTCGTGCGGATGCACTTGGTCAGGTCGGAGACCATCTTTTCGCTGAGACAGGCATCAGCGCAGGCGGTGCAGACCTGGGCGCACTCGATGCAGGCCTCGATGCACGCCTCCAGCTTTGCGCGGTCGATCCCGCCCAGGTCCTGAGGATAGGTATCGAGCATCTGACCGGTCGCAGTCATGACTCCTCCTCTCGTCGACTTTCCGCAGTCGACGTACCCCTCGGCGTGAGGACGATGCAGGACGTGTCGCCCGGTCGCGTTTCCTGACCGGGGATGCCGACGGTGACGGTCAGAAGCCGTGGGTCAGGATCGGTGCGAGCGTGCCGTCGCGGAGGCCCTCGATGACCGCGAGCTCATGCGGTACGACGGGCCTGGGGAGGTCGTGGAGGCCGAACCACCGCAGGTCGGCCGCCTTGTCGGTCTCGATGATGCGGGGCTCGCCGGACCAGGAGGTCGCGCGGAGGAAGTAGTCGACGCGCTCGTCGATCGGGTCGCCGGTGCGGCCGGTGCGATGCATCGCGCAAAGTGGCTCGAGAACCAGGTCGGTGACGCCGAGCTCCTCGGTCGCCTCGCGGGCCGCTGCCTCGAAGACGGACTCACCCTCCTCGATGTGGCCGGCAGCGGCAGCGGCCCAGTGGTCGTCCATGTAGCCGGTGTTCTTGCGAAGCTGCAGCAGCACCTGACGCTCACCATCCTGCTCGCGCACGAAGAGGACGTAGGAAGCGGGCACGACGACGAACCTGTCGGTCATGCCCGCACCCTATGACGTCGCGGCTAGGCCCCTGAGTGGCCGGGGTTCTTGTTGCCGAGCTCGTGTGAGGGGACCTCGGCGGGGTTCTCGCTCTCGTCGCTCTCGGGCAGGTCCGGTCCGCCGGTGGTGGGGACGCTGCCGTGGGTCCTCCCGCGGGCCGAGCCGACCGTCCCGGTGCCCTCGAAGCCGCCGAGGTCGCCGAGCCCTCCTGTCCCGGTCTCGTCCGCGGGGCCGGTGCGTTCGCTGCTGATGCCCATGTCGCCCTCGAGACCCCCGGACGTCGCAGCGTTCGGGTTTCCGGCCTCGATGTCCTCGGCCTCGAGCACACGGTCGTGCGGCGTGGCGTCCGGTTCACCCGTCGTCGGGTTGTAGTCGGTCCCAGTCTCCTCGGACTCGACGTCGCCGGTCGCGAGATACTCCTCAGCGCTCGTGTCCTCAGGTGAGCGCTCGTCGTTGATGTCCCGGTTGCTCATCGCTCCTCCTTGCGGTCGTCCCATCTAGTCGCCGGAGTTGTCGGAAGGCTCACCCTGCGAGCTTTCAGCGTTCTCCTCCTGCGGCGTCACCTGGGCGTCCTCGTCGCGTGGTCCCCTCGGCTCCTCGACCCGGCGCATCGGCTTCTCGGATGGTTCGGCTCGACCCGGCTGAACCGGGGTGCCCGGACCTCCGGGGGCAACGGACGCGGACGGTGCGTCGCTGCGCAGCGGACCGCCCGGCGGGGTCGGCGCGTCGAGGTCGGCGGAGCCCTGCGGGTTGGCCGGGCCGGGCTTGGTCGTGTGCTCGTCGTTCCCGGACTGTGTGCCACCTGTGCTCACGTTCGTCGATGCTGCCATGTCGCGGGCGTACCCGACAGCCCCCGCGGCAAACCGCGCGCGGGCCTGGTTTGGGAGACTCTGCGACATGAGTCGCGCCTCCAGCCAACCGTCCACCACGATTCCGGTTGTGGCGGTCGTGGGCCCCACTGCGGCAGGGAAGACCGACCTCTCCCTGGACTTGGCTGAGGCCCTCGGCGGGGAGGTCGTGAACACCGACTCCATGCAGATCTACCGCGGCATGGACATCGGCACCGCCAAGCTCCCGGTCGCCGAGCGTCGCGGCATCACGCATCACCTCCTCGACCTGCTGGAGGTCTCGGAGCCGGCCACGGTGGCAGAGTTCCAGCGTTGGGCGCGTGAGGTCATCGTGGACTGCCGCGCCAGGCAGGTCCCTCCGGTGCTGGTCGGTGGGTCGGCGCTCTACACCCGGGCCGTCCTCGACCGTTTCGAGTTCCCCGGCACCGACCCGGCGGTCCGCCACCAGCTCGAGCAGGAGCTCGCCGAGGTCGGCCCCGAGGCGATGCACCGCCGGTTGACCGCGGTCGACGCGGACGCGGCCGCCCGGATCATCCCGAGCAACGGCAGGCGGATCGTCCGGGCGCTAGAGGTCATCGCGATCACCGGCCGACCGTTCAGCGCCACCTTGCCCGAGCTGCGCTACGAGGTCTCCGACGCGCACCAGGTCGGTGTGGACATCCCGCGCGACGTGCTCGACGAGCGGATCGCCCAGCGCGTGGAGAGGATGTGGGAGGCCGGGTTCGTCGACGAGGTACGCCGCCTCGCCGAGCACGGCCTGCGCGAGGGGCGCACCGCGAACCGTGCTCTGGGCTACCAACAGGTGCTGGCCTACCTGGACGGGGAGATCACCGAGCAAGCGGCCAAGGAGCTGACGATCGCCGGCACGCGGAGGTTCGCGCGGCGCCAGGACAGCTGGTTCCGCAAGGACCCCCGGATCACCTGGGTGGCGTGGGACGACCCGGAGCGGGTGCGGAAGGCCCTCGACGCCGTGCGCCACCCGGCCGGGCGCTGAGCGGGCCACTGCAGGACGGACCCCACAAAGGGGATGATCCGGGCGGGCACGGGTAAGGGCACGGTGCTGGCCCGCCCGAGAAGTGCCGGGCCCCCGTGCTCGACGTACGAGCGCCCGGGTCGCCTCCGGGGCGGGAAGCGACAGACAGGAGTCTCGTCAACCCTGGAGGAAGCATGACGCACACGGTTCCTCGTCGCGCTCTGAGCGCGGCGGTCTGCGTGGCACTCGGTCTCACCGGTGCCGCGTTCGGCGCAGCTGCGCCCGTCTCGGCGGAGACGCGGCCGCAACCGGCCAAGATCCCGACGAGCATCGGCTACGGCGGCGCGGTCAGCTCGGTCGACCCCGAGGCGTCCAGGATCGGTCTACGCGTGCTCAAGCGCGGCGGCAACGCGGTGGACGCCGCCATCGCGACGGCAGCCGCGCTCGGCGTCACCGAGCCCTACAGCGCCGGGCTCGGCGGCGGTGGCTACTTCCTGTACTACGACGCCAAGTCGAAGAAGGTGCGCACCATCGACGGGCGCGAGACCGCGCCGGAGGACATGCCGCGCGACGCCTTCATCGACCCCGAGACCGGTGAGCCTTACCCGTTCACGCCCGAGCTGGTCACCAGCGGCGTCTCGGTCGGCGTCCCCGGGACGCCGGCCACGTGGGAGAAGGCCCTGGACGAGTGGGGCACCTACTCGCTGCGCAAGGCGCTCTCGCCGGCGGCCAGGCTGGCCGACCGTGGCTTCGTCGTCGACGAGACCTTCCGCGAGCAGACCCTCGACAACAAGGAGCGGTTCGAGGCCTATACGACCACGCCGAAGCTCTTCCTGCCCGATGGTGACGCCCCCGAGGTCGGCTCGGTGCTGAAGAACCCCGGCCTGGCCAAGACCTACCGGTTCCTCGGCCGCCGAGGGATGGACGCCTTCTACGAAGGCCGTCTCGCCCGCCAGATCGCGCGGCTGGTCCAGGACCCGCCCAAGAGCCCCGACACAGACCTGCCGGTGATGCCGGGCTACATGAAAGCCTCGGACCTCGAGCAGTACCAGGCGCTCCTGCAGCGACCCACCCGGGTCGGCTACCGCGGCGTCGACGTGTACGGCATGGCGCCGTCCTCCTCCGGCGGCTCCACGGTCGGCGAAGCCCTCAACATCATGGAGCGCTTCGGCCTCGGCAAGCAGGCGATGCCCGACGACGTGAGGGCACTCCACCACTACCTCGAGGCGACCGCGCTCGCCTTCGCAGACCGCGGGGAGTACCTCGGTGACCGCCGGTTCGTAAACGTCCCCCTGCGCCACCTGCTCTCCGACAAGTACGCCGCGGAGCGGGCCTGCCTGGTCGACCCCGACAAGGCGATGACCAAGCCGACCGAGGCCGGGGACGTGGCCGACTACGACGGTGAATGCGGCTCCGAGTCCGCCCGCACCACGTCTACCGAGGACAACGAGAACGTCGAGACCACCAACCTCACCGTGACCGACCGGTGGGGCAACGTCGTGGAGTACACGCTGACCATCGAGCAGACCGGAGGTTCGGGGATGCTCGTGCCGGGTCGTGGGTTCCTGCTCAACAACGAGCTCACCGACTTCTCGCTGGAGTACGACCCGGAGGACCCCAACCGCATCGAGGGCGGCAAGCGTCCGCGGTCGTCGATGTCGCCGACGATCGTGCTGCGTGACGGCAAGCCGTTCCTCGCGCTCGGCACGCCGGGCGGGTCGACGATCATCACGACGGTCACCCAGATGCTGTTCAACCGGATAGACCGCGGCATGACCCTGCCCGAGGCGATCGCCGCACCGCGTGCGTCGCAGCGCAACACCGCAGACGTGAGGGCGGAGCCGGCCTTCATCGAGCGGTACGGCGACGGTCTCGAGGGCTACGGCCACTCGCTGGTGCCGTCGGGCGACGCGTTCACGAGCGCCGCGGAGATCGGTGCCGCCACGGCCATCGAGTTCGGCAGGGGCGGACGGCTGATCGCGGTCGCCGAGCCGGAACGGCGGGGCGGCGGCTCGGCGCTGGTGGTGAGGAAGAGGCGCTGAGCCTCCCGCCTGCTGTGCCCGGCGCGAGCGCCGGGCACACAGGCACCTCGGCGGCGACCGGGCCCGGCCTCAGGCGACGCGGTAGTGCGGACTGCCGGTGTTGTCGAGCACCTCGAGCAGGAAGACCGCCGCGTCGCAGCGGGTGCAGCAGAACTCGCACCCGTCGGAGCAGCCCTCCTCGACCGCGACGAACAGGCCCTCGTCGCCACACTCGGCACAGAAGGCCACCACGCCGGTGAGCATCAGGTTGTCCGATGTGTTCTCCATGCCCGAAACGGTAGGAGTCCGCACCGACACAATCGGGACCGACGCGCCCGATAGGCTGGAGCGGTGCCTCACACCACCCCCGACCGCTTCGCGTTCCTGAAGGGCCATGGCACCGAGAACGACTTCGTGCTGTTGCCCGACCCCGACGGGACAGTGCACGGCGACCTTGTCCCCGGGCTCGTCACGGCCTTGTGCGACAGGCGTGCGGGGATCGGCGGCGACGGCGTGATGCGAGTGGTCCGGACCGGGGCCTACGACGACCCGTCGGCCGTCGCGGCACGGGGTGACGCCGAGTGGTTCATGGACTACCGCAACGCCGACGGGTCGACCTCCGAGATGTGCGGCAACGGGGTGCGGGTCTTCGCCCGCTACCTCGCCGACCACCAGGACGTGGACACATCCCGTCCCCTCCCGATCGGCACCCGCGCCGGCATCAAGACGGTCGTCTTCGAGTCCGACGGGCGGGTGAGCGTCGACATGGGCACCCCGACGCTTCTCGGGGAGACCAAAGTCGGGGTGGGGGAGCGCAGCTGGCCCGCGGCCAACATCGGCATGGGCAACCCGCACGCCGTCGCGTTCGTGGACTCCCTCGACGACGCAGGGTCGCTGCTCGAGAGCCCGGACTACGACCCCGCCGTGTACCCCGAGGGCGTCAACGTCGAGTTCGTCGTCCGCTGCGGGGATCGCCACGTCGCGATGCGAGTGCACGAGCGCGGCTCCGGAGAGACCAGGTCGTGCGGCACCGGCGCCTGCGCGGTCATGGTGGCGAGTGCTCTCGCCGACGGCGCAGGCAGAGGTACGACGTACCGGGTGGACGTGCCGGGCGGTGAGCTCGACGTCACCTGGACCGACGACGACCACCTGCTGCTCACCGGCCCGGCCGTGATCGTGGCCGAGGGTCACGTGCGCCGGTCGTTCGCTGCCGGCTCTGCCTGATCCTCCCGGGCGGGTCAGACCTTGATCCGGGCAGAGGTCGGGTCGTACATCGGCCGCAGCGAGACCTCGACCGGGTACCTGGCGCCGGCGACGTCGACCTCCCACGTGCCTGCCTTCAACCAGTCCGGCGTCACCGGCTCACCACCGCCGGAGACCATCGCCAGGCCGACCGCCCCGCCGAGCGTCCAGCCGTACGACGCGGCGCGGACGTAGCCGACCCCGACGCCGTCGCGGTAGACGACCTCGGCGTGGTAGAGCAGCGGCTCGGGGTCGAGGACGCGCATCTGCACGAGCCTCTGGGCCATCCCGCCCGCCGCCGCGTTGGCCTGCTTGCGGGCCAGCACCGCGTCGCGGCCGACGAAGCCGCCGGGCTTGTCGAGCGCGAGGGCGAAGCCGAGCCCCACCTCGAGCGGGCAGTCGGTGTTGTCGATGTCGTGGCCGAAGTCGCGGTAGGCCTTCTCCATCCGCAGCGACGCGAGCGCCTTGAGGCCGACGGGCCTGATCCCGTGGGGTGCGCCGGCCTCGAGCAGTGCGTCGTACACGCCGACGGTCTGACCGGCGGGCACGTAGAGCTCGTAGCCGAGCTCGCCGAGGTAGGTGATCCGTACCAGCAGCACGTCGGTGCCGGCCAGCTCCACCCACCGGGCGGTTCGGAAGCCGAAGGCCTCGGTCGACAGGTCGGCGTCGGTGACGGCAGTCAGCACCTCGCGGGACAGCGGACCCTGCACGTTCAGCTGGCCGTAGTCCTCGGTGACGTCGGCGACCGTGACGTCGGAGCCGGTCGCCGAGATGTGCCGCTCGAGCCAGGCCAGGGCATGTCCGTGGGCGGTGTCGGAGGCGACCACCCAGAAGTCGTCCTCGGCGAGCTTGGTGACGGTGAGGTCGCCCTCGATCCGGCCGTCCTCGTCGAGCCACTGGGTGTAGGTGATGGTCTCTGCCTTCTCGTCGACCGCACCGGCCGCCACGCGGTCGAGCACCGTCGCGGCGTCCGGGCCCTGCACCCGGAACTTCGCCATGAAGCTCATGTCCATCAGGCCGACGCCCTCACGCACCGCCCGGTGCTCGGCCTCCCACTGCGAGAACCATGGCGCCCGGCCCCACGTGGGCGCGGCGGTCGGTGTCTCGCCCAGGCCCGCGAACCAGTCGGCGCCCTCCCAGCCGGAGACCTCGCGCATGAAGCCGCCGTGCTCGACCAGCCGGTCGTGCACCGGGGAGAGCAGAGCGTTGCGGGCGCTGCGCAGCTGCTTGCCGGGCGTATGTGCGGCGTACACGGTGCCGAGGATCTCGGTGGTGCGGGCGGCACGGTACGTGTGATCTGCCTGGTAGGGGCGGAACCGGTCGACGTTGAAGCCGGTGACGTCCACGTCGGGCCGGCCGTTGGTGATCCAGTGGGCCATCACCCGGCCGAGGCCGCCGGCGGAGAGGATGCCGACCGAGTTCATGCCCGCGGTGACGAAGTAGTTGCGAATCCCGGGCGCCTGCCCGACCGCGGGCGCGAGGTCGGGGGTGAACGACTCGGGACCGCAGAAGAACGTGCGCACGCCGGCCTCGAGGGTGACGGGCACCCTTGCCATCGCCTTCTCCAGGAACGGGGCCATGCGGTCCCAGTCGGGTGGGATCGAGCCGAAGGAGAAGTCCGCCGGAATGCCTTCGACCCGCCAGGGTGCGGCCTGCGGCTCGAAGAGGCCGACCATCATGCCGCCGCCCTCCTCGCGGTAGTACCCGTAGGACGCAGGATCCTCGAAGACGGGCGCATCGGGGTCGAGGCCCTCGATGGTGTCGGTGATCAGGTAGTAGTGCTCGGCAGCCTGGTTCGGGATCACCAGCCCGCTGCGCGCGCCGAGCTCACGGGCCCACATGCCGGCGCAGTTGACGACGTACTCCGCCTGTACGGTCTCGCCGGTGGCGGTGCGCACCCCGGTCACAGCGCGCTTGTCGGTGAGCACGTCGGCGACCGTGACGCCTTCGACGATGCGGACGCCGAGCCGGCGGGCTCCCTTGGCGAGTGAGGTGGTGACGTCGACCGGGTTGACCCTGCCGTCACCGGGGACGTGGAACCCGGCGAGCAGGTCGTCGGTCTTGGCCCACGGAAACAGGTCGGCCATCTCCCGGGGCGAGATCTCCTCGACCTCGAGCCCGAGGTGGCGCTGGAACGCCGCGACCCGGCGGTACTCCTCGAGCCGGTCCTCGTCGGCCGCCGCCTCGATCAGCCCCACCGGCTTGAAGCCGGTCGCCTGGCCGGTCTCTGCCTCGAGACGCGCGTAGAGGCCGCGGGAGTAGAGACGGATGTTGGTCGAGGTCTCCGAGAAGGTGCCGAAGCAGGTCATCAGGCCCGCAGCGTGCCAGGTGGTGCCGGAGGTGAGCCGGTCGCGCTCGAGCAGCACCACGTCGGTCCAGCCCTCGTGGGCCAGGTGGTAGGCGATCGAGCAACCGATGACGCCGCCGCCGACGATCACGACGCGGGCGCGGTCGGGGAGGGTGTTCGGGGTCGCGGCGGTGGAGCTTGAGGTCACCGGCTCAACCTACTCGCGCCGCACCGCCGACCCGCGAGCGGCTTCTGGATCAGCGCTTCTCGCGATCGCGCGCGCAGTCCCCTGCAGCGGTGCGCCCGGAGAGGCAGTCCTGGGGGAGCGTGAGGTGGAGCAGCCCGACCAACAAGGCGGGGCCGAGAAGGACCAGTGCCAGCCCGGGCAGCGCCCGGAGCACCCGATCGCCCCGGCGGGCCAGCACGAGCACCCCAACGGCCAGCGCGCCACCGACACCGGCGTACCACGCCCACACGAACGGCGGCTCGACCCCAGGGCCGCACATCACGAGGGAGTACGGCGAGCCCGGCGCGGCCATCGGCCCCTCGTCCTCCCACTGCGGGCAGCTGTCATCGACCATGAACAGCAGCAGGTCGGCGAGGAAGGACAGCGTGGAGCCGGCCACGAATGAGAGGGCAGCGAGGATGCGCACCGCCCGCGAGGAGGTCATGTGGCCAGACCCTAGGCCCCCCGCATCCCCCTCGGTGGGTCGCCGCGCGGGCGGGAATGGTGCGGGGCTGCGGGGCGTTGGACACTAAATCGGGTCGCACCAGACGGTGACCCGGACCTACTCTGAGAGGCATATGACGAACGCACACGAACACCACGAGGTCGACCCGGTCCGCCCGGTCGACGCACCGCTCGAGGACTTCGACCTCGACGACGAGCTCGCCGAGACCGAGGAGTGGGAGTCCGGCTACGCCGACGAGGACCCCGAGGAAGCGGACTCGGGTGGCAGCACAGGCGACTTCGACCTCGCCGAGCGTCACGCGCTCCGCCGTGTCGCAGGCCTCTCCACCGAGCTCGAGGACATCACCGAGGTCGAGTACCGCCAGCTTCGCCTGGAGCGGGTCGTGCTCGTCGGGGTGTGGACCGAGGGGTCGGTCGAGGACGCCGAGAACTCCCTTGCCGAGCTGGCGCTGCTGGCGGAGACCGCCGGCTCCCAGGTGCTCGACGCGATCTACCAGCGGCGGCAGAAGCCCGACCCGGCCACGTTCGTGGGCCGCGGCAAGGTCGACGGACTGCGCGAGATCGTGCAGTCCACCGGCGCTGACACCGTCATCTGCGACGGCGAGCTCGCCCCCTCGCAGCTGAGGAACCTCGAGGACCGGGTCAAGGTCAAGGTCGTCGACCGCACGGCGTTGATCCTCGACATCTTCGCCCAGCACGCGAAGTCTCGTGAGGGCCAGGCGCAGGTCGAGCTCGCGCAGCTCAACTACATGAAGCAGCGCCTGCGTGGTTGGGGTGGCAACCTCTCCCGCCAGGCCGGTGGCCGCGTCGGTTCGCAGGGCGGCGGTATCGGTGGCCGTGGTCCCGGTGAGACCAAGATCGAGACCGACCGCCGCCGGATCAACACCAAGATCGCCAAGCTTCGCCGCGAGCTCGCGCACATGCGCACCACCCGTGACACGAAGCGTTCGGAGCGCAAGCGGCACGAGATCCCGTCCGTGGCGATCGCCGGATACACCAACGCGGGCAAGTCCTCGCTGCTGAACCGGCTCACGAACGCGGGCGTGCTCGTCGAGGACGCCCTCTTCGCCACGCTGGACCCGACGACCCGTCGCACGACGACCTCCGACGGCCGTATCTACACCATGTCCGACACCGTCGGCTTCGTGCGGCACCTGCCGCACCAGCTCGTCGAGGCCTTCCGTTCCACGCTCGAAGAGGTCGCTGACTCGGACCTGATCCTGCACGTCGTGGACGGCTCGCATTCCGACCCCGAGGGGCAGATCGCCGCGGTGCGCGAGGTGTTCGCGGAGATCGGCGCCGACAAGGTGCCGGAGCTGATCGTGATCAACAAGGCCGACGTGGCCGACCCCATGGTGCTCGCCCGGCTGCGCCAGCGCGAACCGCACTCGGTCGTGGTCTCGGCGAAGACAGGGGAGGGGGTCTCCGAGGCGCTCCTGGCCGTCGAGGCGGACCTGCCGCGTCCGGGGATCGCCTTCGAGGCGCTGCTGCCCTACGAGCGTGGCGACCTCCTGAACCGGATCCACGAGCACGGTGAGGTCGAGCGGATCGAGCACACCGGCGACGGAACTGTCGTCCACGGACGCGTGCACGCCGACCTTGCGGGCGAGCTGGGCCCCTACCTCACCTCGGGAGCCGGAGCGGCAGCCTCGCGCTGACCCAGGTAGACCGATGCGTAGACGTCGACCGCGGCGAGGAACATGCCGTGGGACCACAGCAGAGGGTGGGCGCACGAGCCCCAGCGCTCCTCCCACTCCTTGAGCCGGTCGGGAGCCAGCATGGGCGGGACCTGCTCAGGCATCAGCCCTTGCTCGTCGGCCGTCGAGACCACCCAGTCGAGCAGCTCGCGGGCACGCTCGAGGTCGCCGGCTCGCGAGTGGTGCCAGGCGAGAAGGCTCGCAAGGACCGGCCACTGACCGCCGCCGTAGAACGTGTCGGCCTCATAGCGGTGGACGCCACCGTCGACCAGCCGTGATTCGACCTCGGCAATCGTCTCCTTGACGACCGGGTGGTCGATCGTGAACGCGTCGTACAACGCCGCGACGGCGACCAGCGAGGCGTCGACCTCGGTGTCGCCGAGCCACTTGACGAGGTGGCCGTCGAGGATGCCGCCACGCACGATGTCTGCGCGGGCATGCTCGGCGCCCTGCTGCGCCGCTGCTGCGAGCTCGTCGTCGAGGGTGTTCATGCGCACCGCCGCCTCGAGCCCTGCCGCGACCCCTGCCAGGGTCGTGACGTGGGTCTGCTCGCGGTTCTCCTCCCACCAGTCGCGGCAGGTTCCCCGGCCGGTGGCGAGGAGGTACCGCACGGCGATCTCGATCGAGTCGGCGAAGGGAGCGACGCTGGCGCCGCTGCGGCGTAGGTGGCGCTCGAGTCCCCACAGCCATGTCCCGTAGCCGTCGACCTGGAAGTTCCACCAGTCGTCGATCTGCCGGGTGCCGTCGAGTCGGTAGCGGGCGGGAAGGTACGACGAGTCGTCGGGCGACTGGCCGGCCGCGAGGGCCTCGACCACCCTCAAAACCGCTGCCTCCTCCCGTCGAAGGACGTTCGCGCACCAGTCGTGGAACCGCCTCGCCTCGGCGTGCAGACCGGCCGCGTCGGCGCCCTCGGCGATGAAGCAGCCGTCGCGGAACCAGGAGAACTGGTACGGCGCGAAGCCCGGCGACGCGGGCCAGGCGCCGCTTGGATCCTGCGACTCGCGCAGCAGGGCGCGGGATCGGTCCAGGTGATCCCTCCACCTGGCCGGAATCTGGACATAGGGGTTGACTTCGTTGCTCATCCCGCGGAACGTTACGGGATGTAACCGTTTACAGAAACCGGTTACATCGTCCGATTTCGTCCATCTCGGGAGGCGACGTGCGGGCCACCATCCGTGACGTGGCAGAGCGTGCCGGCGTGTCCATCGCGACCGTCTCGCGGGTCGTGCGCGACTCCGGCACGGTTCGTCCCGAGACCCGGGAGCGGGTCTCCCGGGCGATCTCCGAGCTGCACTACACCCCCAACCAGCTCGGTCGGCGACTGGCCGAGCAGACACACGCGGCGAACGGCATCGTCTTCCCCGACCTGTCGGGTCCCTACTACGCCGAGGTCGTTCTCGGCTACGAGGACGTGGCAGCCGATCTGGGGCGGTCGGTGCTGATCCTGTCCACGCACGGCCGCGACGCTGCACCCGCGATGGTGGAGGACATGGCCGGACGGTGTGACGGCCTGGTGATCCTGGGCCGCACCGTCGCCGACGACGTCGTCGAGCGGCTCGCACGCCGGAACACGCCCCTCGTCCTGCTGGCCCGGGCGCCCATCGAGGGGGTCGACACGGTCAAGGCCGAGAACACCTCCGCGGCCGTACGCCTCGGCCAGCACGTGATCGGCAACGGTGCCCGCCGGATCGCCTTCGTGGGCGATCCGGAGGACTCCGCGGACGTCTCCGAGCGCTGGGTCGGTCTGCAGCGAGCCGTCGGAGCATCGGAGGACGTCGTCCTCACCCTGGCCCGGTCGGGCGATCTCGGCGAGGACGCCGGCGCCGCCGTCGCCCGACAGTTCCTCGCCTCGGGCGAGCTGCCCGATGCGTTCGTCTGTGCCAACGACGAGCTCGCGCTCGGCCTCATGGGTGGCCTGCGCGAGGCCGGCATCGACGTACCCGGGCAGGTCATGGTGACCGGCTGGGACGACGTGATGGCAGCCCGCTACGCGGGGCTCACGACCGTCCGCCAACCCATGCGGGAGCTCGGCGCGACCGCCGCTCGGCTCCTCGATGAGCTCATCACCGGCTCGCGCACCGAGCCTCGTCACGAAGTACTCCCCACCGAGCTGGTCGTTCGGACCAGCTCGACTCGTCCCCGGAAGGAATCCTGATGAGAAGAAGCAAGAACCCCGCGGTGCGCGCCCTCGCTGTGCTCGCCGTCGCCGGCCTCGCTCTCACCGGCTGTGGCCGTGAGACCGGAGAGGCGGCGGGCGACGGCCCAGGCCAGGGAGAGGCGGTCTCCGACGGCCCCGCCACCGGCACCATCGAGGTCTGGGCGATGGGCACCGAGGGAGAGCTGCTCGGCGACTTCGTCGCAGCGTTCGAGGAGGAGAACCCCGACGCCGACGTGAAGGTGACCGCGGTGCCGTGGGAGAACGCCCACGGCAAGATCTCCACCGCGATCGCCGCCGGGAAGACCCCCGACGTAAGCCTGATCGGCACCACCTGGATGGGCGAGTTCGCCGAGACGGGCGGTCTGGAGCCGACCCCGGAGGGCCTGGTGGACGAGGCTGACTTCTTCGAGGGCGCCTGGGGGTCCACCGTCGTCGGTGACACCTCCTACGGCGTGCCGTGGTACGTCGAGACCCGGGTGCTGTACTACCGCAACGACCTGGCCCAGAAGGCCGGATGGAGCGAGGCCCCGAAGACCTGGGACGAGCTCAGTCAGTTCGCCACCGACCTGGAGGAGAAGGCCGGCGTCGAGTACGGAATCAACCTCCAGCCCGGGCAGACCGGGTCCTGGCAGACGGTGCTGCCGTTCGCGTGGTCCAACGGTGCGACCGTCACCAACGAGGCCGGGACCGAGTACACCCTGGACTCCCCGGAGATGGTGGAGACCCTGAACTACTACAAGACCTTCTTCGACGAGGGCCTCTCGCCGACCCGGGTGCTCGACCCGGGCGAGCTCGAGTCCGGCTTCGCCAAGGGAAGCTACGGTTCGTTCATCTCGGGCCCGTGGCACACCGGCCTGGTCGAGGACGCCGGAGTCTCGGCCGACGAGTACACCCTCGCGCCGCTGCCCGGCAAGGACGCGGCGCCCGGCACCTCGTTCGTCGGCGGCGGCGACCTCGCAGTGTTCTCCGACTCCGACAACAAGGAGTCGGCGTGGAAGCTGGTGCAGTGGCTGTCGGAGCCGGAGGTCCAGCAGGACTTCTATGACGAGGTCGGCGACCTTCCCGCGGTGAAGGCTGCCTGGGAGTCCGGCGAGCTGGCCGAGGACCCGCAGCTGCAGGTCTTCGGTGAGCAGCTCGACAGCGCGCTGGCCCCTCCGGCCGTTCCTACCTGGGAGCAGGTTGCCGCGGTCGTCGACTCCGACGTCGAGCAGGCCGTGAAGGGCGCCACCCCGGTGGAGGACGCGATCGCGCACATGCAGGACGAGGCCACCCGGATCGGGACCGGCCTGTAACGATGGCGGTCACCTCGAGCGAGCAGGCCGCCGCCGAACCGGCCGGGCAGGGTGGTTCCCCCGCCCCGACCCGGCCGGGTCGGCGTCCGGCCAGCCCGGTCCGCAGGCAGCAGGCGATAGCCGCCTGGGTGCTGGCCCTCCCGTTCATGGTGCTGTTCCTGGCGTTCACTGCCGGACCGGTGCTGGCCAGCCTGGGCATGAGCTTCACCGACATCACCCGCGCCGACATCCGCAGCCCGTTCGCGGTCACGTTCGTCGGGCCGGAGAACTTCACCTACCTGCTCGGCGACGAGCTGTTCCAGAAGGTGATGGTCAACACCGGGCTGTACGTCCTGCTCGGTGTCCCGCTGACCATGGCGATGGCGCTCGCGGTCGCAGTCGGGCTCAATCGGATCACGTGGCTGCGCGGCCTGTTCCGGGTCGGCTACTACCTGCCGGTGATCACCAGCATCGTCGCGGTCTCGGTGGTGTGGAAGTTCCTGCTCCGCTCGGAGGGCGGCCTGGTGAACACCGCGCTCGCGGCGGTCGGGCTGCCCCAGCCGCAGTGGCTGGACAACCCGTCGCTGGCCTTGCCTTCGCTGGTGCTGATGGCCGCCTGGCGCAACATGGGCACGCTGGTCGTGATCTTCCTGGCCGGCCTGCAGACGATCCCCTCCGAGGTGAACGAGGCCGCCTCGGTCGACGGCGCAGGGTCGTGGAGGAAGTTTCGCCACATCACCTTGCCGCTGATGCGCCCCACCTTGCTCTTCGGTGCGGTGATCACCGGCATCGGCTACCTCCAGTTCTTCGAGGAGGCGTTCGTGATGACCAAGGGCGGCCCCCTCGACGCCACGCGGTCGGTCACGTTCTACACCTACGACCAGTTCGAGTACGGCAACTACGGCGTGGCCGCGGCCGCGAGCTACCTGCTGTTCCTGGCCGTCGTGGTGCTGACGTTCGTCCAGTTCAAGATCTTCGGCGATAAGGAGGAGCGCTGATGTCGCGGACGCAGTCGCGTTCCGGGGGCGTGTACGTCGGACTCACCGCCGGGCTCGTGCTGATGGTGCTGCCGTTCGTGTGGATGGCCCTGTCGTCGCTCAAGCCCGAGGGCGAGGTGATGGCGGTGCCTCCGACCTGGTGGCCCGAGACCGTCACCCTGTCCAACTACCAGGTGCTGTTCGACAAGCTCGACTTCACGACGTACTTCACCAACTCCTTGCTCGTCGCGGGCGCGGTGACGGTCGGCAACATGCTGTTCTGCTCGATGCTCGGCTACGCCCTCGCGAAGCTGGCGTTCCCGGGCAAGAGGCTGATGTTCGCGCTCGTGCTGGGCACCCTGATGATCCCGGGCGTGGTCACGTTCGTGCCGCTGTTCGTGCTGGTCTCCAACCTCGGGATGGCCGACACCCTGACCGGGATGGTGCTGCCGTTCCTTGCCGGACCGTTCGGGGTGTTCTTGATGCGGCAGTTCATCCTCAGCCTGCCCGACGAGCTGATCGATGCCGCCCGGGTCGACGGGGCGGGTGAGCTGCGCATCTTCTTCTCGGTGGTGCTGCCGCTGTGCGCGCCTGCCCTGGCCACGCTCGGCATCCTCACCTTCCTGACCTCCTGGAACAACTTCCTGTGGCCGCTCGCGGTGGCCAGCTCGGAGGAGAAGTACACCCTTCCCGTGGCGCTCGCCCTCTACTCCGTCGGTCAGAACGCGACCAAGTACGGCCTGCTCCTCGCGGGCGCAGTGGTCGTGGTCATCCCGGTGATCGCGGTCTTCCTGCTCCTCCAGCGGCACATCATGCAGGGCATCGCGATGACCGGAATCAAGTGAGGAGGGCATCGAGCGCGACCGTCGAAACAGGCACCACCACAGCAACACCTGATCTCGGGAGACGACAGATGACAGTACGACGGAGGGTCGCGGCCGCACTCGCCGCGACGACGGCACTCCTCGCGGGGGTCGGCCCCGTGACGCTCACCGCCACGGCCACCGCGAAGCCTGCAACCGGGCCGGCGGACGGGCGACCGCCCGCGGGGCTGCTCATGAACTACGCGAGCGACACCTGGCGGTCCTTCACCGCGATGACGGTAGAAGGGACCGGCCTCCCCGACGACAACATCGGCGGCGACCTCAGCGCCGAGAGCCGCGGCGGCTACACCTCGCCAACCAACATCGGCGCCTACCTGTGGAGCACCGTGACCGCGCGGGACCTCGGGCTGATCTCCGCCGACGAGGCGCGAGAGCGGATGCGCACCACGCTGTCGACGGTCGCCACGCTCGAGAAGCACGAGCCGAGCGGCATGTTCTACAACTGGTACGACCCCGAGACCGGCGAGAAGCTGACGGAGTTCCCCGGCAGCGGCGATCCGATCAAGCCGTTCATGTCCAGCGTCGACAACGGGTGGCTCGCCACCGGGTTGCTGCTGACCAGCCGCGCGGTGCCTGCGCTGGCCGACGAGGCCGACGCCATCCGCGAGGAGATGGACTTCTCGTGCTACTACAACCCCGCCGAGAACCAGATCCGCGGAGGGTTCTGGGACGAGGACCCGGGCAACCCGACGCTGCCGCAGGGTGACTACTGCGGCATGGGCGAAGACGTGTGGTTCACAGGCCACCACTATGGCGCGTTCAACACCGAGCCCCGGATCGCGTCGTACCTCGGCATCGCATCGGGCCAGATCCCGGCCAAGCACTACTTCGGCACCTACCGCACCTTCCCGAACGAGAACTGCGACTGGGCCTGGACCGAGACCAAGGCGGAGGGGGAGTGGAAGAACTACCTCGGCGTCGAGGTCTTCGAAGGGACCCTGCCCTACCGCGGCATGAAGGTCGTGCCGTCCTGGGGCGGCAGCATGTTCGAGGCGCTGATGGTGCCGCTCTTCGTCCCGGAGGAGGAGTGGGGTCCGAAGTCCTGGGCGGTCAACCACCCGCTCTACGTCCAGGGCCAGATCGAGCACGGCCTGCAGGAAGCGGGCTACGGCTACTGGGGCTTCTCGCCCTCGAACAACCCCGCCGGCGGGTACCGCGAGTACGGCGTGGACATGCTCGGCATGGACGGGCCCGGCTACACCTCCGACCAGGAGCGCACCGACTGGGAGCAGCCGTACGACGGCTGCCGAGAGGGCGAGCCCGCCCCCACGGAGTACGGCGACGGCGTGGTCACCCCGCACGCGTCGTTCCTCGCCCTGCGCTACGCACCGCGGCAGGCGATCACGAACCTGCAGCGGATCCGCGACGACTTCGACGCCTACGGACCCGGCGGCTTCTACGACGCGGTGGCGGTCCGCAGCGGGCAGGTCAGCAAGCGCTACCTGGCTCTCGACCAGGGCATGATCATGGCCGCCCTCGGCAACGCACTGGCAGGCGACAACATGCGTGACTACGTCTCGCAGGGTGCGATGGAGGAGAAGGTGCGGCCCCTCATGGAGATGGAGGAGTTCGGCACGAGGCCGCGGCAGTGACCTCGACCGTTCGACGGCCCAACATCCTGCTCGTCGTGGCAGACGACCACGCCGCCAACGCGGTCGGCTGCTACGACGGGCCCCACCGGGTCACCCCCAACATCGACCGGATCGCCGCGGAGGGCATGCGGTTCGACGCCTGTGGCTGCACGAACTCGCTGTGCTCCCCGAGCAGGGCGACCATCCTGACGGGGACCTACAACCACGTGAACGGGGTGACCACCCTCTCGACGGAGTTCGACAACCGACAACCGACCTTCCCCGAGATGCTGCGCGCGGAGGGATACCGCACGGGCCTGATCGGCAAGTGGCACCTCGGGCACGGCGGCGTCCACGACCCACGCGGGTTCGACCACTGGGAGGTTCTCCCCGACCAGGGCGACTACCACGACCCCGTGTTCCTCACCATGGACGGCGGGTCCCACGTCCGACCCGGCTACGCGACGGACCTGATCACCGACCTGTCGCTGGAGTGGCTCCAGAAGGCGGGGTCGAGCGGCCGTCCCTGGTGCCTCCTGGTGCAGCACAAGGCTCCGCACCGACCGTGGGAGCCAGCGCCTCGCCACGCTGCGCTCTTCGAGCACGACGCAATCTCGCTGCCGGAGACGTTCTTCGACGACTATGCGAACCGTGCGGGGGCGGCAGCGGACGCCCGGATGCGGATCGCCAGGGATCTGGTGGCCGAAGACCTCAAGGAGGACCCTCCGCCCGGGGCGGAGGGTGACGACTACGCCAGATGGGCCTTCCGCCGCTACATCCTCGACTACCTCCGCTGCGTCGTCGCCGTGGACGAGGGCGTCGGGCGACTGCTGGACCACCTCGACGTCACCGGCCAGGTCGACGACACCGTCGTCGTCTACACCTCCGACCAGGGGTTCTTCCTCGGCGAGCACGGCTGGTACGACAAGCGGTTCATGTACCGCGAGTCGCTCCAGATGCCGCTGGTCGTCCGCTACCCGCAGCTGGTGCGCCCTGGGTCGGTCAACGACGACCTCGTCCTCAACGTCGACTTCGCCCAGACCTTCCTCGACCTCGCCGGCGTGGAGGCCGATGCCCGGATGCAGGGCCGGTCCATGCGGCCGCTGCTCGAGGGATCGCCGGGCGAGGACGTGGGATGGCGGACGGCTTCGTACTACCGCTACTGGGAGCACCTCGACGGCTGCCACAACGTCGCGGCGCATCGCGGCGTCAGGACTCGCGACCGCAAGCTCGTCCACTACTACGGCTCGGGGTGCGGGCAACCGGGCGCCTCGGACGTGGTGACGGACGAGGAGTGGGAGCTGTTCGACCTCGACCGCGACCCCGCGGAGACGGAGTCGGTCGCGCACCACCCCGAGTACGCCGACGACCTGCGACGGATGCGTGCGTTGCTGGACGAGCTGGCCGTGGATGTCGGCGACGAGATCCCGGCCCACGACAAGGACATGACATCGACGAAGGAGAACGCGTGACAACGGACGCTCGCAGTGACTGGGAGCAGCGGATCGGGATCCGCAGCGGTGAAGCCACGACGGGCCAGGCGCCTCGACTCGATCCGCCGAAGGGTCTGCAGGCAGCGGCGGGTGGAAGTCAGGTCACGCTGACCTGGGAGCCGGTTCCCGGCGCGGTCGGCTACCAGGTGTACGTCGCCGACGCTGCCGACGCCGAGGCGGTGCGCCTCGACCACGCGGGTCGTGACGTGCTCTCGGTGCCCCACCCGCCCTACGCGGACACCACCGGCAAGCCTGGGCAGGAACGCTGGTACGCCGTCGCCACGCTCTCTGACGTCGCGGTGGAAGGGCCCCTCTCCGAGCGGGTGTCCGCCACCCCGACGGAGGAATCCGGGCCGGTGGAGCTTCGGGTCGACACTGCCGGCGACCTCGGTGAGCTGCACCGCCCGTGGCGGCCGATGATAGGCAGCGAGCACCTCTCACACGCCCTCTCAGCCGACACCACGGGCGGCCGGGTCATCGGCGAGGAGCTGACCTCTGCCCTGAAGGCCGCACGCCAGGAGCTCGGCGTGAAGAGCGTGCGGGCGCACGCGATCCTCTGCGACGACCTCGGCGTCTACCGGGAGGTCGACGGCGACCCGGTCCACGACTTCTCGGGAGTGGACCGGGTCTACGACCACATCCGCGGCCTCGGCCTCTACCCGGTCGTGGAGATCTCCTTCATGCCGCGCGACCTCGCCAGCGACCCGGACAAGACCGTCTTCGACTACGGCGCGATCGTCTCACCGCCGAAGAGCTGGGAGCGTTGGTACGACCTGGTCCGTGACCTCACCCAGCACGTCGTGGACCGCTACGGCCTCGACGAGGTGGTTGAGCACTGGTCCTTCGAGGTCTGGAACGAGGCGAACCTCGAGGTGTTCTGGTCCGGGACGCCTGCGGAGTACATGAAGATGTATGACGTCACGGCGGCCGCCGTGCGCGCGGTGGACGCCCGGCTCAAGGTCGGCGGGCCCTCGTCGGCTGCAGCCGGCTGGGTCGAGGAGCTGCTCGCGCACGTCGAGCAGTCGGGGGCGCCGCTGGACTTCGTGTCCACCCACACCTACGGCAGCCCGCCGCTGGACTTCAGGGGGTCGCTGGAACGCTACGGACGCGCGGGTACGCCGATCTGGTGGACCGAGTGGGGAGTGACCCCGACCCACTTCAACGAGGTCAGCGACGCGGTCTTCTCCGGGGTCTTCCTGCTCCGGGGCATGGCCTCGGCGATGGAGCGCATCGAGGCGCTGTCCTACTGGGTTGTCTCGGACCACTTCGAGGAGCTCGGTCGACCGCCGGCACTGCTGCACGGCGGTTTCGGGCTCCGGACGGTCGGAGAGCTGCGCAAGCCTCGATGGTGGGCGTTGAGCCTGTTGGAGCGGCTGGGTCGGACCCGGCTCCCCGTCGCGTCACACGGCGACGGTGCGGGCTCGCTCGTCGAGTGCCTGGCGACTCGGGACGACTCGGGCGAGGTGGCGGTGCTCGCGTGGAACATGACACTGGACCAGACGAAGGCAGAGGGGGAGCAGGCGTTGTCGCGATCGGTCACCGTGACCGTGGACGGGCTCGAACCCGGCGCGTCGTACCTGCTCGCGCACGACCGCGTGGACGAGGACCACTCCAACATCGCGAAGGTCTGGAGAGAGATGCGCGATGGCGACCAGGCGTGGCCGACCGACGTGCAGTGGGAGCAGCTGCGGGCAGCGGACCGGCTCGAGGCGCTCGAGCCATCACGTCAGGTCACGGCGGATGAGCAGGGAAGGGTGGTGCTCAGCTTCGAGCTCCCCATGCCGTCGATGAGTCTCCTTCGGCTCACAGCGCGAGGCTGAACCCGGCTTCAGCTCACGTGGGCGACAACGGCACGTTCAGCACTCGGGCACCTGCCGTTGCCGCCCACTTGGCACGCCCAGGGCCGCGCGCAGTTCCTGTGTCAGCGGGGGACGACGAGCGTGAGCCTTGGTGAGGCCGTGCGCTCGCGGGGGCGCTGGGCAGGGACGTCAGCACCGGGCCGCAGCTGCCGCGCAAACTCCTCCTGCGCGTGCACTGCGCGGATGGACCGGGCTACAAAGAGTCGAATCTGAAGTGCG
This sequence comes from Nocardioidaceae bacterium, assembly GCA_035456965.1. Classification (GTDB taxonomy): domain Bacteria; phylum Actinomycetota; class Actinomycetes; order Propionibacteriales; family Nocardioidaceae; genus Nocardioides_C. The sequence goes on from DATICF010000106.1 coordinate 170,922, forward strand.
GTCATCTCACACCCCTCCTGGTTGTATCCCCCCACCCACCACGCTAGAGCGGCCGGCTCGTCGGCCACATCCTCTGAACCGGCGAGTCACAGGATTGGACAAACCTTTGCTTTCTGCTCTGCCTGATGCCGATGGGTCCGGGACCGGTAGCGGCAGGGCAACCGGGGAGGACAGGAACTTCGCTCGTCAACATCTCGTTAACGATTGAGTCCGGCCGGTGGGGCCGAGTTCGATATCTCACACGCATAGGGGACGATAGACACCATGTCTCGTGCTGCCCTCACGCGCCTGATCCTCGCGCTGCTCATCCTCGGCGGATCCGTCGCCGTCGCCGTCTCGTCACAGCCCCGGCTCGGACTCGACCTCCGGGGTGGAACCCAGATGGTCCTGGAGACCAAGGACTCGCCGACGGTAGAGGCGGACGCAGAAGCGACCGACCGGACCCTCGAGGTGCTCCGCGGTCGTGTCGACGCGCTGGGCGTGGCCGAACCGACGCTCACCCGTGCAGGCGAGAACCGCATCATCGTCGAGCTGCCCGACCTCGACGACCCGAGGGAGGCACGTCGGGTCCTCGGACGCACTGCCCAGCTGAGCTTCCACCCGGTGATCGAAGCGGTCGGTCCGCAGGCCAAGCCCGAGGAAGGACAGCGGATCCTCGCCGACGAGAGCGGGCAGCGCCTCCGGCTGGGTCCGGCGGCCGTCGCCGGCGACCAGGTGTCCGGGTCAGACCCCGGGAACGACCCGTCCCAGGGCACCGGCTGGTACGTCACCGTCGACTTCAAGGGCAGCGAAGGACGCAACGCCTGGCGCAACCTGACGGCGGAGGCGGCATGCCCGCCGATGGGTGACCCCGCCCGGCGGATCGCGATCGTCCTCGACCGGGAGATCATCTCCTCGCCCGAGGTCGTCGCGGAAATCACGTGCGGTGTCGGCATGCCCGGCGGCTCGACCCAGATCACGGGCGACTTCAGCATCGAGGAGGCGCAGAACCTCGCGATCCTGATCGAGGGCGGCGCGCTCCCCGTTCCGGTCACGGTCATCGAGCAGCGGGTGGTCGGCCCGACCCTCGGCGCCGAGGCCATCGACGCCTCCTTCGAGGCCGGTGTCATCGGCCTGATCCTCACCGGCCTGTTCATCGCCATCGTCTACCGGCTCATGGGTCTGCTCGCGACGTTCGCCCTGGCGACGTACGCCGTCATCTCCTACGCCGCGCTCGTCGCACTGGGGGCGACCCTGACCCTGCCCGGCCTCGCCGGTTTCGTGCTTGCGATCGGACTGGCGATCGACGCCAACGTGCTGATCTTCGAGCGAGCTCGCGAGGAGTACACGGCCTCGGAGAAGACCGGTTTGTCGAGTGCCCTCAGCATCGGATTCAACAAGGCGTGGTCGGCGATCATCGACAGCAACGTCACGACTCTGCTCGCGGCCGCGCTGCTCTTCTTCCTGGCGTCCGGTCCGGTCAAGGGCTTCGGTGTCACGCTGTCGATCGGTGTCCTCGCCTCGATGATCTCGGCGCTGATCGTCGCGCGTGTGCTCACCGAGCAGGCGGCGCGGCTGGGTTGGCTCAAGCGCCACCCGAAGGCCAGCGGTCTCGCGACAACGGGACGCGTCCGCGCCTGGCTGCGTGACAAGAACCCCGACATCATGAGCCGCAGCAAGATGTGGCTCGGTATCTCCGCCTCGGCGCTCGTCCTCGCCGTCATGGGCATGTTCGTCAACGGGCTCAACCTCGGTGTCGAGTTCACCGGTGGCCGGCTCATGGAGTACTCCACCGGTCAGACCGTGAGCGTCGACGATGCCCGGGCGGCGGTCTCGGACGCAGGCTTCCCCAACGCGGTCGTCCAGGAGTCCGACAACGACAAGATCGCCGTGCGCACAGGCCAGATCAGCAACCAGGACCAGGTCGACATCCGGGAGGCGATCGGTGAGGTCGCAGGCGGCGCGACGACCGAGCGTGACGAGCTGATCGGCCCCAGCCTGGGTGACGAGCTGAGACAGAAGGCGTTGATCGCCTTCGGCATCGCGCTGCTCGTCCAGATGCTCTACCTCGCGATCCGGTTCAAGTGGACGATCGGCGCCTCGGCCGTGCTGGCGATGTTCCACGACGTGATCATCGTGGTCGGTATCTTCGCCTGGCTCGGCAAGCCGATCGACGGTGTCTTCCTCGCCGCCGCCCTGACCATCATCGGTCTCTCGGTCAACGACACGGTCGTGGTGTTCGACCGCATCCGAGAGCAGTGGCAGACGTCCAAGGAACGCGACATGGCGAAGGTGGCCAACCAGGCCTGTCTCGACACCGTGCCGCGCACGGTCAACACCGGTCTCGGTGCGATGTTCATCCTCGCCGCGCTCGCGGTGCTCGGCGGTGACTCGCTGCGTGACTTCGCGATCGCGCTCCTGCTCGGTCTGGGCATCGGTACCTACTCCTCGGTCTTCACGGCGGCGCCGCTGTCGCTGTTGTTCCACAGGAAGTGGCCGATGCCGAAGGCAGAGCCCAAGAAGAAGAGGCCGCAGCGCGAGCTGCAGGACTCGGGTGCGGTGGTCTGACGCCTGTGGAGGGCGGTCCCGTCGTGTCGGCGGGACCGGCTAGGGTTCTTCGGTGCCTGAGACCCCCTCGACCGTGAAGCAGGTCCTCGCCGGTGCCGTGGAGGCGCTCGGCGGGCAGGAGCGTCCGGGGCAGATCCAGATGGCGGAGTCCGTGGCCCGTGCCATGGCAGCGGGCGAACACCTGCTCGTGCAGGCCGGCACCGGGACCGGGAAGTCACTCGGGTACCTCGTGCCCTCGCTTCTCCACGACCACCGCGTCGTGGTGGCCACGGCCACCCTCGCCCTCCAGCACCAGCTGGTGCAGCGCGACATCCCGGCGCTCCTCGAGGCGGTCGGCGGTGACCACGGCGAGCTGGGCGAGAAGGCGACGTACGCCGTCTTGAAGGGCCGCTCGAACTACGCCTGTCTCCACCGGATCCGCGAGGGCGTCCCCGACGACCAGGGCGTGCTCGTCGACATGCCGGAGGGGTCGATGGGTGCCGAGGTCCTCACCCTGCGTTCCTGGGCCGAGGAGGAGGCCGAACGAGGAGGATCGGGCGACCGTGACTCGGCCCCCAAGCACACCGACCGCGTGTGGCGGCAGGTCTCGGTCAACCACCGGGAGTGCCTCGGCGCCAGCAGGTGTCCCTACGCGATGGAGTGCTTCGCCGAGCGGGCGAAGGAGAAGGCGGCACAGTCGCAGCTGATCGTCACGAACCACTCGCTGCTCGCGATCGACGCGATCGAGGGCGTCCCGATGATCCCCGAGTACGACGTCGTCGTGATCGACGAGGCGCACGAGCTCGCCTCTCGGGTCACGCAGGCCGCCACCGACGAGCTGTCGGTCCCCGAGATCGAGCGCGCTGCCCGCCGCTCCCAGAAGCACATCGACGGACAGGAGGCCGACGAGCTCGCCGACTCGGCCGACGCGCTGCGGGATGCGCTGGAAGCCGTGGAGGCGGGGCGGATCGACAACCTCCCGGTCGACCTGGCCGACGCACTTGCACTCGTACGTGACTCAGCCCGTGCCCTGATCTCGGCCTTCCCGAAGGAGGGCGGCGGGCCCGAGGGCGACGCCGACGCGGGGCGCACCCAGGCCCGCGGGTGGGTCCAGGAGATCTTCAAGACCGCCGAGCGCATGGCGGCCAACCTCGACTCCGACGTGCTCTGGCTCAGCGAGCGCGACCTGTCCCGAGGGGGCAACCGGCTCAACGTCGCACCACTGCAGGTCTGGGGGCCGCTCCGCGACAAGCTGCTCCACGACAAGACAGTCGTGTTCACCTCGGCGACCCTCATGCTCGGCGGTGACTTCAACTCGGTGGCCACGAGCATCGGCCTCAAACCGAGCGAGCGCGTCGACCACTCGATCGACGCAGCCGGGGACGTCGAGGCGCAGACCGCGGTCGAGGCAGATGCCGAAGACTCACTGCCGTGGCGCGGGATCGATGTCGGCTCACCGTTCGACTACCGCAAGCAGGGCATCCTGTACGTCGCCAAGCACCTGCCCCCGCCAGGTCGCGACGGGCTGGGTGCTGCTCAGATCGAGGAGATCGTGGATCTCGTCGATGCCGCTGACGGTCGAACGCTCGGGCTGTTCTCCAGCAGGAGGGCGGCCGAGGCCGCGGCCGAGGCGGTGCGCGAGAGGCTGCCGCACCTGACGATCATGGCGCAGGGGGAGGCACAGCTGCCCGAGCTTGCGCGCCTGTTCGTGGAGGACCCGCACGCCTGCCTCTTCGGCACGCTCAGCCTCTGGCAGGGGCTCGACGTCCCCGGCGAGACCTGCCAGCTCGTCCTGATCGACCGGATCCCGTTCCCGCGCCCTGACGACCCGTTGATGTCGGCACGACAACGTGCCGCCGACCGGGCCAGCGGCAACGGCTTCATGGCCGTGGCCGCCACCCACGCGGCGCTGCTGCTTGCGCAAGGGGCGGGCCGGCTCATACGGACGACCGAGGACCGCGGGGTCGTCGCGATCCTCGATCCGCGTCTGGTGACCGCGCGCTACGGCGGGTTCCTCAGGGCATCGCTGCCGCCGATGTGGCCAACGACCGAGCGGTCCGTCGTGGTTGACGCGTTGAAGCGCCTGGTGGGCTAGTCGGGTCGTCCCAGACCCGGACAAGCCCGGCCAATGCCGATCGCAGGCTGCAGCAACGAACGCTGGCCTACGCTGGTTGCGACGCATCGATGCCGGTGCGCGAGCTGGCACCGGGCGAGGGGAGGCCCCGTGGAGCGGGCAGCGACGCCGGACCATCAGACCAGGTCCCTGACGGACGCCGTCGTGGCTTTCTGGGTCGTCCTCTGGCTCACGATCGGCGTGCTCACAGGCACACAGATCTGGTCTCTCGCGTCGGTGAGCGAGGCAGTCGAGGCCTCGGCGACAGCAACCGACAAGGCGGGCGAGGCCCTGCAGCAGCTGAGCACCATTCCCCTCGTGCCCGACACCCCAGGCGAGCTCGGCAACGAGGTCAGGGTCGCCGCGGACGAGATCGCCACCAGCGCAGACCGCATCGACCGCGACGTACGCCAGCTCGCGGTGCTCGTCGGTGTGAGCATCGTGCTCGTCCCTACAGCCCCGGTCCTGTTCATCTACCTGCCCTGGCGCCTGCGCTGGCGTAGGACGGTCGAGTCGGTCCGCGAGGAGGTCGCGCGACGCGGCCGCTCGCCGGAGCTGGACGCCTACCTTGCACACCGCGCGGTCACCGAAATGGGCTACCGGGAGCTGACCTCTGTCAGCCGCGACCCCGTGGGTGACCTGCTCGCCGGCCGTCATGCGGCTCTGGCCGACGAACAGCTCCGGCGGTTCGGTCTCCCAGCGGCCGGGGTGACAGGTCGGGACGGGCCTTGAGGCCATGCCCACCGCGCGCGAGGTCGACGGTGCCGGCAGAGCCGCCCGGCTCTACGCCCGGACCGTGGTCGGCGCGCGGTACTTCATCGTCCTCGGGTGGCTCGCGGTCGCCTTCGCCATGTTTCAGTTCCCGGCTGCGCCGGCGCCCGAACCCGAGCTCCAGGGGTTCGTGGCCGATGACAGCGCAGCGGTTCGGGCCGAGACCGAGTCCGTGCGGGAGTTCGGCTTCCCCCTGATCGCCAGGACCGCCGTGGTGCAGCGCGACCCCGACGGCCTCTCGCCGTACGCCCAGGCACGGGCGGTGCTGCGCGCCATCGCCCTGGGCCAGGGGCGGTACCCCGAAGCCGAACCGGTGGTCGGAGCTCTGCCCGTGCCCAACACCTTGGCACTCTTCCCCTCTTCGTCGGAGAACGGCACGACTGTCGTGACGTTCACCTTCGCCCCACCCAGCGCAGGACTCGGGGCACAGACCCGGGCGACACGACGGTTCGCCGAGGAGCAGCTCGGCCCCGAGGACGCCTACGTCGGCGTGACAGGGTCGATCCCGGCCCGGGTCGCGCAGGCTCGGATCGTACGGGAGAAGCTGCCCCTGATGGAGACGGCCACGTTGATCGTGGTCGTCAGCATCGTCGCGGTGTACTTCCGCTCTCTCACAGCACCCCTGGTCGCACTCGTGACCGCCGGTCTCGCCTTCTTCCTCGCCATCCACACGGCTTCCCGGGTCGGGCAGGTCTTCGAGGTCACTCTCCCCCATGAGCTCGAGCCGCTGATCCTGGCTCTGGTGCTCGGGGTCGTCACGGACTACGCGATCTTCTTCCTGGCCGGGATGCGAAGACAGCTGGCGACGGGACTGCCCCGGCTCGACGCCGCCCGCGCGGCAGCTGCCAGTACGGGACCCATCGTGGCCGTCGCCTCCGTCACGGTGGCCCTGGGCACGGCGGTGCTGGTGGTCGCGGAGTCGGCGCTGTTCCAGGCTTTCGGGCCGGCGCTCGCGCTCGCCGTGGGCGTGGCCGGAATCGTTGCGCTGACTCTCGTTCCGGCACTCCTTGCCATCTTCGGCCGGCTGCTGTTCCTCCCCGGGCACGTGCGGCAGTACGAACCAAGACGCATCGCCCGCACCATGGTGCGCCTGATGGTCATGCGGCCGGTGGGGGCGATCCTGGCGGCGCTCTGCGTCGTGGGTCTAGGGCTCGTCGGTGCTCAGCTGACGAGCCTGCGGCCCGCCGTCTCCTTCGTGCCTAGCCTGCCTCCAGGGGACGAGGTGCGAACGGCCGCCGCCGCCGCCGCGGAAGGCTTCGCGCCAGGCATCCTCTCGCCGACGTTGCTGCTGGCTCGAGGAGATGGGGTCGCCGAACAACGCGATGCCCTCGCGGAGCTCGGGACCGCTCTCGCACGGCAGCCGGGAGTCGCGGGGGTCGTCGGGCCGGGACAGCTGCCGGGGACCCTCGAGCGCGGCGTGCTGCTGGCGCGAGACGGAGATGCAGCACGGTTCATGGTGATCCTCACCGACGAGCCCCTGGGTGCCACAGCGGTCGAGACAGTCGAACGGCTCGAGGACACCGTCCAGGAGCTCGGCACGGCCGTCGGCCTGCGTGACGTCAGCTTCGGCCTCGGCGGTGACACGGCCCTGGCCGCCGAGCTCGTGAACGTGACCCGGGACGACCTCGGCCGCATCGCCTTCGCAGCCTTGGTGGCCAACTTCGTGGTGCTCGTGCTGTTCCTGCGCGCGCTCGTGGCACCGGTATTCCTGCTCGGGGCGAGCGTGCTGGGGCTCGCCGCTGCCCTGGGCGCACTCGCCTTCGTGTTCCAAGGAGTGCTCGGGCAGGACGGGGTCACGTTCTACGTGCCGTTCGCGGCAGCGGTCCTGCTGCTGTCGCTCGGGTCGGACTACAACATCTTCGGCGTGGGGTACATCTGGGAGTCGGCCAACCGGATGCCCTTGCGGGAGGCGATCAAGGAGGCGGTACCGGGGACGTCATCGGCCATCACGGCAGCCGCGGTGACACTGGCTGCGAGCTTCAGCATGCTGGCCATCGTCCCGCTGCGGCCCTTCCGGGAGCTCGCGTTCGTCATGGCCGTGGGGATCCTGCTCGACGCGATGATCGTCCGCTCGGTCCTCGTACCCTCCGTGGTCAGCCTCCTCGGCTCCTTCAGCCGCTGGCCGCGCCGCCGGACGCACCCCGCGCAACAGCGCATCGAGCAGGAACAACGAGATGGCAGGGAGATCCGCGGTGAACGAACGCGCTGACGACGCAGCGGCACCTCAGAGGGCACCCAGGCGGCGGATGTTCTGGCTGCTGCCGGCAGCGACCTTCCTGGCCGGTCTGGCGCTGGGGGCGGTCATGGTCTGGCTTGCTCAGCCAGGTGAGAGCGAGACCGAGACGGGCACCGGTGAACCCTCACCCGAGGCGACCCTCTCCCCGAGCCCCTCACCGAGCGAGACCGGCGGGATCGTCATCCCTGATTCATGCCTACGGGCGGCCGACGCTGCCGAGGAGCTCGTCTCGATCGGGCGGGAGGCGGTCGGAGCCCTGGGCGACCTCGATGCAGTGAGATTGCAGGAGCTGGTGGCCGACATCGAGGAGCTCGACGCTCGGGTGCGTGACGACGTCGCCGACTGCCGACTGCAGTCCCGGTAGCGTGACGGTCCGCGCCGGTAGCGGCAGAACGTGACGCCGCAAACCGACGTCGGCAGGGGGTTCCTAGGGGCTAACGTCGAGACATGTCGCCCGGTGCGCACACGCGGTCGGCCCTGGTGGCCGGCCTGGCTGTGCTTGCCCTGGCCGCCTGCACCACGGGAACCGCGTCGGTCGAGGACGATCGTTCACGCCCCGGTGCAGCCACGGGGAAGAACGGGCGGCCTCAGGAAGAGCGTCCCCGCGGTGATACGGCACCGAACCCGGGGACGGCCGAGTCGCCCGGAGCAGGCGAGCAGCCCGACGACAGCCTGCCGCGTGCCGCGGACCAGCCGCTCGTCATCGTCACCCATCACACGCGCGGCCTGAGGGAGGTGTCCCTTCGGCAGGCCAGGCGCATCGTTCAAGGGCGAAGCAGGTTCGAGGTCGCATCGGGTCCACCCATGGCGGCGATCCGCTCCGTCGTACGCGACCCCGGGGTGCTGGCGGTCGTCCCGGCCGAAGCACTCGGTCCTCGGGTGCGCGCGCTTCGGGTCGGCGGTGTCGATCCCGTGCGGCGCCCGGAGCGGTACCCGCTGCGGACGGAGGAAGCCGCCGCACCCGCGCCGGTGGTGAGGGTGACCGTGGTCGGCGACATCATGCTGGGCCGCGGAGTAGCCGCGCGCGCGGAGACGACCGGCGATCCGGCGCACGCTTTGCGACCGATGGCCTCGCGGCTGGCGAAGGCGGACATCACCGTCGGGAACCTCGAGAGCACCCTGTCGCGAGCCGGGTCGCCGACCCAGGGGGACGACTCGTTCGCGGCGGACCCAGCCGTGGTGCGGGGGCTTCGCAACGCGGGGTTCGATGCACTCAGCCTTGCGAACAACCACGCCGGTGACTTCGGCGACCGCGCGCTCGTGCAGACAGTCCGGAGGCTGCGAGCCGGGGGGATCGCCACGTTCGGCGCGGGAGCGAACGTGAGAAGCGCATGGCGGCCGGCGGTCATCGAGCGTGACGGTGTGCGCTTCGGGTTCGTGGGCTTCAACGCGATCGGGGAGACGCCGGCGGTGGCACCTGGTCAGCCCGGCGCGGTCTCCATCGGGATGCCTCCGCGCACCGGCCCGCTCGACCGGTCCGCCCTGCGCAGGTTCGAGGCGGCCGTACGCCGGCTCGATCGGCGCGTCGACGTGGTCGTCGCCCTGCCCCACTGGGGCACCCAGTACACCAACCGCCCAGAGCCGATCCAGCGACAGGTGGCCCGGCGACTCGTTCGCGCCGGAGTCGACGTCGTGGTCGGCGGCCACCCGCACTGGCTCCAGGGCGTCACGGTCGTAGAGGGACGTCTGGTCGCGCACTCCCTGGGCAACTTCGTCTTCGACATGGACTTCATGCGCCGGACCCAGGAGGGCGCGATCCTCGAGCTGACGTTCTGGGGCGAGGAGCTGAAGGCTGCCGACTTCGTGCCCTACGTCATGGACGACGACTTCGCGCCTCGGGTGGTCAGCGGCCGACGAGCCGCTCAGGTGCTCGAAGTGATGCGCGCGACCAGCGGCCCCGCGCACCAGGGCTGACGTCGAGCCCCAACGCTGCCTCCGCTCAGGTAAGCCAGGTCCACGCGAGGCGGCCGGTGCGCCCGAGCTGGCGCCGGCTCACCACCGTGGGCACGTCGTCGGCGGAGTGGTAGGCCGCGTAGCTGGTGCTGCCGAGCCGGGCCACGGCGAACCCGGCCTTCTCGAACGGCCAGTGGTCGCTCGCGGTGTTCTCACACCCCCTCGCCGGTACGCCGGCACGCGCGGCGGCGCGCAGGAGTGCTCGTTGGACCCGAGGCGCTGAGAGGGGGCCTGTGCAGACGGGCACGACCGAGCCGACGCCCACCCGGTCGAGAGAGACCATGGCCTGGAGCGCGTCCCGTCGCGCCGGGGACAGCTGCCGCACGTGGTGCTGCGACCCGAAGTGGTGCATGTCGTCGCCGGGACCTCGTGGCTCCTCCGCGCCGAAGGCGATGAGGACCGCCGGGATCCTGGTCTCCTCGGCGGCGGCGAGCCGGCCGAGCTCGAGCAGCACGGCGACGCCGCTGGCGTTGTCCTCGGCGCCGGGGGCGACGGCCACCGTGTCGAGGTGGGCGCCGAGGACGACGTGCGGCCGTGAGGGGTCGAACCCGGGCGGCTCGGCAACGACGTTGAACGACCGCCCGGCCTCGACGGGCACTCCCCACGAGTCTCCGGCCGGGACGCCGAAGCCCTCCCGCCGCACGTCGTACCCGAGCTGCTGGAAGCGGCGCACGACCACGCGTCCGGCTCTGCGGTAGGCGGACCCGGTGGCCAGCCGCGGGCCGATCCGGCCTGCGAGCAGACGGACGTCCTTCATCGCAGCGGCAGCGTCGAACCTCGCGGGTCGGGTGGTCTCGCCCGGAGTCGGTGTCGCGGGACTCGAAGGCTCCGGCGACCCTGTCTGGGTGGGTGACGCGGGAGGCGACGCCTGGCTCGCGGACCGTGACGCGACCGGTGACTGTGACGCCGCCGGCGGGCTCGACTCGGGGGAGGCCGTGCAGGCGGCGCCCAGGAGCGCCAGGGTGAGGGCTCCGGTCAGGCTCCGCCGCCGGCTGTGCATACCGACGAAAGTACTCGGCTCCGTAGGCACCGCGGCGCCGATCGGCGCCGGCCAGGACGTCAGGAGACGGGCGACTCCACGGGGTGCACCTGCTGCGTGCCCGCAACGGTCGCCCACGACGCGGTCCAGCTGGCCGTGCTGTCGGGGTCGGTGCGGTCGGCGAGGACGTAGTAGTCCATCTGCGTCCGCGATGGGGTGACGTCGAGGACCGAGAAGCCGTGGTCGTCGAAGTTGAGGTACTTCACGTGCCGGTTGTTCGCCTGGATCCCTGCCTCCACTGCGAGGCTGGTGGTCCTCGGTGGAGAGTCGGTGATGTCATCGAGGTTGTTGCTCGTGACGCTGGTGCAGACGAACTCCGAGGCCATCGAGCGACCGGACTCCAACGGGTAGGTCCCCGCGTCGAGGGGCACGTCGCAGGCCCAGGCCGAGTGGATGTCGCCGGTGAGGAAGACGGTGTCGGTGATGCCGTTGTCGGCGAGGTGGCGCAGGACCTCGTGCCGGTCGGCGGTGTAGCCGTCCCACTGGTCGGTGTTGTAGCTCGCGCCGTCCTCGGGCAGTAGGCCGGTCACGTCATTGACCTGGCTGCTCAGGTCGGACGGGAGCGGCGGGAAGACAACCGGCGAGATCATCACCGGGTTCCCGACGAGCTTCCACTGGGTCGCATCCTGGGAGAGCGATTCCTTGAGCCAGGTCATCTGGGAGTCGCCGGTGATCGTCCGGTCCGGGTCGCTCACGCCGCCGCTGGGGTCGGGGACCGGAGTCGGGGTGAGGTGCACCTGCTGGGACCGGTAGGTGCGGAGGTCGAGCATGGACAGCTCCGCCAGGGTTCCGAAGCGCAGCCGCCGGAACAGGCGGGTGTCGGAGTCCGCCTCTGCGGTGGAGCCCATGCGCACGGGCATCCACTCGTCGAAGGCGCGGGTCGCTGCCGCCAGGCGCTCCTGCCAGCTGCCCTCGGTCTCCGGCTGGTGGTTCTCAGCGCCGGTGTCGTAGGCGTCGTTGGTCGACTCGTGGTCGTCCCAGGTGACGATGAACGGCACCCGGGCATGCAGCGCCTGGAGGTCCGGGTCCTGCTTGTACTGCGCGTGGCGCTGCCGGTAGTCGGCGAGAGTCACCATCTCGCGGGGAGGCTGGTGGGTCCTGATGTCGACGTTCTGGCTTCCGGCGCCGTACTCACCAGGCGCGTACTCGTAGATGTAGTCGCCGAGGTGGATGACGGCGTCGAGGTCGTCGCGCTGCGCGAGGTGGCGGTAGGCGCTGAAGTAGCCGGCCTGGTAGTTCGCGCAGGAGGCGATGCCGAAGCGCAGGCGGCCCGGTGAGGCCTCGGGCGCAGGAGCGGTGCGGGTCCGGCCCACCGGACTCGACTCGCCACGGAACAGGAAGCGGTAGTAGTAGGCCGTGCTCGGCTCGAGTCGGCTCGGCTCGACCTTGACCGTGTGGTCGAGCGAGGTTCCTGTGCTGACGGTGCCGCGGTCGACTATCCGCTTGAAACCTGGGTCCAGGGCGACCTGCCACCGTACGTCGACGTCCGGACCCACTCCCGAGCCTGGCGTCGCGTCCGGTGCCGGCGTGACCCGTGTCCACAGCACCACGCTCGTCGGATGGGGGTCGCCGGAGGCGACTCCATGCTGGAAGGAGCCGGCCGCCTCAGCACGGGCGGGCCGACTGAGGGAGACCCCCAGCGCGACACTGCCGGCCCCGGCAACCCCCGCCATGAGGAGGGGGCGCCGACCGATCTCGAAGCTGTCTGACTTGCTCACGGGAATGACAGATTCCCGCTTACGAGCTGTTTCTCACCTTTCCGGCTCGTCTTTTGCCTTGGCGGATGTCACAGGCGGCTGTGGCCGTCGTACCCGCCACGTGGCTCGCCGAGGCCGAAGATCCGCCCGACGGTCGGTGCCACGTCGACCGTCGCGGCCGCTGCGCTGGACGTGCCCCTGCCCACGAGCCGGTGACCGCCTCCGATGAAGAAGGGGATCGGACTCGTCGCCGGATGCCCGTGATTACCGGGGATCGGGTTGCTGTACGGCGCCGGGTCGCTGAAGCGCCAGCCGGAGCGACAGTAGACGATGAGGTCTCCTGCGAGCCGGCTCAACCGCAGCTGCTTGGGCGTCTTCACCGACAGGACTCCCGGGGTCGCCGACGCGATAACGCGCATCCGCTCGAGCGCGTCGCCGCGCCGACTCGCCGGTCCAGTCCAGTAGAGGAGGTCGGCGCCACCGTTCTGGGCGACCACGACATTGCCCGCCAGTAGCGGGTCGGCCTCGAACTCCGGCTGCAGCGAGATGATGCGGTCCGGCCGCGACCAGTCCATCGAGTGGTCGGCCAGGACGATCACCGCCGAGCTGCCCCAGCGGCCGGTTGACCTCAGCATGTCGACGAAGCGGCCCACCTGGGTGTCCACGTCGACCAGTGCTGCCTGGCGCGCCGCCTTCAGTGTCGTACCGGTCAGGTCGCTGTGGCCCATCCGGTCACAGTCGCCGAGGTTGACGAAGACCAGGTTGGGGTCGAACTCCTCGACCATGCTGATCGCGGCGTCCATCGTGAACGCGTCGGGCGCGTGACCCGAGACCGGCACGATCGGCTCCGGCTCCCAGCGGTACGTCGCCCGCTTGCCGAAGATCCCGAAGAGGTACTCCTTGCTGAGCACCGTGCCGGTCGTGAACCCGTTGCGGTTGAGCCGCTGGATGACCGTGGGGAACCTCAGGTCGGAGGGGCGGTCGAGGTCGCGGATCACCTTCTCGTCGCGGTCGTAGATCGCGTTGGCAGGCACTCCGCTGCGGTCAGGGCGCACCCCGGTCATCATCATCACGTGGTTGGGGATGGTCTCCATGACCGGCAGGGACCGGGCGCGCGGGAAGTTCATCCCGCCGTCGCGCAGCGCCTGGAGGTTCGGCATCAGGCCGCTGCCGATCTCCCCGGGGCGGCAGCCGTCGACGACGAGCACGTAGGCCCTGCGCTTCCGGGCAACCGCACCCGCGGCCGTCGGTGCGCCCAGGGCCGACGAGAACAGCAGGGTCGCGCCAGCAGCAGTGCCTACCTTGAGGAAGGACCTGCGGTCGAGGTCGTGGGTCATCGGCGCTCCTCCACCGGGCGATCCACCGCGTGCACGGACTGGCTGTTGGCCTTGGTCGCCCAGGAGGCCGTCCACGACACCGTGGCGTTGGGGTCGGTCCGGTCGCTGATCACGAAGTAGTCCATCTGTGTCCGGGCCGGGGTGACGTCGAGGACCGAGAAGCCGTGGTCGTCGAAGTTGAGGTACTTCACGTGCCGGTTGTTCGCCTGGATCCCAGCCTCGACGGCCAGGCTCGACGTCCGGGGCGGGCTGCCGGTGATGTCGTCGAGGTTGTCGCTGGTGATCGACGTACACACGAACTCGGTGGCCACGGATCGGCCCGACTCCAGCGGGTACGTGCCCGCGTCCAGGGGGAGGTCGCAGGCCCAGCCGGAGTGGATGTCGCCGGTCAGGAACACCGTGTTGCGCACACCGTTGTCGGCCAGGTGGTCGAAGACCTCATGGCGGTCGGCGGTGTAGCCGTCCCACTGGTCGACGTTGTAGCTCGCGCCGTCCTCGGGCAGCAGACCGGTGACGTCGTTGATCTGGCGGGTGAGGTCGGAGGGGAGGGGCGGGAAGGCCACCGGCGCGATCATCACCGGGTTGCCGATGAGCTTCCACTGGGCCCGGTTCTCGCGCAGGGACTCCTTCAACCAGCGCATCTGGCCGTCGCCGGTGATCGTGCGGTCGGGGTCGCTCACGGCCGGGTCGGGGGAGGGCACCGGCGTGACGGCGAGCTCGGCCTGCTTCGACCGGTAGGTGCGCAGGTCGAGCATGGACAGCTCGGCGAGGGTGCCGAACTTCAGTCGTCGGAACAGTCGGGTGCCGTCACCGAGCGCCACAGAGTCGCCCATGCGCACCGGCATCCACTCGTCGTAGGCGCGGTGGGCGCGGCGGCGACGGGCGCGGTAGCCTCCCTCGGTCTCGGGCTGGTGATTCTCCGCCCCGTCCGACCACTGGTCGTTGGTGACCTCGTGGTCGTCCCAGGTCACGATGAACGGGTTCTTCGCGTGCAGGGCCTGCAGGTCCTTGTCCTGCTTGTACTGCGCGTGCCGCTGCCGGTAGTCCGACAGCGAGACCATCTCCTTGGCTGGCACCGGCTTGCGCACCTCGCCGTACTTCCCGGGGCCGTACTCGTAGAGGTAGTCACCCAGGTGCAGGACCGCGTCCAGGTCGTTGCGGCGGGCGAGGTGGCGGTAGGCCGAGAAGTACCCGCCCGGGAGGTTCGAGCAGGAGACGACGCCGAAGCGGAGGTTTCGCGGGTTGGCGTGCGCGGCCGGGGCGGTCTTGGTCCGCCCGACGCGGCTCGCGACGCCCTTGTAGAGGAAGCGGTAGTAGTACGTCGTCCGAGGCCTCAGACCCTTCGCCTCGAGCTTGACCGTGTGGTCGCGGGCGGCGCTCGTGGTGAACGACCCCTTGGCGACGATGTTCGTGAAGCGGCGGTCCTTCGCGACCTGCCAACGCACGTTGGCCCTCGGACCCTTGCCGGACCCGGGCTGGGCGTCGGGCGTCGGCGTGACACGCGTCCAGAGGATCACGCTGCGCGGGTGCGGGTCCCCAGAGGCGACGCCGTGCTTGAAGTAACGGTTGGCGCCGGGGGCCGCCTCTGCCTCAGCGGGCAGGGAGACGGCGAGCGAGGCAGCGCCCGTCGCGGCAGCTCCCGCGACGAGGAGGGAGCGGCGGTCGAGTTCGATGCTGGTCACGGGAGGACAAACGACTTAACACGCGAATCGTTCCGCATCCGTCGAGGTGTTCACTTTTCGTTCAGCGTCTGATCGCTTGTCGAGTGGCGAGGTTCACGCGATGGTGAGCGCGGGACTGACAGGATGGGGGTCATGGGCGCCCTCTACCTCGTCAGCGACGTCCACGGCTTCCGTGACGACCTCGAGCAAGGACTCGAGCAAGTCGGTTTCGGGGCCGACGACGAGCTGTGGATCCTCGGCGACCTCGTCGACCGAGGACCCGACGGCATCGGGGTCGTGAACCTCGTGCGTTCGCTCCAAGAACAGCACCCGGGGAGGGTGCAGGTGCTCATGGGCAACCACGAGATCCTCGCGCTGGGGCGCCACCGCTTCCCACATTCGAAGTTCGCCGACTCCTGGCTCATCAACGGTGGGAAGCGCCGGGACCAGGAGGGCCTGACCGACGAGCACATCGAGTGGCTGGCCTCCCTGCCCTTGATGGCGCAGGTCGGGGACTTCCTGCTGATGCACTCCGACACCACCGAGTACCTCGCCTGGGGCAACAGCGTCGACGAGGTCAACGAGACCGTGGCGGCAGCGCTCTCCGACGCCGACGACCTCGACGCGCACTGGGACGTGTGGAGACGGCTGACCAGCAGATACGACTTCGCCGACGAGGACGGGGCCGCGGTGGCGGAGGAGATGCTGGCGACGTACGGCGGCGAGGTGATCGTCCACGGTCACAGCATCATCAGCACCCTGATCGACGTACCCTCGCCCGAGGTGAAAGCACCCCTGCTCTACGCCGATGAGCGCGTGCTCGACATCGACGGCGGAAGATACGACGGGGGCCCGCTGCTCTTCGTGCGGGTCGATTGAGACTGCCTCATGGGCCGTAGGGGTCTGTGATCTCGCGGAGTCGGATGAGCGACTGCCGCAGGTGCTTCATGTCGCGGGCGCCGAGGTGCGCGGTCCACTCGGCTTCCACCTCTGCGACGACTCCGGCTGCCACCTCGACCGCCTCCATGCCGCGTGGAGCGATGCAGATCAGGCGTGCCCGGGCGTCCCTCGGGTCGGGCCGGCGTTCGACGTACCCTGCTCGCTCGAGCTCGTCGACGAGGAAGCCCGCCGTCTGCTTGGTGACTCGAGCCTGCTCGGCAAGGTCGGTGAGGCGGCTACCCTCCGCACCGATCCGCTGGAACACCTTGACCTGCGCGAGTGTCACCTCGAAGCCCGCGGCGTTCAGAGCCTCGAGGACGCGTGAGTCCATGGCGCGGTAGGCGATGAACATGAGTAGGCCGGTGTTCGGCCCCTCGTCGGCTGGACCACCCATGGCCACCCCTTGACATCGTCCCCGGACCGGCTCAGATTAGTCAGAGAATCTTACTACTTCTCGCGGGAGGCAGGCCATGGACAAGAACCAGGCCTGGCAGATCATCCACCAGGAGCGGGTAGCGCTCGCAGACCTCCTCGAGACGTTGACCCCGGACGAGTGGGAGCATCCGAGCCTGTGTGAGGGGTGGACGGTCCGCGACGTCGCGGCCCACGTCATCAGCGCCCCGGAAGCCACGGTCGGGCAGATAGCGGCGGCGGTGCTCCGCGCGCGAGGTAGCTTCGACCGGGCGAACCACGACTACGCACGGCGGGTGTCACGCAGGCCGACCGAGGCGATCGTCGCCGACTACCGCCGGCTTGCCGGATCCCGCCGCTGCGCACCCGGCACCACCTACATGGAGGCGCTGGTCGACGTACTCGTGCACACGCAGGACATCGCCATCCCCCTTGGCAAACGTCACGAGATGCCACGGGAAGCCGCACGCGCGTCCGCCGAGCGCTATCGCGGCAGGAGCTTCCCGTTCAACGCCAGGAAGCGTCTGCGGGGCTATCGGCTCGAGGCGACCGACGTCGACTGGTCCTCGGGTGAAGGTGCCCTCCTCCGGGGCCCGATCGCCGCGCTGCTCATGCTCATCACCGGTCGTCCCGCCGCGTTGGCCGAGCTGAGCGGTGACGGCGTACCGGCGCTGCGCCGACAGCTCGAGGTGACGCGATGAACCTCATCACGCAGGTCGCAGCCCTCTTCACGGGGCTGAGCCTGGTCGTGTTCACCTCGCTGAGCATGCTCGTCAGCGGGGTGGTGCTTTACGTAACCGAGCGGCGCCTGTGGCGCAGCTCGATACTCCAGGCTTCGCCCCCTGCCGTGGCCCTCGTGGCCCTCGCGTTGGCGGGCTGACGCTCGCCACGCGGCGTACCTGACCCGGGGCGTGGTCGCCGCAGCCTATGGGGGCGTGTGGGCGTCAGACCCGGCGCAGGACCGCGGTGACCTTGCCGAGGATCGTGGCGTGCGTGCCGTCGATCGGCTCGTAGGCGTCGTTGTGGGGCAGCAGCCAGACCTTGCCGCCCTTGCGCTGGAAGGTCTTGACCGTGGCCTCGCCCTCGATCATGGCGGCGACGATCTCGCCGTTCTCGGCCGTGGGCTGCTGGCGGACCACGACGTGGTCGCCGTTGCAGATCGCGGCATCGATCATCGAGTCGCCGACCACCTCGAGCAGGAAGAGGGTGCCCTCGCCGACCAGGCTCTTCGGAAGCGGGTAGACGTCCTCGACGCGCTCCTCGGCGAGGATCGGGCCGCCGGCGGCGATCCGTCCGACGACGGGGACATAGGCGGCCGCGGGCATCGGGTTCACGGAGGCATCGCCGGTGCCGGTCTCGGTGAGCTCGCCGGGGGAGAAGACCTGCATCGCGCGGGGGCGGTTCGGGTCGCGCTTGATGAAGCCCTTCTCCTCGAGGGTGCGCAGCTGGTGGGCGACGGAGGAGGAGCTCGTCAGGCCGACCCGCTCGCCGATCTCACGCATGCTGGGCGGGTAGCCCCGGCTCTCGATGGACTCGCGGATCACTTCGAGCACCCGCTGCTGGCGCGGCGTGAGGCCGGAGGCGTCCGGAGGGCCGTCGGGGAGCTCGGAGACTGCTCTGCCCTTGCCTGCTGCCATCGTGGATGCCCTCTCGTGATGCCTCGCCGCCGTGATCGGTTGGTCACAAGGTAGACCCAGAACACCCCTGGCTTCAAACATCTGTTCGAACGGGCGTGTCTGCTTAGGTTCCTCCATGAATCCTCAGCAGTCAGTGGTTGTCACCGGGGGAGCGCGGGGGATCGGCCGCGCCATCGCGCAGATCATGGCTGATCGCGGCCACAAGGTCGTCCTGACCGACATCGACGGCGATGCTGCACGTCGTACGGCAGAGGAGGTCGGGGCTGTCGCGGGACTGCAGCAGGACGTCCGGGACGAGAAGTCTCACCGGATCGTCGCGGAGGAGGCGCTCGGTCACGGGCCGCTGACCGCCTGGTTCAACAACGCCGGCGTCGGCAACGACGGGGGACTCGCCGACCTCACGTCCGCCTCCGTGGAGCAGCTTGTCCAGGTCAACCTCATGGGTGTGATCTGGGGGATGCGGGCCGCGCTCGACGCGTTCGGCCCTGAGGGTGGCGACATCGTGAACACCGCATCGCTCTCCGGTCACGGCCCGGTGCCGGGGCTGTCTGTGTACGCCGCGACCAAGGCGGCCGTCGTGTCGCTGACCACGTCGGTGAACGTCGAGACCCGCCGCAACGTGAGGGTTCATGCGCTGTGTCCCGATGGCGTCGACACGGCCATGGTCGAGGCGATGAAGGACGACGGCAGGGCGAAGGCGCTCGTGCATTCCGGTGGTCGGCTGCTGACTGCCGAGGAGACCGCTCGCGCGGCGGTCGACCTCGTCGGCTCCTCACGCGTGATCCGCTCCCTGCCCGGTTGGCGAGGAGCCTTGATGCACTTCACGTCCCTGACTCCCTCGGTGTCCATGAAGGCGGAGAAGCTCTTCATCTGGGAGGGACGCCGGCGGATGCGCCCGCACGCCTGACCGCTTCAGGGCTGCCGGTCGCACTGGTCGCGCCGTTCGAACAAATGTTCGGCGTGTCTCTTGTGTTCTCTAGGGACGCGTTTTATGTTCGTACACATGTTCGATTCGAACACGCTTTCGAGCGATTTGCCGACAAAACTGTCGGTGGGCGCCGATAGACCTCTGTTCATCGATGCACGGCACGACACCTATCAGGAGGTCTCCCTCATGAGCACCTATGCAGCAGCTCCCGGTCTCAGCCTCGGCTCGTCGCGTCGGCGCACTGCGCGGCGTACGTCGCAGGTGCGGCTGACTCGCCGTGGACGCCTGACGCTGCTGACGCTCTTTGTGGGGCTGGCGTTCACCACCCTGAGCATGCTGGGTGGCCAGTCGGCCGCGACGGGTGAGGCCGGCGAGCCCGTGGAGACCCGCACGATCGTGGTCGCCGACGGTGACACTCTCTGGGGGATCGCCTCGGAGATCGCGGAGCCCGGCGAGGTCCGGGAGATGATCCACTACATCCAGGAGCTCAATGCCCTCCCGACGGCCAGCCTGCTGCGGGGCCAGGAGCTCGCCGTCCCGGTGGAGTGAGCCGAGGCTTGCAGCCGGCTTCCTTCGACCCGTTGCCGGCTTCGAGATAGCACGAGGGCGTGGCTGCTACGCGTAGCCCCGCCCTCGTCGCATGTCCGAAGCCCTCACCTCAAGGCATGTCGTCCTCCGGGGGCCGATGCAGCGCCGCTGTCCGTCGCCCTGGCGGCGGCGGCGGACCCTTCAGCGATCAGCCACTGTCCGGCGGTGTAGGTGCCCATCACGGCTGACTCGAGCGCGGGTGAGCGGTCCTTGCGGAGGAACTCCTGGGCGCCGAGAAGACTGTCGGAGATCAGGAAGAGGGAAGTGCCGGCGAGGATTCGTCGGCGGGCTCCCTGGGGGAGTGAGTGCTTCAACGTGGTCGACGTCGCGAACATGGTCGACAAGATCCCCGCGTAGGCCGCGATAGGAAGCCTGAGCGTCGGGTCCTTCCGGCCTGCGGCGATAGCCATGACCGGTGCCGTGGCCAGCCACGCAGCTGCGGCCGTCTTGGGTCCCGGGTCGGTCACACTGGCGTGCGGGTCGCGGGCAATGGCGAACGCTGCGATGTAGGCGACATGAGCCGCGAAGAACGAACCGACTCCTGTGAGGAAGCTTTTCTCGCTCTTGCCCAGCAGCGCGACGTCACCACCCCAGGAGAAGAGCTGGGCCGCCTGGACACCACGCACGGTGGCTCCACCTGACTCGTCGCTCGCGAGCTGGGTGGAGGCCGCCAGGGCAGGCATCAGCAGCGGTTTGGTGACGTAGCGCGCTCGTCTGGCCGCCTTGCCCGATCGGCCTGCGAGGTAGGTGTCCGTGGCGGCGAGGGTCAGGTAGCCGAGGGTGGCGGCGATGCGCTTCTTGGGCATGGGCATTGAGTCATCGTGGCGTACTCCGAGCCCGAGCACGAGACATGTCTCAGGGAGGAAGAGGCCCGGGCGAGTCGACTGCGCGGAGCGGCGGACTTTGCCACGATGCGATGGTGATGACGGAGGATCATCTGCAAGGTCTCGCCGATCGACTGGTCGACATCGATGGTGTGCGCGCTGTGCTGCTCGGGGGCAGCCGGGCTCGGGGGGACCATACGCCACAGTCCGACTACGACCTCGGTCTCTACTACGAGCCGTCGTTGGACGTCGCCGCAATACAAGCACTCGCACACGAGGTAGCTGGACCGGAGGCGCGGGTGACCGTGCCCGGTGCTTGGGGTCCATGGGTTGACGGAGGTGGCTGGTTCACCATCGAGGGGTCCGCAGTCGACTGGATCTATCGCGATCTCGGACGGGTCCGGCGGTCATGGGCGGACGCCCAAGTAGGCCGCTTCAGCTACCACGCCCAGGTGGGCCACCCACTCGGAGTGCCGGACTTCGCCTACGCGGCCGAGGTTGCGCTGGGAATCGTGCTCGCCGACCCGACAGGTGAGCTCACAGCCCTGCAGCGGTCGGCGAGGGAGTACCCGCCGGCTCTGGCGAACGCCCTGGTCGAGGGCCTCTGGGAGGCGCACTTCCTGATCGCGAATGCTCGCAAGGCGGTTGTTCGCGCCGACACGACGTACGTCGCCGGCTGCCTGTTCCGCGTCGTCGAGTTGTGCGCACACGCCTTGCACGGCCGCGCTCGCCAGTGGTTGACCAACGAGAAAGGGGCGGTCCGTTTGGCAGCGGCTCTGCCTGATGCACCTGTCGACTTCGACGTGCGCGCACATGCCGTGCTCGCTGGCATGGGCAGCACCCCAAAGCAGCTCGCGTTAACGATCGACGCCGCGGAGGAATTGTTGAAAGCGACGGTTGCCGCCTGCGAGAACAACAGTGAGTGAGGGTTGCTTGTTCTCCCGGCGTCGGTCGCTCAGCCGTAGTTGCCCGACAGGACCGGGCGAGCCTCACTGACGCGCAAGCTGCCCTCGGGGCCGGCGATCGTCACGGTCTCGTCGATGTCCTGCCAGGCGCCGCCGTTGACGCGGAAGCGCGCTGAGTAGGTGACATCCACCCGTGGCGACACGGTCGTGTCGGCGTCGGAGTACCGGTAGGTGATCTCCTTCGACGGGTACGGCGCGCCCGGCGATGTCGTGGCCGTCGAGCTCCCGTCGCCGTGATGCCAGGTGTACTGCTCGGGCTCGGCCGTGATGTCGACCTGTTGGCCGAGCAGGGTCACGGTGGCGTTGAACGGCTGGGCCTCGGTGTAGAAGATCGTGTCGAAGTTGACCAGCGTCTTGCCCTCGGGCTGGGTCCTCGCAGTCAAGGTGGGAAGCCCGATGCGCCTGATCTCATTGAGCACAAGGGCGGGCGTGATCCGCGGCTGCGGTGTGTCGGCCGCGGTTGGCGGCTCCCCGAAGCATCGAGTGGAAAGGGGCAGCCATGCCGGGGGATCATCGGTACGACCCCAGAGGCGGTAGAGCCGCTCGCTGGGATCGGCGCACACGCGTGCGGCCTGGCAGTCCAGGGAGACGCTGGCTTCGCTAGAGGACCCTGGTCCGGCGCACACGACGATCCAGCGATACTCAATGAAGACCGCTGCGTCTTCGATGGAGGCTCCAGTGGATTGGGTCCCTTCGCGGAACGCGAGCCCCTCGGTTGAGCACGTCATGCCAACGCCCACGAAGGATCCGCCACTCTCGCCCTCCGAGCTACAGTCGTCGTTGGCCGCGGAAGCGTTTGGGGGCGCGCAGGTAAGTGCCACCACGAGGGCCCCGGCGGGGAGCAACCCAGAGATCCTCATGCCACACGATCCAGACGTGCCACGCGCCACTGACCTCCGAGTCTGACCAGATAAATGGTCATTGGCTGTCTGCCACCCGTGAACAGCTCTGGCTCGGCACCTGATTCTGAAGTGACTTCTTCAGCCGTCATAAGCACCCCGAGATCCAGGATGGGGCGCTCTGAAGACTGTCGCGGGACCAGCGCAATCGATTGGAGCAGCCAGCCGCGAGACTTGATGTGGCCACCAACTTCGTAGGTCCGATCGATGTTGTTCGAGATTGCTCCGCATGATTCACACTCACGCGTGGCCAGTGAGCGCAGGTGCTTCGTTTGCCCCGAGTTCATGGCGTAGTTCAGCGTGTCGAAGTAGTGGCGGACGAACGCCTTGGCGGAGGCCTCGCTGGTGCCCTTGGCCTCCGGCGGCAGGGTCGGAGCGGCGTCCGCTGGTGACGCGGTGGCGGTCGGGGTAGCCGCATCCGATGCACTCTCGAACGGCGGTGGTTCCGGGTTCGACTGGCACCCGGCGAGAAGCACCGCGGCGAGGGCGAAGGTCACCCAGCTAGCCAGTGGTCGCCGACCGCGCGACGGACGAGCTCCACGTGGAGACCTGAGCGCGGGTGCGTTGTAAGAAGGGCAGGCCAAAGTGCGAACCCGAGACAGCAGCATTCGACCCCCAGAGACGAAAAGCACCGAGAAACCGCGGCTCGGACGAACAGGTCAGACCGGGCAGCGGCGAGCAGAAACCTACTGAGGCGGCCTCGATTCGGCCACTCCAACCTCCATCCTGTGGACAACCGCATTCCCATTTGCCACACCAGCCCCACGAGGTGACTGTTCACCCGCCGACGTACATGACCTCGAATGATCGACGTACTGTTCGCCCCCAGGCGGTTCGCCCCAGCGGTTCGGCTCCTCGGGGACGGGAAGGAGCTCGGCATCGCTGTCGAGCAGTGCCGTGACCCGCTAGGTTCAGCGCAGGGCGGGCGAGGGAGGGAACGGAATGGGCACGACGATCAGCTACACCGAGGACAGGCTGCGCAACAGCTACTGGTTCGTGCCGACTCTGATGCTTATCGGGGCGGCGGCGCTCGCCTGGGTCACGACCAACCTCGACGACTCCTACAACCCCGAGAGGGCGCGCTGGGTCGGTGATCTCATCCACTCGGGCAGCTCCGACGGCGCGCGGGAGGTACTCGGCACGATCGCGGCCTCCATGATCACCGTCGCGGGCGTGGTCTTCTCGGTGACGATCGTGAGCCTGCAGCTGGCCTCGTCGCAGTTCGGGCCCCGCATGCTCGCCAACTTCATGCGCGACCGAGGCAACCAGATCACCCTGGGCACGTTCGTCTCTGCGTTCTTGTACTCCCTGCTCGTCCTCCGCACGATCGACACCTCATCGGCTTCGGCGAACGTCCCTCACCTCTCGGTCACCTTCGCGGTCGGGCTCGCCGTCGCGGGCCTGGTCGTCCTCATCTACTTCATCCATCACATCTCCACCGCTATCCAGGCGCCCAACCTCATCGACGCGATCGCCGACGAGATGCGCCGTGGCGTCGACCACCTCTTCCCGGACGTCGAGGACATCGACGTGGCGGACACCACGCACACTGCCGAGCTCCCGGCCGACTTCGACGAGCACGCGCGACCGATCGAGGCCGGCGGCACGGGCTTCGTCGAAGTGGTCGACGTCGAGGACCTGGTGAAGATCGCCGCGGAGCGCGACCTGGTCATCCGCCTCGAGGTTCGGCCCGGGCGGTTCGTCGTCCAGCGGACGCCGGTCGCGAGCGCGTACCCGGCGGGCCACATGAGCGACGATGTCGCCGAGGCGATCGCTCGGACCATCGTCACGGGCGCGAGGCGCACGGCCCAGCACGACATCGAGTTCCCGATCAGGCAGATGGTCGAGATCGCCGTACGCGCGCTCTCACCCGCGATCAACGACCCGTTCACGGCGAGCACCTGCGTCGACCAAGCGGGGTCGGGACTGTGTGAGCTCGCGCGCCGGAGGTTCCCCGGGCCGTACGTGCTCGACAAGGACGACCGGCTGCGGTTCGTGGACGGCGATCCGATCACCTGGGAGCGGCTCATCGGAGCGGCCTTCGACCAGGTGCGGCAGGCGGCGTCGTCCCACACACAGGTGTACCTCCACATGCTCGAGTCGCTCACCCGTGTCGCCCGCTGCGTCCGCGACCCCGCGCGGCTCGAGCCACTGCTGCGCGAGGCCAGCCTCATCGTCGAGGCCGCCGGACGTCACGTCGAGGCGGAGGTGGACCGGGCTGTCATCGAGCAGAGGTACGACGCACTGGTGACTGTTGCGGGGAGGGCCCGTGACGGTCTGGTCTCCTGACGCGGGACGACCAGCCCCCTGTTCGTCCCCCTGAGGAGCCAACCCGCTTCCGCCGGGCTGAGCTTCACGCCATGATCGAGACTCACGGAGGGCATCAGCCATGGGCGACCGCTCGGCGGGCGGCCTGGTGCCGCATGGGAGAGGGGACACGAGCCATGGCGGTATGCGAAGTCTGCGGAAACGACTACGAGCTCAGTTTCGAGGTCGTTGCCCAGGGTGCGCGTCACACGTTCGACAGCTTCGAGTGCGCGATCCATCAGATGGCGCCGGTGTGCGAGCACTGTGGGTGCAAGGTGGTCGGGCACGGCGTCGATGTCAACGGCAAGTTCTACTGCTGCGCGCACTGTGCGCGTGAGGCAGAAGGCGAGGTCGGCGTGAAGGACCACGTCTGACGACCCGCGTCATGCCGCCGTGCCGGCGATGCGGACTCAGCGTCGTCGGCGGGCTCCCGCCCGGCGCGGCTTGTAGTCGGAGATGAAGCCGAGCGTGCGGAGTACCCGCCCCACCAGAGCCAGCACGAGCACCATCGACACGACCGCCCCCAGGACGGCGCCGAAGGCGAAGAGCCAGGCGGCTCCGCCCTCCCGCACGGCGACGACTGCGAACTCGACGGCGGCGCGGCCGAGGTAGAACAACGCGACCGCGGTCAGGATCAGACCGAGGCCGAGCGTGACGAGGTCGACCAGGGGAGTCGAGCCCGCCTTGGCCTGGCTGTGCTTGCTCACCAGCCGTGCCCGACCGGGCATCGAGTGGAGCCGGAGGGGACGGCCCCAGGAGGGCGTGCGGCAGTCGCGGGCGGGCACACCGGAGGCGCGTCGGCGCGGTTCGCCGTCGGCGGGCACGCTGTCTTGGTCATGGCGGAATTATGGAGGGTCTCAGCGACGGCGTCGGAACAAAGTCTTGAGTTGGCTCGTCAGCACCGCGATCGGGATCGCCAGCAGGGCAAGGCCGAAAGCCACGGAGAGAACCCCGATCAGGTACTCACCCTCGACGAACGCGCGCACCCCGACGCCCGTGAGGGCAGCGCCGAGATAGGCCATCACGATCCCCAGCCCCACCGTGACGATCACGGCCGCGACCGTGCTGATCCTGTGTCTGTCGCCGTTCGTGCGCTCGGCTTGCGGGGTGTCCACGGCCGAACATTATCCGGCATCAGAGGACGACCGCCCCATCCCGGGGTCACGGCGCGCATGGGCCCCGGTGGGTGAGGTGTTGGGGTGACGGTCACCGGTGACGGGAGCGGCGCCGTCAGGCAGCCCTACTCTGTGCTGATCGCGCGCAGCACATCGAGGCGTGCGGCGCGCCGGGCGGGCAGGACGGCTGCAAGCACCCCCACGAGTGCTGCCACCAGCACGAACCCGATCAGCTGAGCCCACGGGATGGCCAGTACGTCGACGCCGTCGTCGGCGATGGCTCGTTGAAGCGCCACGCCGAACGCGATGCCCATGAGCACTCCGAGCACGGCACCGAGCACCGCCACGATCACCGACTCCAGCCGCACCATCCGCCGCAGCTGCGACCGGGACAGGCCGACGGCCCGAAGCAGACCGATCTCCCTGGTGCGCTCGATGACCGACAACGCCAGGGTGTTGATGATCCCCAGGACCGCGATGACCACCGCGAGGCCGAGCAGGGCGTAGATGATGTTGAGGAAGAAGTTGATCTGCTCCTTCTGCTCCTCCGCGAACTGCGCCGGGTCCTTCACCGTCACGGTGGGCAGCGGATCGACGATCTCCTCCACGTCCGCGCGGACCGCGTCCACGTCGGCGGTCGGGGACATGTTGACGAACACGATCGAGTCCAGCGGGGCCAGACCCCCCTCCTCGAACGTGTCGAGGCTGGTCAGGAACTGGGCCGGGATGACGCCGCCGGTCTCGTAGATTCCGGCCACCGTCAGGTCGACCGTGGCGCCCTGGAACGTGAACGGCAGGCTGTCACCGAGCTCCAGGCCGCGGTCCCGCGCCTCCTGGGCCGTGACGAGCACTGTCCCCGGCTCCAGAGCGGAGAGGACTCCCTGAAGCATCGGGACGTCCAGGGCCGCGCCGAGCTCCTCGCCGTCGGCGGCGCCCATCCATGCCCCTGAGCCTCGGATCTCGGCGAACGCCTCGCGGTACTGCGCCACGGTCTCGACCCCCTGCACCTCCCGGATGTCCTCGGCGACCGATGTGGAGAACGGTGTAGCGATGACGTTGGAGACGATGAACTGCGACGTGACTGCATCTTCGAGGGCCTGGTCGGTGCTCGCCGAGGCGGAGCTGCCCAGGATCGACATCATCGAGACCAGCGCCAGACCGAGCATCAAGGCGGAGGCGGTGGCGGCGGTGCGCCGGGGATTGCGCTTGGAGTTCTGCGACGCGAGCTGGCCGACGGTCCCGAACGTCCTCCGGTACGCCGCACCGAGCAGGTCGACCAAGGGCCTGCCGATGACCGGGCTCATCAACGACACACCGATCAGGATCGACAGCATCCCAAGCCCGATCAGCGTGAGGCCGCTGGTGCCCTGGCCGGCGAACCCGGCCACCATCAGGCCGATGCCGGCGACGACCATGACCGTGCCGAACAGGACGCGACGGTGCAGCGATGCCTCGGGCAGCGCCACGTCGTCCCGCATCGCCGCGACCGGCGGGATCTGGGAGGCCCGTCGAGCGGGGATGTAGGCCGCGAGCATGGTCACCACGATCCCGACGACGTAGGACACGACGATCGTGCGCAGCTCGACGGGGAACTCCGCCGCTGACAGGTCGAGCCCGATCGCACCGAACAAGGCCCGGAGGCCCTGGGCGAGGATGTATCCGGCGCCGAGGCCGACCGTCGACCCGAGCACGCCGATCGCGAACGCCTCCGCCAGGACCGACCGGCTCACCTGACGCCTCGAGGCGCCCATGGCCCGTAGCAGCGCTAGCTCACGGCTGCGTTGGGCGACCAGGATCGAGAAGGTGTTGATGATCAAGAAGGTGCCGACCACCATCGCGACAGCGGCGAACACGAGGAGGAACGTGTTGATGAACCCGAGGATCTCCTGGAGACCCTCCTCGTTGGTCTCGACCATCTCGTCGCCTGTGCGCGCGGTGACACCCTCGGGCAGCACAGCGGCAGCTGCCTCACGGAGCTCTTCCTGGCTCACGCCGTCGGCCGCGGCCAGAGAGACGCCGGACCACTCGTCGCGACCGTCGAAGAAGAGCTCCTGCATCGCTCGCGCCTCCCACAGCGTGAGCGTGGCGCCTGCCAGCGAGCCCTCCCCGAACTCCACGATCCCGACGAGCTCTGCCTTCATCGTCGGCGGATCCCCGGGCGTGACGAGGGTGACCGTGTCGCCGATCTCGTAGCCGGACTTCTCCACGGTGGCCTCGTCCATCGCCAGCTCGCCGACGCCCTGAGGCCGCTCACCCTCGACGTAGTTGACGATCTTCTCGCCGGTCAGCGCGGTGGCGTCGTTGTCGGTGAAGCCCAGGCCGGGTGGGCCGTTGCCGCCGACGACCTTGCCGTCCTTGCCTATGACGTAGAGCGACTGCAGCGCGTTGTAGGCGTTGACCTCTGCCGCCTCGTCGAGCCGCTCGAGGTCGGTCACGACCGAGTCGGGGATGGTCCGGATGTCCTGGACCGAGTCGAAGTCGTTGGCCCCCTCCGGTGCGACCTCGACGTCGGCCGTGCCGCCGCTGATGATGCCGCTGAACGCGCCGCCCATCGCGTCGGTGAAGATGAACGACCCCGAGACGAACGCGACGCCGAGCACGATCGCGAACGCACTGAGCAGGAGGCGCACCTTGCGGGCGATGAGGTTGCGCCAGGTGACGCGCCACATCAGGGCATCGCCCTCGCCGTCAGCTTGCCCATCTCCTCGAGAACGCTCTCGCGGGTGGGCTCTCGGAGCTCGTCGACGACCCGGCCGTCGGCGAGGAAGACGACCCGGTCGGTGTAGGCAGCCGCGACGGGGTCGTGGGTGACCATCACGATGGTCTGGTGGTGCTCGTCGACGCTGCGTCGCAGCAGGCTGAGCACCTCGGCGCCCGAGGTCGAGTCGAGGTTGCCGGTCGGCTCGTCGGCGAAGACGATCTCGGGCCTGCTCATGAGCGCACGCGCCGCGGCAACCCGCTGCTGCTGACCACCAGAGAGCTCGTTGGGCCTGTGGTCGAGGCGGTCGCGCAGGCCGACGGTGTCGATGACGGTGTCGAACCACTGGGGGTCGGGCCGGCGGCCTGCGATCGACAGTGGCAGCTCGACGTTCTCCTTGGCGGTCAGCGTCGGCACGAGGTTGAAGGACTGGAAGACGAAGCCGATCTTGTCGCGGCGCAGCTCGGTCAGTGCCTTGTCCTTGAGCGAGGACAGGTTCGTCTCGCCGAGGAACACCTGGCCGCCGGTGGGGGAGTCCAGGGCTGCCATGCAGTGCATCAACGTCGACTTGCCCGAACCGCTCGCACCCATGACAGCGGTGAACTCGGAGGCGTAGAAGTCGATGTCCACACTGTCGAGGGCCACGACAGCCGCCTCACCCTCGCCGTACACCTTCCTCAGGTCCAGCGCTCTCGCCGCGACGATCCGCGCGGAGGTCTGGTCGCTTCTGTCCTGAAGCCGCTCTGTGGTCACCGTCCCAACCTAGGGGAGCCAGGTGACAGGCGCATGGACTTTGCGAGGCACCTGTGGATAGTCCAGGGATCACCCCTAGACGGCTCAGGGAGAACCCGCACGAGAGCCGTCCCGTGCACGATGAAAGCCCGGGTACGACGGTGGCCACGTCCGTCGTACCCGGGCCGGCTCAGCCCCGGACGATCACCGACCTGGGCGGGCTGCCACCCCCACGAGCACCGGGTCGTGGTCGGAGGACCTGTAGGGACTCGGGTCCCAGAAGCCCTCGGGGTTGAACTCCGTGTTGTAGTCGAGGAACAGCGCCTCGTCTGCGTTGATGTGCCAGATGTCCACCCCCGCGATCCGCCGTGCCAGGTGCGGCGAGGCAAGAGCGTGGTCGAGGTAGCCGGCCTGGCCGGAGAACACGTAGGAGTACTGGTCGGACTCGGCGAGACGCGAGTCGACCATGTCGACGTACCCGGCCCCCTGGAGAACGTCGATCGGGTCCTCCTCGCCGTAGGAGTTCAGGTCGCCGATGACCAGGAAGTCCTCACCGTCGAGTGTCCCGGTGAAGTCGACAAGCGCTTCGGCCTGCTCCACCCGGTCGGCGTTCCAGCAGCCCTGGCCGTCGCCCAGGTCGGCGTTCTCGCCGCTGGCGCTGCCGCAGCTCTTGGACTTGAAGTGGTTGACCACCACGGTGAAGGGCTGGCCGCCGCCGATGGGGCTGAACCGCTGCGCGAGCGGGAGCCGGGCGTTGTCGAAGGCGTCGTCCTGGGTGGTGTACGACCGGTCCATCGGGCGCACCGCGTCGAGCTGGTAGATCATCGCGACCTTGATCGCGTCGCCACCGAAGAGGCCGCCACCGGTGTCGGGCTCCTCGATCGCGGCGTAGCGCTCCTCGCCCGCTGCGTCGTTGAGGGCGGCCACGAGGTCGAGAACCGCCTCGTCGTCGGCGTCGTTCTCGATCTCCATCAGGCCGACGACGTCTGCATCGAGCTCGGTGATCGCCGAGACGATCTTGGCCTTCTGCCGCTCGAGCTCTTCCTGGCTGTCCGCGCCGCGCGGGTCGTGGCCGCCGTCGGTGACGGCACCCGGCTCGTCGATCGTGGTGAAGTAGTTCAGCACGTTGAAGCTCGCCACCTGGACGTTGCCGCCGACCTCGTCGGGCGAGGCGGGACGCGGGTTGGTGCGGTCCACGGTCGCGTCGGTCGTCGGCTGGAGCCGCCAGGCGTCGAAGCCGTAGCCGAGCACGC
The DNA here is from genome assembly GCA_035456965.1 of Nocardioidaceae bacterium. GTDB lineage: Bacteria > Actinomycetota > Actinomycetes > Propionibacteriales > Nocardioidaceae > Nocardioides_C. The sequence goes on from DATICF010000106.1 coordinate 201,551, forward strand.
CGACCACGTCGGTGAGCGTGTCCCCGAGCCGGATCACCTCGCCGGTGCCGTCGACGTCGGTGAACGGTACGTCGTCGGGGTTCTGCCAGGTGCTCGCGTCGTCGATGATCAAGCGACGCAGGTCGTTGAGCCCCTGCTCCGACGCGTCGTCCTCGCTGCCTCCGTTGGTCGGCTGGTAGAGCCGACCGTCAGCGGACACGACCAGCTCGCCGTAGCGGGCCAGGGTGTAGGTCTCGGTGGCGGTCAGCGGCTCGACGAAGGTGACGAGCATGCCTTCGTGGCGCTCGCGGGTCTCGTCGCCGGCCGGGAGGTCGAGGACGGTCGGAGCGATCGTCGCGGCGTCACCGCAGTCGCCGATCGCGGTGACGTCGTTGATCTCGGTGAGCCCGAAGTACTCGGTCGCGGTGCCGGTGACCCGGACGACGTCGCCCTCCTCGAAGTCGGGCGCGTCCGGGTCGTGGACGAAGACGCCGTCCGACGTACCCGGTTCACCGTCTCCGTCCGGGTCCTGCAGGTTGATGCCGCCGAGCTGGCCGCGCGCCTGGAAGTCGCCGACCACGACACCCTCGACCGTCACGGTCTGGCCGGCGTACGGCGTCGCGTCGCCGCTGCCCTGCACGTCGCCGATCTCGTGGGTGACCCCGATGTCGCAGGGCTCCGGTTCCGGCTCGGGGTCCGTGCCTCCGCCGCCCTCCCCGAAGGTCTGCCCGCTGTTCACCGACCCGAAGGTGCTCGCCGAAGCGGCAGCCCAGGTGAAGTCGCCGTAGCTGTCACCGGTGCCGGTGAGCTGGAGCGAGTGCCCGACCGGGGTGCTGCCGGACTCGCTCACCCCGATGTCGGTGCTGGTCGTGCCGGCAGCAGGCCCGTTGGCTGCGGTGAACGCGCCGCCGTACGAAAGGAACTGGACGACTGCGCCGGAGGCGTCGACGAGCGCGACGCCGTCCGGGTTGCCGTTCTGGATGCCGTTCGACGGGTAGTTGAGGACCGTGGTGCCGAAGCCACCCTGCTGGTCGGCCACGGTGCCGCTGAGAGCACGGGTCCCGTACGTCGAGCTGTTCGCGCCGTTGTAGAGCACCACGCTCCACCCGGTCAGGTCGGTGCCCGACGGGGCGGCGATCTCGATCGCCTCGCCGGAGTCGGTGCTGACGTTGTCGTAGTGGATCTCGTTGACGAAGACCTGGCCGTCCGGGGCGAACGCCGCCGCGGGGGAGACCGCGAGCGTGCCCAGTCCGAGCAGGCCGGCGAGTGAACTGGAGAGAAGCGCGACGGTGGTCGCGCGGTGTCGTCGTGACACGTGGGCTCCTCGTTGGAGTGGGTGCGAGGCGCACTTTCCGGTGCGAAAGAGCGCTCGTCGGCGATCTTCCGGTAATTCCGAACGGAACGTAACCTTTGTCCGGCATCACATGAAAGATTTGTCCCGCATGTCGCGGATGACTCATCTGGGATGCACGCATCGGTCACCGAAAGCAGCTCGGCTGGCCGTATCACATGACGGGGGCGGTCCCCCCATGCACAGGGAGCAGGGATGAGAAGAACCCACCTCGGCCGTGCCACAGCAGCCCTTACCGGCCTGGCTGTCGCGGCCCTCACGATCACCGGCACGGTCCTGCCGGCCGACGCGGCGAACGCGCGCCCGTCGGCCGACCAGGCGTCCGCGTCGAAGCCGGACAAGGCCGCGGACGCCCGCCGCAACGCGGTCAAGGTCCAGCTGCTGGCGCTCAACGACTTCCACGGAAACCTCGAGCCGCCGGGCGGCTCGGGCGGCCGGATCCAGACCGGGGTCGACGAGACGGGGGCTGCGGTCAACGTCAACGCCGGCGGCGCGGAGTACCTCGCCACCGCACTCGACGAGCTCACGCCGACGGCCAAGACCGACAACACCATCACCGTCGCGGCCGGCGACCTGATCGGCGCCTCGCCGCTTCTGTCGGCCGCCTTCCACGACGAGCCCACGATCGAGTCCCTGGGCCTGGCCGGTCTGGACTACGCGAGTGTCGGCAACCACGAGTTCGACGAGGGCGCGGACGAGCTCCTCCGGATCCAGAACGGCGGGTGCCACCCGGAGGACGGCTGCGCCGACGGCACTCCCTACGAGGGCGCGGACTTCCAGTACCTCTCAGCCAACGCGTTCGTCACCGAGACCGGTGAGCCGCTGCTCGACCCGTACGCGATCCACGAGGTCGACGGCGTCAAGGTCGGCTTCATCGGCATGACCCTCGAGGGCACCAAGGAGATCGTCAGCCAGGAGGGCGTCGCGGGCCTCGACTTCGGCGACGAGGTGGAGACGGCCAACCAGTACGCCGCGGAGCTGCAGGCCCAGGGCGTCGAGTCGATCGTCGTACTCCTGCACCAGGGCGGCGTCCAGACCGGCCCCAACGCGTACGACGTAAACGGCTGCAACGGCTTCCAGGGCCCGATCGTCGACATCGCCGACGGCATGACGGACGCAATCGACGTCGTCGTCAGCGGCCACACCCACCAGGCCTACAACTGCGAGATCGACGGGAAGCTCGTCACCAGCGCGAGCTCCTTCGGCCGCCTCGTCACCGACATCGACATCTGGATCGACCGGGCCACCGGCGACGTGATGAAGGCTCAGGCCGAGAACGTGATCGTCGAGCGCACCCTCGCCAAGGACGAGCAGCAGACCGAGCTCATCGCTCGCTACCGCGAAGCCCTCGGCCCAATCGCGACCAAGGTCGTCGGCACCACCGCGGAGGAGCTGACCCGCACCCAGGAGGACCTCTTCCAGAGTGGCGTCAACAGCGACGGCAACCCGGTGTACGCCAAGGGTGAGTCGGCGCTCGGCAACGTGATCGCGGACGCGCAGCTCGCGGCCACCGACGACGAGGCGGGCGCGCTCGCGGCGTTCATGAACCCCGGCGGCGTGCGCGCGGACCTCGACGCAGGCGACGTGACCTACGAGGAGGCGTTCACGGTCCAGCCGTTCGCCAACAACCTGGTCACGATGGACCTCACCGGCGAGCAGCTCTACTGCATGCTCGAGCAGCAGTTCCAGGTGGGTCGGACGCTGTACCCGTCCGACTCCGTCGAGTACGTCGTCGACGCCCAGGGCGTCACCGCGCCCGCCGGCACCGACCCGTGCCTTGGCTCGCGCGTCGTCGACGGCAGCCTCACCTTCGACGGCGTGGAGGTGCTCCCCGGTGAGACCTACCGGGTCACGGTGAACAACTTCCTCGCCGGTGGCGGCGACGGGTTCTCGGTCCTGACCGGCGGCACCAACTCGGTCACCGGTCAGATCGACCTGGACGCGCTCACCGCGTACCTCGGGGCGAGCTCCCCGGTCAGCGCACCCGCGCTCGACCGGATCCGCACCACCGACGAGGTCGCCCAGCCCGCGGCCTGACCCAAATGCAGCGATGCCGGCGGCGGCCCTTCCTGCAGGGTCGCCGCCGGCTCGCCCTGGTCGCGGCAATCACCTGTGAAGGGCACAGGCCGAAGGAGTGTCATGGCGAGACGTCTGGTCGTGACGACGGCTGCCGCTGCGCTCGGGGCAGGCGTAGCTGTTGCTGTTGTCGCCGGCAGTGATGGTGAGTTGCCTCCCGGCCCGATGGACAAGCCGAACCAGCACGTCTGGGGCACGCACGCCGAGTCCGGCGTGCCCTTTACCGACGGCTTGGAGACCGTCGTGGTGAAGGGGGACAAGGAGGCCGAGATCGTGAGCATCGAGGTCGACGGCGACGACCGCATCGAGACGCTCGGCTACAAGCTCGTCGGTCCTGAGCGTGGATTCGGCAGCATCCAGGTCATGGAGGGCTGGCCGCCGTCGGACCCAGAGCTCGACGAGCGCCTCCTAGTGCCGGCGATCGGTGCTGTCTTGCAGACCTGGAGTCA
>DATICF010000107.1:0-7537 GCA_035456965.1 Nocardioidaceae bacterium
AACGGTGGCGGCAGCGAGAACGGCGGCGGCAACGGTGGCGGCAACGAGAACGGCGGCGGCAACGGCAACGGCGGCGGCAACGATAACGGCGGGGGCCAGGTCGAGACGGCGAACGTCTGCCACAAGCTCGGTAACGGCCGATGGAAGCCCCTGCAGATCGTCTTGACTGCCAAGGGCCAAGCGGACCTCGATCGCCATCTGGGTCATGGCGACTACGAGGGCACCGAGTGCCCGCCAGGTGACGGTGGCGACAACGGTGACGGCGGCGACAACGGTGACGGTGGCGACAACGGTGACGGTGGCGACAACGGTGACGGTGGCGACAACGGTGACGGTGGCGACAACGGTGACGGTGGCGACAACGGTGACGGTGGTGACGGTGGCGTCGAGAACCCGCTTCCCGGTGACGACGACGAGGTCGAGGGACCGGCGGCTCCCAGCAAGGGGGGTCAGGACAAGGCCGACGACGAGGTTCTCGACAAGGATGCCTCAGGCGGCGGCAAGAAGCAGGACGACGACTCCTCGCCTACTGCTAACCGACCGAGCGCGCGGGTCCTGCCTCAGACGGGTGCGGCCGAGAGCATGACGGTCCAGGCAGCGGCGGGCCTCCTTCTGTTCCTGGCAGGGGCGGTGCTCCTGCTGGGCCGTAGGCGGGGCGAGAGGTGAGCCCGATGAAGAACGTCGCGACCGACGGGTCGCGATAGCCCGGCTCAGCCGGCACAAGCTCGGCCCCGTCCTATCCTCCCAGCAGGGCGGGGCCGGGGGAGGCACCTTCGTCTCCCTCCTCCCAGAGAGGCGACGGTGTTGAACGTCCTCGGCCCTCCCGCCGAGGACACCGACAGCCACAACAGGCCCAGCCCTGTTGTGGCTGTCGTGTTTGCGGCCCAGGACGTGGGCCCGGACGCCTGCGTCGATCGTCGCTTCTCGCGGCATGGAGCCTCCGGGTAGGGGCTGATCCCCTGCGATGGAGGCCAAAACCTCGCCCACGCGTCATTGCTGCCGCCCGCAGGCCGCGCCCCGGCCGGCCGTCCGCCCCCTTCAGCAGCACTCTTTGTGGCTTTCGCAAAATTACATTCATGTAGTTTGTCAACGCGACTCGCCGTGTGACAGAAGGTTTTACTGGGAAAACTGTTCCACGTGTGACTAATGAGCATTAGCGTGCTTATTGACGGCGCTGCTCGGGCGGCCCGTCGCTCCACGGGTGGCCGGCTTTTTTTGGGAGGGTCGGCGACCGGTGTGAGACGGAAGCCGACCAGGGGTTCGCGAGCCCACCGGGGATAGGGCTCGCGGACTCACCGATCGGAACACCGAGCGAACACGCCGAAGGGGAAGTCACATGGGCAGCGCCCGAGAGCAGCGCACAAGCTGGGGCCGACGGGTCCGGGCGGCTCTGCGTCGCGCGCTCCGCCCCCGCCCCAGCCTGGCCGGCGCGGCGCTGGTCTCCGGGGTCCTCGTCCTGACCCTGGCCCCCGCCGCTATGGCCGACAAGTCCGACCGTGCCTTCCCGACCCGTGACGAGGTCGCCGCCGCTGAGCGCCGTGTCTCCGACACCGCGAACGACGTGGGTGCGATCAAGGCGGGCCTGCTCCTGGCCAACCGGCGGCTCGAGGCGGCTGCTGTCGAGGCGGAGATGGCCTCGGAAACCTACAACGGTGCGATCTGGCGGCTCCAGGTCGCGCGAGAGGAGCTCGCTTCTGCGCGGGGCGAGGCAGCAGTTGCTCGTCGTACGGTCTCAGAGCAGCGCACGGCAATCGGAGCACTCGTCGCAGCGTCGTACCAGCAAGGGAGCCAGCTCACCGCCTTCTCCGCCATGGTCGGCGCCGACGGCCCGGAGGGTGTCCTGGACCAGTACGCCACGTTCCAAGGCGCCTCCGACTCCCTGCAGGCCGACTACGACCGCTTCGCCGCGGCCGACGCCCTGGCCAAGGCCTTCGAGAAGCGGGCCGAGGAGGTGCGGGCCAAGGCAAAGCGGCTCGCAGCCGAGGCGCGCGAGGCCAAGGAGGAAGCTGCCCGGGCTGCCGACGAGGCCCAGGCAGTTGCAGCAGAGATGGCCTCGGAGAAGGACCGCCTGATTCGCAAGCTCGCTCGGCTCCAGGACATCTCGGTGTCGCTGGCACGTCAGCGGCAGGTCGCGCTCGAGGAGCTCGCCCGCGAGCGAGCCGAGGCTCGTGCCCGCGCGGAGGCCGAGGAGGCGGCACGGCAGCAGGCCCTCGAGGACGCTCGCAACCGTGCGGAGGCCCGCAAGGAGGCCCGCGCTCGCGAAGGGGAGGAACAGGCTCGCGCCGAGGCCGAGCGCCAGGACCGCGAGGAGCGGCAGCAGCAGGCCGCCTCCCGGAGCAGCCACGACGACAAGAACGACCCCGCACCCCCGCCGCCGGCATCCCCCCAGCCGGCTCCGGCTCCGCCACCGCCGGCTCAACCCCCCAGCGGCAGTGGCGGAGCCGAGCGGGCGATCGCGTTCGCCAAAGCCCAGCTCGGCGACCCCTACGTGTGGGGTGCCGCGGGACCTGACGCCTGGGACTGCTCCGGTCTCATGCTCCAGGCGTGGGCACAGTCCGGCGTGTACCTCCCGCACTACTCGGTGGCGCAGTACTACGCGGGCACGCCGATCTCGTCGGCCGACCTCCGCCCCGGCGACCTGGTGTTCTGGGGCTCGACGAGCAGCCCGGAGTCGATCCACCACGTCGCGATGTACATCGGCGGCGGCCAGATCGTCCACGCCCCCCGCACAGGTCGCCCGGTGTCGATCGACAGCCTGTACTACTGGACGCCCCCGAACTTCTTCGCGCGAGTCTGACGCAGCCGCTTCTGGAAGCCGCTGGTGCCTGAGAGGGTGGGCGCATGCCCCTCACTCCGACCTCCTACGTCACGCCGGCGATCGACGTACCCGCGCTGACCGAGCTCCTTGACGGGCGGTACGCCGATGTGCGCGACCTGGTCCGCAAGAACCTCGCCGAGCACGCCGGGATCCTCGAAGACGCGGAGCGGATGAGCCGCGAGGACTTCCGTGAACGAGTGCTCGAGGTCCTGCTGATGATGGCCGAGAGCGGCCAGACCGGCATGGGCTTTCCGAAGGAGTACGGCGGAGGTGGCGACGTCGGAGCGTCCATCGCAGCCTTCGAGACCCTGGCTTACGGCGACCTCTCGGTCCTCGTCAAGGCGGGTGTGCAGTTCGGGCTGTTCGGCGGGGCGATCCTCCACCTGGGGACGAGGCAGCACCACGAGAAGTACCTCACCGAGACGATCACCGGGAAGCTCCTCGGCTGCTTCGCGATGACCGAGACGGGTCACGGCTCCAACGTGCAGGCGCTCGGCACCACCGCGTCGTACGACGCGGAGACGGGCGAGTTCGTGATCCACACCCCGGACGACTCGGCGCGCAAGGACTACATCGGCAACGCGGCGATGCACGCCCGGCTCGCTGTCGTCTTCGCCCAGCTCGTCGTGGGCGGTGAGGCTCGCGGCGTGCATGCGCTCGTCGTACCCCTCCGGGACGAGGACGGCAACGTCATGCCCGGCGTGCGCATCGAGGACTGCGGTCGCAAGATCGGGCTCAACGGGGTCGACAACGGCCGGATCTGGTTCGACCAGCTACGCGTGCCGCGCGACGCACTGCTCGACCAGCACGCCGAGGTGCAGGAGGACGGCACCTACCACTCGCCGATCGAGAACCAGGACCGTCGCTTCTTCACGATGCTCGGCACGCTCGTCCAGGGGCGGGTCAGCGTCGGTGGCGCGGGGATCAACGCGAGCAAGGTCGCGCTGTCCGTGGCCATCAAGTACGCCCTGACCCGTCGTCAGTTCGGGTCGCCCGGGTCGGACCGCGAGGAGATCCTGCTCGACTACGGCATGCACCAGCGCAGGCTGTTCCCGCTCCTCGCCCGCACCTACGCGCTGCACTTCGCCCAGGAGCAGGTCGCTGCAGACCTGCACGAGGTCTTCTCCGACCCCCAGGCCTCGGAGCACGACCGCCGGGCGCTGGAGTCCCGGGCCGCCGGCACCAAGGCGCTCGGCACCTGGCACGCCACGCGCACGATCCAGGAGTGCCGGGAGGCTTGCGGGGGAGCGGGCTACCTGTCGGTGAACCGGTTCGACGCACTGCGTGCGGACACGGATGTGTTCACGACCTTCGAGGGGGACAACACGATCCTCCTGCAGCTCGTCGCCAAGGGGCTGCTCACCAACTACGCCGGCGAGTTCGAGAACCTCGACCAGTTCGGCATGATGCGCTTCATCACCTCGGTCGCGGTGGAGACGGTCATCGAGCGCACCAACGTCCACAAGCTGCTCGGCCGGGTCCGCGATGTGTTCCCTCAGGGCGACACCGACACCGATCCCGATGCGGGGATCCTCGACACCTCCTACCACCTGAACCTGCTCCGGTGGCGGGAGGAACACATGCTTGCTTCCGTCGCTCGGAGGCTCAAGCGGGGCATGGACGGCGGCGGCGACCCGGCCACCGTCTTCAGCATGGTGCAGGACCACGTGATCGGCTCGGCACGCGCCCACGTCGAGCGGCTGCTGCTCGAGGCGTTCGTCGACAAGGTCGAGACGATGCCCGACGGCCAGAACAAGATCGCGATGCAGCTCGTGTGCGACCTGTTCGCCCTCTCGGCGATCGAGGCCGACCGCGCCTGGTTCATGGAGCACGGCCGGTTCTCGAACGCCAAGTCGAAGGCCGTGACCGCCATGGTGAACGAACTGTGCCGACGGGTCCGCCCCATCGCCGACCAGCTCGTCGACGCGTTCGACATCCCTCAGGAGATGCTCCGGGCCGAGATCATCCAGACCTCACGCTGAGTCGGCCCGGGTGATGCTCCGCCGGGGTCGGCGTACGCCGGTCGGAGGGTCGACGTACCCGGGGGAGGGGGCTCAGTGGCCGCCCTGCTCCTTGAATCGCTCGAAGGAAGCCTTGACCTCGGCTTCGGCCTCGGTCCGGCCGACCCACTCGGCGCCCTCGACGGACTTGCCGGGCTCGAGGTCCTTGTAGACCTCGAAGAAGTGCTGGATCTCGAGGCGGTCGAACTTCGAGACGTGGCTGATGTCGCGCAGGTGCTCCAGGCGCGGGTCGTGCGAGGGGACGCAGAGGACCTTGTCGTCGCCGCCTGCCTCGTCGGTCATGCGGAACATGCCGATCGCGCGGCACTCGATGAGGCAGCCCGGGAAGGTCGGCTCCTGCAGGAGCACCAGGGCGTCGAGCGGGTCGCCGTCGAGGCCGAGGGTGTTCTCGATGAAGCCGTAGTCGGCGGGGTACTGCGTGGAGGTGAACAGCGTTCGGTCGAGGCGGATTCGGCCGGACTCGTGGTCGACCTCATACTTGTTGCGCTGACCCTTGGGAATCTCCACCAGGACGTCGAACTCCACAGTTCCTCCAACTCACAATCTCCGATGCGGTCTGGCTAGTGTCGCGTACAAGCGCGCAAAATGCGCAGTCGAGAGGGGTGTCAGATGGCTGGAGGTGACACACGCCACTCCGCTGCGCCCTCAGGGCGCCGGTTCCGACGATGGACCGCCGCGCTCGTCGCGGTCGTCCTCGTCCTGGCCGGCCTCTCCTTCGTGTTCGACCTCGGTCCGCGCTGGCTGGGCTGGGACTACCCGTCGCCGATCACCGAGCCCGCCAAGGTCGCGCCGCCGCCCGGGCTGACCCTGCCCTCACCGGCACAGGCGGCCGCCGTCGCGCCGGCTTCGCAGGAGCGGGTCGCCGACCCCGCAGCGGTACGACGCGCAGTGGCGCGGCTGATCCGCGACAAGGACCTCGGCCCCCGGGTGGCCGTTGCGGTGGCCCAGCTGTCCGATGGTGAGACGGTCTACGAGACCGGACCGTCATCGGTCACTCCGGCCTCGACGATGAAGATGCTCACCAGCGCCGCCGCGCTCGCTGCCCTGGGTCCCGATCACACCTTCCGTACGACGGTCGTGGCCGGTGCCTCGCCCCGGGACGTGGTCATCGTCGGGGGTGGCGACCCGCTGCTGGCCCGAAGCCCGGACAGCGACATGTACCCGGCTCGCGCCGACATCGTGACGCTGGCCAAGGCGACGGCGCGGTCCTTGAAGCGGCTCGGCCGCAACCGCGTGCGACTCGGCTATGACACGTCCCTGTTCGAGGGCCCGCCCGTCAGCCCCGCCTGGAAGGCGTCGTACATCCCGGACGACGTCGTCAGCCCGATCTCCGCGCTGTGGGTGGACGAGGGACTCGAGCCGGGCGGTGGCTCGCGGGAGGCGGACCCTGCTCAAGCGGCTGCGGTCGAGTTCGCCGAGGTGCTGAAGAAGCAGGGGATCAAGATCCGGGGCAACCCCCGCCCGGCCGTGGCGGCGCCTGATGCCGAGGAGTACGCCTTCGTGCAGAGCGCCCCCCTGTCCCAGATCGTCCAGTGGACCCTCGAGGTCAGCGACAACGAGACGGCCGAGGTGCTGTTCCGCCACGTCGCTCTCGCCGAGGGGCGGCCCGGCTCGTTCGTCGGCGGCGCCGCCGCGGTCGGGGACGTGCTGTCGCGGCTGGGGGTCGACGCGTCGGCGGACCGGATCTACGACGGGAGCGGCCTGTCCCGCAAGAACCGTCTCTCGCCGCAGACCCTGCTCTCGGTCGTCGAGGTCTCCTCGTCCGAGGAGTACCCCGAGCTCCGCACCGTGGTCTCCGGGTTGCCGGTGGCGGGGTTCACGGGTTCCTTGGCGTACCGGTTCGAGGACGGGGACGAAGAGGGGCTCGGTCGGGTGCGCGCCAAGACAGGGACACTGACCGGCGTACACGGCCTCGCCGGCGTGGTCACCGACAAGAGCGGCACCGTGATGGCCTTCGTCGCGATCGCCGACCGGGTGAAGGTGGCAGACACCCTCGACGCGCGCCAGCGGATCGACCAGGTCGCCGCCGCCCTCGCAGCCTGCGCCTGCGCCGCCACCCCCTGACCCTGCGCCAGTCCCAGGCGAGTCGTGTCAGCTGGCCCGATGCGGAAGCCTGGGGTCGGACGAGCGTCGTACCAAGGGAGCGTCAATGGGCTTGGCCGCGGCGGCGAAGCCGACGCGCCGCCCCAGCGACCGGGTACGACGCTCGTCCGGCCACGGAACCCTCACAGACAGCCGACCCAAGTTGTCGTCCCGGCGTAGGGTCTGAGCATGTCCAACCGCTCCACGATGGTCGACTGGGACCTCGCCGTGCTCGCGGCCTCGAAGCTGTCCGGCCCGGGCCCCGAGGTGACCCGTGCCGAGGCGCTGGCCGCGGTGGACGAGCTCCGTGCGGGCGCGCACCGCTCGACGTCCCTGGTGCGCGAGTACACCGGCCTCATGGCCGAGGAGCGCACCGCCCCGATCCTCGTCGTGGACAGGGCGGGCTGGATCCAGGCCAACGTGGACGGCTTCGCCACGATCATCTCGCCGCTCATCGAGAAGGTGCGGGAGAAGCGGGGCGCCCCGTCGCCGCTGGCGGAGGCCGTGGGGTCGCGGGTCACCGGCCTCGAGCTCGGCGGCCTGCTCGGGTTCATGTCGTCGAAGGTGCTCGGCCAGTTCGACCCGTTCCACGCGCCGGCCGGTTCTGACACGGCGG
>DATICF010000108.1:0-43592 GCA_035456965.1 Nocardioidaceae bacterium
GGGGTTGGCGTGCATGGAAGCGAAGTCGGGGATGGTGAGTCCGTTGCTGATCGAACGGCCACGCCCGGTGACCTGCTCCGTGGCCCAGCGTCGGCCGGCAGTCTCGAGGACGATCGCGCCGTCGGGGTCGGCGACGATGAAGGAGTTGTCGTAGCTCAGCCGCGGGTGCTCATGGCTGCACGAGCCTCCCTGCCCGTGCTCCTCGAGCAGGTCGACGATCACCGCGACCGCCTCGCGCGCAGTGGTGCCCCGCTCGAGACCGAGACGCACCAGGTCCATGCCGAGCAGCGGGGAGGTCGCGTCCTTGTCTCGAGGATCCTTCGCACCCCGGGTGAACACCGCCTCGTTGCCGATCACGACCCCGTGCTCGTTGGCGCCCATCTCCGCGCCCCACATCCACCAGGGCCGGCTCAGGAGGACGGCGTGGGTGCGTTCGACCTGCGAGATCTCGCTCCAGGTGCAGCGCAGTCGGGTGCCCGGCTCGTGCCGCTGGCCGTCGTACCACCTGAGGACCTGCGCCTCGTTGGGGTCGCGGTCGCTGTTCTTGGCGAACAGGACGCCGTCCTCGGTCAGGCTGACCATGGTGTCGCACATGGCGGCAACCTACCGCCGCAAACTCTGTTGCGGGGAGGTGTCCACGGCGGAATGCTCTGCGCATGCCGATCCACATCCACAACGTGACCTTCGACTGCGCCGACGCCCGGGCACTCGCCCGGTTCTGGTCCCTGCTGACCGGCTGGAACATCTACTACGACGACGATCCCGAGGTGCTGCTCGCGCCGAGCTACCCGAACCCCGGCACCGGGATGCTGTTCATCCCGGTGCCCGAGGGAAAGACCGCCAAGAACCGCGTCCACCTCGACATAGAGCCGACCGAGGGGACGCGAGACGAGCTGGTCGACACCGCCGTGGCTGCCGGGGCCGTCGTCATCGGCGACTTCCGACGGGAGGACGGGAGCGGCTGGGTGACGCTGACCGACCCCGAGGGCAACGAGTTCTGCATCGAGCGAGGAGCGGTCGAGCGACCGTCCCGACCTCGGACGTTCCGCCTCGGCAGCTGAGGCCGCTAGCCGGCGCTGAAGTCGACGGTGTGCCAGCCGGTCGCCCCGTCCGGGACCACGCCGGCCTGAACCCCGGTCTGCGTGTAGCCGCTGCGGTCGGTCGCCCGGACGGCCAGGGTGTGCGGGCCAGGTGACACCTTGACCGACGCGCTCCACTGCGCCCACGTGTCCGCGTGCGGGACCCGGCCGAGCTCGGCCTCGGTCCAGGGGCCCCCGTCCAGGCGGTACTCCACGCGCTCTACGCCCGTGTGCTGCGCCCAGGCCGATCCGCCGATCCGGATCGTGCCGGCCGGCACGTCCGCCCCGTCACGGGGTACGTCGATGCGCGACTGGGTCTTGACCGGCGCACGCGGCGCCCACCCGCGCGAGGTCCAGTAGGCGGTGAAGTCCGCGAACCGCGACACCTCGAGGTCGACGAGCCACTTCGTCGCGGAGACGAACCCGTAGAGCCCGGGGACGACCATGCGCACCGGGAAGCCGTGCTCGACGGGCAGCGGCTCGCCGTTCATGGCGATCGCCAGCAGCGCGTTGCGGTCGTCGGTGAGGACCTCGATCGGGGTGCCGCAGGTCCAGCCGTCATCGGAGGTCTGGAGCACCGCGTCTGCCTCGGGGCGCACGCCTGCCTCTGCGAGGACGTCGGCGATCCGCACGCCGCTCCACCAGGCGTTGCCGATCAGGCCGCCGCCCACCTCGTTCGAGACGCAGCACAGGGTGACCCAGTCCTCGGTCAGCTCGCGGTCGAGGAGGTCCTGGTAGGTGAGGACGAGCTCGCGCTCGACCAGGCCGTGCACGCGCAGCCGCCAGGCGGTGGGGTCCACCGTGGGCACGATCAGCGCGGTGTCGATCCGGTAGAAGACGTCGTTCGGCGTACGCCACGGTTCCACGCCGTCGACCCCGACCTCGGCCCCCTCGGGGACCACCCCGCGCCGCACCGGGAGGCGCAGCAGCCTTCGCGCGGTGTCGACGCTGCGACGCGAGGCCCCGGCGACCTGGCCGCCGATCCCGACCACCACGGCAGCGCCCGCCGCGACGCCGGCGGCGATGAGGAACCGCCGTCGGGCCTCGACGGGCTCGTGCTCGCGGTGCTGCTTGGCGAGCTGGTCGACGAGGATCGAGAGCACGATGATCCAGGTGACCGTCCCGGCCACGACCGGCACCACGTCGTAGGCGGTCGAGCCTGCTCGGCTCCACACAGCCGCGACCGCGATCGCGCCCATCGCCACGAACACCGCTACGGCCCGCCCCTGGCCCTTCTGGGCGAGCACGCCCGCCCAGGCCGAGAGCGCGAGGAGGCCGAGAGTGACGCCGGCGATGAGGAAGGGCTTGTCGTACTGGCCGACCCGCTGGATCAGGGCTTCGGCGAGCGGGCCGGGGGTGACCTCGATGATCGACTCGGCGACCGCGAGCAGCGGAGTCGCGCGGATGGTGAGCAGCATCGTCACGGCGTGGCTCACCGCGATCCCGGCGAGCCCGGCGACCAGGCCCGCGAGGGCGTGCAGGGATCGAGGAGTCGTGGTCACACTCATATGTTCGCGCACCTGCCCTGCGCAGACGGCTTACGAACGGGTTACGGCATGATCGAGCACGTGAACCCGACCCCTCGTATCGGCATCGGCACCGACGTACACCGCCTCGCCGACGGGGTGCCTATGCACCTCGCCGGTCTCTCCTGGCCCGACGAGCCGCAAGGCATCGAGGGGCACTCGGACGGCGATGTCGCGGCGCACGCCGCCTGCGACGCGCTGCTCTCCGCCGCGGGACTGGGCGACCTCGGCAGCAACTTCGGCACCAGCGAGCCCGAGTGGGCGGGCGCCGCGGGGACCACCCTGCTGGCGGAGACGGCCCGCCGCGTGCGCGAGGCGGGCTTCGAGATCGGTAACGTCGCGGTGCAGGTGATCGGCAACCGCCCCAAGCTCGGCCCGCGCCGCGCCGAGGCCGAAGAGTCGCTGACCAAGGCCTGTGGCGCCCCGGTGACCGTCTCGGCCACGACCACCGACGGACTGGGGCTCACCGGTCGCGGCGAGGGCGTCGCCGCCGTCGCCACCGCCCTCCTGCTCGCCTGAGCACGCCGGCTGGCGGGCTGGGGAACGGCGAACCTGCCTCGCACCGTGGGACACGGTGCTCAACGACGCGGACAACTTCCCGGGTGGTGAACCGCCGCCTGACGGCGAGGAGATCGCCGCCCGGTGCCGGGCTCTCGGGCACGACCGCTTCGACCTGGCGGTCGCCGGCGGCTCGGCGGCGGTTCTGGTGTTCCTGGCGACGGTGGTGACCCGGCGTCGGTCCCGGGAGATCGTCCACTCATCCGCGTGAGGCTGCGCTGCGACGCGCACCCACCCCGCTGACGTGGGACACACGCACCAGGCCACTCAGCTCTCGGCGAGGCGGCCGAGCTCCTCGCCCAGCGCCTCCTCGATCACGTTGTTGAGCTCGTCGCGGAAGACCGCGAGCACCGCTTGGGAGGCCACGGGCAGCAGCGTTCGGATGCTGTCGAGCATCGCCGGCCACTTCTCCTCGGGGAACCCCGCCTCCGCGAACGGCTTCCACACGTGCGCGCGGAACTCGTCGACGAAGCGCTGCGCGATCACGTGGAGCTGCTCGCCGAGCAGGGGAAGCAGCGCGAGCACCGAGCTGCGGTCGAACCCGAGGGCCATGGCCTTGGCGCCCGCGCGGACGACGAAGGGCCGCACCAACCGCACCTGCTCGTCGTCGATCCGCTCGACGAGGCCCATCTCGACGAGCCTCTGGAGGAACTCCGGCTCGTGCTCCACTCCTGCGAGCCGCACCAGCGACTCGACGCTCATCACCTCGGGCTCCTCGTGGCCGAGCGGGTCCTCGAGGGTGTTGAGCAGGTCCAGGGCGTGTCCTGCGGTCGCGGTCGAGTGCCTCTCGAGGACCTTCTCGACCGCGGCGAGGGTGTAGCCCCGGTCGAGGAGGTCGCGGATCAGCATCAGCCTGCTGACGTGCTCAGGGCCGTAGTAGCCGGTCCGCCCGACCAGCCGTGGCGCCGGGATCAGCCCCCGTCCTGCGTAGGCGCGGACGTTGCGCACGGTCATGCTCACCGCTGCGGCGAGCTGGTCGATGGTCATCTGCGAGGTCGGTTCGGGCTGCTCGGTCACCCGGTCATCCTTCCAAACCGTCATGGACGACGCCTTGACACATGTCGTTCCTCATGTGTCATTCTTGATGTTACATGCTTGATGTCACATAGGTCGAAGATCCCCCGACCCCCGGAGTCCCGACATGACCCCCTTCGTGCGACTCGGCGCCGAAGCCCCCTCCGCAGGAGGCGCGCCGACCGACCAGATCATCGTGGTGGCCGCCTTCACCGCCGCCGTCTACTCAGCGATCCTCTGGGTGATGCTGCGCGAGCGCACCGGCCACCTCACCCTCGTCGGCCGAGCCGCGGACGCGCTTGCCCGACGCGACGGCGGCCCGCGCTGGTTCGTGCTGCCCCTGACCATCAGCGTCGCGGGCGCCCTCTCCGGGGCGGTCGGGCTCTACTGGGACGTGAGTTTCCACATCGCGATGGGCCGCGACGAGGGACCGTTGGCCAACCCGGCCCACTACTTCATCTTCATCGGCCTGATCGCGATCTTCGCCGGGGGTGCGCTCGCCCTGGCGCTCTCCAAGGACCGGCTGCCTCGTCGCACAGTCCGCCTCACCCGCACCTGGCGGACACCGCTGGGACCGACCATCGGCACCGTGGTCGCCCTCCTCGCCCTGCTCGGGTTCCCGCTCGACGACGTCTGGCACCGGCTCTTCGGCCAGGACGTGACCGAATGGGGCCCCACGCACGTGCTGATGATCGGCGGGGTGCTCATGCTGCCGTACACCATGCTGCTCACCTGCGCCGAAGCCCGGCAGGTCGGCCCGTCGAGGATCCGCGCGCACTTCGAGTGGGTCGCGATCGTGATCCTCGCCGCGGGTCCGGTGGCGTTCCTGCTCGAGTACGCCTTCGGGGTGCCGCAGTTCCCGCTCGTCAACGACCCCGTCGTGCTCACGGTCGCGACGGTCAGCACCTTCACGCTCGCGATGTACCGCGGCCTGTGGTGGGTCGCGTCGATCTGGGCTGCCCAGGCCGCGCTCCAGCTCGCCCTCGTCGGGCTCAACGTGTGGGTCTTCGACGCCCTGACGCCGTGGCCCCCCATTCTGCTCGGCGGCGCGCTCGTCGCCGCCGTCCTCGCCCGTCGCGCCCGCCCCACCATGGCGTACGGCGCCGGGGCCGGTGTCGCGATGGCCATGGGCATGCTGCTCGTGGAGTACTTCTGGACCCAGGGCACCCGCCCCATGCCGTGGCCGGTCGAGATGATGCCGTGGGCGGTGCTGTTCTCGGGCGTCACCGGCGCAGGCGTCGGCATGATCGTCACCTGGATGCATCGGCAGCTCGGCACCATCGCCGATCCGGCCGCCACTGCTGCCCCGGCCGCCGCGCGCAGGCCCCGCTCCCCCGAGCCTCACGCCGGCCGCCTGGCGCTCGGCGCCGCGCTGGTGGTGGTCGCCGTCTTCGCGGTCAACGTTCCTCCGGCCGAGCCCGAGGCCGCGACGGCCGACGTCACCGTCGGGGAGGTGCGCGACGGCCGCGCCCACCTGACCGTCCGGGCGGACGAGGACCTGGTGGAGGAGGCCTACTGGTTCGAGGCGCTCTCGTGGCAGGGCGGCGGGTCCGTGCGCGGCGCGCTCGAGCCTGCCGGTGACGGCGTCTGGCGCACCGACGAACCGATGCCGGTCACCGGCAGCTGGAAGACGCTGATCCGCCTGCACTCCCCGCTGCACGAGCTGGCCGCCGCCCCGGTGTACCTCCCGGCCGATCCCGCCATCCCGGCGGAGGCGTACCCCGCCACGAGCGGACCCCGCGACTTCGTCGAGGAAGCACACATCCTGCGCCGCGAGGAGAAGAAGGACGTCCCCGGCTGGCTGCGGGGCACCGCCTACGCGGTCGTCGGCTCCCTGTTCGCGGGCCTGCTCGCGGCGGTCGCCGTCGGCTACACCGCCGCGGGCCGTCCCGGGTCGGGTGGACCCGGTGGCACGAACCGGGCCCCGCGGGCACCCCGGATCGTCCGCCGCCTCGTGGGAGCCCGCGCATGACGACCCGCGACATGACCCGGCCGAGCACGACCCGGCTGCGCACCCACGACGGGCTCGACCTGCACGTCCACGTCGAGGGCCCCGACGACGCCGACCTCACCGTCGTGCTCACGCACTGCTGGACCTCGGACCACGACTCGTGGCGCTACCAGGTGCGCGACGTGCGCCACCACTTCGGCGACGAGGTACGGGTGGTCTCCTACGACCACCGGGGCCACGGCGCCTCTGACCCCACGCCACGGCCCGCCGCGACCATCGAGAACCTCGGGCGCGACCTCTCGGACCTGATCGACGCCCACGCGCCCGACGGTGACCTGGTCCTCGCCGGCCACTCGATCGGCGGGATGACCCTGATGGCGCTCGCCGAGCATCGGCCGGCGTTGTTCGCCGAGCGGGTCCGGGGCGTGCTGCTCGTGGCCACCTCGGGTGGCTCGCTGCACGAGGTGACCCTCGGCCTTCCCGGGACCGGGCGGCGAGTCCGCGAACAGATCCCGATGGTGCTCGCCCTGCGCTCGAGGATGATCAGCCGGCGCCGGCGCCGGCGCGCACCAGTGGTGGAGGCGATGATCGCCCGGAGGTTCCTCTTCGGCGACGACATGCGGCTGCGCGACCACGCACTGGCGGTCGAGGGCATCATCAACACCCCTGCCTCGTCGATGCGCGGGTTCTTCGAGGACCTCATGCGCCACGACCGGATCGAGGGGCTGTCGGCGCTCGCCGGGCTACCGGTGCACGTCATGGTCGGCGCGAAGGACCGGCTCACCCCGCCCGCACACTCCGAGCTGCTCGCCGCGAAGATCCCGGGCTCGAGACTCACGATCGCCCCTCGCGCCGGTCACATGCTGCCGCTGGAGTGCGACGCGCTCGTGACCGAGGCGCTCGTCGAGCTTCTCGAGCAGGCTCAGGCCACCCGCGACCGACGCGGCGAGGAACCCAGCACCGTGAGCCTCGCGGCCACGTAGCGCCGGACCACGAGCTCGGCCAGCAGCGGGTGGGTGCCCAGCACGCCGGCAACCGTGGTCACCCCGTTGACGGCAGCCAGCGCGGCGGTCCTCGTGGCGAAGTGACCGGGCGCGAGCAGGTACGGCGAAGCCACGACCCGCCGCGCCCCCTCGGCGCGCAGCCGCGCCACGACCTCGGGCACACCGGGGCCGGCGCCGCTGAGGAAGGCCGCCCGCACCGGGGCACCCCAGTGCCCTCGCAGCAGCCGTGCTGCCGTCATCGCGTCGACGGTCGCGTCCGGGTCCTTCGAGCCTGCTGCGACAAGAACCACCGCGTCACCGGCCGTCGCACCGGCGGCCCGTAGCTGCATGGCCCCGGCGGCGGCCAGCAGCGGATGAGGACCGAGCGGGCGGGCCACGACGACCGGGAACGCGCTGCGCCTGGCGGACTCCGGCAGGTCGTGGTTGACGTGGTAGCCGGTCGAGAGGAGCAGGGGGACGACGACCGAGGGCCCCTCGGTCGAGGCCATCACGGACTCGAAAGAGGGATCGGTGAGCTCGACGTAGGACTCGACCACGTCGACGTCGGGGAGCCGACGGGCCACTCGCCTCACGAGAGCCCTGATGGCCCGTGGGCCCTCGGCGTCGCGGGTGCCGTGCGCGACGGTGACCAGGCGTGGTTTCACTTGGCTCTCCTTCTCGTGGGACTCAGGTGACAGGCAGGCGGTAGCCGCGCTTGACGACCGTCTGCACCAGCAGCGCCCCGACCGCGGAACGCAGCCGCGCCACCGCGACCTCGACCGCGTGCTCGCTGCCGGCCTGGCCGCTGGGCAGGTGGCCCATCAGCTCGCGCCGGGAGACGACGTGACCCGGGCGGTCGGCGAGGGCTCGCAGCACCGCGAGCGGCGCGGGCGAGAGGCGCACCTCGTCGCCGTCCACGCAGACGCGTTCGCCGTGCATCAGCAAGCGGTGGCCGCGCACCTGGATCTCGGTCCCTCGGCGGCGGCTGGGCAGCTCCACCTCGAGCGTCCTGACCATGGCGGCCAGCCGCGCCCGGGCAGGCTGGACGACGGGCACGCCCCACATCTGGAAGGGGGCGGCGGTCACCGGTCCCACGCAGGTCGCGAGCACCCCGGTCCGGAACGCGTCGAGCACCTCGGGGCGGCGGCCGCTAGCGGCGGCCACGTCCATCAAGATCTCCGCGGCCGGCGCGCTCGTGAACGTGACCGCGTCGACCTTTCTCTCGGCGACCAGGTCGACCATCCGGAACATCGCGGCCTGGTCGTCGGCCGGCGCGCAGCGGTACACCGACACGACCTGCACCTGCGCCCCCTGCATCCGCAGGGCGTTGGCGACCACCGAGAGCGACTGCCCGTGCTCCTGTACGACGATCCGCCGTCCGGCGAGCCTGCTCGAGCGCAGGTAGGCCAGCACGTCCTCGAAGCACTCCGAGGGGGGCGACCACGTCTCGCGCAGCCCGTGTGCACGCAGCGCGGCCACTGCCTTGGGTCCGCGGGCGACGATCTCGACGCCGTGCAGCGCCGCGACCAGGTCGGGCAGCAGGCCCCACGTTTCCGCGGCCTCGAACCACCGCCCCAGCCCCATGCCGGTGGTGGCGACGAAGACGGCGGGTGGGCAGGCGACGACGGCATCCGTCGCAGCGCGCAGGTCGGTGTCACAGGTCGACTCGATGGCCATGGCCGGGGCGGACTCGACCTCGGCTCCCCGCCGCTCGAGCAGGCCGGTGAGCTGCTCGACCTTCCGCGCGGAGGTGATCCCGACCCGGAATCCCGCGAGCGGGCCGCTCACGGCGAGGCCCGTCTGGGTCCCACGAGGATCACACCCTCGACGACCTGCACCTGGTAGCTCGCCACGGTGACGGAGTCGTCGTCGAGGCAGCGCCCGGTGCGCAGGTCGAAAGCCTGCTTGTGCATCGGCGAGGCCACGAACGGCACCTCTGCCCCGTCGATCGTGCGGGTGCCGACGATCCCGCGGGCGAGCACGCTCGCCCTGCTGAAGGGGTCCTGGTTGCCCAGGGCGTAGACCATGTCGTCGTGGGTGCGGAAGACGGCGACTGCCTGGCCGTTGACGAGGGCGGCGGCCCCTCGCTCGACCTCCAGCTCGACCAAGCGGCACACCGGCGTCCACACCTCCGTCGCGGTCACCGGGCGACTCCTGTCGTCTGCGTCGCCGCCGAGCCCACCTGCGACGGCGCGCCCACCGGGAGGCACGCGCCCGCGATCACCGGACGGATCTGCTGGCGCTCGGTGATGAACTCGATCGTCGGGTCGGGTGTCTCGGGCGAGTTCACGAACGACACGAACCGTCGGAGCTTCTCCGGGTCCTCCAAGGTCGCTCGCCACTCGTCGAAGTAGGAGTCGACGTGCCGGGCCATGTCCGCCTCGAGCTCCGCGCCAAGCCCCAGGGCGTCCTCGACCACGACCTCGCGGACCCGGTCGAGCCCGCCGTCGAGTGAGGCGATCCAGGTGCTCGTGCGCTGCAGCCGGTCGGCGGTGCGGATGTAGTACATGAGGAAGCGGTCGACGTACCGGATGAGCGTCTCGGTGTCGAGGTCGGCCGCGAGCAGCTGGGCGTGAGCGGGGTTGGCGCCGCCGTTGCCGCCGACGTAGAGGTTCCAGCCCTTCTCGGTG
This sequence comes from Nocardioidaceae bacterium, assembly GCA_035456965.1. Classification (GTDB taxonomy): domain Bacteria; phylum Actinomycetota; class Actinomycetes; order Propionibacteriales; family Nocardioidaceae; genus Nocardioides_C. The sequence goes on from DATICF010000108.1 coordinate 9,742, forward strand.
GCGATGACGCCGAAGTCCTTGCCTCGCGCCTCGGCGCACTCGCGGGCGCAGCCGCTGACGCCTGCCTTGATCTTGTGAGGGGAGCGCAGTCCCCGGTAGCGGTTCTCCAGGTCGATCGCGAGCCGCACCGAGTCCTGCACCCCGTAGCGGCACCACGTCGAGCCGACGCAGGACTTCACGGTGCGCAGCGACTTGCCGTAGGCGTGTCCGGACTCGAAGCCGGCGTCGACGAGCCGCCGCCAGATCTCGGGAAGCTGCTCGAGCCGGGCGCCGAGGAGGTCGATGCGCTGGCCGCCTGTGATCTTCGTGTAGAGGTCGAAGTCGCGGGCGACCTCGCCGATCACGATCAGCTTCTCCGGGGTGATCTCGCCACCGGGTACGCGTGGGACGACCGAGTAGGTGCCGTTGCGCTGGATGTTCGCGAGATAGGCGTCGTTGGTGTCCTGCAGCGCGACGGTGCTCGTGTCGAGCACGTGGCCGTTCAGCTGGCTCGCCAGGATCGAGGCGACGGCGGGCTTGCACACGTCGCAGCCGCGGCCCCGGCCGTGCGCGGTGACGATGTCGTCGAAGGTGCGGTAGCCGTGGACCGCGATCACGTCGAACAGCTCCTGCCGGGTGAGGTCGAAGTGCTCGCAGATGCCCGTGGCAACCACCACGCCCGAGGCGGTCAGCCGCTCGTCGAGCAGGTTCTTGACCACGGGCACGCACGAGCCGCAGGTCGACCCGGCCTTGGTGCACTTCTTCAGGCACGCGACGGTGTCGCACGCCCCGCTGTCCACCGAGCCGCAGATCGAGGCCTTGGTGACGTTGTTGCAGCTGCAGACCACGGCCTCGTCGGGAAGTCCCGCCCCCGCTGCGCCGGGGCGGGACGGGGCGGCCGGGAGGATCAGCTCCTCGGGGTTCTCGGGAAGCGCGATCCCGGAGGCGACCATCGGGCGCAGGGTGCCGTAGGCGGAGGCGTCGCCGACCAGGATCCCGCCGAGGAGCCGGGTGGCGTCCTCGCTCACGACGAGCTTCTTGTAGACCCCCGCGACGGCGTCAGCGAGCACCAGCTCCAGCGCACCGGGCGTGGTGGCGAACGCGTCGCCGAAGCTCGCGACGTCCACGCCGAGCAGCTTGAGCTTTGTCGACATGTCGGCCCCGGTGAACGTGCCCTCGCCGTCGAGGAGCGTGTCCACGACGACCTCGGCCATCGAGTAGCCGGGAGCGACCAGGCCGTACATCTTGCCCGCCGGCGCCGCGCACTCGCCGATCGCGAACACGTGCGGGTCCTCGGTGCGGCAGTGCTCGTCGACCAGGATCCCGCCGCGCTCGGCGACCGGGAGGCCGCAGTCTCGGGCCAGCTGGTCGCGGGGCCTGATCCCGGCGGAGAAGACCACGACCTCCGCGTCGAGGGTCTCGTCGGCGAGCTCGAGCCCCGCCGCACGACCGTCGTCGCCGACCACCACCCGCTGCGTCGCGGCTCCTGTGTGCACGTGGACCCCGAGCTTCTCGATGTGCCGCACGAGCGTCTGACCCCCTGCCTCGTCGAGCTGCACCGGCATCAGCCGGGGCGCCATCTCCACGACATGGGTCTCGAGGCCCAGCTGCAGCAGCGCGTTCGCGGCCTCGAGACCGAGCAGGCCGCCGCCGATCACAGCACCGGTCCGGGCGGTCGCGGCGGCATCGCGGATCGCCTCCAGGTCCTCGATGGTGCGGTAGACGAAGCACCCCGCGAGGTCGTGTCCCGGCACCGGAGGAACGAACGGCGCCGCCCCCGTCGCGAGCACGAGCACGTCGTAGGCGATGCAGTCACCGTCGTCCAAGGTGATGCTGCGCCCGGCCCGGTCCACGTGCGTGACGGTGGTGCCCAGCCTGAGGCTCACCCGCGGGTCGACGTACTCGCCGTCGGGGAGCAGCGACAGCTCGTCCGCACTCTCTGCGGTGAAGAACGAGGTGAGGGCCACCCGGTCGTACGCCGGTCGCGGCTCCTCCCCGACCACGACGACGTCGAACCGCTCGGTGAGGCCGCGCTCGATCACGGCCTGCACGAACCGGTGGCCGACCATGCCGTTCCCGGCAACCACGAGGGTCTGGCGCAGGTGCTTCATGGGGGTGCGTCCTTTCGGTTGGCGATGAAGGTAGGCGGCTCACGTAAGGGGCCTGTGTGCTGAATGTTTCGGGGATGAAAACCAGTTCTCACAGGGCGACCGGCAGGGTGCCGACGAGCTCGTCGACAGTGCGCGTGCAGCCGCCGCAGCCGGTCGTGGCGCGGGTGTCCGCCACGGCCGTGGCGAGGTCGGGGCAGGCACGGATGCGCCCTGCGGTGACCCCGGCGCAGGCGCAGACCTCGGCGTCGTCGGGCAGCGGTCCCGCGAGAGCGGGCGCCTCTGCCATGAGCAGGCGGCCCGGCTCCTCGGGGCCGAGGACGGTACGCCGGTCGAACAGCTGCGTCAGGAGGCCGACCCGAGACAGGTCGCCCACCATGACGGCCGCCTCGATCACGCCACCACGGACGACGAGCTTGCGGTAGGTCCCGGTGATCGGGTTGGCGACCTCGACCACCTCGCCCTCGGCATGCTCAGGGTCGCCCATCACCGCCACGTCCACACCGGTCGCGCGCAGGCGTGCCACGACCCGCGAGCCGTCGTACCGCACGTCCTCTCCTGCCAGGACGGCCGCGAGGACCCGCGCCTGCTCCCACGCCGGGGAGACGAAGCCGGAGGTCCGGCCGCCGTGCTCCGCGCAGTCACCGATCGCGTGGATGCTCTCGTCGCTGACCGACCGCAGCAGGGCGTCGACCACGACGCCCCGCCTCACGAACAGGCCCGCCCGCTTGGCGATCGCCGTCGCGGGACGGCCACCTGCCGTGAGGACGACGAGGTCGGCGGGCAACGTGTAGCCGTTGTCGAGGCGCAGCCCCTCGTCTGTCATCCGGACCGCGCGAGTGTGCGTGTACACCTCCGTGCCGAGCCGGCGCATGCTGCGCGCCACGACTGCGCCCGCTCTCTCGTCGAGGTTCGACGACAGCAGGTGGGAGGTGCCTTCGACGAGGTCCACCTCGAGGCCGCGGACCGCGAGCGCCCTGGCGACCTGCACGCCGAGCAGCCCTCCGCCGACGACGACCGCCCTGCGCGCACCGGGGATCTCGCCGTCGAGCCCTCGACAGTCGGCCAGCGACCGGAACGCATGCACCTTCGGGTGCAACCGCCCCTGCGGCGTGACGACCCCGCGGATCGGCGGCAGGGTCGGGATCGACCCGGTGGCCAGGACCAGCCGGTCGTAGGGCAGCCGCCGTCCGCCCTCGAGCACCACCTGCCGGGAGGCGCGGTCGACCTCGGCCACCCGTGTGCCCGTGAGCAGGGTGACCCCGTGCTCGGTGTGGACGTCCTCGTACTGCAGCGCGATCTCGCCCTCCGGGTGGGTCCCCTCCAGGACCGCGGACAGCAGGATCCGGTTGTACGCCGGCCCCGGCTCGTCACCGACGACGGTGATGTCGAGCCCCTGGACGTCGCGCGCCACGAGCTCGTCGACGAGCCGGCTCGCCGCCATCCCGTTCCCCACCACGACCACCCTCCGGGGCCTAGGCATGGGAGTCTCCGATGCGCTGCGGCGGTGAGGTCACGAGGGCGTCCTCGCCCCCCAAGGGCGTCGGGAGTGCGGAGACCCTCGCCGCGCAGACCTTGAACTCCGGCATCCGAGACGCCGGGTCGAGTGCGTCGTTGGTCAGCTGGTTGGCGCCGACCCAGTGGAAGGGCACGAACACCGTGTCGGGCCGGATCGCCGGGCTCACCCGGGCCGGCGCGTGCATGGCGCCGCGGCGCGTGCTGACCCGGACGCGCTCGCCGTCTGCGACACCGACCCGCGCCGCCACCATCGGGTGCAGCTCGACGAAGGCGCCCGAGTCATGGAGGTCGCGGACGCGTCGGGTCTGCGCCCCCGACTGGTACTGCGCGAGGACGCGGCCGGTCGTCAGGTGCACCGGGTACTCCTCGCACGGCTGCTCCGCCGGCCCCCGGTGCGCGACGACGTGGAACCGCGCGCGCCCGTCCGGGGTCGCGAACCGGTCGAGGAACATCCGCTCGGTGCCCGGGTGATCGGCGGAGGGGCAGGGCCAGAACACACCGTGCTCGCGCCCGATCCGCTCGTGGTCGAGCCCGCCGTAGTCGGCCGGGCCGCCGGCAGAGGCGCGGGCGAGCTCGGCGAAGACGATTTCGGGCTCGGTCTCCAGCGTGACCGGCGACCCGAGCCGCGCGGCCAGGTCAGCGAGGACCTCGAGGTCGCTGCGCACCCCCTTCGGCGGCTCGACCGCCTTGCGGCGCAGGATCACCCGTCCCTCGAGGTTGGTCATCGTCCCGGACTCCTCGGCCCACTGCGTCACCGGGAGCACGACATCGGCACGCGCCGCGGTCTCCGACATCACCACGTCGGCGACGACGAGGAGGTCGAGCGCGTCCAGCCGCTGCGTCACGTGGTTGGCGTTCGGGGCCGAGACCACGACGTTCGAGCCGTGCACGAGCAGAGCCTTCGGGCCGAGGTCGGTGCCGAGCGCGTCGAGCAGCTCGTAGGCAGAGACCCCCTTGCCCGGCAGGTCGTCCGGGTCGAGCCCCCACACCCCGGCGACGTGCTCCCTGGCGGCCGGATCCTCGATCGAGCGGTAGCCGGGGAGCTGGTCGGCCTTCTGACCGTGCTCGCGCCCGCCCTGGCCGTTGCCCTGGCCGGTGAGGCAGCCGTAGCCGGAGAACGGCCTGCCGCACAAGCCGAGCGCGAGCGCCAGGTTGATCCACGCCAGCACGGTGTCGGAGCCCTGCGCGTGCTGCTCGGCGCCGCGGGCGGTGAGGACGACCGCACGATCGGCCTGGCCCAGGAGACGCGCCAGGTCGGTGATCTCCCCCGCAGTGACGCCCGTGACCCGCTCGGTGAGCTCGGGCCACCACGACATCGCCGCCCTGCGCACCGGCTCGAAGCCCTCAGTCCGCTCATCGACGTACTCCTGGTCGACGAAGCCGCCCGCGACCACCGCGTGGAGGATGCCGAGCGCGAGCGCGAGGTCGGTGCCGGGCACCGGCTGCACGTGGACGTCTGCCCGCTCCGCGGTCGCAGTGCGCCGCGGGTCGACCACGACGACCGTCCCGCCGCGCGCCCGGAGCCGGTCGAGGTGGCGCGCGGCCGGCGGCATGGTCTCGGCGAGGTTGGACCCCACGAGCACGAGTACGTCGGTCTGCTCGATGTCCGCGAGCGGGAACGGCAGGCCCCGGTCGACCCCGAACGCGCGCGAGCTCGCCGAGGCCGCCGACGACATGCACCAGCGGCCGTTGTAGTCGACCATCCTCGTGCCGAGGCAGGCGCGGGCGAACTTCCCGAGCGTGTACGCCTTCTCGTTGGTCAGGCCACCACCGCCGAACACCGCGACCGCGTCCTTGCCGTGCTCCGCCTGGATCCCTGCGACCCGAGAGGCCACCAGGTCGAGCGCCTCGTCCCACCCCGCCGCCCGGAAGGCACCCGTCGCGGGGTTCCGCACCAGCGGGGTGGTGAGCCGCTCGCGGTCCCGCAGCAGGGCTGCGCTGGTCCACCCCTTGCGGCACATCGCACCCTCGTTGACGGGGAACTCGTCCCAGGTCTCCACGAGGGTCTCGCGCCCGCGCCTGGTGAGCGTCATCCCGCACTGGAGCGAGCAGTAGGGGCAGTGGGTCCGCTTGCTCATGGTCAGACCTGTGCGTGCGCCAGGCTGGGCACCTTCGCGACGAGCACCCGGCTACGCAGGTAGCACCACCAGGTGACGCCCGCACACGTCGCGTAGAAGACGACGAAGCCGTAGAGAGCCGCCTCGATCCCTCCGGTGTTCGCGATCGAGATCCCGAAGGAGCGCGGGATCAGGAAGCCGCCGTAGGCGCCGATCGCGGAGATCACGCCGAGTGCGGCAGCGCTCTGTGTCCGCGCACGCTTCGCGTCCGCCTCGCCCACCCCGGCGCGTGCCCGGAAGATCGCGGGGATCATCCGGTACGTCGTCCCGTTGCCGATCCCGGCCAGGGTGAACAGCAGCATGAACGCCGCGAGGAACGGCCCGAACGCGTGCTGCTCGACCGACCACACCACGCCCAGCACACCGAGGCCCATGGCGACGAAGGTGACCGCCGTGATCCGGGAGCCGCCCCACCGGTCGGCGAGGAGACCGCCGACGGGTCGGACCAGCGAGCCGACCAGGGCCCCGAGGAACGCGTACTTCCCCGAGACCTCCGGGAACTGCGTCGACATCAGCAGCGGCATCGCGGCGCCGTACCCGATGAACGAGCCGAACGTGCCGATGTAGAGGAAGGCCATCACCCAGGTCTGCCGGTCCTTCGCGACCTGCAGCTGTTCGCGCATCGGCGAGCGCGCCGAGCTCAGGTTGTCCATGAACAGCCAGGCGCCCAGGGCCGCGAGGAGTGCGAGAGGAGCCCACACCAGTGCGACGTTCTCGAGGTTGACCGCTGAGGCGGCGCCGACGAACGTCACCCCGACCACCATCGGCGTGATGAACTGGACGGTGCTCACGCCGATGTTGCCTCCCGCGGCGTTCAGGCCGAGCGCCCAGCCCTTCTTCGCATCGGGGTAGAAGTAGGAGATGTTCGCCATGCTCGAGGCGAAGTTCCCCCCGCCGAGCCCGGCAGTCACGGCCGCCACGACGAACATCCAGTACGGCGTCGCCGGGTCGCTCACGCAGACCACGAGCAGCGCGCACGGGACGAGCAGGAGCAACGCGCTCACGACCGTCCAGTTGCGGCCGCCGAACCGCGCCACCGCGAACGTGTAGGGGAACCGCATGGTCGCGCCCACGAGGCTGGGGATCGCGGCGAGCCAGAACAACTGGTTCACGCTGAAGTCGAAGCCGGCCTGCGCCAGGTAGACGGCGCTGACGCTCCACAGCATCCACACCGAGAACCCGACGTGCTCGGCGAGGATCGACCACACGAGGTTGCGGCGGGCGACCCGGCTGCCGCCGGCGTCCCAGAACGCAGGGTCCTCGGGCTCCCAGTGGTCGATCCACCTCCCCGTCCGGTGGCTGCGGGTGGGCTCCGACGGGGGCGGCGCCTGTGTCCCCGGCGCGACGTGGGTGCTGGTCATGAAGGCTCCTGAGGTCCGACAGGAGCAGGCCCGGGGGCCGCACGCCGTCGGGCGGCTCTCCGGGCCTGCGAAACTCGATGTGCCCTCACGCTAGGAACGCGTTGTTTCGCCCCGGCTGTGATGATGTGCCCGAAAGGTCAACTTCTCCTCACAGCCTCACAGCGCCGCCTGTCGCAGGGCTCGGATCACCCCGGTGGACGACCAGCACTCCCGGTCCCGGCCGATAGCCTGTGCGGCGTGACACGAGCCGCCGCCGACCCGACGACCGCCGCTTCCATGCCGCGTACGGCGGTCGTGCTGCTCGCCGCGGGTGAAGGCCGCCGGGTCGGGGCGGGCACGAACAAGGTGCTGCTGCCGCTCCTCGGCGAGCCAGTCTTCACCTGGTCGCTGCGCCACGTGCTCGCGCTGCCCGAGGTCACCCACGTCGTGCTCGTGATCCGCCCCGAGGACCGCGCGGAGGTCGACGCGGGCCTCGAGCTGCTCGCGGAGCGCCACCCCGGCGCCGCGGTGTGGATCGTGTCGGGCGGAGCGACCAGGCACGGGTCGGAGTGGAACGCCCTACGCGCGATCGCCGCCGCCATCGACGAGGGGCAGGTCGACGTCGTCGCGATCCACGACACCGCCCGCCCCCTGGCCGAACCGGAGCTCTTCGAGGCCGTGGCCCGGACCGCGCACGAGCACGGCGGCGCGATCCCGGTCCGGCCGCAACGAGCGCTCCTCCCCAAGACTCCGGGGCAGGCCCAGCAGGACGACCTGGTCGCCGTACAGACCCCGCAGGCCTTCCGCGCGGGCCCGCTGCTCGCCGCCTACCGGCAGGCCGAGCGTGACGGCTTCACCGGCACCGACACCGCCGCCTCGGTCGAGGCCTACACCGACCTCCGGATCCGCTGTGTCGACAGCCCCGCGACCAACATCAAGATCACCTTCCACGAGGACGTCGCGCTCGCCGAACGACTGCTGAGCAAGGGGTAACCGACCCACGCCTCGGTCGTTGGGATCTGCATGCACCCGCGCCGCAGGTCCGCCGTCGCCGCTGTCACCACCGCACTCCTCACGGCCGGCGCGATCGGCCCCGCCACCGCCGGGGAAGGCGACCCTGTCGATCCGGCGCGGGAGACGGCGAACTACGCAAAGACCGGCGAGCGCGCGAGCGACTACCTCACACCGAAGTCCCTGACGGACCAGGCGACCCAGGGCGCCGACTCTTTCGCCGACGGCATTGCCGAGCAGGCGGGCGACCCGGGACGTCTGTTCGTCACCGACCTGTGCTGGTCCAAGTCGCTGGCCTGCGGCGGCGACACCCGCCTCCACCACTGGGAGGAGCGCGGCTACGGCATCGTCGAGCCGGTGCACTTCACCGCCCGCAACGGGTCGACGATGGCCGGGCACGTCTGGGCGACGAAGGCTGGGCCGGCCAAGCGGCCACTGGTCGTGATCACGAACGGCTCCGTGCAGGCGAGCGAGGAGCTGTACTGGTGGTCGGCCCAGACGCTGGCCAAGGCCGGGTACGTCGTGCTCACCCGCGACCCGCAGATGCAGGGCCGCTCCGACACCTTCGGGGAGGGCGACGACGCGGGTGAGGGCTTCCCCTCCCAGAGCACCGGCGTCACCTTCTTCGACCACACCCAGGACTCCCTCGACTTCGCGCTCTCCCGACCCCGCACGCCCTACTGCCCCCGGCCGAGCCGATCGGGCACGAGCCACTGCGCCAAGCAGAGGTCCCGCGTCGCCGACGGGCTGGCGACCCGCCACAACCCGTTCTGGCGCCTCGTGGACCGCACCAGGATCGGACTCGCCGGCCACTCGTACGGCGCCGCCGGGGTCAGCTGGGTCGGCCAGCAGGACCGGCGCGTCGACGCCGTCGTCGCCTGGGACAACCTGTGCGACCCGACGACTGCCCCGAGGTCGATCAGCCCCACGGACGCACTCGAGGAGAGCGGTCTGGGCCAGGCTTGTCTCGCCGGCGGGCTCGGAAAGCCGCGCCTGCGTGTGCCGTCGCTGGGGATGTCGGCCGACTACGGGCTCACCCCGACGCCCTACGCCACAGCCCCTGGTGCCCGGGCCAAGTCCGGCGCCTCCCAGGCCTTCTCGAAGGCTGGTGTGGACACCGGCCAGATCGTGGTCCGCGGCGGCACGCACTACGAGTGGTCCTACCTGCCGATGCCCGCCTTCGGCGCGACGCTTCGCGGCATCGACCTCTCGGCCTGGTACACCACCGCGTGGTTCGACAGGTACGTCAAGGGCGACCTCACCGCACAGCGGCGCCTGCTGACCGACCGGTGGCGCCGTGACGGCGTCGGGGCGTCGGCCGATCCCGCCGGCGACGGGAACCTCTACAGCTACCACTACCGCTCGCGCCTCGACCTCGGGCACGAGCGCGGTCGCCGGGTGCGCTGCGAGAACCTCCGCCGCGGGTGCCGTGCGCTGAGCCGCCGAGACGGACATGGACCGTCCTACTCCTACCTCGCGATCGCGACGAGCAAGGACCGCTGACCCCTCAGTCCCCTGGCAGCGCTGTCACCGGGGCAGGCGCTTTGTTGACGCCAACGCCTCGAGCAGGACGACCGAGGACTCGTCGTCCACGCGCCTGCCAAGTGCAGGCGATGGGAGGAACCTCACCTCGCGCCGCTCGACCAGTGAGACGACAAGGGCGGGAAAGTCGCTCGCGTCCGGCCAGTCCGACAGGCCGGCGACTGCAGAAGCCGGGAGTACGACGGGTGAGGTCAGCGTCCAGAGACCCTCGCGGTCGACCGTCTCGCCGACGACCCCCTCGCGCGCGGTCTTGATCGTGTCCGTCACCGGCTGCACCCCCACGACGACCACGTCCTCGAACACCGCGAGCTCGATCGCCTCACGCAGGAAGGCGGCCGGGGTCAGCGGGCACAGAGGGTCGTGGAGCACGAGGGCACGGTCGTGGTCCTTGACGGCGGCAAGCTCCACGTTGAAGTCGACGAGCTCGACTCCGGCGTCCTCCAGCGCGTGGGACGCGAGCAGGACGAGTGGCTCTCCGTCCAGGGCCGCGAAGGGCAGCGAGCCCCGGCCGGTCGTCGGCACCTGCCCCATCGCGGGAAGGGCCGGGGCGTGGTCGTCGTACATCGTCTCGGGGTCGCTCACAGGCACATGAGACCACGAAGGCCCCCGGGACGATGACGTCCCGGGGGCCTTCGCCGCTCGTGAACTAGGAGGCGAGCACCTCGTCGAGGAGGGCCTCGGCCTTGTCCTCGTTGGTGTGCTCGGCCAGAGCCAGCTCGGAAACGAGGATCTGACGCGCCTTCGCCAGCATCCGCTTCTCGCCGGCGGACAGGCCTCGGTCACGCTCGCGGCGCCACAGGTCACGCACGACCTCGGCGACCTTCATGACGTCGCCTGAGTGCAGCTTCTCGAGATTGGCCTTGTAACGACGCGACCAGTTGGTCGGCTCCTCGGTGTGCGCGGCACGCAGCACCTCGAAGACTCGGTCCAGGCCTTCCTTGTCAACCACGTCTCGCACGCCCACGAGGTCAAGGTTGCAAGCCGGGACTCGAACCACCAGATCCTGCTGGGCGACGATTCGCAGCACGAGATACTGCTTGTCCTCACCCTTGATCTTGCGCGTTTCGATGTCCTCGATTACTGCGGCCCCGTGATTTGGATAAACAACCGTTTCGCCGACGGTAAATGTCATGTGCCAAGTACCCCTTCCTAGGTGACTAGTCTAACACGCCACCCGGACGAGCCCTTTTGCGTTTGCGCAGGTCAGAGGCCAAATCGGGGCTTGACAGACACGTGTTACCTGTGCCAGTCGGCACCTCCGGAAGTGGCTCCGGAGGGATCGAGAATGGCAGGAACGACCTCGTTTTGGGACGAACCGCGAGGTGGTCACCCATCGCGGAGCCGCGTGGTCGATACTGCGAGCCATGAAGTACCGCAAGCCGCGAGGAGCGACCCTGTCGCTGGTCATTGCCGCCCATCCGCGATTCGCGCTGGCGATGACGCTCGGCCTCGCCGCCGGCGCCGCCGCGGCCGGGCGCTCCACCCTCGAGGTCGGCCTCGTCGCCGTCACGGTGCTCGTCGGGCAGCTCAGCGTCGGCTGGCTCGACGACCTCCTCGACCGCGACCGGGACCGGCAGGTCGGCCGATTCGAGAGGCCCCTGGCGCTGGGGTGGCTCGACCCCGGCACGGTCGCCTTCTGGATCGCGGTGGCCGTCCTCACCGTGATCCCGCTCTCGGTCGCCAACGGCACCTACGCCGGACTCGCCCACCTCGGCGCGGTCGCACTGCTGTGGCTCTACCACCTGGCCTTCAAGAAGACGTGGCTCTCATGGCTGCCCTGGGCCGCCGCGTTCGCCCTCCTGCCGGCCTTCCTCTCGTACGGCGGAGTGGGCGGTGGAATGCACGGCGGCCCGCCCACCTGGGCGATGACCGCGCTCGCCGCCCTCCTCGGCATCGGCGTGCACTTCCTCGTCGCGCTTCCCGACCTGGTCCAGGACAACGAGACCGGCACGCGACACCTGCCTCTGCGCATCGCCCTGAAGATCGGCGCACCCAAGCTGTTGTGGATCTCTGTGACGTGGACCGCACTCGTCCTTGCCGGGATCGTCGTGGCAGGGCTCACGGTCGGACTCACCCAGTGAACGACTAGACTTCTGGCTGTTTTGCACCAGGTCGAGCCGTCGTCGTAGCCGCCTCGACCGACCAGCTCGGGCAGCCCGCCTGGATCCGGCATGCCCTCGAGAGGAACCGTGGAGAGAAGTGAACCTCACCCTTCGTCGCAGCGTCGCCGCAGCAGTCCTGCTCGTCCCGGTGCTGGCCTCGTGCGGCTTCAACGAGCCGACTGACCGCGTCTACACCCCCGGTGTCGGCGTCAACGAGCGCAGCGGCACGGTCGACGTACTCCACGCACTCATCGTCTCCGGGGCCGAGGGCAGCGGCACCGTTGTCGCCGGCCTCTCGAACAACGACCGCCAGGAGGACGACGCCCTCACCCGGATCACCGGCGCCGGCGACGACGCCCGCCTGTCGGTGACCCTGGACGGCCCGGTCGAGATCCCCGCCGGCGGCGCGGTGCAGCTCGTCGACGAGACCGAGGTCTCCGTGGAGGGCGAGACCGTCGAGCCCGGCACCTTCGTCGAGCTGACCTTCACCTTCGAGCGCGGCGAGAACGTCACCGTCGAGGTTCCCGTCGTCGCCCGCCGCGGCGACTACGCCGAGATCCCTGTTCCCTCGATCGCCCCGACCCCTGCTGCTACCGAGGAGGAAGAGCACTCCTCCGGCCACTGAGCCGCTCCTCGAACCACGTGGGGCCTCGGCACGACCCGGCGCTAGGGTGTGGCGCATGAGTGCTGAGGCCCCGTACACACTGGTCCTGCTCCGCCACGGCGAGAGCGACTGGAACGCCAAGAACCTCTTCACCGGATGGGTCGACGTACCCCTGACAGAGAAGGGGCGCGACGAGGCCGTCCGCAGCGGCTCGCTGATGGCCGAGGCCGGCGTCCTGCCCGACGTCCTCCACACCTCGGTGCTCCGACGCGCCATCGCCACCGCGCAGCTCTCGCTCGATGCCTGCGACCGCCACTGGATCCCGGTGAAGCGGTCCTGGCGCCTCAACGAGCGCCACTACGGCGCCCTGCAGGGCAAGAACAAGAAAGAGACCCTGGAGCAGTACGGCGAGGAGCAGTTCATGCTCTGGCGCCGCTCCTACGACACCCCGCCCCCGCGCATCGACGACGACGACGAGTGGTCGCAGATCGGCGAGCCCCGCTACGCCGACCTCCCCGACGAGATCGTGCCCCGGACCGAGTGCCTCGCCGACGTGGTCGAGCGGATGCTCCCCTACTGGTACGACGCGATCGTGCCTGACCTTCGTGCCGGGCAGACCGTCTGCGTCGCGGCCCACGGCAACTCGCTGCGCGCGCTCGTCAAGCACCTCGACGACATGAGCGAGGAGGCTGTCGTGGGTCTCAACATCCCCACCGGCATCCCGTTGGTGTACCGCCTCGACCAGGACATGCGGCCCCTCGAGCGCGGCGGGCAGTACCTCGACCCCGAGGCAGCAGCCGACGCGATCCAGGCTGTCGCCGCCCAGGGCCGCTGACTTCAGGCCCCGCGACGGCTTCGCGCCCAGCGCAAGCGCCGACGCGCTCGCCCCGGAAGATGCGCCGGAAGGCGGGCCCGCGCTGAACGGGTCAGGGAGTCAGCGGGGAGTCCAGGAAGTCCAGGATGCGGTCCTCGTTGCCCTCGAGGTCGATGCCGCTCTCGTCGGGCGAGCGGCGTTTCCACAGCAGCTGCATGAGGTCGGACGCGGACGCTCGCACGGTGGCGACACGGTGGCCCTCCACGTCGAGCACGTCCAGGCCGCCCAGGTCAGGGCTCTCGAGCCGGCGCACGATAGGTGAGCCGTCGTCGAGGCGCGCGGGGGTGAGCAGCCAGGCGTCGTCGGTGTCCGTCGCGTGGAGCCGCAGCGGAGCCGAGAGCCGCGCGGGGAGGCCCTTGGCGTGCATCCGCGGGAGGAACACCTCCAGCACCTCGGCGACCCCGTCGGCGGCGATGTCGGCCGGTATGTCCGGCGTAGTCCCCAGGGTCTGATGCAGGTCGACGAGGTGGATCAGCGTCTCGTGGGCCTGCCTCCGCGGCCAGAAAGCCTGGGTGTGGTGGCGGGCCGAGAACGTCCAGCACTCCTCGTCGGGCTGCGCGTGCCTGAGCACCTGGAGGAGGTCCTCGGCCTTGCCGGTGTACCACCGCGCGACACTCTTGGCGCGTCGCGACCGCGGCCGGTCGTTCTGCTCGGGAGTGCTCGACCCGGTCTCGACGATCGTCGCTGCCCAGGCGTGGATGTTCCCGAGGTGCCTCACCAGGTCGTACGTCGACCAGGGTGGACAGGCGGGCACGGCAGCGGCCATGTCGCACGACGGGATCGTCTCCACGACCTCGGCCGCCGCCGCTGCAAAGGCAGACACGAAGTCGACCGCCGACGTGGCGGCATACCGCTGGAGCGCCATGGCCACATCATGGCACTGGACGCCCCCGATGGGCGCGGCCCGTCAGGGCTCGACGACTGAGGGGTGCTGACCCGTCACGAGGAAGACGACCCGGCGCGCCAGGGACACGGCGTGGTCCGCGATCCGCTCGTAGTAGCGACCGAGCAGCGCGATGTCCACGGCGGGCTCGACCCCGTGCGGCCATTCGTCGCTCAGCATCTGACGGAAGGACGAGCGGCGAAGCTGGTCCATCTCCTCGTCGCACTTCTCGAGCTCGAGGGCGGCCTGGACGTCGCGGTCGGCGATGATGCTCTCGACCTTGCGGACCATCTCCTCCGCAACCTCGGCCATGCGCCTGATCGTGGGAAGCATCTCCCCGGGGATGGCGCTGTCCGGGACCCGCATCCGGGCGATCTTGGCCACGTGCACGGACAGGTCGCCCATCCGCTCGAGGTCGGAGACCATCCGCAGGGCGGCTACGAGCATCCGCAGGTCGCCCGCGACCGGCTGCTGGAGGGCGAGCAGCTCGAAGCTGAGCTCCTCGATCCGGTCGCGCTCGGAGTCGATGTGCGCATCGGCGGAGATGACCTGTTCGGCGATCTCTGCATCGGCCTCGAGGAGGGCCCGGGTGGCTTGGCCGACGGCGGTCCCGACCTCGTGCGTCATGGTCACGAGCTCGTCGACGACGGCGTCCAGCTGGTCGTAATAGGCGTCACGCATGAGGTACACCGTAGTAAGGCCGGGTGACCGAAGGGGATACCGGTATGAACGAAAGATGAACAGTCGCCGAATCCGGCGCCCGCAGGACCCCTGGGCGAGGGGGATACCCGGGGGCGTCTGCGTACCATCGGCATGTGGACCCGACGACCCAGGCGCTCCTGTTTGCGCTGCTCGGTGCAGTGCTCGGCGGAGGTGTCGTCTTCGCCTGGCGCTTCAGCGAGGAGCAGCAGCAGCGGGTCGCCGCGACGGGTGAGCCCGCCGTTCCCACGGGGGTGGCCACCGTTCTCAGCGTCCTGCGGAGCAGCGCTCTGGTCGTCGACGAGAACGACCAGGTGCTCAAGGCGTCAGCGCCGGCGTACGCCCTGGGCCTGGTCCGAGGCCGCGAGCTGGCGATCGACGAGCTGTCCGACCTGGTTCGCAAGGTGCGCCGCGACGGCCAGATCCGCGAGACCGAGGTGACCCTGGGTCGCGGACGTCCGTCACAGCCGATCCACGTCACTGCTCGGGTCGCGCCCCTGAGCTCGCGCCTCGTGCTGGCGCTGGTCGAGGACCGCACACGGGAGCGGCGCGTCGAGGCCATCCGCCGGGACTTCGTCGCCAACGTCTCCCATGAGCTCAAGACGCCGGTCGGCGCGATAAACCTCCTCGCCGAGGCTGTGCGAGAAGCGGCCGACGACCCCGAGGCCGTGGGACGCTTCGCCGCCCGCATGGAGAAGGAGGCGGAGCGGCTGAGCCGGCTCGTGCAGCAGATCATCGAGCTCTCCCGCCTCCAGGGCGACAAGCCTCTCGACGAGCCGGCGCCGGTGAACGTCGACGAGATCATCACCCGCGCGATCGACGCCTGCGCCATCGACGCCGCCGCCAAGCAGATCAGCGTGGTCCACGACGGGGAGCGCGCACTCGAGGCGCTCGGCAGCGCCGACCAGATCGCCGTCGCCGTGGGAAACCTCGTGGCCAACGCGGTCACCTACTCGCCCGACGACTCGAACGTGGTCGTGGGCGCGCGAGCCGCCGACTCGATGGTCGAGATCACCGTGACCGACCAGGGCATCGGCATCCCCGCGACCGAGCTCGACCGGATCTTCGAGCGGTTCTACCGGGTCGATCCGGCTCGGCACCGTTCGACGGGCGGGACAGGCCTCGGCCTGTCCATCGTGAAGCACGTCGCGGCGTCCCACGGCGGTGAGGTCCGCGTGTGGTCGGTCCCCGGACAGGGGTCGTCGTTCACGTTGACCCTTCCACGTCGTACCAGCAGCGAATCGATGCACCAGTCTCAGAACCGTCCCAGCCAGCAGGAGGCACGCCCGTGACCCGGGTACTCGTCGTCGAGGATGAAGAGAGCTACAGCGACGCGCTCGCGTACATGCTCCGCAAGGAAGGCTTCGAGGTCGGCATCGCCAACACGGGCCCCGACGCCATCGCGGAGTTCGACCGCGCCGGCGCGGACATCGTGCTGCTGGACCTGATGCTGCCTGGGATGCCCGGGACCGAGGTGTGCCGGGTGATCCGGCAGTCCTCGAACGTCCCGGTGATCATGGTCAGCGCCAAGGACAGCGAGGTGGACAAGGTGGTCGGGCTCGAGCTAGGCGCCGACGACTACGTCACCAAGCCCTACTCCCCCCGCGAGCTCGTCGCCCGGATCCGGGCGGTGCTCCGCCGTGGAGTCGAGCCGGACCTCGCGCCCACCACGCTCGAGGCAGGGCCGGTGCGCATGGACGTCGAACGGCACGTCGTGACCGTGGACAACGAGGAGACGAGGCTGCCGCTCAAGGAGTTCGAGCTCCTCGAGATGTTCCTCCGCAACCCGGGCAGGGTGCTCACGCGCGGGCAGCTCATCGACCGGGTCTGGGGCTCGGACTACGTCGGGGACACCAAGACCCTCGACGTGCACGTGAAGCGGCTGCGCACCAAGATCGAGCCCGACCCGGCGCACCCGAAGTACCTCGTCACCGTGCGCGGGCTCGGCTACAAGCTGGAGGTCTGAGGCAGCGGCCGGCCGCGGTCACTCGGCAGGGGCCGGCGGCTCCTCGCCCTTCTCGAGCCAGCCCCGGAACGCCTCGAGATTGCGGGTCGACTCCCCTCGCGACTTGCGCCACTCCCACTCGCGGCGGATCGAGGTGGCGAAGCCGAGCTCGAGGATGGGGTTGAAGGACTCGTCGGCGTAGGACAGCACCGACCCCAGCAGCCGGTCGAGCTCCTCGGGGGTGACCGAGGACAGCGGCAGCCGCCCGTCGAGGTAGATGTCGCCCATGTGGTCGAGGGCGAACGCCACACCGTAGAGCTTGAGGTTGCGCTCGAGCAGCCAGCGGTAGACCCGCTCGTGGTTCTCGTCGGGACGTCGGGCGACGAACGCGTGCACTCCCAGGGCGTGCTCGCCCACGTCGAAGCGGCACGGCGTCTGGAGCTTCTTCTCGCCGGGGAGAACGACCGTGAATACGCCCGGCGAGATCTCCTTCCACTCCAGCTCGTGGGCGTCGAACACCTTGCGCAGCGTCTCGGCCGCGCTCTGCTGGGCCTCGCTCATGGACTGGTTCATCCGGCCATCCCCTCTAGCTCGCTGCGCATCGCGGCGCTGGCCTTGCGGTACACCTCGATCGTGCGCTCGGCGGTCCTGTCCCAGGCGAACCCGGCGGCCTGCCGCAGCGCCCCCTCGGACAGCCGGTCGCGGAATGCCGGGTGGTGCAGGACCCGCTCGAACGCGCGGGCGTAGTCGGCCGGGTCGTGGCCCTCGACGAGGAGGCCGGAGACCCCGTGGTCGACCGCGGTGGTGAGGCCCCCCACGGCAGCAGCCACGACCGGCGTACCCGAAGACTGCGCCTCGACGGCGACGAGGCCGAAGGACTCGTTGTAGGACGGGACGCAGACCAGCGTGGCGGCGGAGTACCAGTCGACGAGGGTCGACTGCTGCACCGGCGGGACGAATCGCACGACGTCGTCGAGGCCCAGGGAGGAGGCGAGCTGGGCGAGCGACTCGGGGTGCTCGAGCCCGCTGCCCGAGGGGCCGCCGACGACCGGGACGACCAGTCGCTCACGCAGATCGGGGTCTCGCTCGAGGAGGACCGCGACGGCGCGGAGCAGGACGTCGGGGGCCTTCAGCGGCTGGATCCGGCCGGCGAACATCAGCACGTGGGCATCGCGCGGCAGCCCGAGGCGCTCGCGCGCGGCAGCCTGGCCGGCGGGACGGAACACGTCGAGGTCCACGCCAGGGTGGACGACCTCCACGCGAGTGGGGTCCGCGTCGTAGAGGTTGATCAGCTGCTTGGCCTCGATGTCGGTGTTGGCAATGAGCATGTCGGCGGCCTCGACCACCTGCTCCTCGCCGATCACCCGCGCCATGGGCTCGGGGGTGTCGCCCTCGGCGAGCAGCTCGTTCTTGACCTTGGCCATGGTGTGCATCGAGTGGGCCATCGGTACCCCCCAGCGGTCGCGCATCAGCGCACCGACCTGCCCGGAGAGCCAGTAGTGGCTGTGCACGAGGTCGTACCAACCCTGCTGGTGGCCGGCCTCGGCCCGCAGCACCTCGCGTGCGAAGGAGCACAGCTGCGGCGGGAGGTCCTCCTTGCGCAGGCCCTCGAACGGCCCGGCGTGGACGTGGTGGACGTGGACCCCCGGGAACGCCTCGACCACCGGCGGCAGCTTGGAGGAGGTGGCGCGCGTGAAGATCTCGATCGCGATGCCGCGCTCGGCCAGCCGCTTGGACAGCTCGAGCACGTAGACGTTCATGCCGCCCGCGTCGCCCGTGCCCGGCTGGTCGAGCGGGGACGTGTGCAGGCTGATCATCGCGACACGCCCTGGCACGGGGCGCACCGCGGGGACGCTCACGGGTGCGAAGTTCACGAAACGGAATACCTCCGGTGGGTCAACCAACGGGGATTCTCCCCCATTCCCGCGACGTCACACCGTTTGGCCTGCAGGGTGGGGAGGCATGAGGATCGTCGGGCCCGGGCACGGCCACGCCACGTCGGCTGAGCGGGCAGGCTGATGGAGGCAACGCTGCTGCTGTGCTTCGCGGCACTCCTGGTCGCCGGCGTCCTGGTCTCCGAGCGCGCCCACCGGACCGTGCTCTCCACGGCGGTGCTCTTCCTCATCGGCGGGTTCCTGCTCGGCTCCGGCGTCACCGACGTGCTCGTCATCGAGCCCGACGACCCCATCGTCATCACCCTGGCCGAGCTGGCGCTGTTCTCGGTCCTCTTCACCGACGGCATGCGGGTCGGCCTCGCTGACCTGCGCGCGGCCTGGCGGTTGCCGAGCCGGGCGCTGCTGCTGGGGCTGCCGCTGACCCTGCTGATCACCGCGGTGCTCGCAAGGTACGTCGCCGGGCTGCCGTGGCTCGAGTCGTTCCTGATCGCCGCGGTCCTGGCGCCCACCGACCCTGTGTTCGCCGCGGCGATCGTCGGCCGCAAGGAGGTCCCCCGAAGGCTCAGGCACATCCTCAACGTGGAGTCGGGGGTCAACGACGGCCTCGCGCTACCCGTCGTGCTCGTGCTGCTGACCATGGCGGGTGCACCCGAGGAGAGCGGGCGGGCCTTGGCCGAGGAGCTCGCGCTGGGCATCGTCGTGGGGGTCGCGGTCCCCTTGATCGTGCTGTGGCTGGAGAGCCTTCCGTTCCTCTCCGCCACGAAGGCTCTCGAGCCACTGGTCGCCGTTTCGATCGGACTGCTCGTGCTCGCGATCTCCCTCGCCACGCATGCGAACCTCTTCCTCGCGGCCTTCTCCGCCGGAGTCACCGTCGCCACCCGCGGGCCTGGCTTCCGGCACGAGTTCGAGCAGTTCGGGGAGCTGGTCAGCGAGCTGTTGAAGCTGGCGGCGATCCTCGTCTTCGGCGCGCTGATCACGCCCGCCTTCCTCTTCGACGAGATCCCGATAACCGGATGGGTCTTCGCGGTCCTCGCGCTCGTGGCCGCGCGTCCGCTCGCGCTCGTCGTGGCCCTGTGGCGATCGCCGCTACCCCGACGCGAGCGCGTCGCGGCGATGTGGTTCGGACCCAAGGGCTTCGCCTCGGTGGTGTACGGCCTGATCGTGCTCCAGTCGGGCATCGCGCTCGCGGACGAGGTGTACCACCTGGTCGCGCTGGTGATCGTGCTGTCGATCCTCGCGCACAGCTCCACCGACGTGGTCGTCGCGAAGCAGTTCGAGGACCTCGAACAGCCCGAGCCGGCTCAGTCGTGAACGACGGGCGCTGGTGCCACCGGCACGGGCGTGGCGGGACGTGGAGCGGTCGACGTGCTCACGCCCCGCGCTCGACGTACGACGGTCGGGGTGACCCGCTCGACGGCCTGCCAGACGAGCACGCCGGCCAGCAGGGACAGGACCGTCGCGAGCCACGGGATCCGGTCCTCGAGGTGCGGGTAGACCTGCCAGTGGACGAGGTAGATGTAGAGGGACGCACCGGCCAGCGCCACCAGCCCTCGAGCGACGAGGGCCGGCACGCGCACGGAGCGGACCCACACCAGGGCGAGCAGCCCGCCGATCACGAGTGCCTCGCGCGTCGGGTCGTCGAAGAACCCCGGGACGGTTGCGACCACGACCGCCGAGACCAGCACGCGCTGCCAGGTCACGGTCGCCTTGACGGTCGCCCAACCCAGCGCGACCAGCCAGAACACGACGTTCGCACGGTGGATCGTGTCGCCGCCCATGACCTCCACGACCTCGAAGCGGGTGAGCAGCCCGAGACCCGCGAGCATCATCGGCAGCCAGAACGGCCAGCGCCGCTCCGCCTTGTCGACCAACGGCAGTGCCATGACCACGGTCAGGGCGAGCAGCGTGTAGACGAGCGCCTCGATGAACCAGTAGTGCCACGCAGGCTCGGTCCAGCTCCGCTCGCCGAGGACGCCGTTGAGCAGCAGCGCGTTCTTCCACCCGAGGCCCGCGGTGTACGTCGCGACCACGCCGATGATGAGCGCCGACGGGATCGCGACGCGCGCAATGCTCGACGCCAGATGGCGCAGCCGGTCCGCGCGCGGAGCCTCGGTCAGGTGGAAGCGGCCGAAGTTGAACCCGGCGACGCCGAGCAGCACGTGCGCTCCGCCCAGCACGACGAAGAGGTTCGCGTGCGACCCGACGATGGCCACGATCGCCAGCGCGCGCAGCAGCACGTTCATCTCCAGCGTCCGGCCGCGTCGAGCCCTGCCCTCGCGCGGGACGAGCTCGCCGATCGGCGTGACGTGCCAGTTCGCCGGGAGGTGTCCGAGCACCTCCTCGACCCGGATCGACATCTCGACGTAGGAGAGCGAGTCACCCTCCAGCGAGACGAACGAGTCCTCGTCGCGCACGGCGTCCCTGCGCAGGACCTCGGCGTACACCTCGCGCAGCCGCTCGCCCGTCGTACGGGAGGTCCTGCCCCCAGGGACCTTGGGAGGGCACCCGCGCCCAAGGCCGGCCACCGTGCGGTAGTCGGGCTTGCCGTTGGGAAGACGCGGGACCTCGCGCACGGGGCACACCGCGACCGCTCCCGGGGGGAGTCCTGCGTGCTCCTTCGCGACTGCCGCGACTCGCTGGACGTCGACCGGAGCGGCCTCGTCCGACACGGCGACCACGAGCCGTTCCCCGGTCGGCCCCTCGCCGGCCGCGCACGCCACGAGCATCCCCTCGTCGGCGTAGAACCGCTCCACCTGGTCGAGGTCGATGCGCAGGCCGAAGATCTTCGCGAAGCGGTTGCGGCGACCGACGATCTCGTACAACCCCTCAGGCGTACGACGTGCCACGTCGCCGGTCGGCAATGAGGCGGTGACTCGCCCGAGGCCGAGATCGGCCGGAGTCTCGGCGTACCCGAGCATGACGTTCGGGCCGTCGTAGACGAGCTCGCCCACGTCGACGGCACCCTCACGCGACAGCGGCATCTCCGGCAGCGGCTCGAGGTGGAAGGAGCCTCCCGGAACGGGGACGCCGATCGAACCCGGCGAGGTGAGCGCCAGGTCGGGGGGCAGGTAAGCCATGCGCGCGGTGGCCTCGGTCTGGCCGTACATCACGAACAGGTCCCAGCCCCGGCTACGGCCGAGCTCGGCGAACCGGCGCACCCGGTCGGGAGCGAGGCGGCCGCCGGCCTGGGTGACGTAGCGCAGCGACGGGAGGTCCATGGCTTCGAAGCCGACCCGGTCGAGAAGGTCGAAGGTGTAGGGCACGGCTGCGAACGTCGTCGCCCCTGCAGCGCGGAACTGCTCCCAGAAACACCCGTCCACCACGGACAGGTCGGTCAGCATGATCGAGGCGCCCGCAAGCAGGTGGCTGTTGATCACGGACAGGCCGTAGCAGTAGTGCATCGGCAGGGTCGTCGCGGCGACGTCGGTGGGGCGGATCGCGAGGTACTCAGCGATCGACGCAGCGTTGGCCTGGACGTTCTCGGCCGAGAGACGAACCAGCTTGGGCGACCCGGTCGAGCCTGAGGTGGAGAGCAGCAGGGCGAGATCGGGGTGCAGGTCATGGCCGGTGCCGTCGCGACGCTCGACGAGCACGCCGTCAGGTCCGGCGACAACGTCGGGGTCGTAGGCCTCGACGACGGCGTCGAGGTTCCCGGGGTTGTCGCCCGGGACGAGGATCACGGGATGGCCCGCCGAGAGCGCGGCCAGGTAGGTGACGAGGGACTCGACCCGGTTGGCCCCGGCGAGCAGGACGAGGCGGCGGGTGGCCCCGAGGGCGGCGACCCCGTCGGCGACGAGGCCGGCCAGGTCGGCGTAGGTGATGGTGCGCTCCGGCGTACTCAGGGCCACCCGGTCGCCGAAGTCCGCCAGGCGCGCGGCGAACGGGACCGTGGTGGGAGCAGGAGCGAGAGGCACCGGACGAGTTTATTAGGCAAGCCTTACCTTGGCCAATGCGGTCTCGATCGGCGAGAGGGCCAGGACCAGACCAGCCCGACCAAAACGGACGGTCACAAAAGGGGCCTTTTCTCCAACACACCTATACGATCCAGTCGGAAACCGGAGCCGGCTGCCCCGTGATCCGACCGGACGGTCTAACCGTCGCCGTCCCACGAAAGCCTTCTTGTGCAACACATCTCTCGAGTCACTGCCGCCGTCGCGGCCCTCGCTCTGGTCACCCCCGTCGTCGAAAGCCAACCGGCGAGCGCCGTCGAGGACGACTACGGCAGCAGGGTCACCATCACGAGAGGCGAGCAGGCCGCCGCAGAGCTGCCGATCACCCTGACGCTGCCCGCGCCTGCCGACGGGACCACGATCACCGAGGTGGTGGCCGGCTGGGACGAGCAGGTCCCGCAGACCGGCGCCGCATCGTTCGGCAGCACGAGGTTCGACGCAACGCACTGTCTGCCCGACGTCGACTGCGAGGTCGAGGGCGTGCTGCCCACCGCCGGGATGCTCAAGAGCACGCCGATCGTCAGGTTCAGGATCCTCTCCGGAGACACGACCGTCGGGGTTTTCAGCCGCGTCATGGGCATCGACAACCCCAAGCCCTCCGTCGCGATGACCTCCCCCGAGAACCAGTCGGCGGTCTGGGACACCTTCACGGTCACCGCTGACGCGACCCCATCGACCGATCAGGGTGCCGCACCTCTCAAGGGGGTGAGGTTCTACCTGGACACCGAGAACCGCTACAGCCAGCAGGACGGCTACCTCTTCGACGACACTGCTCCGTACTCCGTGAGCGTTCCCGTGGAGGATCTGAAGGCCCCGGTGCTCGGCCAGCCGAAGATCGCGGTGGTCGCCGAGGACGTGCACGGCAGGCTCTCCCTCTACCCCGAGTCGGGGGCGTACCCCCTCATGACACGGCGGGTCACCGTAGGGCCGCCGCCCGAGCTCTCCCTCACCGAGATCCCGGCGGCCCCACCCGAGACAGGTGGCTCCGTCAGCGGCGGGGTGTCGATCGGGTACCACACGGAGCTCCCCGAGGCCGTGCCCGAACCGGACGGGTTCCTCGACCCCTACATCTACAAGGTCGAGCGCCTCATCGACGGCGAGGTCGTGAGCACCTACTCCCCTTACGGCCAGCCGCGCAGCTTCGACGCCACACCTCGTTTCAGCGCCTCTGAAGGGCTCAGCGGCGGTCGCCACACCTTCACGGTCCGCGTCCACACCAGCTACAAGTCCGTCGCGGAGATCAGCGCCGACGTGCTGGTCTCCGACGGCGTGCGTTTGACCGGCCCGATCACCAGCGGGAGCCGGATCGTCCGAAACGGCTTCGTCGTCACCGCCGGCGACGTGCTCCGGTTCCGGGCTCCGGTCGAGACGAAGGTGGAAGGCACCCACCTCGGCTGGGCGTCCATGGACATCGGGAATCACTCGTTGCTGTGGCGCGACTTCGACTGCGCCGCGGACGCGGGTGACTGTGCGGCGAGCGCCGTCCTGCTGAGCGGCCAGTGGGGTGCCCCGGACGAGCCCGGCGGCGTCACTTTGGAGATAGCCGCGACCGCAGACGGGGACCGCCACCGCACGACGTTCACCCGCGAGATCACCGTCCAGCCTGCAGCGCGCCTTGTCGCCCGTGTCTCGAGGCACCGCATCCGCATCGGCCGGGCCGTGCGCGTGACTGCCGTGCTGAGGCGTGCCGACGACGGGACGCCGCAGGCGGGTCGCACCGTCCGGATCCAGTGGAAGCCGCTGCACGCCAGCCGCTGGAAGACGGTCGCCAGGCGCACGACTAGCGACGACGGCCGCATCGCCGCGAGGTTCAAGCCCCGGCGAACCGGCCTCTACCGGCTGCGGAGCCCCGAGGTCAGGGGCACCCTGGGCGCCGGCATCAGCAACGAGCTGAAGGTCCGGGTCCGGCGCCGCTGATGCCCGTCGCCGGCGCCTTGAGGCTCAGCGAGCCGCGCGGCGCCCGCGGGCCGGCGGGGCGGCCCGTCGGCTCCTCGAAGGCGGCTCGGGACGGCGCCGACTGAATCCCCAGAAGCCCATCCCCAGCGCGATCAGCGCTGCGACCACGACGCTCAGCTCGTCACGGAGCCAGGTCTCCCCGTCGTAGGTCGCCTTGATGCCCTGGTCGAGCAGCTGCCACAGCATCAGCACCAGCAGCGCGGTCGCCACAGCCACCACACCGCGCAGCCACACCGGAGCCTTCTCGACCAGCGTGTATCCGGCTGCCCCCAGGGCGACGGCGAACGCGGCCCATCCGGCAACGGCCAACCCCCAGACGAGCAGCGACTCGGTCTCACCCCCGCTTCGCCAGATCAAAAAGACCTTCGCCAGCCAACCGACGCCCCCAAGGACGGCAAAGATCGACGCGATTCTCCTCGGATCCATGCGCACATCTTGCCCTCACACGAGGAGCAGCGCACCCCTTGACCACCTGCGAGAATCGGCCACATGCCCTCAGCGCACCGCCCCCATGCAAAGACAGCCGTCGTCACCGGCGCGAGCAGCGGCATCGGCGCCGCCACTGCCCGACGCCTTGCCTCAGCGGGTTTCCACGTCGTGTGCGCGGCCCGCCGCACCGACCGCGTCGAGGCGCTGGCCAAGGAGATCGGGGGTACGCCGGTGGGCTGCGACGTGACCTCGACCCAGGACGTGGAGGCGCTCGCGGCGAAGGTCGGACCGCGACTCGACGTACTCGTCAACAACGCCGGCGGCGCTGTCGGGTCCGACCCGGTCGCAGAGGCCGACCCCGAGGACTGGCGGGCGATGTACGAGGTGAACGTGATCGGCTTGCTGAACGTGACCAAGGCGCTGCTGCCGGCACTCGTCGCGAGCGGGGACGGGGTGATCGTCAACGTCGGGTCGACTGCAGGGCGCATCGCCTACGAAGGCGGAGCCGGCTACACCGCGGCCAAGCACGGCACCCAGGTCGTGACGGAGACGCTTCGGCTCGAGCTGTGCGGCGAGCCGGTCCGGATCACCGAGATCGCGCCGGGCATGGTGCGCACCGACGAGTTCTCGCTCAAGCGCTTCGACGGCGACGAGGCCAAGGCCGAGGCGATCTACGCCGGCGTGAAGGAGCCGCTCGTGGCCGAGGACATCGCCGACGCGATCGGATGGGTGGTCACCCGGCCTTCACACGTCAACATCGACGAGATGGTGATCCGCCCGCGCGCACAGGCGGCACAGCACAAGGTGCACCGGGTCTTCGACTGACGCTGCCCGCAGCAGACGGCCCGAACACCCGGGGGCCGGCCCCACACAAGGGTGCGAGGACGCTGTCCCCTCTGCTGGAGACGGCGCCCCCGCACCCGGAGTCACCTCAGAAGCGGCTCTGAGGAGAGTCGTCGGACCAGGATCGAGTCCGGTCCCGGTCGTCACCCAGGCTCGGGTCCTGGGCGTGGCTGTTGTCGCTGAAGGAGGCGCTGGAGTAGCCGACCGGGCTCATCTCGTACTTCGCCTGTCCCTGTGCGGCGGCCTCGAGGTCCAGCCTGGCCTGCGCGCGGTGCTCCTTGCCGGTGCGGTAGGCGTCCTCGAGCATCTGCGCGGCGAGGTCGCGGCCACCGAGGCCGAAGGCCAGGGCGAGCCCGAGTGCCAGCGCGAACATCGTGGCCGCGAACGCGATGCGCACGATCTCCTCCGCGATCATCAGCTGCTCGAGGATCATGAACATCGCGATGATCATGACCAGTGCCGGCACGACGGCGGCGACGATCCTGCCGGTCGGGGTCTGCCCCAGGACCCGGTTGACGCCCTTGGCGACCGCACTCGAGAGCACGGCGGCGGCGACGAAGATGACGATCGCGACGATGACGTTCGGGAGGTAGGCCAGCACGTCGTTCATGAACGAGCTGAGCGCGGGGACGCCGAGTGCGACGACGCCTGCGAACAGGAAGAACGCGAAGATCAGCAGGAAGACCACACGCGAGATGCCACGCGACGGCCTGGCCCCCGCGGCCACCATCTCGACGTACCTGTTGGCGTCGGAGTCTCGCAGCCTCTGGTCGATGGCGGCCCTCTCCAAGAGCTTCTGCGCGGCGGTCGCCGCGAGACGGGCTACGAGGTAGCCGACGCCGACGATGACGAGGAAGCCGAGCAGGTTGGGGAGGAAGCCGAAGAAGCCCTCCCACGCGCGGTTGAAGCTCGCGCCGATGTCCATGGGTGTGTTTCTCCTAGCGGTGTGCGACCGGACAAAGGTGGCGTACCCCCGGTCGGTGACAGCAAACGCCAGGATCCGGTACGACGGTCAGGGCGACCGCCGCCCGGCAGGTGCCGCCTCAGAAGGCGCGATCCACCGCCGCGGGAAGCACCTCGCCGGCCCGGCCCCGCACGACCAGGGTGGCGATCTCGTCGAGGGGCGTCGGCTCGTCGTTGACGATCACGAGGGGCAGGCCCGCCTCGACGGCCGCCACGGGAAGATCCGCCGCGGGACGCACCTGCAGCGACGAGCCGACCGCGAGCATCAGGTCGCCGGTGGTCGCCAGCTCGCCCGCCCGCTCCACGACCCCGGCCGGCAGCACCTGCCCGAAGGACACGGTTGCGGACTTCACGAGGCCGCCGCACCCGGGGCACGACGGGTCCGGGTCGCCCGCGTCGACCTGCTCGAAGGCCCAGGTGTAGGGCGCTGCGAACCCGCAGCCCTCGGGGATGCCGTAGCGCGGCGCGAGCCCGATGCACGTGACCTCGCGGGCGGTGCCGTGGATCTCCAGGACGTTCGTGGATCCGGCGAGCTGGTGCAGACCGTCGATGTTCTGCGTGATGACACCATGGGCGCGACCCGCGGCCTCGATCCGGGCGATCGCGAGGTGAGCGGGGTTGGGCAGGACCTCGCGCGCGAAGAACTCCCGCCGCATGGCCCAGGCGTTCGCGCGCTGCTCGGCGGAGGCGACGTACCCGTCGAAGGTGAAGTCGCGCGGGTCGTAGCGCGTCCACACCCCTCCGGGCGAGCGGAAGTCGGGGATGCCGGACTCGGTCGAGACACCAGCGCCGGTGAAGGTGGTGACCTTGTGGCGCACGGCGAGCAGGGCTGCCAGCTCCGCGACCGCGTCGGTCATCGTCCCTCCCCGAAGCGAGGCTTCTCCTTCGCCAGGAACGCCCGCACGCCCTCGCGGAAGTCGGGTGCGCCGTAGACCCTCTCCAGGCGCTCCACGTCGTCCGCGGGTGAGACCTCCAGGGCGTCCGAGCGTCGGAGCAGCTGCTCCTTCGTGGCGGTGATCGTCATCCGCGAGGCGTGGTCGATGCCGGCGGCCAGCTCGCGGATCTCGTCGTCGAGCTGGCCCGGCGCGACCACCGCCATCACGGCGCCCACGTTGTGCGCCCGCTGCGCGTCGACCAGGCGCGAGGCAAGCAGCATCTCCCGGGTCAGCGACTCCCCGAAGACGCTCGCGCAGCGGTAGACGATGAACGCCGAGAGCGCGTTGCCGAGGGTCCGGGCGATCGGGTACCCGAAGCGCGACCCCTCCGTGGCGATGCGCAGGTCGCAGTGGGTCGCCACCGCGAGCCCGCCCCCGACGCAGATCCCCTCCACGGCGGCGACCGTGACCTGCGGCAGCTCCGCGATCGCCCGCAGCACCCGGCCCACCTTCGCCTCGTAGGCGACGCCCTGCTCACCCTGGCTCAACGAGGAGAACTCCGAGATCTCGTTGCCCGCGGCGAAGGCGCGCCCGCCGGATCCGCGGAAGACCACCACGCGCGCCGACGGGTCCTCGTGCAGCTCGGCGCAGACCTGCAACAGCCCCTGGTACGTGCCGCTGGTGAAGGCGTTGTGCCGCTCGGGGCGGTTGAACACCACCTCGACCAGGTGGCCGGCCCGGCGAACCAGGAGGTCCCCGTCGGCGAGATGAAGCTCGTCGTACTCCGTCTGTGGTCCCATGGCGCTCACAGCCGCCAGCGTAGGACGCCTCCGCGTCGCGGCCGGCGCGCGTCCACGCGATTCGGCCGTGGGTCCGGCCGTCGGTAGACTGGGGCGACTCTTCCCGCAACTTCATACGACCCGCGTCGCCCAGGGCGACCACCTCGTACGACGTCCAGCGGGCCCTCCATCGAAAGCTGAGTGTCGCACCCGCATGTCCGAGAACACCTCCGTCTCCTCCCGCAGCGATCTGAGAAACGTCGCGATCGTCGCGCACGTCGACCACGGCAAGACCACCCTCGTGGACGCGATGCTGTGGCAGGGCGGCGCCTTCGGCGAGCACCAGCACGTCGACGAGCGGGCCATGGACTCCGGCGACCTCGAGCGGGAGAAGGGCATCACGATCCTCGCGAAGAACACCGCGATCCGCTACACGGGCGCGGCCGCGAAGGACGGCCCGATGACCATCAACATCATCGACACCCCGGGCCACGCAGACTTCGGCGGCGAGGTCGAGCGCGGCCTTTCGATGGTCGACGGCATCGTGCTCCTGGTCGACGCCTCCGAGGGGCCGCTCCCCCAGACCCGGTTCGTGCTCCGCAAGGCCCTCAACGCCGACCTGCCCGTCGTGCTCGTGGTCAACAAGGTCGACCGGTCCGACGCACGGATCAGCGAAGTCGTCGACGAGACCTACGAGCTGTTCATGGACCTGCTCGACGACAGCCACAGCGCCGAAGCGCTCGACTTCCCGGTCGTCTACGCCTCGGCGAAGGCGGGCCGCGCGTCGCTGGAGATGCCGGCCAACGGCGGGCTGCCGGACAGCGACAACCTCGAGCCGCTGTTCCAGACCATCATCGACACCATCCCGGCGCCGACGTACCACGAGGACAAGCCCCTCCAGGCACACGTCACCAACCTCGACTCCTCGCCGTTCCTCGGCCGCCTGGCGCTCGTGCGCGTCAAGGAGGGCACCCTCAAGAAGGGCCAGCAGGTCGCGTGGATGAAGCGCGACGGCGCGGTGCAGAACGTCAAGATCACCGAGCTCCTCGTCACCGAGGCCCTGGAGCGCAAGCCGGGCGAGTCCGCAGGACCCGGTGACATCGTCGCCATCGCCGGCATCCCCGAGATCATGATCGGCGAGACCCTGGCCGACCCCGACAAGCCCGAGGCGCTGCCGCTCATCACCGTCGACGAGCCGGCCATCTCGATGACCATCGGCACCAACACCTCCCCGCTGGCCGGGCGCGGGCCCACCAAGGGCACCAAGGTCACCGCCCGCCTGGTCAAGGACCGGCTCGACGCCGAGCTCGTCGGCAACGTGTCGATCAAGGTGCTCCCCACCGAGCGCCCCGACGCGTGGGAGGTCCAGGGCCGTGGTGAGCTCGCGCTCGCGATCCTCGTCGAGCAGATGCGGCGCGAGGGCTACGAGCTCACCGTCGGCAAGCCGCAGGTGGTCACCAAGGAGATCGAGGGCAAGATCTACGAGCCCGTCGAGCGCCTGACCATCGACGCGCCCGAGGAGTACCTCGGCACGATCACCCAGCTCCTCGCCGTGCGCAAGGGCCGCATGGAGCAGATGACCAACCACGGCACCGGCTGGGTCCGCATGGAGTTCCTCGTGCCCGCCCGCGGCCTGATCGGCTTCCGCACCGAGTTCCTCACCGACACCCGCGGCACGGGCATCGCCCATCACGTGTTCGAGGGCTACGAGCCGTGGGCCGGCGAGATCCGCTCCCGCGCCTCCGGCTCCCTCGTCGCCGACCGGGCAGGTGCCGCGACGTCGTACGCCATGACCAACCTGCAGGAGCGCGGGACGATGTTCGTCGAGCCGACCACCGAGGTGTACGAAGGCATGATCGTCGGCGAGAACTCTCGCGAGGACGACATGGACGTCAACATCACCAAGGAGAAGAAGCAGACCAACGTCCGCTCCTCCACGGCCGACAACTTCGAGAAGCTGATCCCGCCGAAGAGGCTCTCCCTCGAGCAGTGCCTGGAGTTCTGCCGCGAGGACGAGTGCGTCGAGGTCACCCCCGACGCGGTGCGGATCCGCAAGGTCGTCCTCGACCAGAACGAGCGCGCCAAGTCGGCCTCCCGGGCACGGCGCAAGGGCTGAGCGCGAGCGGCACCTCTGCCGACTCGGCGGCTACTCGACGACCACCACGTGCAGGGTGCGCGGTCCGTGCACCCCTTCGACGCGGTTCAGCTCGATGTCGCTGGTGGCGCTCGGGCCGCTGATCCAGGTCTGCGGGCGTCCCGGGTCGAGCAGGGCGACGGCGTCGGGGACACCGGCGACGACCTGGTCGGCCCGGACGACGCACAGGTGTACGTCGGGCACGAGCGACAGCGCTCGGCGCCCCTGGCCGGCGCCGTGGGTGAGCACGATCGTGCCCGTCTCGGCGATGCCGACCGTGGCCTCGGTGACGACGGCCTCGCAGTCGTCGAGCTCCTGCGGGCTCAGACCGGTGTCGCGGACGCCGTGGTCGACCGGCCAGGGGAACCCCTCCGGCACCAGCACACGGGCGCGCGAGCCGAGCGCCCGTCGTACCGCCTCGGGGACATCCGCCTCGGCACAGCGCTCGACCGTGGCGCGGTAGTCCGCGACGCGCTCGACGAACAGCGAGACCATGTCCGCGTCGCGCAAGCCGCTGCCGCGCGGTCCGCGGTAGCCGCGCGGGACGTCGACCGGGCCACGGTCGGCCTCGCGCAGGGCCGACCTGACCTGTCCCAGGATCTCCTCGCGGGCGCTCATCGGCCCTCCCCGGCGGTGCCGTCGCTCCGGCCGCCCCGCGTGCGCCTCCACCAGGCCCGGAACGACTCGGGAGGCGGCGAGGGCAGGTCGCGCGCATCGGTCCAGGCCGCGCCGGGCCAAGGCAGCCGAGAGAGAGTACGTCGACCGCCAGGCGACGTACGACGGCCCATCCTCTCGGTCAGGCGCCCGACCAGACCCGATGCGCGCTCCGCGAAACCCATCCGCCCCGAGTCGGAGAGCAGCCACGAAGCAGCGCGCATGGCAACCGCCTCAGGCTTGGGCACCCGGTCGTCGCGGTGCGCGTCGACGACCTGGGCTCGCAGGTCGACGAGCACCGACGGGATGTCGATCCGCACCGGGCAGACCTCGTAGCAGGCCCCGCACAGCGACGAGGCATAGGGCAGCGAGTCGGTCTGCTCGTCGACACCGACGCCCTTGAGAAGCGGGTTGAGGATCGCGCCGATCGGGCCTGGGTACACCGACCCGTAGGCGTGGCCGCCGGTGCGTTCGTAGACCGGACAGACGTTGAGACAGGCAGAGCAGCGGATGCAGCGCAGGGCCTGGCGGCCCACCTCGTCCGCGAGTGCACGCGTGCGGCCGTTGTCGAGCAGCACGACGTGCACCTCCTGCGGGCCGTCGCCGGGCGTCACCCCCGACCAGGTGGAGGTGTAGGGGTTCATCCGCTCGCCAGTGCTCGACCGGGGCAGCAGCTGGAGGAAGACGTCGAGGTCAGCCCAGGTCGGCACCACCTTCTCGATGCCGACGACCGACACCAGCACCTCGGGCAGGGTCAGGCACATCCGGCCGTTGCCCTCGGACTCGACGACCACGAGGGTCCCGGACTCCGCGACGGCGAAGTTGGCTCCGGAGACGGCGACCTTGGCGCGCAGGAACTTCTCGCGCAGGTGCAGCCGGGCCGCCTCGGCCAACCGTGCCGGCTCGTCGGTGAGGTCGTCGGGAGCCGGCCGCCCCGCTGCGGCCATCCGCTCGGTGAAGATCTGCCGGATCTCCGCGCGGTTGCGGTGGATGGCGGGCACGAGGATGTGCGAGGGCAGGTCGTCGCCGAGCTGGACGATCAGCTCGGCGAGGTCGGTCTCCCAGGCGGCGATGCCCTCCGCGGCGAGGGCCTCGTTGAGCCCGATCTCCTGGGTAGCCATGGACTTGACCTTGACGACCTCGTCGACGCCGTGGCTGCGGGTCACCTCGGCGACGATCGCGCAGGCCTCGGCGGCGTCGCGCGCCCAGTGAACGGTCGCGCCGCGTTCGGTCAGGGCGGCCTCGAGCGCGAGCAGGTGCTCGTCGAGGTGCAACAAGGCGTTGTCCTTGATCGCCGCCCCCGCGAGCCGCAGCTCCTCCCAGTCCTCGACCTCCCCCACGACGGCTGCGCGCTTGGCGCGGATCGTGCCGGTGGCGTGGGCCAGGTTCGCCCGAAGCTGGGTGTCCGCGAGCGCCGTACGCGCGGCCGACGGGAAAGCCGGCATCCCGACGAAGGTCGCGGTCACGAGGCGAGCACCTCCGCCAGGTGCATCACGCGCACGCCGGAGCGCTGCCGCGAGAGCATGCCGCCGATGTGCATCAGACAGGACGAGTCGCCGGCGACCAGCACCTCGGCCCCCGACGACACGACGTGGCGGGCCTTGTCCGCACCCATCGCGACCGAGGTGTCGGCGTTCTTCACCGCGAAGGTGCCGCCGAACCCGCAGCACGACTCCGCCTGAGGCAGGTCGAGCAGCCGGATGCCGCGGACCTCCCGCAGCAACGCCAACGGCCGGTCCCCCACGCCCAGCATCCGCAGGGAGTGGCAGGTCGGGTGGTAGGCCACCGCGTGCGGGAACGACGCGCCCACATCGGTGACCCCGAGTACGTCGACCAGGAACTCCGACAGCTCCAGCACCCGCGGGGACACCTCGGCGACGGCGGTGGCGAGCCCTGCGTCACCGGACCGCCGGGCGACGATCTCGTGCTGGTGGCGCGCCGAGCCCGCGCACGATCCGGAGGGCGTCACCACGTAGTCGTAGCCGGAGAACGCCGAGACGAACGTGCGGACCACGGGCACTGCCTCGTCGAGGTAGCCGGTGTTGACCATGGGCTGCCCGCAGCAGGTCTGGGCCTGCGGGAAGTCGACGTCGATCCCGAGCCGTCTCAGCAGCCGCGCCACCGCCTTGCCGACGTCGGGGAAGAGCGCGTCGTTGACGCAGGTGACCATCAGGGCGACCTTCATCGCGGCGGTCACTGCCCGACGACCGCTCGGTCGAGCCGTTCCTCGGCCGCATCCCAGGCAGCCTGGGTCCCGGTCGGTTCGTAGCGACGGACCTGGTGGGTGCTGCGGATCAGCTGCCGCATCGACGCGAGGTCCGGAAGCGCAGCCCCCAGCGTGCGGGCCTGGACCAGCTCGTTGCGCACGCCACCTCCGACGACGTGGACCACGTCGACCGGCTGACCGCTGAGCTCCCCCGCGAGACGCACGGTACGACGATAGGCCAGAGCAAGGCTCTCCAGGATGCAACGCGTCGTGGCTGCCTGCGATCGAGGCAGGCTCTGCCCGGTCGCCTCACATGCGGCCGCGATCCGAGGCGTCATGTCGCCCGGCGCGAGGAACGAGGGGTCGTTGACGTCGATGACCGCGGCGAACGAGGGCGCGGCAGCCGCCCCGGCCAGCAGGCTCCCCAGCTGTGTCGGCTCGCCCT
>DATICF010000109.1:0-10777 GCA_035456965.1 Nocardioidaceae bacterium
GGCTGTTGAACCAGTCGAGCTGCTCGGCCATGAGGAACAGCGTGGCGATGGCCGGGGTGTTGTAGGTCTGGTTCTTGAGCGAGTTGTCGATCGCGGTCGGGAGGTCGAAGAACGCCGGAACCCAGCGGCCGCTGTCGGCGATCTGCGCCGCGCGCTCGAGGGCGGCCGGCGACATGACCGCCACCCACAGCCCGCCGTCGGAGGCGAAGCACTTCTGCGGGGCGAAGTAGTAGGCGTCGACCTCGCTGATGTCGACCGGGAGACCGCCTGCGCCCGAGGTTGCGTCGACCAGGACCAGCGCGTCGTCGTCGGCCCCCTCGACCCGGCGCACCGGCGCCATCACGGCGGTCGAGGTCTCGTTGTGCGCCCAGGCGTAGACGTCCACGCCGGCCTCGGCCCGCGGCTCGGGGCGGCTGCCCGTGGGCGACTCGATCACCGTCGGGTCGGCCAGGAACGGCGCCTGCTTGGCGGCTTTGGCGAACTTCGACGAGAACTCGCCGAAGGACAGGTGCTGGCTCTTCTCACGGATGAGGCCGAACGTCGCGATGTCCCAGAACGCGGTCGCGCCGCCGTTGCCGAGGACCACCTCGTAGCCGTCGGGCAGGCTGAAGAGCTCGCGGACTCCCTCGCGGACCCGGCCGACGAGGTTCTTGACGGGGGCCTGGCGGTGGGAGGTGCCGATCAGGGAGGTTCCGGTGGCGGCGAGGGCGTCGACGGCCTCGGTGCGCACCTTCGACGGGCCGGCGCCGAAGCGGCCGTCCGCGGGCTTGAGGGAGTCAGGGATGGTGATCGTGTCGGTCACGGAGTACCTCGTGTTGTCGAGTGGTGGTGACCTGACCTCGTTGTCAGAGCTTCCTGCAGGTGATGCGCGGTCTGCTCGCATATTGTGTCACCTCGCAGCCACCACACCTGGGACGGGGACCACGCATGAGCAGCCTGATGGAGGTCCGTCGGGTTCGGTTCACCCACCCGGACGCTCTCAAGCTGATCGAGGAGGTCCAGGCGGAGTACACCTTGCTCTACGGCGGCCCCGACGAGACGCCTCTCGACCCGACGATGTTCGACTCCCCGCTCGGTGCCTTCTACGTCGGCTACGACGGGGGCGTCCCGCTCGCCA
This sequence comes from Nocardioidaceae bacterium, assembly GCA_035456965.1. Lineage (GTDB taxonomy): Bacteria > Actinomycetota > Actinomycetes > Propionibacteriales > Nocardioidaceae > Nocardioides_C. Next base: position 1,118 of record DATICF010000109.1, read on the forward strand.
TGGGCGGCTGGCGGCTCCGCTCCGACGTTGCTGCATTCGGAGCGACCGCGGTCGCCGAGATCAAGCGGATGTATGTCGCCGCGCGGGTGCGCCGGACCGGCCTCGCGCGCCAGATCCTCGCGCACCTCGAGACGACCGCGCGCTCGGCCGGGGCGGAGGCCATGGTGCTCGAGACCGGCATCGAGCAGCCGGCCGCGATCTCGCTCTACCTGTCGTCGGGATACACCCCCGTCGAGGGGTTCGGCCACTACAAGTGGTCGCCGAAGTCGCGGTACTACGGCAAGGTGCTCTGAAGGGACCATGACGACCGACGGCAAGGTGACGGCCCAGGACGGCAAGCTGCACTCCTGGCGTATCGAGGAGCGGGAGTACCTCCGTCACGAGGCGCGACGTGGAAGGCGCCACGCGTTCGAAAGCCTCGAGCCGGAGCGAACCGCGCTCGTGGTGATCGACATGGTCCCCTTCTTCGTGGCGGAGAACGAGTACTGCCGCGGCATCGTGCGCAATATCAATCGCGCGGCTTGGGTGCTGCGAAGCGCTGGTGGAACCGTCGCGTGGGTGCTGCCCGGTCCGACGGAGCGAACACCGGTCGAGGACGAGTTCCTGGGCGCCGAGATCGCCGAGCTGTATCGCCGCTCCGGGGGCTTCGGTCCCCTGCAGGATCGGCTGTGGCCGGAGCTCGAGGTCGGGCCCGAGGACCTCCTCGTCGAGAAGACCGCGAAGAGTGCGTTCTTCCCGGGGCGGTGCGCCCTCCCCGGGCTGCTGGAGGCGCGGGGGGTCGACACGGTCCTGATCGCCGGCACCGTCACCAACGTCTGTTGTGAGTCCTCCGCGCGCGACGCGAGCACGCTCGGCTACCGCGTCATCATGCTGGCGGACGCCAACGCGGCCCGCAGGGACGAGGACCACAACGCAAGCCTGTACACCATCTACCGGACATTCGGGGACGTGCGTCCGGTCGACGACGTGATCGAGCTGCTCCGGTCGGCCAAGCCCTGATCGACCCCGCGAAGGCATCCTCCGTCGACCCGCAGCAGCGTGACCCGCACGAACGCCTGTGCGAAGGTCTCCGATCGGTGGGAATCAACGTGCACAGCCCACCACCTCCACATGGGTCGAACATCTGTTCTAACAGACTAGTCAGTGTCTGCTACCAAAATGGGAGAGACGGGTCACATTAGGGGATTTCGCTGCCGCCCTCGGAGCGTGCGTCGTACCTTCGAATGCGGGGGGCAAGTCGGGCGCCCTCTTACTGCCCGGCACCGTGTCACGAGGTTCGAGGTCGATGATGGAACTACTTCTGCTGCTCGCGCTCGCGCTTGTCGCAGTGAGCGCGCTACTGCTGCACCGGTACCTGCGCGTCGCTGCGTGGGACCGCGAGCTCGACCAGGCATTCGGGGTCACCGCCCACCGGGAGATCTCGCAGCGCCGCAGCCTCTAGGACAGGGCATCGCGAAGTGACAGAGGGTCGGGCGCCGGAGCAGATCGCGTACACCAACCGCTTCGTCGCGTCGCCGTCGACCGGCCGATCGATGGCTCGCGCGTTCGTCCGCCATGGCCTGACCATGCGGTCGCAGGTCGTGTTCTACGCCGGGTTCTTCGCCCTGTGCGTCCTGATGTGGATGGTGCTCTTCGACGAGGACAGCGCAAGCCTCGGCGCGCGGGTGTTCTGGGCCAGTGTCCTCGCGGGCGTGACGACACTGGCGCTGGCGGTCCTGGTCGCGGTGCTGGGCTACGTCCGCACCGTGCGCGGAGCCCGCATCACGCTGTTCCCGGGCGCGGTCGTGGAGTCCGGTTTCGGAGACGGCCAGATGCTCCTGCGCAACCCGCTGGCGGAGTCCAAGATCAGCTATCGGTCAGTGCGGACGATCAAGGCTCGAGGCGACTTCGTCTTCCTTCGTCATCGTGCGTCGCCCATCGTCGCGATCTACCCGCGAGCGCTCTTCCCGGACGACGTGATCGCGCACATCCGCGCAGCGGCGCGTCAGTGAGGGCTCACCACGAGGTAGCGGTCGTCGTCGATCTCCCGCCCCCAGTAGACCGGCTCCGGCAGGTGCTGCACCGCCACCTCGGACCGGTGCTCGCGCACCAGCTCGGTGGTACGACGGGCGGGGAGACCCGCGCCGGTGGACCACCTGCCCTCGACCAGCACGAGGCTGCCGCCCGGGCGTAGCAAGGCGACCCACCGTGCCAGCGCGTCGGACGGGTCGGGGAGCGCCCACAGCACGTGGCGGCACAGAACGACGTCGAACGCGCCCGGCTCGAGTGACGGGTACGACGCATCGCCCTGCGCGAACGCCACGTCGACCCCCGCGTCGGAGGCCTTGGCGCGAGCCAGGTCCAGCATCCGCTCGGAGAGGTCGAGGCAGCTGACGTCGTACCCCTCCTCGGCCAGGAGGACGGACAGGCTCCCGCTGCCGCACCCGAGGTCGGCGACTCGTGCTGGTGGGGCGGGAAGGTGCTCCAGCAGGAGCGAGCGCCAAGCGGAGCGCACCGAGGGGTCGCGCAGTCCGTGGTCGGGTTCGTCGTCGTAGTTCGTCGCGTAGCCGTCCCACTCGGCGCGAACCTCCGCCAGGCGATCGCTCATGCCCAGTCCGGGTTCCAGCCCTCGACGTCCTCCGCCTTGCGTGAGGAGGGCCCGGCGTACTTGGCGGAGGGGCGGATCAGCCGGCCGGTGCGCTTCTGCTCGAGGATGTGCGCCGACCAGCCGGCGGTGCGAGCACAGGTGAACATCGAGGTGAACATGTGCGGCGGCACCTCGGCGAAGTCAAGGACGATCGCCGCCCAGAACTCGACATTCGTCTCCAGGACGCGGTCGGGCCGGCGCTCGCGGAGCTCGGCCAGCGCGGCCTTCTCGAGCTCCTCGGCAACGGTGTAGCGAGGTGCGTTGAGCTCCTGGGCGGTGCGGCGAAGAACGCGGGCTCGGGGATCCTCGGCACGGTAGACGCGGTGGCCGAAGCCCATCAGCCGCTGCTTGCCGTCGAGCAGCTCCTTGACGTAGCCACGTGCGTCGCCGCGGTTCTCGACCTCCTCGATCATGCCGAGCACACGGGAGGGCGCACCGCCGTGGAGCGGTCCGCTCATGGCACCGATGGCCCCGGAGAACGCCGCGGCAACGTCGGCCCCGGTGGAGGTGATCACTCGTGCGGTGAAGGTGGAGGCGTTCATCCCGTGCTCGGCGGCCGAGCTCCAGTAGGCGTCGATCGCTCGGACGTGCTTGGGATCGGCCTCGCCGCGCCAGCGGATCAGGAACCGCTCGGCGAGCGTCTTGCCCTTGTCCACCTCACGCTGGGAGACCACCGGCAGGTTGAGACCGCGGGCGGCCTGTGCGGCGTACGAGAGCACCATCACGGCAACTCGGCTGAGGTCCTCGCGAGCCTGCTCGTCGGAGATGTCGTAGGTGGCGCGCATCCCGAACGCCGGCGCGAGCATCGCGACCGCGGCCTGGACATCGGCCCGGATGTCGCCGGTGTGCACCGGGATGTTGTAGGGCTCGGCCGGGGGAAGACCCGGCTCGTACCTGCCGTCGATGAGCAGACCCCAGACCTTCTCGAAGGGCACGCGGCCGACCAGATCCTCGATGTCGACACCGCGATAGCGCAGCGCGGAGCCTTCCTTGTCGGGCTCGGCGATCTCGGTCTCGAACGCTACGACGCCCTCAAGGCCGTGCTGAACCTCGCTCATCTCGACTCCTCCGTCTGCTTGTCGTCCAACCAGGCATTCTGCCGCGAGTCGCCTCGGGGCGTCACGCCGGGGATGTCCGGGCACTAGATTCGTCCCGTGGATGCGCGAGAGCTCAGTCAGCTGCGACGGGAGTACGCCGCCGGGGGACTCGACGAGTCCGACCTCGAGCCGGAGCCGGTGAGCATGTTCCGCCGCTGGATGCACGACGCTGTCGCCGCCGGGCTGCACGAGCCCAACGCCTTCGTGCTCTCGACGGTGGGTCCGGACGGCTCGCCGTCCTCGCGGATCGTCCTGCTCAAGGGCCTCGACGAGCGCGGCTTCGTCTTCTTCACCAACTACACCTCGCGCAAGGGGGAGGAGCTGAAGGCCAACCCGCGGTGCGCCCTGCTCTTCCCGTGGCACCAGCTCGAGAGGCAGGTGCGCGTCGAGGGTACGGCGGTGCCGCTGAGCGACTCCGAGAACGACGTCTACTTCGCCACCCGTCCGCGCAGCTCGCAGGCGGGGGCCTGGGCCTCGCCGCAGTCTCAGGTCATCCCGGGACGCACCGCCCTCGACGAGCGGTACGAAGAGGTCCTCGCGCGCTTCGCGAACGGAGACGTCCCCCGACCTGAGCACTGGGGTGGGTACCGAGTGGTGCCCCTGACCGTCGAGTTCTGGCAGGGTCGGCTCGGACGCATGCACGACCGTCTGCGCTACAGCCGGGTCTCGGTCGACTCGTCGGGGCCGGCCTGGGTCACCGAACGACTCGCGCCCTGAGAACGGGCGGCCGGTCAGCGCTCACCGAGTGCATCGACCCGGATCATGATGATGTCGAACTCGATGATCCGCAGCCTGTCATTGTCGCGGGTCACCGGGAAGATGCCGGTGGTCTCGAACCCGGCCGCCTCGTAGGTCGAGATGGCCTCCGGTAGCCGGGGCATCCCGTCGTAGAGCCGGACGTTGGACAGCTCCGACTGGAGCCCGAGCACGTCCTTGATCCGGTCGCCTGCACCGGCGAAGACGCGCAGGTCGTAGCCCTGGGTGTCCATCTTCAGGAAGATCCGCGGGTCGTCGATGCCGGCGACGGTCTCGTCCAGGAGGCTGTCGAGGCGCCGGACCGGCACGACCTGCTGTCCGACGCCCTCGATCCGGGGGGACCACAGCTTGCCGAAGTCGCTGGCCGGCAGCAGCGAGCTGGTCGCTCCACCCGCGGCGACGACATTCATCTCGGCGTCGGTCTCCTCGTCGCCGAGGGCGCAGTGCACCACGTGCCAGTCGGGGTCCTTGTCGGCGTGGTCGTGGAGGCGTTCGGCGAGATGGGGAAGTGGTTCGAAGGAGACGATGCGGCCGGCGTACCCGGCTGTTCTCAGCCGGCGGCCGAACTGACCACGGTTGCCACCCACGTCGAGGACACAGTTGATCCGTAGCTCCCGCAGGATCCAGGCGATGTGCTCGGCCGAGAGGTAGTGGGCCAGCTTCATCTGCTGGTTCGGGAGGGCCTTGCGGGCTGCCCTCTCGTCGACGACGAGATGCGTGCGTAGCTCCGGGGGGCCGATCCGACGCACCTTGCGTCGTCGTCCGCGGCGCCGCTGGACGACCCAGGTCCGGTCGTCGAGCTCCTCGACGCTCAGACCTCGGCCCTGGCGGTAGACCAGGGCGGCGCCGGGGCCCAGCGGTCGGGACTCGAGTCCGACCCGGGGCAGGAGGGAGAGCAGCTTACTTCTCCAGGGGAGAGGCATGGCCGCGAATATACAGATCCAGGACAGCAGACGACCCGCAGGCGCGCGCGCCTTCTCCCTCGACAGGGATGGCGGCCCCTCCGGGCGGACGTCCCGGAGCACCTGCGGGTCGGGTGACTGCTCGGTATTGCCAGCTGCCCATCGGTCCTGGGCACAGTCGTGCTGGCCGGTGCGCTGCTAGCTCGCAGCCACCTCACGAGTCCGCAAAGAATTCACTTCTGGACCACCTCCCTTCTCGTGTCCCACAAAGGTACGACGGGTCCAGGAGGCGAACAAGGAGTTATCGGTGATCCGCCCCTGCCCGCTCGCGAGGCACTCAGGCGGTCCGGAACCAGGCGGCTGCGTCCGCGGGGAGCTGCCCGTCGACGAGGGGAGCGCTCGAGAGGACCAGCTCGCCTGCCTCCGCCGGGACCGGTGCCGGGGTCTCCCCGCAGTTGAGGAAGCACACCATCCCGCTTCCTCGGACGAAAGCAAGCGTCTCCGGCGCACTGTCGAGCATCGTGACGGAGTCCGGGAGGTTCTCGGTGAGCTCGCGTCGAGCCCGCAGCGCACGGCGGTAGAAGCTGAGCGTCGAGTCGGGGTCGTCCTCCTGGGCCGCCACGGACAGACCTGTCCAGTCGGCCGGCTGCGGCAGCCACGGCTGGGCCTGGCCCGGGCCGAACCCGAAGGGCGGCTCGTCGCCGGACCACGGGATCGGGACCCGGCAGCCGTCACGGCCGATCCCACCGCCACGCAGCCAGGTGGGGTCCTGCCGGTGCTCCGGCGCGACCTCGACCTCCTCGAGGCCGAGCTCCTCGCCCTGGTAGATGTAGGCGCCGCCCGGGAGGGACAGCATGGTCAGGAGCGCGCCCTTCGCGCGGGCGAGACCCCGGTCGCCTCCGCCGTACCTGGTCACGTGCCGCACCACGTCATGGTTGGAGAGGACCCAGGTTGCGGCGGCGCCGGCAAGGCTGACGGCGTGGAGGCTCTCGTCGATCACCTTGCGGAACGACTCGGCCGACCACGGCGCCTGCAGCCAGTGGAAGTTGAAGGCCTGCTGGAGCTCGTCGGGGCGGATGTAGCGGGCCATCGACTCCGGGGTCGCGGTCCACGCCTCCGCCACAGCCATCCGCTCGCCGTCGTACTCGTCGAGGATCTTGCGCCAACGGCGGTAGACGTCGTGCACCTCCGGCTGGTCCCACATGGGGTACGTCGACGCGCCGAGGTTCGAGAGCTGCTCCGGCGTCAGGTCGGCCATCTCGACGGGGGTGTAGAGGCCGTGGGCCACGTCGACCCGGAAGCCGTCGACGCCCCGGTCGAGCCAGAAGCGGATGATCGACTCGAACTCGTCACCGACCCGTGGGTTCCACCAGTTCAGGTCCGGCTGGCTGGCGTCGAACATGTGGAGGTACCACTGCCCGTCCTCGACGCGGGTCCAGGCCGGGCCGCCGAAGACCGAGCGCCAGTTGTTGGGCGGCTCCGAGCCGTCGGGGCCGCGCCCGTCGCGGAAGACGTAGAGGTCTCGCTCCGGGCTGTCCGGCTCGGCCGCGAGTGCCTTCCGGAACCACTCGTGCTCGTTGGAGGTGTGGTTGGGCACCAGGTCGACGATCACGCGCAGGCCGAGCTCGTGGGCCTTGGCGAGCATCGAGTCGAAGTCGGCGAGGGAGCCGAACAGCCGGTCCACGTCGCGGTAGTCGGCCACGTCGTACCCGTGGTCGTGCTGCGGCGAGGTGTAGAAGGGCGTGATCCAGACCGAGTCGACGCCGAGCTCGGCGAGGTAGGGCAGGCCCTGCTCGATCCCGGTCATGTCGCCCACGCTGTCGCCGTCGGAGTCGGCGAAGCTGCGTACGTAGACCTGATAGCAGACCGAGTGCTTCCACCAGGGGCTGGTCGAGGGGGTCTCAGAGCTGATTTGCACGTTCCAATCCCAAGGGAGCCGGGGCACGCGTGTCAAACGCAATGGTCAGAGCGTCTAGGTGAAGGCGCTGGGGTCGACCGCGATCCAGATGTGGCGGGCGCGCGCGACGATGCGGCCGTCGGAGTCGTAGACCGTGCTCGCGGTGAACGTCTTGCGCCCCTCGACAGCGAGCTCCGCGCCCATCACGACGTGGGGCTCGCCGACCACGGGGAGCGCGTCCACGCGGGCGGCGATCTGGCCGAGCACCGCCGGGCGCCCCTCGAGGTCGGTCGACCAGCCGCCGACGCAGTCCAGCGCGGCCCACGTGGTGCCGAGGCTCACCCTCTGCACCCCCGGGTCGAGCAGGTCCGAGGCCTCGGCCAGGCTCGCGTGCGGGGTCCATGCCGAGGCGACCCTCCCTCTGCCGACGGGGCCCGGGAAGATCCGCAGGCCGTCGCCTGCTGCCCGTTCGGGGCCACACGCGAAGCAGCGCGGGAAGGGGTGGGTCCGAAGCCCCGCGTAGCCGGCCATGGCCTCTGCGGCTTCCTCGGGAGTGACCTCGTCGACGGCGGCGAGCTCCTCGTCGGTGCACCTCGCCTCTGCGACGAGCGTGCCGTCGTGGAGCAGGCGGGTCGCCGGCCCCTCATCGACGTGCTCGACCGTCAGGTCGGTCTCGAGAGGCGGCGGCTTGCGCAGGGTCACCTCCACGACCGGGCACTCGGGTCGTGGGTGCGGGTGCTTGGCGAACCGCTCCGCGAGCAGTCCCGCGGTGTAGCCCCCGTTGCCCGAGCTGCTCGGTCCGCAGTAACGAGAAGGGACCACCAGGTCACTGTCAGTGGCCGGCATCGTGCATCAGCTCTTCATCCGCTCCAGTCGTGCCAGCGCCTCGCGGCGCTCCTCAGCATGGTCGAGCAGTGGCGGTGGGTACCCGTCCGGGAGGCCGCCGGGCTGCTTCGAGGGGTCATGAATGTACGCCTTGTCCACCTCTGCGAGCTCCTCGACCCACCGACGGACATAGTCGCCGTCCGGATCGAACTTGGCTCCCTGCGTGGTCGGGTTGAAGACCCGGAAGTACGGCGCGGCGTCCGTGCCGCACCCGGCCACCCACTGCCAGCCGTGCTGGTTGGATGCGAGGTCGCCGTCGACGAGCCAGTGCATGAAGTGCCGCGCGCCGTGCTGCCACTCCAGGTGCAGGTCCTTCACCAGGAAGCTCGCCACGATCATCCGCACCCGGTTGTGCATCCAGCCCGTCTGCCTCAGCTGGCGCATCCCGGCGTCGACGATCGGGTACCCGGTGCGCCCCTCCTGCCACGCCGCCAGGTCGTCCCCGGGCTCGTCGTACTCCATGTGGGCGAACTCGCGACGGAGGTACTCGCGGGCGGTCTCGGGGTTGCGGTGCAGGACGTCGGCGTAGAACTCGCGCCAGGACAGCTCGCTGCGGTACGACGCCGAGCCGTTGCTGCGCAGCGGTGCCAGGTCCGCCAGAAGGGTGCGGGGATGGATCTCCCCCCACTTGAGGTGGACCGACATGTGGGAGGTGGCGTCGAGGTCGGGCCGGTCCCGGTCGGTGTCGTAGTCGGCGACCCGGTCGAGCCAGTCCTTCCAGCGACGACGTGCGGCCTTCTCACCAGCCTCGGGAAGGTCCATCCCCTCGGGAACGGGCGCGTCTGGAACGCCGTCCGAGTCAGCCTCGAGCCAGGCCTGGGGCCGCGACGGGCCCCCCGCCGGGGCGCGCCAGCCGTGCTCTGCCCAGGCGCGGGCGAAGGGCGTGAACACCTTGTAGCCCTCGCCGCTGCCGTTCACGACACACCCGGGCGCCACGGCGTACGGCGACCCCGTCCGCCGTAGCTCGATGTCCTCCTCCGCCAGCGCCGAGGCGACGTCCTCGTCCCGCCGCGACCCGTAGGGGCCGAAGTCCGCCGCGACGTGGACGCTCCGGGCGCCTATCTCCTTGGCGGCGCGCACGACCTCCTCGACCGGGTCCCCGCGGCGCACCACGAGGCGGCCGCCGACCGACTCGTCGAGGGCTGCGAGCGAGGCCGCGAGGTAGGCGCGACGGGCCGGCCCGGCCGGGCCCCACAGGTGCGGGTCCACCACGAACAGCAGGAGTACGTCGGACGAGCCGTCGCACGCCTCGAGGAGGGCCGGGTTGTCCTCGAGCCGAAGGTCTCGGCGGAACCACATCACTGTCGGCGCGGTGCTCTCTCCCATCGCTCCACTGTGCCAGCGCCCACACAACATGCGACACAATGGCGAGGTGAGCGACCTGATCGACACCACCGAGATGTACCTCCGCACGATCTTCGAGCTGCAGGAGGAGGGCATCGTCCCGCTGCGCGCGCGGATCGCCGAGCGGCTGCACCAAAGCGGCCCGACAGTCAG
>DATICF010000110.1:0-15693 GCA_035456965.1 Nocardioidaceae bacterium
CGGTCGGCGTCGTACAGCATCAGGCCGATGTAGCGCAGCCTGCCGACGCAGGTCTCCGAGCACACCGTCGGCAGGCCGACCTCGACGCGCGGGAAGCAGAACGTGCACTTCTCCGCCTTGCCGGTGCGGTGGTTGAAGTAGACCTTCTTGTAGGGACAGCCGGAGACGCACATGCGCCAGCCGCGGCAGCGGTCCTGGTCGACGAGGACGATGCCGTCCTCGGCGCGCTTGTAGATAGCGCCGCTGGGGCACGACGCCGCGCACGACGGGTTGAGGCAGTGCTCGCAGATGCGCGGCAGATAGAACATGAACGTCTGCTCGAACTCGAACTTCACCTTGTCCGAGATCTTGCGCAGCATCGGGTCGTGCTTCTCGGTGGCCGCGGAGCCGCCGAGGTTGTCGTCCCAGTTCGAGGACCACTCGATCTTCATGTCCTTGCCCGAGAGCAGCGACTTCGGCCGGGCGACCGGGGTGTGCTCCTGGGCGGGTGCGTCGGTGAGCGTGGCGTAGTCGTAGGTCCACGGCTCGTAGTAGTCCTGGATCGAGGGCATCTTCGGGTTGGAGAAGATGGTGGCGAGCTTCTTCAGCCGCCCGCCGCCCTTGAGCTTGAGCCGGCCGCGCTTGTTGAGCTCCCAGCCGCCCTTCCACTCCTCCTGGTCCTCGTAGGTGCGGGGGTAGCCCTGACCCGGCCGGGTCTCGACGTTGTTGAACCAGACGTACTCGGTGCCGCTGCGATTGGTCCACGCCTGCTTGCAGGTGACCGAGCAGGTGTGGCAGCCGATGCACTTGTCGAGGTTCATGACCATCGCCATCTGTGCCATGACCCTCATCAGTAGGTCACCTCCTGGCTGCGCTTGCGGATCACGGTCACTTCGTCTCTCTGGTTTCCGGTGGGGCCCAGGTAGTTGAAGGCGAAGGCGAGCTGGGCATAGCCGCCGATCACGTGGCTGGGCTTCACGAGGATCCGCGTCAGCGAGTTGTGGATGCCGCCGCGCTTGCCCGACGTCTCCGCGATGGGTACGTCGATCAGCCGGTCCTGCGCGTGGTGCATGTAGACCGTGCCCTCGGGCATCCGGTGGGACACGATCGCCCGGGCCACCACCACGCCGTTGCGGTTGACCGCCTCGATCCAGTCGTTGTCCTCGACCCCGACCTTCGCGGCGTCCTTGTCGCTCATCCAGATCGTCTGACCGCCGCGCGACAGGGAGAGCATGAACAGGTTGTCCTGGTACTCCGAGTGGATCGACCACTTGTTGTGCGGGGTCAGGTAGCGGACGGTGACGCCGAGCTCGCCCGTCGACCCGATCTCGGGCTCGCTGAACAGGGCGCCCATGTTGAGCGGCGGCCGGTAGACCGGCAACTGCTCGCCGAGCTCGGTGATCCAGTCGTGGTCGAGGTAGAAGTGCTGGCGGCCGGTGAGGGTGTGCCAGGGCTTGAGCCGCTCGACGTTGATGGTGAACGGCGAGTACCGGCGGCCACCGGTCTCCGACCCGGACCACTCCGGCGAGGTGATCACCGGGACCGGTGCGGCCTGGGTGTCGGCGAAGGTGATCTGCTTCCCCTCGTGCTCCGCCGCCAGGTCGTGCAGCTTCCGGCCGGTCCGCTTCTCCAGGGTCTTGAAGCCCTGGGTGGCGAGATGGCCGTTGGTGGTGCCGGAGAGCGCCAGGATCGCCTCGGCGGCATGGATGTCCCGCTCGAGCGCGGGGCGGCCGTCGGCCGGACCTCCCCGCACGGTGCCGTTCTTGTGCTTGAGGTAGTCGATCGAGGCGGTCACGTCGTAGGTGATGCCCTTGGTCGTCGTACCGAGCTTGTCGAGGAGCGGGCCGAGCGCCTGCATCTGCGCGCCTATCGCGGTGTAGTCGCGCTCGACCTCGACCAGCTTCGGCATCGTCACGCCGGGCACGGGCTCGCACTCGCCGTGCTTCCAGTCCTTCACGACGCCGTGGGGGTTGGCCATGGCGTCGGGGGTGTCGTGCAGCAGCGGCACCGCGACGACGTCCTTGCGGGTGTCGAGGTGGCCCGCGGCGAGCTCGCTGAACTTCGCCGCGATCGTCTGGAAGGCGTCCCAGTCGGTACGGGTCTGCCACGGCGGGGCGATGGCGGGGTTGAACGAGTGCACGAACGGGTGCATGTCGGTGGTGTTGAGGTCGTGCTTCTCGTACCAGGTCGCGGCCGGCAGGACGACGTCGCTGAAGATCGTCGTGCTGGTCTGCCGGAAGTCCAGGGTGAGCAGCAGGTCGAGCTTCCCCTCGGGGGCGTCCTCGTGCCACTGCACCTCGTGCGGCCTCTGCCCCTCGCCGGACTCGGTGGCCCGCAGCGACGAGTCGGTGCCGAGCAGGTGCTTGAGGAAGTACTCGTTGCCCTTGGCCGACGACCCGAGCAGGTTGGCGCGCCAGATCGCAAGGACCCGCGGGAAGTTCTCCTCTGCGTCGGGGTCCTCCGCGGCGAACCGGAGCTCGCCCGACTTGAGCTTGTCGACGACGTACTCCGCGGCCGGGCGGCCCTCGGCGGCGGCCTCGTCGGCGAGGTCGAGGGGGTTGCGGTTGAACGTCGGGTACGACGGCATCCAGCCCATCCGCGCGCTCTTCGCGATCACGTCGGCAGTGCTCATGCCCTGGAACTTGCCGGACCCGGTCTTCGCCGCGAGGACGTCGGCGGAGAAGTGGTCGTAGCGGAACTGGTCGGTGTTGAGGTACCAGTACGCCGTGTGGATCATCTGCCGAGGCGGGCGTTTCCAGTCCAGGCCGAACGCGAGCTGCGCCCAGCCCGTGATCGGGCGGCACTTCTCCTGGCCGACGTAGTGCGCCCAGCCGCCGCCGTTCACGCCCTGGCAGCCGGTGAGCGTGGTGAGGGCGAGGAAGCTGCGGTAGATCGTGTCGGAGTGGAACCAGTGGTTCGTGCCCGCGCCCATGAGGATCATCGAGCGACCCTTGGACTCCTCGGCATTCTGGGCGAACTCCCGGGCGATGCGCGCCGCGGCGGACGCCGGGACGCCGGTGATGCCCTCCTGCCAGGCAGGGGTGTACGGCGCCGCCGCGTCGTCGTACCCGCTCGCCCACTCGCCGGGGAGACCGGGCCGGCCGATGCCGTACTGCGCGAGCATCAGGTCGAAGACCGTCGTGACCAGGTGGCCGCCGATGCGGCGCACCGGCACGCCGCGGTGGAGCGAGCCGCCCTCGCCGTCGACGTTGTCGAAACGCGGGAGCTCCACCTGCACGCTGTCATGGGTGGTGTCGATCAGGGTGAGCTTGGGGTCGACGCCCTCGAGGTCGAGGTTCCAGCGACCGGCACCGGTGTCGCCGAAGCGGTGGCCCAGCGACCCGTTCGGGACGACCGGCTCGTCGGAGCGTGCGTCCATCAGGACGGTCTTGAAGTGGGCGTTCTCCTCGTGCTCGTGGGTCGGGAGGTCCGCGGCGGTGAGGAACTTCCCGGGCCGCCAGAGGTCGGCGCCGTGCCCGTCTCCTTCGACATTCTCGAGCGTCACCAGGTACGGCAGGTCGGTGTACTTCTTCGTGTAGTCGGTGAAGTACGGCGTCGGCCGCTCCACGAAGAACTCCTTGAGGATCACGTGCCCCATCGACAACGCCAGCGCCCCGTCCGTGCCGGGGGCAGGAGCCAGCCACTCGTCGGCGAACTTCACGTTGTCGGCGTAGTCGGGGGCGACCACGACGACCTTCTGGCCGCGGTAGCGGGCCTCGGTCATCCAGTGCGCGTCCGGCGTCCGCGTGACCGGGACGTTGGAGCCCCACATGACGAGGTACCCGGCGTCCCACCAGTCGCCCGACTCCGGGACGTCGGTCTGGTCGCCGAAGACCTGCGGCGAGGCGACGGGCAGGTCGGCGTACCAGTCGTAGAACGACAGCATCGATCCGCCGACCATCGAGGTGAACCGCGCGCCCGAGGCGTGGGAGACCATCGACATCGCGGGGATCGGCGAGAAGCCCGCGACCCGGTCCGGCCCCCACTTCTTGATGGTGTGGACGTAGGCGGCGGCGACCATCTCGGTCACCTCCTCCCACGAGGCACGCACCAGACCGCCCTTGCCGCGGGCCGACTTGTAGCGCTTCGCCCGCGCCGGGTTGTCCACGACGTGCGCCCAAGCGAGCACAGGGTCGCCGTGCTGGGACTTCCCCTCGCGGTACATCTGCAGCAGCGCACCGCGCACGTAGGGGTAGCGGACCCGGGTCGGCGAGTAGGTGTACCAGGAGAACGCCGCCCCCCTCGGACAGCCGCGAGGCTCGTACTCCGGCTTGTCAGGACCCACCGACGGGTAGTCGGTCTGCTGGGTCTCCCAGGTGATGATCCCGTCCTTGACGTAGACCTTCCACGAGCACGACCCGGTGCAGTTCACGCCGTGGGTCGAGCGCACCACCTTGTCGTGGCTCCAGCGGTCCCGGTAGAAGTCATCGGCCCGGCGACCCCCCTTGCGGTGCAGGCTGCGCAGGTCCGCAGACACCTCCGCCTTGGTGAAGAAGCGCCTGGACCGCACCAGCGCGTCACTCAGCCCTCCGTCCATCCCCACCTCGCGCGGCTGTCCTTCGGGCTGTGCCTCGGTGCTCAATGACTTCTCCTGGCTCGACGGTCGGGGTGCGGGTGGGTGGGTCAGACGGCGGTGGCGGCAGCCAGCTCCTCGTCGTGACGGCGCTCGGTGCGGCGTACGACGGTCAGGGTCAGCAGCAGGGTGAAAGCCGCGGTGACCGACAGCAGGCCGAGGCCGATCGCGTAGGAGTCGGTGCGGCCGTAGACGTAGCCCATGATCAGCGGCGGGACGAAGCCGCCGAGTCCACCGGCGGCGCCGACCAGGCCGGTCACACCACCGACGCGGCCGGGGTCGGTGACCTTGGCGATGAGCGCGAAGGTCGCACCCGCCCCGGAGCCGAGTGCCGCGGCCATCGCCAGGAACGCGACCGTCCCGACGTGCTCCAGGATCGGGGTCGTCGCGGCGACCGCGGCACCGACCACGACCACGGCGTACCCCCCGGCGAGCACCGGGACCGGCCCGAGCTTGTCGGAGAGCCAGCCGCCGACGGGACGCATGATGATCGCGACGACGACGAAGCCTGCCATCCGGTTCGCGGCGTCGGCGGGGGTGAGCTCGTAGGCGGTCTTGAGGTACGCGGGCAGGTAGACCGAGAACGCGACGTAGCCACCGAACGCGATGGCGTACAGGATGCAGGCTTGCCAGGTGATGGGCAGCCTCGCGTTGGCGCTGAGCCGTGCCATCAGCGAGGTGGTCGGCGCCTTGCGGCCCGGGGCGTCCTCCATCAGGAACCAGGCGGCGACCGCGAAGACCGCCAGCGCGGCCGCGGCGAAGAGGAACGGCGCCTTGTCGCCGACGTCGGTCCAGAGCTTGACCGTCGTCAGCGCGCTGATCGCGGTGCCACCCATGCCGGCGCCGAAGACCCCGACGGCGAAGCCGCGCCGCTCCGGTGGGTACCACGAGTTGACGAACGGGACACCCACCGCGAACGAGGTGCCGGAGATGCCGAGGAAGAAGCCGCCGATCAGCAGGGCGACGAAGTTGGTCTGACCGTAGAAGCCGATGAACAGGATCGGGACGATGGTCGCGAGCGAGACGATCACGAACATCTCTCGGCCGCCGTACTTGTCGGTGAGCGCACCGACGGGGATCCGCCCCAGGGACCCGACGATGACCGGGACGGCCACCATCAGGGAGACCTGGAACTCGCTGAGCTCACCGAGCGTCCCCTCCTCGCGGAACAGCGGACCGAGCGGGCTGAGGAGCGCCCAGGCCCAGAAGTTGATCGCGAAGCCGATGGTGGCCATGGCCAGCATCAAGCCAGGGCTGCGCTTCGCCTCCGCCTCTGCGAGGTCGGATCTCGGTCCTGTGCTCATGCGGCTCTCCCGTTGACTGCTGGGCGACAAACCGACGGCCTGCCACTTGTCTACCGCAAGTACCTTTACCTGGCTATGCCCTGCTTGCCCGGGTCGAAGGTCCCGAATCGTGCCGCCGGAGTTCCTTCGTCGCGCTCGGACGCCAGCGCCGCGTGCCAGAGGGGAGCGCCCGGGTACGTCGGCCCGCAGCGACCACCCGGCCAGGGTCGACCGCTCGCGTCAGATGCCCAGCCCCTCGACGACCTCGACCCGAGGAAGCTCGGCGAGGTCGCGACCGGCGAGCAGCAGCTTGGAACGTCGGACGCCGCTGCCGATCACGGCGACCTCGATGTCGAGCACGGACGCGTCCACGAGGACCCGCCAGCCTTCGGGAAGGCCGACCGGCGTGATGCCGCCGTACTCCATGTGCGCCTCCTCGACGGCGCGCTCGGTGGGGAGGAACGAGGCCTTGCGCACGTCGAGCGTCCGCTTCACGAGGTTGTTCACGTCCGCGCGGGTGTCCGCGCGCACGACGCAGGCGGCGATGCGCTCGTCGCCGGCGCGCTTCCCGGCCACGACGACGCAGTTGGCACTCGCGGAGAGCGGGAGGTCGTAGGCCTCGGTGAGTGCCGCCGTGTCGGCGAGCTCCGGGTCGATCTCAACGACGGCGACGCGCGAGGCAGTCGGCCAGGATCGCAGCGCCACCACGACGGGGTCGGCCAGGAGGTCCGGTCGGTCGAGGGCGGGGACGCATTTCAGGGTGCCGAGGGTCGGGACGGACATGGTCCCAGCCTAGGCAGGACTGGCTGCTGTTCGGCGTACCCTGAGCCTGCTGCGTAGCCCCACACCGACTAGCTCGGGTGCTCGACCTCCTTGCGGAGCCGAAGGCCGAGCAGCGACGCGCCGAGGAGGGTGACACCGGCGACGAGCAGCACACCCGCCGTGCCGAGCGACCCTTCGGTCCAGTCGAGGAGCGCCTCGGGGACCGCCAGGGTCACTCCCACGACGCCGACGGCCAGGTAGGGCCAGGCCCGCCGGACGACGTACACGGTGAACCCGGCCATGGCGACGAGGATCGTCACCAGGTAGCCGACCCACGCGTCATCGGACGCCACGGGAATCTGCGCGCCGACGACCACGAGCGCCGCGCCGAGGATCTGTCCGGGAACGACCTCGTGCCACACGCCCCGCTCGGCCAGGACCAGCCACCCCAGCCCCAGCCCGAGGAAGGCAAGTCCGACCACCACGGGAGCGTCCACGAGGTCGAAACCCTCGAGCACGAAGGGGATCGCGTACGCCGCACCGACGGCGACCGCGAGCTGACCCAGCAGCGAGTGCGCCAGCCGGTAGCCGACGGTCGCGAGCACCAGCAGGGTGAGCGACCCGCCGAAGCCGATGAGCCACTGGTCGTCGACCTCGTTGCCACGCTGCTCGACGACGTCGATGAGCCAGACGATGACGGCCGCCGCTGCCGCCGCGGAGCCACCGGTGAACAGGACGCTGGCCAGCCTCCGGCGAACCGACTGTTCAGCGTCCAGCAGCGCCGCGAACCCACCGCCGGTCACCGCAACCGCCGCCCCTGCGACGAAGAGCAGGACGGCGATCCCGAACAGCAGCAGGACCTGCGCGGCGACGGTGAGGTCCGTCCACTGCTCGGCGACGAACAGCGCGCCGGCGGCGACGACGAACGCCCCGCCGAGGTAGCCCGCCAGCTCAGCGAGACGACGCCGCAGTGGCGTGGCCTCGACCTCCGCGACACCGAGTGCCTCGGCGACCACCTCGACCGCCTCCTGATGACGTGCGGGGTCGATCAAACCGTGCGCCTCGAGAGCGGAGACGACCGGGATGACCCGGTCCTCGTGCCTGGGTGCAACCTCAGTCGACATGACAACCTCCCCACTGCCGAGGGGCACCGCCTCTCGACCTCTCACCTTGATCATCCCGCCGAGCAGAAGCGCCGAGAAGGGTCGTCGTACCTGTGTTTGCACCGAAACAGGCGCCGGTCGGTCAGAGCAACGACCCCGCATCCGGGGGTACGTCGACCGCGTGCTCGCGCAGGTACTGGAAGGGGATCACGTCGAGCGCCCGCTCGTGGGTGGAGGCGAGCACGACGGGTGCGGCCGCACCGTCCTGGTGTGCCTGGAGCCACCGCACCGCCACGACGCACCAGCGGTCGCCGGGGGTCAGTCCGGGGAACTGCCACTCCGGCCGGGGCGTGACCAGGTCGTTGCCCGCCGCCGCCTGGTGCTCGAGGAACTCGCGGGTGACGACTGCGCACACCGTGTGGGAGCCGATGTCCTGGGGGCCGGTGCTGCACCGCCCGTCGCGGAAGAACCCGGTGACCGGGTCGGTGCCGCAGGGCT
This sequence comes from Nocardioidaceae bacterium, assembly GCA_035456965.1. Classification (GTDB taxonomy): domain Bacteria; phylum Actinomycetota; class Actinomycetes; order Propionibacteriales; family Nocardioidaceae; genus Nocardioides_C. The sequence goes on from DATICF010000110.1 coordinate 8,199, forward strand.
CGAGCGGCCCGCCGAGGACGTTGAGCTCCGGAGCCTCGGACCGTTCGTCCTCCGACCCTTCAGCGCTCATGCCACCACGCTCTCACGGCGGGCTGTCGGCAGCACGAGGCTGAAGGTGGTGCACGCCGCGTCGCTGAGCCGCAGCTGCCCGCCGAGCGCCTCGACGATCTCGGTGGCGGTGCTCAGTCCGCCGTCGCCGCCGGGGCCGTCCGAGCGCTTCGCGCCGGCTGCTGCACGCCCGCACGCCCCCTCGTCGGCCACGAGCACCTCGACGTAGGCGTCGGTCTCGCAGACCGTGACGGTGACCGCGCCCTCGCCGTGGGTCACCGCGTTGCCGAGCAGGACGTCCATCACCTGCAACAACGCCCCGACGGGAAGGCGGACCGGCACCACGTCGTCGCTGGGGACCTCGATCGGCCGGCCGCCCGAGAGCCGGCGCCACCTGGTGGCGGCGTCGCGCAGCAGCGCGGCGAGGTCGATCTCGGAGCTCATCCCCAGCCGGCTCTGCCGCGTCGCGTCGAGCATCTCGGCGACCGTCGTGTCCAGACGGTCCAGCTGCCTCAACGCGTCGGCGAGGCGTGCGACCACGTCTGGTGGGGTCTGCGGAGAGAGGGCGAGGTCCTCGAGCTCGAGCCGGGTCGCCGTGAGGGGCGTGCGGAGCTCGTGGGACGCATGGGCCGCGAAGTCGCGTTCACGCCGCATCAGCGCGTCGAGATCGACGCCGGCCGCGCGCAGGGCCAGGGCGATCGCGTCGGCCTCGGGGAGGGCGTAGCGCGACACCGGCACGACGAAGTTGCCCCGGGCGATCTGCGCCGACACCTCCGCGAGCTCCTCGAACGGGCGGGAGAGCCGACGGGCGATCCACAAGGCCACACCTGCTCCGGCGAGGACCAGACCCAGGGCGACCATCACGAGCGGGAGCAGCGCGTCGGCGACAGTGTCGTCGACCAGCGCGGCGTCGCGGGTGACCGTGATCGTGCCTCCGCCCTCGACAGGCCTCGTGACCGTGATGTCGTCGTGGTCGTCGACATGGCTGACCGTGGCGTGGTTCTCCACCTCCACGCGACGGCCTGCCTCGTCGACGTACACCGCGTGCTCGCCGACGAAGAGCGCGCTGCGCAGCAGACTCTCGCTCACCTGGCCGCCGGAGTCACCGAGCATTCCGGCGAACACCTCGGCGGAGCGCTCGACCTTGTGCTCCTCCTGGGCGTGGACGACGTCAGCAAGGGCATACGCGCGCTCGACCAGGAAGACGGCGACGATGCCGAAGGTGAGGGCGACGAGGGAGAAGAGCAGGCGGTCACGCATCGGGGGTGCCGTCCTCGAGGCGGAAGCCCACACCCCTGACGGTCACCACCTTCGCGGGTGCGTCGTGCTCCTCCAGCTTCTGTCGCAACCGGCCGACCGTGACGTCCAGGGTCTTGGTCGAGCCGTACCAGTTGCTGTCCCAGACCTCGTCCATGAGGCGCTCACGAGTGACGACGGCGCCGCGGTCCTCGCTGAGGAGCGCCAGCACGTCGAACTCCTTGGTGGTCAGCGCCACCTCGTTCTCGCCGGCCCAGACCCGCCGGGCCTGGGTGTCGATGCGCAGTCCCGGTGGGCCGACCTGCGACTGCTCAGGGGTCGCTGTGGTGGCGCCGCTGCGGCGCAGCAGAGCCCGGGTGCGGGCGAGCAGCTCGGCGAGGCCGAAGGGCTTCGACATGTAGTCGTCGGCCCCCACATCGAGACCGACCACGCGGTCGAGCTCGCCGCCGCGGGCGGTCAGGATGAGGACACCGCCGTCGTACCCGCCGGCCCGCACCTGGCGGCAGACCTCGAGGCCGTCGATGTCGGGGAGGCCGAGGTCGAGGATGATCAGGTCGACGCTGCCGGTCAGGGCCTTCGACACCGCGACCGTGCCTTCACCGACCAGCTCCACGTCGTACCCCTCGCGGCCGAGCGTGCGCACGAGCGGCATCGCGATTCCTTCGTCGTCCTCGACGATCATCACCGTGGCCATGGTCACAGAGCATAGGGGTGGTCAGGCCTCTGCTCGGGGCGATGGAGAAGCGCGTCGAGAAGAAGAAGAGCGAGCACGCCGACCCCGAGACCCATGGCGCTGCCGATCTCGAGCAGCGTGAGCCGGCCGAGCTCGGTGGCGACGCCCGGAAGGCCGCGCGACAGCTGGAGGAGCAGCGCCACGACCGTCGACCCGGCAGCGATGGCGGCCATGGTGCGGTTCACCAGCGTCGACTGCGTCCAGAGGGCGCAGGCGGCCGAGAACGCCAGCAACGCCGTGGCTGAGCCGAGCAGACCGAGGTAGAAGGCCGCGTCGATGAGAGTCGGGAGAACCGCTACGAGCGTCGCGCCGAGGAGGGCCGAGGTGGCTGCCGCGCTGCGGGCCCATCCGGTGGGTGTGGCTTGGTCTCGGGTGCCTGACACGAACCCCGCGGTGGTCACACGCACTCCTGGGAGGTGAGCGCGTCGCGTCCAGCTGAGTTCATGTCAGGCACCTACGAGAGTCTTGAGCCCGGCAGGGCCACCTCCCGCCCCCATTGACGGCCCTGCCGGTCTTGTTCTTCCACTCCCCCCGGAGCTTGTGCGTACAACGCTAGGAGCACCGGCGCCACGCGGGTGCAACGTGAGTTCCACGCGATCGCCACACTTCGGTAACAGCGCCCCGGCCGGAGTGAAGCCGCGGCCGTTGGGCACCTGGTCAGTAGTCTGCGAACACCAGCTCCTCCCGCGCCGCACCGAAGGAGAGACGTTGTCGCGAGACCGGGCGCCGTGCGCATGAATGCCGACAGCATCTACCTCCTGGCGGGGGCGGCGCTGCTGCTGGCGGTGGTCCTGCCGACCGCCCTGCGGAGCGCTGCGATCTCGGCCCCCATCGTCCTGCTGCTCGTCGGCGCCCTCATGGGGCTGCTGCCGCTGCCCGACGGAGTCGACGTCTCGCCGATGGGCAACCTGGGGTTCGTCGAGCACCTCACCGAGTTCACCGTGATCATCGCGCTGATGGGCGTCGGGCTCGCTCTCGACCGGCCGCTCGACCTGAGGCGCCTGAGCAGCTGGCGCAAGTGGGGTGCTGCGTGGCGGCTGCTCGGCATCGCCATGCCGCTGACCATCGCCGGGGTCGCGCTGGTCGGCTGGTGGGTGGTCGGCCTGGCGCCCGCCGGCGCGCTCCTGCTTGGCGCCGTGCTCGCTCCCACGGACCCCGTCCTCGCCTCCGACGTGCAGGTCGAGGGCCCCACGTCCGCCGATGCGGGGGGTCACGACGAGATCGACGAGAGCGACGAGGTGCGCTTCGCGCTGACCTCCGAGGCCGGCATGAACGACGGGCTCGCCTTCCCCTTCGTGTACGCCGCGATCTTCCTCGCGTCGATCGGGCCGGTCGCCGAGTGGGGGCTGCGCTGGCTCGGCTGGGAGCTGGTGGGCCGGGTCGTGCTCGGAGTCGCGCTCGGCATCGCCGTCGGCTGGCTCCTCGCCAAGGCCGCCTTCCGATCTCCTGCACGGTCCCTGCGCCTTGCGGAGACCGGGGAGCCGCTCCTCGCTCTCGCCGCAGTGCTGCTCTCCTACGGCATCGCCGAGGCCCTCGGCGGCTACGGCTTCCTGGCCGTCTTCGCCTGCGCCATGACGTTGCGCTCGGCGGAGCGAGGCCACCACTACCACGCGCACATGCACGACGTCGTCGAGCGGCTCGAACGACTGCTGACCCTCGTCGTACTCCTGCTGCTCGGGGTCTCGATGACCAACGGACTGTTGCGCAACCTGCCGTGGGAGTCGGTGCTGCTGGCGGTGGCCCTCGTCTTCGTGGTCCGCCCTGTGGCCGGCCTGCTCGCACTCGGGTTCCGCCGTTCGACCTGCCGCATCGGGGACCACGTCCTCACCCCGGGCGAGCGGCTGGCCACCGCGTTCTTCGGCGTCCGCGGAGTCGGCACCCTGTACTACCTCGCCTACGCCACGGGTCAGGCCGACTTCGCCGACGAGCAGCTGCTCTGGTCGACGGTGACCTTCACCATCGCGCTCTCGGTGCTCGTCCACGGCATCGGGGCCACCCCTGTGATGCGCCGGCTGGAGGAAGGCCGTCTCATCTGACCCTGGCGTGGCATCGTGCGGTCCGCCCGGGCTCGTCGACGACACCGGGGTCTGAACCCGGTGGTGACACGAGACAGCGGGCCCGATGAGTCACTACCGTCGAGGGCGAGCGCACCAGCGCCTTGCGATCTCGAGAGAGGTTCCTCATGAGCGACTCCACCCAGAACCCGCCGCCGGACGAGGGCCGGCCACCGTCGCAGCCGGGCCCGCCGCAGCCCGGGCAACCAGCAGAGTCCGGCCCGCCGCCACAGTCCTCCCCGCCGCCCGGTCAGGGCAGCTACGGGACGACGCCTCCACCTCCGCCTCCACCGGGTGGTTGGCAGCAGCCCGGCCAGATGCCGCCCCCGGTCCAGGGGGCGACGGGCGGGGTCGGCCAGCCGGCAGACCTGTGGCCGCGCTTCGCGGCCCGCCTCATCGACTTCGTGCTCCTCGCGATCGTCAACGCGTTCCTGGTCGGCTTCATCGTCGTGGGCGTCCTGCTGAACTCAGACGCCAACTCGCTGACCGGCTTCGGCACCAACACCGGGGCATCGTTCGCCGCGAGCGCGGTGTCCACGCTGATCACCACCGCCATCACACTCGGGTACTTCACGTGGATGGAGTCCAGCCGCGGTCAGACCGTCGGCAAGATGCTGTTGAAGCTGCAGACCCGTGGCCCGGCCGGCGGCAACCCGACGGTCGAGCAGGCCCTCCGGCGCAACGCGTTCACCGCCATCGGCGTCCTCGGAGTCATCCCGTTCTTCGGATTCATCGCGAGCCTGCTGAGCCTGGTGGCGGTGGTCATGATCGCGGTGACGATCAGCAACGACTCCACGACGCGTCACGGGTGGCACGACAACTTCGCAGGCGGCACGACCGTCGTACGCATCGGCTGACCGACCTGCCCGGGCCCCCGCAGGCACCTGACCTGCGGGGCGTCCGTCGCGTCAGAGCGGCTTCTTCTTGGTCCGCGGCTTCTTCTTGCCCGGCTTGTCGGACCCTGCGCCGCCCTTGCCGTAGGACTTCTTCTCGAACGGCTTCTTGTCGTACGACGGACGGCCGGACCTGCTCGTGCCCCCGTCGGGCGAGAGGTCGATGAGCTTGCCGGAGATCCGGGTCTTCTCCAGGGCAGCGAACGTCGAGGGGGGCAGATCGGCGGGGAGCTCGACCAGGGAGTGGTCGCCGCGGATGTCGATGTGGCCGAAGTCGTCGCGACCCAGGCCGCCCTCGTTGGCGATCGCGCCGACGATCTGACGCGGCTCGACCTTGTGGCGCTTGCCGACGGCGATCCGGTAGGTCGCGTAGGTGACGTCGGACCGGCCTCGCCGCGGCTTGTCCCGCCCGGGGCGGCGGTCGTCGTCGCGGCGCCGACCCTTGTCGCCTTCGCCCTCGCTCCGACCGCGCTTGGGCTCGGACCGCTTCGGCTCGGGCTCGGGCTCCATGAGCAGCGGCTGCCCGTCCTGGGACATGATCGCCAAAGCGGCGGCGATGTCCGCGGCAGGAACGTCGTGCTCCAGTTCGTAGCCGGTGACGAGGTCCCGATAGAAGGCGAGCTTGTCCGAGGCGAGCGCGTCGGTGATGGCGTCGGTGAACCGCGCAACGCGGGTGACGTTGACGTCCTGGACGGTGGGCACGGCCATCTGGGTCAGCGGCTGGCGCGTGGCGCGCTCGATCGCCTTGAGCAGGTGGCGCTCGCGCGGGGTGACGAACAGCAGCGCGTCGCCGGTGCGTCCGGCACGACCCGTGCGGCCGATGCGGTGCACGTAGGACTCGGTGTCGGTCGGGATGTCGTAGTTCACGACGTGGCTGATGCGCTCTACGTCGAGGCCGCGCGCAGCCACGTCGGTGGCCACCAGGATGTCGAGGCGGCCGTTGCGCAGCTGGTCGATCGTGCGCTCGCGCTGCGCCTGGACGACGTCGCCGTTGATCGCCGCGGCCGAGAAGCCCCGGGCCCGCAACCGCTCGGCGAGCACCTCGGTGGCCTGCTTGGTGCGGACGAAGACGATCATGCCCTCGAAGTTCTCCACTTCGAGGATCCGGGTCAGCGCGTCCATCTTCTGCGGGTGGGAGACCTGCAGGTAGCGCTGGGTGATGTTCGCCGCCGTCGTGGTCTTGTTCTTGACCGTGATCTCGACCGCGTCGGTGAGGTACTTCTTGGAGATCCGGCGGATCTGGGCGGGCATCGTCGCGGAGAACAGCGCGACGTGCTTGTCGTCCGGCGTGTCCGCGAGGATCGTCTCGACGTCCTCCTGGAAGCCCATCTTGAGCATCTCGTCGGCCTCGTCGAGGACCAGGAAGCGGAGCTGCGTCAGATCGAGCGTGCCCTTCTCGAGATGGTCCATGATCCGGCCGGGCGTCCCGACGATCACGTGGACACCCCTGCGCAGGGCGGAGAGCTGGACGCCGTAGGCCTGGCCGCCGTACACCGGCAGCACGTGCAGGCTCGGCATGTGGGCGGCGTAGCGCTCGAACGCCTCGGAGACCTGGAGCGCGAGCTCACGGGTCGGCGCGAGCACGAGCGCCTGGGGCGCCTTCTGCCGGAGGTCGATCTGCGACAGGATCGGCAGGGCGAACGCCGCCGTCTTGCCGGTGCCGGTCTGGGCGAGGCCGACCACGTGCCTGCCCTCGAGAAGAGCGGGAATCGTGGCTGCCTGGATCGGGGAGGGCGACTCGTAGCCGACGTCGTCGAGAGCCCGCAGGACCCGCTTGTCGATACCGAGGTCGGCGAAGGTCTGGGGGCTGTCGAGCTCGCCGGCGGCGACCGCGCTGTCGGCCGCGGGGTCTGGGGAAGGCATCCCGCAAGGCTACCCGTGTGTCAGCAGTCACCGACCGGCGAGGACCGGGCAGACTCGGTGGCTGGTTCCACGTGGAACCGGGACGACGCGAAGGGGGATCCATGGCCGTCACCGCCATCGACCTGCAGGTGGACGACGTCTCGGCAGCGGTCGAGCTGTTGAGCAACGCCTACGGCTGGAAGGTCACCGCGGACGAACCGGGCTTCGGCGAGGTCATGGCCGGCGACCTCCGCATCATGCTGTCGGCCGAGGCATTGGTGCCGTGGGGCCGCACCGACGGCGTGATCCTCCACGAGTACGTCGACGACGTACCCACCGCCGTGGGTCGGGCCCTCGACGCCGGGGCCGAGCTGTTGCTGGGCCCCCTGACCACCGACTGGGGCACCAAGGCGGCCTACCTGCGCGGGCCGGGCAACCTCATCGTCGACCTGTGCAAGGACGCCGAACCCGTCTGACTGTCGATCTCGACGGTGCCCGCCGGCTGACCCGCGTTCACCGGGACCCGGAAACCCGTTGCAAGCGGCCGGCTTCGGATGTCTGGTTGATCGACCACCCAACCCGAGAGAGAGCCTGACGCGCATGTCGCTGCCCACCCCCACGCTGCACACCTCTCGCCTTCGACTGCGTCCCTTCGACGACACGGATGC
>DATICF010000111.1:0-14873 GCA_035456965.1 Nocardioidaceae bacterium
AGGAACGGCATGTCCTCGACCGGCAGGATCTTCGAGATGACGCCCTTGTTGCCGTGACGGCCGGCGAGCTTGTCACCCACGGAGATCTTGCGCTTCTGCGCGACGTACACGCGGACCAGCTGGTTCACGCCCGGGGGCAGCTCGTCGCCGTCCTCGCGGTCGAAGACCCGGACGCCGATGACCGTGCCGGACTCACCGTGCGGCACCTTCATGGACGTGTCCCGGACCTCGCGCGCCTTCTCACCGAAGATCGCGCGGAGCAGACGCTCCTCCGGCGTCAGCTCGGTCTCACCCTTCGGGGTCACCTTGCCGACGAGGATGTCACCGGTGGTGACCTCCGCACCGATCCGGATGATGCCGCGCTCGTCGAGGTCGGCGAGCATCTCCTCGCTGACGTTCGGGATGTCGCGGGTGATCTCCTCCGGACCCAGCTTGGTGTCGCGGGCATCGACCTCGTGCTCCTCGATGTGGATCGAGGTGAGGACGTCCTCCTGGACCAGGCGCTGGGAGAGGATGATCGCGTCCTCGTAGTTGTGGCCCTGCCACGACATGAACGCGACCAGCAGGTTGGTGCCCAGCGCCATCTCGCCCTGGTCGGTGCAGGGGCCGTCGGCGATCGGCGTACCGACCTCGAGGCGGTCACCCTCGGCGACCAGCGGACGCTGGTTGATGCACGTGCCCTGGTTGGAGCGCGTGAACTTCTGCATGCGGTAGGTCTTGTAGGTGCCGTCGTCGTTCATCACCTCGACGAAGTCGGCGGTCACCTCCTTGACCACACCGGCCTGGTCCGCGGTCACGACGTCGCCCGCGTCGACCGCGGCACGGAACTCCATGCCGGTTCCGACGAGCGGCGAGTCGCTCTTGATGAGCGGCACCGCCTGACGCTGCATGTTCGCACCCATGAGCGCGCGGTTGGCGTCGTCGTGCTCGAGGAACGGGATCAGGGCCGTCGCGACCGACACCATCTGGCGCGGGGAGACGTCCATGTAGTCGACCTCGCCCGCGGGGATCACGTCGACCTCACCGTGGCGCTGGCGCACGAGCACTCGCTCCTCGGCGAAGCGGCCGTCGTCGGTCAGCGCGGCGTTGGCCTGCGCGATGACGAAGCGGTCCTCCTCGTCGGCGGTGAGGTACTCGACCTTGTCGGTCACCCGGCCGTTCTCGACCTTGCGGTACGGCGTCTCGACGAAGCCGAACGGGTTGATCCGACCGAAGGTGGACAGCGAGCCGATCAGACCGATGTTAGGACCCTCAGGGGTCTCGATCGGGCACATCCGGCCGTAGTGCGACGGGTGGACGTCACGGACCTCGAACCCGGCGCGGTCACGAGAGAGACCGCCGGGGCCGAGCGCCGAGAGACGACGCTTGTGCGTCAGGCCGGCGATCGGGTTGGTCTGGTCCATGAACTGCGACAGCTGCGAGGTGCCGAAGAACTCCTTCAGCGCCGCGACCACCGGACGGATGTTGATCAGGCTCTGCGGCGTGATGGCCTCGACGTCCTGGGTGGTCATCCGCTCGCGGACGACGCGCTCCATGCGGGCAAGGCCGGTGCGGAGCTGGTTCTGGATCAGCTCGCCCACGGTGCGCATGCGACGGTTGCCGAAGTGGTCGATGTCGTCGGCGCGGACCTCGATCGGGTCGCCGTCACGGTCCAGGATCTCGTTGTCCTGGGCGTCCTTGAGCGTGTTGTTGCCGGCGTGCAGCTGCACGATGAACCGGATCGTCGACACGATGTCGTCGATGGTCAGCGTCTGCTGGTCGAACGCCTCGTGCGTGCCGAGCTTCTTGTTGATCTTGTAACGACCGACCTTCGCGAGGTCGTAGCGCTTGCCGTTGAAGTAGTAGTTCTCCAGCAGCGTCTGCGCAGCCTCACGCGTCGGGGGCTCGCCCGGACGCAGCTTGCGGTAGATGTCGAGGAGCGCGTCGTCCTGGCCGGAGGTGTGGTCCTTCTCCAGCGTGAGCATCATCGACTCGTACTCGCCGAACTCTTCACGGATCTGCTCGTTGGTCCAGCCGAGGGCCTTGAGCAGCACCGTGACGTTCTGCTTGCGCTTGCGGTCCAGACGGACGCCGACCATGTCGCGCTTGTCGATCTCGAACTCGAGCCACGCGCCACGCGACGGGATCACCTTCGCGGTGAAGATGTCCTTGTCGGAGGTCTTGTCGGCAGTGCGCTCGAAGTAGACGCCGGGCGAGCGGACGAGCTGGGAGACCACGACACGCTCCGTGCCGTTGATCACGAAGGTGCCCTTGGGGGTCATCAGGGGGAAGTCGCCCATGAAGACCGTCTGGCCCTTGATCTCACCGGTCTCGTTGTTCATGAACTCCGCGGAGACGTAGAGCGGAGCCGAGTAGGTGAAGTCCTTCTCCTTGCACTCCTCCACGGAGTACTTCGGGTCGTAGAAGACCGGGTTCTCGAACGAGAGAGACATCGTGTCCGAGAAGTCCGAGATCGGCGAGATCTCCTCGAAGATCTCCTGGAGGCCGGACTTCTGGCTGACGTCGTCGCCGTTCTCGAGACGCCTTGCTACGTCCTCCTGCCAGCGCTCGTTGCCGATCAGCCAGTCGAAGCTGTCGGTCTGGAGGGCGAGGAGCTGCGGAACCTCGAGGGGTTCCTTGATCTTGGCGAAAGAGATACGGCGCGGGTTGCTGGTTGCGGTGTTGCTGGTGCTGCGCGAGGCGGCCAAGAGGGGTCCTTCCAAGGATCGCTCTGGTGAGGCGGCCTGCCCACCACAAACCAGCCACCGGGCAGGCTGGAGCGCATATGAGGGCAGACGCAACGAACGATCATAGCCCAGGCGCGCAGAGGTCACAACCCAGCGCGTCCAGGGCGTCGTCGGACTGCGACGAGCATGGACCCCAACCCCGCCCGAGTCAAGCACCGCTCCCCGTCAAGCGGCCCCTCGCGCAACCGGGTCAGTACGACGTGATGCCGTCCACCATCCAGGTGCCGTCGACGTTCACCATGTCGAAACGCACGCGGTTCAAGGCGACCGAAGGCTCCCCCGAAGCGGCCGCGTTCGTCGAGGTCTGGTTGACGAAGAGGAGGACGGGAATGCGGTCCGGGTCGCGCTCCCCGGACGAGGCGCAGGCACCTCCACCATCGTTGTCCTCGCAGTCGCCGGGCGTGCCGAGCATCGCCGAGGACGCGAGCACCTCCGCCTCCACACTGGCCTTCGTCTCACTCGCGCTGTCCTTGATGAGCTTGTCGAAGGTGTTGACGTAGTCCTCGCGGTAGTCGTCGGTGAGGAACTTGGCCGCCGCGTCGCGGTCGGCCTCGAGCGACTCCCAGTCGTAGGACAAGACAGCGGTCGCCGCGCTCTCGGCTGCGGCCGGCGCCCGGTCGAGCGCCTCCTGGTAGGCCTCCGCCCGCTGCGCCTGGATCACGAAGTACGACGCCAGGCCCACTGCCACGGCAGCGAGGACGCCGAGCGCGGCGAGCACGGGCCACCCGACGGCACGTCCACTGGCCGAGGCCTCGTCCTTCATCGAATTCGCAGGCTTCTCGAGCTTCACCGGCTCGGACTTCTTGCCCGTCTCGTCCTCCGACAGGGGGGCCTTGTCCTTCCCGGGAGCCTTGTCCTTCCCGGTGTCCCTGCCCGCGGCTGCGGCATCCTGGGACCCCTTCTCGGGGAGGCCGAGCTGCTCGTCGTACTCCTGACGCCGCTGGGGGTCGAGCAACACCTCCGCGGCCTCGTTGAACAGCCGGAACTGCTTGGTCGAGCCACCCTCGCCGGGCTCGAACCGGTCAGCGGCGTCCCGCCAGGCCTTGCGGATCTCTTCCCGGCTCGCGTCCGGGGACACGCCGAGGATGTCGTAGAGCGTCGGGTTCATCTGCACCGTCTCCTTCGCAGCCGCCCTCAGGCGACGGGCGTGAAGTCGTCGACCAGCCACTCGCCGTCGACCTTGACCAGCGAGACCTCCCAGCGGAAGTGACGGTCCCGGTCGTCGAACACCGTCTTCACCGCGGCGTCAGCGACCACGAGAACGCGGGCCGAGTCGTTGTCGATGGTGGCGACCCCCGATGCCAGCACCTCTCCGTTGGACTCCATCTGGGCTTCTTGGACCTGGGCGACGATGTCCTGCATCGCCTTGTCGAACTCGGCGCTGAACTTCGTGCTCAACAGCTCGCCCACCGAGGACTTGTAGTCGTCGATCGACGACGCGTCGTAGTTGTTGACCGAGACCGCGAACTGCTCGGCGACCCGCACCACATCGGCACGATCATCGAGGGTCGCCTCGGCGCTGCGGAGCTTGGTGAATCCCCAGACACCCGCGGCGACAGCCACGACGAGCAGCAGCACGAGCACGGCGGCCATGGCCGTGCGCAACCCCCGGGGGCTCCCGGACTGGTGTGCTTTCGAACTGTCCTCGTCGTGGTCCGCGGTCACTCCTGCTCGGTCGCGAGCGGTTGGAGCAGCAACCACTTCCAGGACTCCTCTCCAAAGATGGACGCGGCGCCCCCTGTGTAGCGGATGGAGTCGCTGGGGCTGACGTCGGTGTACTGGACTGCCCCCGTGCGGTGATCGTACGCGGCCACGACGGGCGCCCGGTACGCCGTCCCCGCGCGGGGGGCGTGCTGGGAGCCGCGGGCGTTGGACTGTGCCTGCGGCTCCGTGCACTGGGCGTCCATGTCCATCGGCTTGTCGGACCGGTCCTGCGGGCTGCGGACCTGGTCCGGGTCGTAGCCCTCGGTGCAGACGTGCGGCTCCGGCTGCATGACCAGACCGAAGTGGGCGTCGTACAGGCCGGTCTTCGGGTCCTTCGCGACCACGGTGTAGCCGCCCTCGACGACGTAGGGGTACAGCACGAGCACCTGCTCGATGCCGTCGAGGTGCTTCACGACGATCTCGCCGTTCGTGACGAGGTTGTTGATCAGCTGCCCGAGGTTGACCTTGTTGTCCTCGAGGAACCGCCGCAGCTGGTTGGCCGTGGCGCTGCCGTTGTTGATCACCCGACGCAGGTCCGCGTCGGAGGCGACCAGCGTGTCCGAGAACAGCGCCAGGTCGCGGGCGAAGCTCTGGATGTCGGAGGCGCTGTCGAGCTGGGTCTTCAAGACGGTGTTGCTGTTCTTGATCAGCGACTCGGTGACCTCGATGTTGTCGTTCGCGGTCCGGATGAAGGAGTTCGAGGTGTCGATGATCTGCCCGAGGTCCTCGCCTGTCCCGTTGAACGCCTTGCCCATCTCGGAGACGACCGTCCGCAGGCTGTCCTTGTTGACGGAGTTCACCATCTTGTCGAGGTCGACGAGCAGCTGTGTCGGAGGGATCGGCGTCTGGGTCTTGGACTGCTCGATCTCGGAGTTCTCCCCGAGGTAGGGGCCCTCGTCGGTGTTCGGCAGCAGGTCGACGTACTGCTCACCGACCGCGGAGCGGTTGGCGACCAATGCGTTCGTGTCGAGCGGGATCTCCTCGGTGTCGTCGTCGATCTCGAGGATGACGTCGACGCCTTGGTCGGTGACGACGAGCTCGCCGACCTGGCCGACCATGACTCCGCGGTAGGACACGCCGGCTCCCGCGAAGATGCCGCCAGAGTCCTCGAAGTGGGCGACGACCCGGTAGGAGTCGTCGAAGATCAGGCGGTCGAGCCTTGCGTAGGTGGCGCCCACGTAGGCCACGCCCACCATGGTGATCAGCGCGAACACCATGAGCTGGACCTTGGTCCTCTTGGAGATCATCGCTGCACCATCCCCTGGATCAGGAGTGCCCCGAGGGTCGGGTCGTAGCCGAGCTCGGCCGCGGACCCGGCGCCCTGGGACGACACGGTCGGAGCCCCGAAGAACACGGAGCCGGGAACGGCCCTACCGAGACCGGGCAGCGGGAGCGGGAGCGGGTTCTCCCCGCCGCCGTCGCCGCCGTCCCCGCCACTGCCGGGCGCCAGGGACTCACAGACCGGGTTCTGCGGGAACTCGGCACACATCGCCTTGGCCTGCTTGTCGCTCAGGTCCTTGCAGGCCTTGCTGTCGGGGTTGCCGGACTGCAGGCACTTCTCCGCTGCGTCGAGCTGCTCGTTGGGGTCGGTCGGTGACCCTGGCGGGGTGGGGATCGTGGGCAGACCCTTGGTGAGGTCGATGTCCATCTGCACCGAGAGGTTGGTGTAGTCACCCATGTGAAGGTTCCGGGCCTGCGCGGGGTTGCGGCCCACGACCTCGTCGACGAACGGGTAGGTCAAGAACACCTGGAACGCCTTCGGCAGCGAGTCACCGGCCTCGGCCAGCTTGGTCAGCGTGGGGTCGAGAGCCCGGAGGCTTGCGATCGTGTCCGCCTTCGACTGGCGGATCACGCCCGTGGCGACCGAGCTGAGGTCGTCGAGTGCACGCAGCATCTTGACCAGGTCGTCGCGCTGCCGGTCGATCGAGGCGAGAGCCTGAGGCATCTCGTCGAGGGCGAGCTCGATCGATCCGCGCTGCTTGTTGACCGCGATCGCGAGCTGGTTGAGGCTCTCGATCGCTGCGACGATGTCGGCCTTGTTCTCGTCGAGCTGGGCCATGAACGTGTCGAGCTGGTCCAGCACGGAGCGGACGTCTGCCTCGCGACCTTCGAACGCCTTGTTGAGCTCGGTCGCGATCGTCTTCAGCTGGGCAACCCCACCGCCGTTGAGCAGCAGCGACATCGCACCGAGGACCTCCTCGACCTCGGGGTTGCGGCCACTGCGCTCGAGCCTGATCACGTCACCCTCGGACAGCGGGTTGCTGCTCGCACCCTGCGGCGGCGGCTTGAGGGAGACGAACTTCTCGCCCAGCAGGCTGGTCTGCCGGATCTCCGCGAGGGCGTTGTCGGGCAGCTTGACGTCGTCGCGCAGAGCGAGCGTCACCTCGGCGTGGTAGCCGTCGACTTCGATGTCGGACACCTTGCCCACGGTCACGTCGTTGACCTTCACCGAGGACTGGGGCACGAGGTCGAGCACGTCGCGGAACTCGACCTTGACCGTGTAGGGGTCGTCGCCGAGGTCAGCACCACCCGGCAGGGGCAGGCTGTAGACGTCGAAGTCGCAGCCGCTCAGCGCGAGCGCGCCGACGCAGGCCATCGCGGCCATCCGCCGCACACGCGACCCACGACTCTGGTTTCTGGTGCGCATGGTCAGTCCACCTCCACGAGACCGGCCAGGGACTTGTCGACGTACTCCACCGGTACGGTCCGCCTGGGCCCGGGGTCGGCCAGCGCTCCGGCGCGTCCTGCCCCCGGGAACGCCTGCTTGATCGAGTCGCAAGCCTCACCACTCGGGTCGTTCGGCGAGACCACCGAGCAGAGGAAGGCACTCGGGTTCGCCTCGATCTGATGCCCCATCTCCCCCTGGTTGGACCGGGTGTCGAGCGTGCCGGTGGCCGGGTTGTAGGTCAGGAACAAGTTGTTCAGAGCCAGCGGTGCCACGTTGAGCACCTCGTCGAGTGCCTTGCGCTGCTTGACCAGGATGCGTGTGACGCGATTGAGACCGTCGATGTTCTCACCAAGACCCTCACGGTTCTCGCGGACGAAACCCGAGACCTGCTCCATCGCGATGCCGAGGTTGCGCAGCGAGGCGGCCAAGTCGTCCCGCTCCCCCTCGAGCACCTCGGCAGCCTCGGCGAGCGAGTTGTTGAAGTCGCGCACCGTCTGGTCGTTCGCGGCAAGCGCAGCGACGAAGCGCTCCATCTGGCGGGCGGTGCCGAACAGCTCTTCCTTGTTGTTGTCGAGGGTGCCGGTGAACTTGCCGAGGTCCTCGATCGTCTGGTGGAACTGCTCGCCCTGGCCGGCGAAGTTGCGAGCCGTGGTGTCGAGCAGGCGGGTCAGCGCGCCCTCCTCGTTCGCCCCCTTGGGGCCCAGGGCCACCGTGAGGTCGTCGATGCTCTGGTAGATCTCGTCGAGCTCGAGGGGGGTCGAGGTGGACTCGGTCGACAGGGTTGCCCCGTCGGCGAGCTTGGGTCCCCTCTTGTACACCGGCGTCAGCTGGACGAAGCGGTCACCCACGATCGCGGGCGTGATGATCACGGCCTCGGCGTCGGCGGGCACGTCGTACTTCGCGTCGTACCACATCTTGACGGTGACGTCCGTGCCAGATGGCGTCACGCTCTCCACTGCTCCCACGGGAACACCGAGGATCCGGACGTCGGAGCCTTCGTAGAGCGAGACGGTGCGAGGGAAGCTCGCGGTGACGTACTTCTTCTCCTGATCGGGGATCATCAGCAGGACCCCGGCGACGACGACCGCAGCGACCGCGACCAGGGACAGGACGCGGCTGAAGCCGCCGAGCCCCATGCGAGACGAGTGCTGGCTCATCACTGGCCTCCGATCGCAGTGGGCGGAAGGTTCTGGATGTAGGTGTCGAACCAGGGACCGGTGCCGAGCGTGCTGGCGAAGACGCGGTAGAACGGCGCCATCAGCCGCAGGCTGTTGTCGAGGTTCTCCTGGTTCTTGTTGAGCATGTCGAGCACGTTGTCGAGGTGGTCGAGAGCGGGCTTCAGGTCGGCACGGGTCTGCTTGACCAGCAGCGTGAGCTCCTGGGAGAGCTGGCTTGTCGCCACGAGCAGCTCGTGCACCGCCTCGCGACGGGCCACCAGCGCCCGGAAGAGCTTGTCGCCGTCCTCCATCAGGGCGATCAGGTCGCCGTTGCGGTCGGCGAGGACCCGCGAGACCTTCTCCATGTTGCCGAGGAGCTCGTTGAGCTGCTCGTCTCGTGCGGCGATGTTCTGGGACAGCGCCGACATGCCGCGCAGTGCGCCCTGGAACTCCTCAGGGGTGTTGCGCATCAACCCGGCGAGCGTGTTGAGGCTCTTGGCGAGCCGGTCGGTGTCGATGCGCTCGGAGGTGTCGGCCAGTCCGCTGAACGCGTCGACCACGTCGTACGGCGAGCTGGTGCGGACGACCGGGATCTCCGTCTCCTCCTCCATCTGGCCATCGCCCTCGGGCTCGAGCGCGAGGTACATGGCACCGAGGAGAGTCTTGACCTTGATGGTCGCCCCTGTCGCGGGGCCGAACTCCACGCCGTCCTCGACGGTGAACTCGACCCTGACGTGGTCACCGTCGAGGTCGACCGACTGCACCTTGCCGACCCGGACGCCGGCGACACGCACCTCGTCGTTCGCCTTGAGCCCACCCGCCTCGCTGAACGCGGCGTAGTAGGTGTCACCGCCGCCGATGAGCGGGAGGTCCTCGGCCTTGAAGGCGGCGAGCACCATCGCGGCGATGACAGCGAGGCTCAGAGCCCCGATGACCACCGGGTTTCTCTCACGGAAGGGAACACTCATCCGAGATCACACCTCGCCGCTCCGACGTCGTACTTGATGTCGTCGATGACCGTGCCGTCCGGCAGCGTCATCTGACCCTTGAAGTTGCACAGGTAGAAGTTGAACCACGAGCCGTAGATCGCGGTTCGGCCGATCTTGTTCAGCTTGATCGGCAGGACCTGGATCGCCCGGTCGAGCTCGGCCTTGTTGCGGTCGAGCGTGCCGGCGAGGTCGCGCAGCTCGCTGACGTCCTTGGCCAGCGGCTTGCGCACCCCGGTGACCAGCCCCGAGGTCTCCACGGCGAGGTCGGAGATCGACTCGAGCGAACCGAGGATGGCCTCGCGGTCGTTGGAGAGGCCCGAGACGAACTGACGCAGTCGGATGAGCAGCTGGGAGAGCTCGGCGTCGCGGTCGCCCAGCGTCACCATCACCTGGTTCAGGTTGTCGATGAGCTCGCCGATGATCTTGTCGCGGCTGGCAAGCGTGCTGGTCACCGATGCCGTGTGCGCCAGCAGGCTCTCGAGGGTGCCGCCCTCACCCTGGAAGACGGCGATGATCTCGTAGGAGAGCTTGTTGATGTCCTCGGGCGAAAGCGCCTCGAAGAGCGGCTTGAACCCGTTGAAGAGCACGGTCAGGTCGAGCGCAGCCTGCGTGCGGGCCAGCGGGATGGTCGACCCCTCCCGCAGGATCGAGGGGCTGCCGACCCCCTGCGTCAGTGCGATGTAGCGCTGGCCGACGAGGTTGCGGTAGCGGATCGCCGCGTTGGTGGCCGCGGTGACCTGGGAGTCGGCGTCCACGCTGAAGGTCACGATCGCCTTGTTCTCGTCGTGGACCTCGATGTCGCTCACGGTGCCGACCTTCACGCCGGCGATCCTTACGTCGTCGCCCTTCACGACACCGGTGGCGTCACTGAAGACCGCCTTGTAGTCCCTGCTGTCGCTGAAGGAGACGTTGCCGATCGTCACGACGAGCAGGCTGGTCGCCACGGTCGTCACCACGATGAAGATCAACAGCTTGATCGCATCGCTCGCGGTCCGCTTGTCGAGAAGGCTCATCGCACGTTCACCTCCGCTCCGCGCGCCAACGGACCGAAGAGCAGGGTGGCCACGTCAGGAACGCCATCCACGGGAACTCCCATCACAGGTGCTGCAATTGCGTCGACAACCGAACGCTCGGCTGCGGTGCCGGCGTAGCCGGAGGTCAGGTCGAAACCGGTGGCCGCGCGGGGGCGGAACTTGCCGTGGCCGTCCTCGACGCCGTCGTCGACGGTGGACATCGACGGCTGCGGCCCGGGGTTGGCCTGGGAGTACGGCGGGTTCGGGAGCGTCTCGCAGTGCGGCCCGTTCTTCGCGTTGTACTCCGGGTCATCCGCCGGGGAGTACCCGGTCGGCTGCGTCGGGATGGTCTCGAGGTTGATGTGCAGCTTCTGGCCGCGCCAGCCGTTGTCCATCTGAGGGATCCAGTTCGCCATGCCCTGGAACAGGCAGGGGTACTCGGGGGCGTACTTCTCGTACAGCCGCAGCTGGGGAACGCTCACCTCACCGAGGCGAATGATGTTGTCGCCGTTGGCCTCGAGGAAGTCACGAGAGGTCGAGGAGAACGCGGCGACGTCGGTGAACAACGCCTCGATCTTCTGCTCGTTCTCCAGCAGCGTGTTGCCCGTCGTGACGCTGTTGCGCAGCAGCCTGGCGAGCTCGGGGATCGCCGCGCGGTACTCGTCGGAGACCTGGCCGAGCA
This sequence comes from Nocardioidaceae bacterium, assembly GCA_035456965.1. Lineage (GTDB taxonomy): Bacteria > Actinomycetota > Actinomycetes > Propionibacteriales > Nocardioidaceae > Nocardioides_C. The sequence continues at coordinate 10,940 of DATICF010000111.1, forward strand.
GCCGGAGGTCCTCGATCAGGGCCGGCAGCTGCGGGTTGGTCCGCTCGAGGTAGTCGTTGAGGATGACGAAGTTCTCGCCGATCCGCTCCCCGCGTCCTTCCAGGGCGGTGGCCAGCGCGGTGAGCGTGTAGTTCAGCTCGGCCGGCTGCACCGTGCGCAAGAAGGGGTAGATGTCGTTGAGCAGCTTCTCGAGCTCGAGCGACACCTCCGACTCGGTGATGACGTCACCTGCGGCGATCGTCTCCCCGTCGGGCGACTCGGGGATCTGCAGCTCGACGTACTTCTCGCCGAAGACGGTCTTGGGCTCGATCCGCGCGGTTGCGTTGGCCGGGATGACCTCCGTCTTCTCCGGCTTGATCGCGAGCTCGAGCCGAGCACCGTCGCCGTCGGTGTCGATCTCGCGAACCTCCCCCACGATCACGCCGCGCACCTTGACGTCGGCGAGCGCGGGAAGCTGGAGACCGATCTTGCTCGTCTTCAGGGTCACGGGGACGTAGTCCACGAACTGCTTCGTGAACACGGCGTAGGTCCCCCATACCCCAAGCACGAGCAGGCACAAGAATGCGACGCCGAGCACGCGCGGTGCTCCCGCGGCGACCAAGGACCTGGCGCTCATCGCAGCTCCACCTCCATCCCCCGAGCAAGCGGGCCGAAGAGCAGCGACGCCACGTCGGGCACGGAGTCGACAGGGATCCCGAGAACGGGTGCGGCAACCGAGTTGACCACCCCGCGCTCGGCAGCGGTGCCGGCGAAGCCGGACGAAGGGTCAAGGAGTGGGGCCGGCCGGTGCTTGCCGGTCGACTCGTCGACCCCGTCCACGATGTCGGGCACCATCGACGCCGGCGGCAGGTTGTTCTGGTTCCACTTCTCGTCGCGGTAGCTCTCCCAGCAGTGCTCCTCGTCGATCGGTCCACGCTTGTCGCCGTAGACAGCGTCGTCCTGGACGCCGTAGCCGCGAGGCTGCTTCGGCAGGGTCTCGAGCGTGATGTGGAGGGTGTACCCGCGGAGCGTCTCGGCCTGACGGGGAGCAGCCTTGACGATGCCGTAGAAGAGGCAGGGGTACTGGGGGGCGTACTTGGCGTAGAGAGGCAGCTGCTGCGCGCTCAGCTCACCGAGTCGGATGATGTTGTCACCGTTCGACTCCAGGAAGTCTTTCGACGTCGAGGAGAACGCGGCAACGTCCGCGAAGAGGGCTTGGATCTTCTGCTCCTTCTGCATGAACGTATTGCCCGACGTGACGCTGTTGCGCAGCAGCCGGGCGACCTCGGGAATGACCGAGCGGTAGACGTCGGAGACCTCGCTCAGCATGCGGAGGTCCTCGACGAGCTCAGGAATCTGCGGATTGGTCCGCTTGAGGTAGTCGTTGAGGACGGAGAAGTTCTCACCGATCGCCTGGCCGCGCCCCTCGAGCGCGGTCGCCATGGCGGTCAGGGTGTAGTTGATCTCCGCGGGCTGCACTGCCCGCAGCAGGGGGTAGATGTCGTTGAGGACCTGCTCGACCTCGATCGAGTGGGCAGCCTCCTCGATCACGTGGCCCGGGCTGATGGGCTCCAGCGGAGAACCCTCGGGCACCTGGAGAGCGACGTACTTCTCCCCGAACAGCGTCTTGGGGATGATCTCGGCCGTGACGTCCGCCGGCACCGACTCCCGTCGCGACGGGTACAGGCCGAGGGTCAAGGTGACCCCTTCCGCCGTGGTCCGAGCGCCGACGACCTCACCCACGATGACGCCACGAAGCTTCACGTCTGCACGGTCGGGCAGCTGGAGACCCGTCTTCGAGGCGCGCAACGTCACCTCGTCGTACTCCGCGAACGACTTGTTGAACACGGCGTAGGTGAACCAGGTGGCCAGCATGAGCAGCGCCAGGAACGCCACGCCGAACACCCTGTGCTCGATCGTGACGGCAGCCCTGAACGCACGCGACTGGCGGTTGATCATGGCCCTACCCCGCCAGCCTGACGGTTGTGGTGGCGCCCCAGATGGCCATCGACAAGAAGAGGTCGATGACGTTGATGGCGACGATGGAGGTCCGGACCGCGTGCCCCACGGCGATGCCCACGCCTGCGGGGCCGCCCTTGGCGTTGTAGCCGTGGTAGGTGTGGATCAGGATCACCACGACCGCGAAGACGAGCACCTTGCCGAAGGACCAGAGCACGTCACCGGGTGGGAGGAACTGGTTGAAGTAGTGGTCGTAGGTGCCGGTGCTCTGGCCGAAGAACTGGGTCACCGTCAGCCGCGTCGCGAAGTACGACGAGAGCAGGCCCACGACGTACAGCGGCACGATGGCGATCAAGCCGGCGATCATCCGGGTGGTGACCAGGAACGGCATGGACGGGATCGCCATGACCTCGAGGGCGTCGACCTCCTCGGAGATCCTCATGGCGCCGAGCTGCGCGGTGAAGCCGCAGCCGACCGTCGCCGCGAGCGCGATGCCCGCGACCAGAGGGGCGATCTCGCGAGTGTTGAAGTACGCCGACACGAACCCGGAGAAGGCAGCCGTGCCGATCTGGTTGAGGGCGGCGTAGCCCTGCAGACCGACCTCGGTGCCGGTGAAGAACGACATCGCCGTGATGACACCGACGGTGCCACCGATCACGGCCAGCGCGCCGGAGCCGAGCGTCACCTCGGCGAGGAGACGCATGATCTCCTTCTTGTAGCGGCGGATCGTGCGCGGCGTCCAGGCGATCGCCTTCAGGTAGAAGGCGAGCTGGGCACCCAGCGTGTCCAGGAAGTTCAGGGGCCTTTGGTAGGCAGCCCTCAGCGTCGAACCAGCGTCTGCCATGGCCTCAACCTGTCTTCGGCGGGACGAGCTGGAAGTACATCGCGCTCATCACGAAGTTGACGACGAACAGGAGCATGAAGGTGATGACGACCGACTCGTTCACGGCGTCGCCCACGCCCTTGGGACCTCCGCCGGCGTTCATGCCCTTGTAGCAGGCGACGATCGCGGCGATCAGGCCGAACACCACCGCTTTGGCCATGCCTTGCCAAAGATCTGGTAGTTGGGCGAGCGCGGTGAAGCTGGCCAGATAGGCCCCTGGGGTGCCGTCTTGGAGGACGACGTTGAAGACGTAGCCTCCCGCGACACCGACGACGCTCACGAGACCGTTGAGGAAGACCGCGACCAGCATGGTCGCGAGCACCCGGGGTACGACGAGCCGCTGGATCGGATCGATGCCGAGGACCATCATCGCGTCGAGCTCCTCGCGGATCTTGCGGGCACCGAGGTCCGCTGCGATCGCGGAGCCGCCGGCACCTGCGATGAGGAGGGAGGTGGCGATGGGGCCGGCCTCTCGGACGACCGCGAGCACGGAGGCCGAGCCGGTGAAGGACTGGGCTCCGAACTGCTTGATCAGGCCACCGACCTGCAGCGCGATGACCGCACCGAAGGGGATCGCGACGAGGGCGGTCGGGATGATCGTGACCGAGGCGATGAACCAGGCCTGCTGCAGGAACTCGCGCAGCTGGAACGGCCTTCTGAACAGGGCCCGCATCACGTCGAGACCGAAGGCGAACAGCTTGCCCGCGGTCCCGATCGGCGCGAGGACCTTCGTGGAGGTGATCGAGGACATGGTCAGGCTCCGGGCGCCATCGACATGTTCTCCTCGAACGATCCGGGAGGCGGCGTCACGCCGTTCTCACGGCACCAGTCACCCGGGGGGCGCTGGCTTCGTCGAGGAATACCGTTGGAAGGCTCGAGCTGCAGCGGGATCGGGGGCAGCGGCGGCAGTTCCTGGTCGGCCTCGGCCGCGAGCTCGTCGGCGTCCTTCTCCTCGGACATGCCGATCGGGCCGACGCGCTGGGCGTTGAGGAACTGGCGAACGACCGGCTCCTCGCTCGAGAGCAGCATCTCGCGGGGACCGAACATCGCGAGGTGCTTGTGGTAGAGCAGGCCGATGTTGTCAGGCACCGTGCGCGCGGTGTTGATGTCGTG
>DATICF010000112.1:0-21688 GCA_035456965.1 Nocardioidaceae bacterium
GTCCGGTGCGGCGACAGCCAGGCGCCGGACGAGCGACGTACCGCAGGCGCGTCAAAGGGCTTGGCCGCGGCGGCGAAGCCGACGCGCCGCCCCAGCGCCGGCGGTACGTCGATCGGCGGGCGCCGGGCGGGACACGCGGCCCCTCAGGTGCCGGGCTGTTTCTTGCGCCGGTTGTACTCCCGCATCCGGGCCGGGTAGCCGACCACGGCCGCGTCGTACGACGGCACGCCGTGCTTGTTCGCGAACCCGTGGGCCCACTCGACCGAGGGCACCCGGCGGCGCGTCCACTCCCCGTCGTGCGCGACGAGGATCAACGTGACGTCTGAGACCGCGGTTCGGGGTTCGACGAACCCCTCGACTCCGCGACGCGAGTGCGCGAACTGCTCGAGGTGTTTCTCGTCAGCACTGTCGGAGGCGCGCACCGTCGTCGAAGGACCCCTGCCACGGGGCCTTCGCATCCGGCCACCTCGCCCGCTCCGCTTGAAGCGGTCCATCAAACCCATTTCTCCAGTGTGGCCTACCGTCCTGAGAATTCCCGGCAAGCCGCGAGACGATGGGCCCGCCCGCCCCTCGCGAAAGGCGTCGGAGGGCCGTTGTGGACATGGCGGGCGATGGTGGAAAGATGGGCGAAGCAGGCGACCCCTGACAGCTGAACAGGACCGGAGGAGCAGGTGGCGGACAACGCCGAGAACAACTTCGACGTAGTGATCCTCGGTGCCGGGAGCGGCGGCTACGCATGCGCGCTCCGCGCGGCCCAGCTGGGCCTCTCGGTGGCCCTGGTGGAGAAGGACAAGATCGGAGGCACCTGCCTCCACATCGGCTGCATCCCGACCAAGGCGCTGCTGCACGCGGCCGAGGTTGCCGACTCCGCCCGTGAGTCCGAGCAGTTCGGCGTCAACGCCACGCTCGAGGGCATCGACATGGGTGGCGTCAACAAGTACAAGGACGGTGTCGTCTCCCGCCTCTTCAAGGGCCTGACGGGGCTCATCAAGGGCCGCGGGATCACGACCTTCGAGGGTGAAGGCCGCCTCGTCGCCCCCAACACGGTCGAGGTGGCCGGTCGTCGAGTCGTCGGCCGCAACGTCGTCCTCGCCTCCGGGTCGTACTCCAAGACCCTCCCCGGCCTCGAGATCGACGGCGACCGCATCCTCACCTCCGACCACGCCCTGACCCTCGACCGGGTCCCACGCTCGGTGATCGTGCTCGGCGGCGGTGTCATCGGCTGCGAGTTCGCCTCGGTGTGGAAGTCGTTCGGCGCAGAGGTGACCATCGTCGAGGCACTCCCCCGGCTCGTCCCGGCGGAGGACGAGGCAGCCTCCAAGGCCCTCGAGCGAGCCTTCCGCAAGCGCAAGATCGGCTTCAAGACCGGCACCCCCTTCACCTCGGTGGAGCGCACCGACGACGGCGTCCGGGTGACAGTCGAGGGCGGCGAGACGATCGAGGCCGAGATGCTTCTCGTGGCCGTCGGCCGCGGTCCGCGCACCGAGGGGCTCGGGTACGACGAGCAGGGTGTCGCGATGGAGCGCGGCTTCGTGCTCGCCGACGAGCGCTGCCGCACCAACGTCGAGAACGTCTACGCCGTCGGCGACATCGTCCCCGGCCTCCAGCTCGCCCACCGCGGCTTCCAGCAGGGCGTCTTCGTCGCCGAGGAGGTCGCCGGGCTCAACCCGACCCCCATCGACGAGGCGGGCATCCCCCGCGTGACCTACTGCGACCCCGAGGTGGCCTCGGTCGGCCTGAACGAGTCGGCGGCCAGGGAGCGCTTCGGCGAGGACGAGGTCGAGGCACTGACCTACGACCTCGGCGGCAACGGCAAGAGCCAGATCCTCAAGACGCAGGGCTTCGTGAAGCTGGTGCGCCGCAAGGACGGGCCCGTGGTCGGCGTACACATGGTCGGCGCGCGGGTCGGTGAGCTGATCGGAGAGGCCCAGCTTATTTACAACTGGGAGGGGTACGCCGAGGACGTCGCGCCGCTCGTGCACGCACACCCGACCCAGAACGAAGCGCTCGGCGAAGCCCACCTGGCGCTGGCCGGGAAGCCACTCCACGCACACTCGTGAGCCCAGTCCCCTAGGCTCAGCAGCACCACCCGGTTCAACCGAGCAGCACCGCAGACAAAGCCAGCAAAAGGAGCGAAGGAACGCATGGCGACCTCAGTCACTCTCCCAGCCCTCGGTGAGTCCGTCACCGAAGGCACTGTCACCCGCTGGCTGAAGAAGCCAGGCGACCGCGTCGAGGTCGACGAGCCGCTGCTCGAGGTCTCGACCGACAAGGTCGACACCGAGATCCCCTCCCCTGTCGCAGGCACCCTGCTCGAGATCAAGGTCGAGGAGGACGAGACCGTCGAGGTCGGCGCCGAGCTGGCGACCGTCGGCGACGAGGGTGAGTCCGCCGGCGGCGGCGAGGGCGTCTCCGACCAGGAGTCGGCCGAGGCCGAGCAGGCCGAGGGCGGCGAGGAGCAGAGCGCCGGCGCCGGTGAGGGTGCTGGTGGTGCTCCCGGCGAGGAGGCCGCCCCGTCCGACGAGGAGGTCGACCGCCAGACCGAGCCGCAGGGCGAGGTCCCCGAGGCGCAGACCGAGTCGACCGGAAGCGCACAGGAGACCGCGCCTGGCCCTGCCGACACCAAGCCGGAGGCCGAGGCGTCCCGCGAGGGCACGAAGACCAGTGGCGGCGGCAGCCCTGTCACTCTTCCCGCGCTCGGTGAGTCCGTCACCGAGGGCACCGTCACCCGGTGGCTGAAGCAGGTCGGCGACGACGTCGCGGTCGACGAGCCGCTCCTCGAGGTCTCCACCGACAAGGTCGACACCGAGATCCCCTCGCCCATCGCCGGCAAGCTCCTCGAGATCAAGGTCCAGGAGGACGAGACCGTCGAGGTCGGCGCCGAGCTGGCGATCGTCGGCTCCGGCGAGGCCGCTGCTCCAGCCGAGGAGGCCCCGAAGACGCGGGAGCCCGCCGCTGAGCCCACCGAGGCTGCGGAGAAGGCCGAGGCGAAGGAAGCACAGGCCAAGGCACAGGAGCAGGGGGCCGAGGAGAAGCCTGCGGAGCCGAAGGCCGAGGAGAAGGCGGAGAAGAAGCCGGAGCCTGCCGAGGCACCGGCCGAGAAGGCTCCCGCCAAGGAAGCCGAGGGCGCCTACGTCACCCCGCTGGTCCGCAAGATGGCCGCGGACCAGGGCGTGGACCTCTCGAAGGTAGAGGGCACCGGTGTCGGTGGCCGGATCCGCAAGCAGGACGTGCTCGAGGCCGCCAAGGCGCAGAAGGCCGCAGCCGAGAAGAAGCCCGAGCCCACTGCCCCGGCCGCGGCTGCGGAGCAGAAGGCTCCGGCAGCGGCGCCGAGCCCGCTGCGTGGCAAGACCGAGCCGATGAGCAGGCTGCGCAAGGTCATCGCCACGCGGATGGTCGAGTCGCTCCAGACCTCCGCACAGCTGACCACGGTCGTGGAGGTCGATGTCACGGCAATCGCACGCGTCCGCAACTCGGTGAAGGCAGACTTCGCGGAGCGCGAGGGCGTGAAGCTGTCGTTCATGCCGTTCCTGGCCAAGGCCACGGTCGACGCACTCAAGGCGCACCCGGCGCTCAACGCCTCGATCGACACCGAGAAGGGTGAGGTCACCTACTACGACCACGAGAACCTCGGGGTCGCGGTCGACACCGAGAAGGGTCTGCTCGTCCCGGTGCTCAAGGAGGCCGGCGACCTGTCCGTGGCCGGCCTTGCCCGCAAGATCGCCGACCTCGCCGAGCGCACCCGGAGCAACAAGATCGGGCCGGACGAGCTGGCCGGCGGCACGTTCACGCTGACCAACACCGGCAGCCGCGGCGCGTTGTTCGACACCCCGATCATCAACCAGCCCCAGGTGGCCATCCTCGGGACCGGTGCGATCGTCAAGCGTCCGGTCGTGATCGACGACCCGAACCTCGGCGAGACGATCGCGGTGCGCCACATGATGTACCTCGCGCTCACCTACGACCACCGACTGGTCGACGGTGCCGACGCCGCTCGCTTCCTGACCGACGTCAAGGAGCGCCTCGAGGCGGGCCAGTTCGAGGTCTGACCCCACCCAGCACGAGATCAGGACGCCCGCTGCCGGCAACGGCGGCGGGCGTCCTCCTCTTTCGGCCGAGTCGGCACGAACGCTTGCCCAAGCCACACCGAGTCGGCACAAACGCGGCCGCAGACGTGCCGACTCGGGGCCAGATCACCCAGCCCACGCGCCGACTCGGGGCTGCTAGACATGGGGCAGGAGCTCGTCCTGGTGGTCGGCCAGCACGACGCTGAGCGGCACCGGGGTGAACCAGCAGCGGAAGAGCATCCCGCCGTGCCCTCCGCAGAATCACAGCCCTCGTGTTGGACGCGCATGTCAGAGTTTGCGCATGCGCATCGTGATTGCCGGCGCGACCGGCTTCCTGGGCAAGGCACTGCGCGAGCACCTCGCTCGCCGAGGACACGACGTGGTGCGGCTGGTCCGCGGCCAGGCCGTCTCTTCCTCCGAGTCCAGGTGGGATCCACAGAAGGGCATCATCGACCAGTCGGTGATCGAGAAGGCCGATGCCGTGGTCAACGTGGCCGGCGCATCCTTCGTCCGCTGGCCCTACACCGAGGCCTACAGGAAGCAGTTCATCGCCAGCCGGGTCGAGTCCACGAGGGTCCTCGCGGAGGCCATCGCGCGATCGGAGCGCAAGCCCGCCTTCATCGCCCAGAACGGTACGAGCTTCTACGGTGACCGCGGTGAGGAGGTGCTCACGGAGCACTCGGCCGAGGGACACGACGATGCCTTCCTCCACAAGATCACGAAGGTGTGGCAGGAGGCGACGCAGCCCGCTGTCGACGCGGGATCGCGCGTATGCGTGATGCGGACCTCGTTCGTGCTGGACGGCCGGGGCGGTTCGTTCCGCCCTCTCCTGCTGATGTTCCGCCTCGGGCTGGGCGGTCCGGCGGGCGACGGAAAGCAGTACTTCTCCACGATCTCGCTCAACGACTGGGTGCGCGCGGCCACCTTCTTGATCGAGAACGACTCGTGCGAGGGGGTCTACAACCTGACCGGTCCCAACCCCACCACGAACGGGGAGTTCGTGAAGGAGCTCGGCCGGATGGTGCACCGCCCGACGGTGTTCCGCATCCCGGCCGCGCCGCTCCAGAGGCTGTTCCCCGAGCTCGCGCCTGAGCTCTTCAGCTCGGTGCGTGCAGAGCCCGCCAGGCTGCAGGAGGCGGGGTTCGTATTCGAGGAGAGGACAGTCAACGAGAGGCTCGCCAAGGCGATGACCTGACCGAGGCGACTCGCCATGGCTCGTCGTGCCCGGTTCGACGCAGTTCGACGACACGGGTGGACGCGCGGTCGGCGGGGAGCCGGAGCCGCGTCCGGGGTCCGACGGCCACCGCGCCGGTGAGCCGGTCTGTCACCCGCACCCGTAGCCGCCGGCCGTCGTGATGCAGCACATCGACCGCGATCAGCTGCATCCTCATCCCCTCCACTCGCAGCCCCCGCACGCGGTAGGCCCACAACAGCCGCTCGTCCGCCGTACCGGCCGCTGAGCCGTCGACGTACAGGCGACGCAGCGCGTGGACATCTCCTGCTGCGAACGCGCGGCTCCGCGCGCCGTCCCACGTCCGGAGGATGTCCGATGCCGGGAAGCCCGCGGGGGCCACGGCGCCGTCGGGCTCCGAAGGGGGTCGCGAGGGCGCGGCATCGGCGCGGCAGCCGGCGAGCAGGACCGCCGCCGTCAGCACGACCAGGGCACGAAGGACGGCGGCACGGGCGTCGGAGGCACCGACGACGCGGGGATCAGAGCAGGGACGCGGGCGAAGAGACACGCGCCCCACTCTGTCCTAGGCGCGGGGTGCCCCGCTCTCGCTGTCCACAGGCTCCTCACCGGGCTCCTCGAAGCGGTCCTCGGCAATGCCGCTGACCCCGTCGTCCTGCCCGAGGTGCAGCATCTCCGCCGTGGCCCGGTCGGCGTGGTCTGGGGTGTGCCAGAGCCTGCTCGGCCACCACACGGCCGGTCCGATGTCGTACGACAGGGCCGGCACGAGCAACGAGCGCACCACGATCGTGTCGAGAAGCACGCCGAAGGCCACGATGAAGGCGATCTGCGCGAGGAACAGGATCGGGAGAACGCCGAGAGCGGCGAACGTCGCGGCGAGCACGACGCCGGCAGAGGTGATCACGCCGCCGGTCACGGAGAGTCCCTTGAGGATGCCCGGGTGGGTCCCTTGCCTGATCGACTCCTCCCGCACCCGCGTCATCAAGAAGATCGAGTAGTCGATGCCGAGCGCCACGAGGAACACGAACCCGATCAGCGGGGTCGAGGGGTCCGAGGCGGGGAAGTCGAACACCGTGTTGAACAGCACCGCGCTGATGCCCAGCGTGGCTCCGAAGGAGAGGACGTTGGCCACGATCAGCAGGGTCGGAGCCAGGATCGAGCGCAGCAGGGCGGCGAGGACCAGGAAGATCACGATGAGGATCGAGGGGATGACGATCAGCCGGTCCCGGTCGACGGTGTCGCGGGTGTCGAGCAGCGTGGCCGTCTGACCGCCGATCACGATGTCCTCGCTGATCCGGTCCATCTCCGACCGCAGGTCGCGCACGGTGTCGGTGGCCCCGGCGGAGTCGGCGTTCTCGTCGAGGGTGACGAGCACGATCGCCTCGCCGTCGACGATCATGGGCTGCGGCTGCTCCCCCGGCGTCGGCGGGCCCTGCTGGCCACCCTCTGGCAGGACGGTGACGCCGTTCTGCGCTACTCCGTCCTGGCTCGAGGCGAGCTCGACGACCTCGGGGAGGTTCTCCTCAGGCGTGACGAGGATCGCCGGGCTGCTCTGGTCGGCCTGGAAATGCTCGTCGAGGATCTCCTGGGCCTTCACCGAGTCGACCTCGGCGAGGAACAGCTCGGTCTGGGGAATGGGGTCCTCGTTGAGGGTCGGCACGAACGCCGCACAGGCCGCCAGCACGACGAAGGTCGTCACCCAGACCGCCCGCGCCCGGCGGCCCACGAGCCGGGAGACTGTGCCCCAGATGCCCTTGGTGTCACGGTGCTCGGAGCCGAAGTGCGGGATCAGCGGCCAGAACGCCCGGCGACCGAGGAGCACGAGGGCTGCGGGGAGGAAGGTCAGGGCCGCGAACATCGCGCCGGCGATGCCGAGCGCACCGACCGGCCCGAGGCCCTGCAGGCTCGAGAGATCCGAGAGCAGGAGACACAGCAGGCCGAGGATGACGGTGGCGCCGGAGGCGAGCACTGGTTCGAGGGTGGCTCGCCAGGCGCGGCGCATGGCGTCGTACTTCGACTCGTGGTCGCGCAGCTCCTCGCGGAAGCGCGCGACGATCAGCAGGGAGTAGTCGGTGGCTGCACCCACGGCGAGGATGAAGAGGATGCCCTGGCTCTGTCCGTTGAGGTCGAGGATGTCGTTGCTGGCCAGGAAGTAGATCGCCGCCGAGGCCAACCCGAGGGCGAGCACGGCGGAGAAGAGCACGACGAGGGGCAGCAGCGGCGACCGGTACACCACGAGCAGGATGAGCAGGACGACGCTCAGCGCCACGACCAGGAGAATGCCGTCGATCTCTCCGAAGGCCTCGATGAAGTCGCCGAGGATGCCGCCGGGTCCACCGACCAGGGCGGTGAGCCCGTCGGGCGCGCCCGCGTCGAGGACCGTACGAATCTCCACGACCGCCTGCTCGAGCTCATCCCCGTCGGAGGTGGCCAGCGGGACGATCGCCTGGGCCGCAGTGCCGTCTTCGGAGGGGATCGGACCCACAACGGCCTCGCCGTCGACGTTCTCGACCGTCCGGATCTCCTCCAGCAGCCCTGCGATCGCCGCCTGGTCGGCGTCGGTGAGTCCGCTGTCGCGCTCGAAGACCACGATCGCCGGCACACTCTCGTTGCCGACGAACTTGTTGTACTCCTCGGCTGCCAGCGTCGACTCGGCCGTCTCAGGCAAGAAGGCGGCGTTGTCGTTCTCCTGGACGCTTGCGAGCTGCCCCGCGAACGAGCCCAGAGGGCCGCCGACGAAGATCCAGAGGAGCACGGCGACCGCAGGCAGGATCCAGCGACGGGAACGGCGTCGTACGTGTGCGGCTCTCGCCATCGCGGCTTGCCTTTCTGGTGCGTGTGGCCAGGATGCAGGTCGAAGTGCGGCGTGTGAGGCGGTCCGCGATTTCCGACACCACCCAGTTCACATGATCTTGCACGATGGCTCCAAGCACCAATCGAGTTCGGGCCGTGTCGCGCCTTCGTGGCTCGTTCGCCGCAGGCCGGCGGCTGGACTGGTCGGGTTAGGCTCACCGTTGTGAGCGACCTGATTTTCCGCACAGCTGGCTTCGCCGACGACGCTCTCGAGTACGTCGCGGCCTGGGACCTGCAGCGTGAGGTCCACGCGAGTGTCGTGGCGGGCGGGCCGGACACCGTGCTGATGCTGGAGCACCCCCCGGTCTTCACCGCCGGGAAGCGCACCGAGCCTCACGAGCGTCCCCTCGACGGGTCGGCGCCGGTCATCGACGTCGACCGCGGCGGGAAGATCACCTTCCACGGGCCCGGCCAGCTCGTCGGCTACCCGATCGTGCGGCTCCCGGAGCACGTGAAGGTCGTCGACTACGTACGTCGACTCGAGGAGGCGCTGATCCACACCTGCACCGACCTGGGCGTCACGACGGCGCGTGTCCCGGGGCGCAGCGGGGTGTGGCTCCAAGCAGGAGAGGGCCGCCCTGAGCGCAAGATCGCCGCGATCGGGATCCGGGTCGCCAGCGGCGTGACGATGCACGGCTTCGCGGTCAACTGCGACGTGGACCTGTCGTGGTACGACCGGTTCGTGCCGTGCGGCATCGACGACGCCGGCGTCACGTCCCTTTCCGAGGAGCTGGGCCGCGACGTGACCGTCGAGGAGGTCGCCACGATCGCCGAGAAGCACCTGCGCGAGCTGCTGGCATGGGAGCCGTACACCCCGACGCCCGACTACGAGCCGCGGCCGGATCCTGCAAAGGTCTCGCGGGCCGACACGCTGCGCGTCCCGGTCGTCAATCCGCTGGGCTAAGCCCGAACTCCGCCATGCTGGGGCCCCGACAGATACGGGGGATCCGGATGAGCGACCTGGTCATCGAGGCCACAGGCCTGCGCAAAGAGTTCCGCACGCGTCGGGGGCGCCACGTTGTCGCGGTCCACGACCTCGACCTTGCCGTCCCGGCCGGTGGGGTGCACGGATTCCTCGGGCCCAACGGCTCGGGCAAGACGACCACGATCCGGATGCTGCTCGGCCTTGCCCGCGCCAGCCGCGGTGAGATGCGGCTCTTCGGACAGGCCGTCCCCCGGCACCTGCCGGACGTGATGAGCCGGGTCGGCGCGGTCGTGGAGCAGCCGAAGTTCGTGCCCACCTTCTCGGGCCGCAAGAACCTCACCCTCCTCGCGCGGTCCATCGGGCTGCCCAAGGAGCGGGTCGACTCCGCGCTCGCGCAGGTCGGGCTGGCCGGGCGCGACAAGGAGCGCTACAGAGGGTACTCACTCGGTATGAAGCAGCGGCTCGCGATCGCGGCGACCCTGCTGAAGAACCCCGACCTCCTGATCCTCGACGAGCCGACCAACGGCCTCGACCCGGCCGGCATCCGCGACATCCGCACCATGATCCGCGAGCTCGGCGAGAGCGGGGTAACGGTCCTGCTGAGCTCCCACATCCTGGCCGAGGTCCAGCAGGTGTGTGACTCGGTCTCGATCATCGGCAGCGGCCGCCTGCTCGCCTCCGGCAAGGTCGACGAGCTCGTCGGGTCCTCCGGGAGTACGACGCGCGTGGGCATCTCCGATCCGACGGCTGCGGTCGGTCATCTCGAGCGCGCGGGCTACTCGGTCACCCGGGAGAACGGCCACCTCCTCGTCGACGGCGCCACCCGGGCCGACGAAATCACCCGCGTCCTCGCCGCCCAGGAGCTCTACGTGCACGAGCTGACACCGGTCCGCGCGGACCTCGAGTCCGTCTTCCTCCAGCTCACCAAGGACGATGCACTCAAGGCCGATCTCGGAGCCGCGAGCGGCCTCGACAGCCAGGCGGGAGGTGCGGCATGAAGCTGCTGCGCGTCGAGCTGACCCGGTTCCGCTGGCGCCGGGCGATCGTGCTGATGCTGGTCGCGGGTGCCCTGCTGACAGCGGTGATCGGTGGAACCACGCTGTGGGAGACCCGACCCGTGACGGCCGAGGACCGGGCTGCCGCGGAGGCACAGGCAGCGGCCGAGGCGGCGTCCCCGCAGTTCGAACGGGAGCTCGCCGCGTGCGAACGCCGACCTCGCCGCTACATGGGCCCCGGCGCGACCGCCGCGGACTGCGAGCAGATGATGCCGCAAGCCGACTGGTTCCTCTACCGCAGCGAGCTCTCCCTGGCCGAGGAGAACCGAGACTCCGGCATCGGCGTCGTCTTCATCCTCGCCGCCCTCATGATCATCGCCGGCACCACCTTCGCAGGCGCCGACTGGGCGTCCGGATCGATGAGCAACCAGCTGCTCTTCGAGCCCCGGCGAGCCCGGATCTGGTTGGCCAAGGCGGGCGCGGTCTTCGTGGGCGCACTTGGCGTGTCCGCGGTCATCCTCACAGCCTTCTGGGTCACGCTCTACCTGGTCGCGGAGGCCCGCGGCATCTCGACCGGGGCGACGGTGCAGGAGGCGATCCGGTGGACGGCGGGGCGCGGTGTCGTCCTCGCCGCCTTCGGCGCCGTCGGCGGCTACGCCCTCACGATGCTGCTGCGGCACACTGTCGGCACGCTGGCGGTCATGTTCGCCTACGCCGTGGGCGGGGAGATCCTCATCGCCTCGCTGCCGGTGGAGGGCATCGGGCGCTGGAGCCTGGGCAACAACGTGTTCGCGTGGCTCTTCGACGGTCACGAGTACTACGACCCCAGCCTTCCCTGCGTCAACAACGGTCCGGAGTACTGCAACCAGATGGCCCTCATCTCGCTCGCCGACGGCGCCTGGTACCTCGGCGTGATGCTGCTGGTGCTCGGCGGCGCGTCGTTCCTGCTCTTCCGGCGACGAGACATCCCCTGACCGAGGCTGCCGCCCCCGCGTCTCCCGAGTCGCTCAGGACGCCCGGATCGCCCGGTTCGGCGTAGTCGCCTTGGATTGGGGCTGCTCAGGGCCTCGGGCGTACAGTGGCGGGCGTGACTCACGCGCCCACCAAGCCTGAAAGCACGCCCGGAGCAGCGTCCGGGGGTTCGATCAACCCCGACGGCCGCAAGCTCCTCCGCCTCGAGGCCCGCAACGCCCAGACCCCGATCGAGAAGAAGCCCGAGTGGATCAAGACCCGGGCGAAGATGGGGCCGCACTACACCGAGCTGCAGAACCTCGTGAAGTCCGAGGGCCTGCACACCGTGTGCCAGGAAGCCGGCTGTCCCAACATCTTCGAGTGCTGGGAGGACCGCGAGGCCACCTTCCTCATCGGCGGCGACCAGTGCACCCGGCGCTGCGACTTCTGCCAGATCGACACCGGCAAGCCGCAGCCGCTCGACCGCGACGAGCCGCGGCGCGTCGCCGAGTCGGTGCGCACGATGGGTCTGCGCTACGCCACGATCACGGGCGTCGCTCGTGACGACCTCCCGGACGGCGGCGCGTGGCTGTACGCCGAGACCGTCCGCGCGATCCACGAGCTGAACCCCGACACCGGCGTCGAGAACCTGATCCCGGACTTCAACGGCAAGCCCGACCTCCTGCAGGAGGTGTTCGAGTCGCGCCCCGAGGTGCTCGCGCACAACGTCGAGACGGTCCCCCGCATCTTCAAGCGGATCCGCCCGGCGTTCCGCTACGACCGTTCCCTCGACGTACTCACCCAGGCGCGGGAGTTCGGGCTCGTCACCAAGTCCAACCTGATCCTCGGCATGGGCGAGACCCGCGAGGAGGTCTCGCAGGCACTGCAGGATCTGCACGACGCGGGCTGCGACCTGGTCACGATCACCCAGTACCTCCGCCCGTCCTCGCGCCACCACCCTGTCGAGCGGTGGGTCAAGCCGGAGGAGTTCGTCGAGCTCCACGACGAGGCCATGGAGATCGGCTTCGCAGGGGTCATGTCCGGGCCCCTGGTCCGCTCGTCCTACCGCGCCGGCAGGCTCTACAAGCAGGCTGTCGAAGCACGCGAGCAGGCAGCCCAGTCCGTCTGAGACACTAGGCCGACGCTCCCCGACACCTGAACGAGGCAACAGAAAAGACCATGGCCAGGAAAGACAAGTCCGCCAAAAAGGGTCGGTTGGCCCAGATCGCGGCCAGCTACCAGATGACGAAGAAGTCCGATCCCAGGATCGGGCTCATCCTCCTCGGCTGGTTCCTGCTCGTCTCGGCGGTCACCTTCGGGCTCCTCTTCCTCCTGCTCGGCAACTGGCTGATGGCGCTGATCATGGCGCCGCCCTTCGGTCTCCTGGCGGCGATGATCGTGTTCGGCCGCCGCGCTCAGCGTGCCGGCTACCGCCAGATCGAGGGCCAGCCCGGTGCGGCTGCCGCAGCGCTCGGGATGCTCCGTCGCGGCTGGAAGCTCGAGCCTGCGGTCGCCTTCAACCGCAACCAGGACGTCGTGCACCGGGTCGTAGGCCCTCCCGGCATCGTCCTGGTCGGCGAGGGCAACCCCAACCGCCTCAAGCCGCTGCTCGCGAGCGAGCGGCGCAAGCACGAGCGTGTGGCCTCCGAGGTGCCGATCCACGAGCTCATCGTCGGCAACGAGGAAGGGGCCGTGCCACTGCCCAAGCTGGTCAAGCGCGTGACGAAGCTCGGTCGCAAGGTCAAGCCGGCCCAGATCACCGACGTGCTCGCCCGGCTGCGCGCCCTCGACGCCAGCCGGCCGAACGTGCCACTGCCCAAGGGTCCGATTCCGACCAACCTCAAGGGTGCCCGACAGAACATGCGCGGCCGCTGAGCGCCAAGGGCCCCGAGACAGAGTGACGAGGCGCCCCCCCGGTACTACGGGGTGGCGCCTCGTTGTGCGTTGCCTCAGCTCGACGCTGTGGTTGTGCCACAGTCGTACTCTTCGGCCGCCGCAACGTACGTGCCGATCATGTCCACCAGCCACTGAGGCTCCGAGCCGAGGTATTCCAGTCCCGTGCCGTTGCCGCCGTTGGGGTTGGTCGCCGCGCCCTGGCCACTACCGCTGGTCTCGGCCTCTTCGTCGCCACGGGCGATGTTGTTGTTGCCCTCTCCGATGGTCATCTTCTCGAAGATCCTGATGCCCACCGGCATGCCCGCAGCCTCCAGCGCCGCGTAGCCGGCATCGACTGCTCCGGCGCACGGGGTCGTGTAACCAGCCAGGTAGAAGGCACCCTCCTCCGCACCGGCCACGAACCAGTTTGCGGACGCCGGCGCCCGGTCCAGGTCGTACACGGGCAAGAAGCAGTGCCACGCGGAGGCGCTGCTCGTGCCGACGAGCACCAGAGCAGTGGAGGCTGCAGCGACGACTCCTGCGCGCCTGAGCAGTGAACGAACGGTCATGCGAATTCCCCTCAGTCAGTGCGCCTCCCATCGAACGGCGCAAGATACGCATCGAGGAACAATTGAAGTGGATCGGAGCGAAAGGGGGCCATGCCCACTCAGGACCGTTCCGGACGCACCAAGCACACCAATGCTGGGGATCCAGACGGGTCATTCCCTGGGGTACAAAAGGGACACAAGTGTGCTGCCGTCACGCTCTGCGCTGATGCCGGTCCTCGGCGACCGGCAACAAAACACCTCCCGCCGTGCGACGGCCGGCGATCAAACGTCGCAATCCACCGATGCCCCTGCTCCAGCATCAGGCGCCGAGTAGGTTGATCGACGAAGCCGACGAGACGTGAGGGAGCCTCGAGCATGGCTGTACCCGGACGCCCCGTGGGGGCCCCACCCCGCCTCGCCGAGGCCGAGCTGTTCGCCGTCGATGCCTACGTGCGCGAGTTCGACAGCACGGTGCTGCGCGTCAACCGCGACGAACGCCGAGTCGCCCTGCGACGTACTGCCTTCTACCCCGGCGGCGGGGGCCAGCCGTACGACGTCGGCGCGCTGCGCTGGGACGGCGGGAGCGCACGGGTGGTCCGCGTAGCGCGCGACCGGGAGGACCCGACCACGATCTGGCACTGGCTGGAAGGCCTCGAAGAGCTCCCGCGTGAGGGCGCCGAGACCTTCGGCGAGCTCGACTGGGCGCGCCGCCACCTCACGATGCGCACGCACACCGCCCTCCACATCCTGTGCGGCGTGATCTGGGCCGACCACGAGGTGGCCGTGACCGGGGGAAACATGGATCCAGGCAAGGGCCGTCTCGACTTTCCCCTGCCGTCGATGTCCGCTGAGTTCGGTCGCCAGGTGGAGGCTCGGATCAACGAGGAGATCGCCGCCGCTCGCGAGATCCTCGTGGAGTTCGTGGGGCGTGAGGTCGCCGACGAGGACCACGCCCTGATCCGAACGGCCGCGAACCTGATCCCCCGCGAGATAGACCCGCTGCGGGTGATCGACATCGTGGGGCTGGACAAGCAGGCAGACGGCGGCACGCACGTGCTGAGCACGGTGGAGGTCGGCCGGGTCCTGGTCACCGGCACGGAGTCGAAGGGGAAGGGAAACAAGCGGGTCCGGCTCGAGGTGTCGGACCCGGATTCGTGATTTTCGATCAATTGCCAGGGCGGACCAATCCGGTGCCCTGCCGACGTCGAACGGGGGACATGAAGACCGGCAATGACCTGAGCCCGCGCCCGTCGTACGACGGGCGCCCGACCGCTGCCGTCATCGGTGGCGGGATCTCCGGCCTGACCGCCGCCTACCTGCTCCAGCGCACGCACCACGTGACGCTGTTCGAGGCGGACCGCCGGATCGGCGGACACGCGCACACGCACGACGTGGAGATGCCTTCCGGTGGGACCGTCCCGGTCGACTCGGGCTTCATCGTCCTCAACGACCGCACCTACCCCCTCCTGCGCAGGCTTTTCGACGAGCTCGGCGTCCGCACCCGCCCGACGGAGATGAGCATGAACATCTCCTGCTCGGGCTGCGGCCTCAGCTTCACCGGCGGCCGGAAGGCCGCCGGGATCTTCTCCCAGCGCCGCCGCGCCCTCGACCCGAACTTCTGGCGGCTGCTGCTCGAGGTCCGCTCCTTCCAGAAGCAGGCCCTGGCGTTCCTCGAGGAGAAGCCGACCTCCACGCAGACCTACGAGGAGTTCCTCACCGAGCACGGCTTCGACCGCCACTTCGTCACGCACTACGCCCTGCCGGTCGTCTCGTGCGTCTGGTCGATGGGGCACAGCGACGCTCTGGCCTACCCCGCCGCCTACCTCTTCGCGTTCTTGCGCCACCACGGCTTCCTCACCCTGGGGGACGCACCGACCTGGCACACCGTGGTCGGGGGCTCGCGCTCGTACGTCGACGCCATCACCGAACGCCTCGACGTCGTTCGTCCCGGCACCAGGGTCACCGCCGCGAGCCGCAAGCCCGACAGCATCGAGCTCGACGCCCGGCCTCTCGACGGCGGGCCGAGCGAGCACCACAGCTTCGACAAGGTCGTCATCGCAACGCACGCCGACGAGGCGCTGGCCCTGCTCACCGATGCCGGCGAGGAGGAGCAGCAGGTTCTGGGGGCTTTCGGGTACTCCACCAACATGGCCTGGCTGCACCGCGACGAGTCCGCGCTACCGGAGCTGCGTCGCTCCCGGGCGAGCTGGAACTACCGGCTGGAGGACTGCGACACGCTCACCGACCGCGCCCGGGTCTCCTACTGGATGAACCGACTGCAGGGCCACGACGAGTCCGACCCGCTCGTCGTCACCCTCAACCCCGAGGTCGGACCCGCTCCGGAGCACGTGATCGCCACGATGACCTATGAGCACCCCACCTACACCGCTGAGTCGGTCGCGGCGCAGTCCCGGCTGGCCTCGCTCAACAGCGACCGGCTGGCGTTCGCCGGCGCCTACCACGGCTGGGGTTTCCACGAGGATGGTTGCCGCTCGGGGGTCGCGGCCGCCAAGGCACTTGGAGCGGCCTGGTGAGCCCGGCTGCCACGAGTCCGGCCACAGTCCGGGCACTGGTCCACCACCGGCGTCTGCGCCCGTTCACCTACGAGTTCAGCCACCGTACGACCATGTGGCTGGTCGACGCTGCCGACCCCAACGCAGCCTTCTCGCGGTGGCTGCGCCCGCTCGCGACGATCCGTTCGCAGGACCACTTCGCCCCGGAGGACGACCGCCCACTGCTGGAGAAGGTGCGCTCGTTCATCGAGGCACAGGGGCTGCCCTGGAGCGCGAAGCGGGTGCTCGTGCTCACGAACGCCCGCAGCCTGGGCTACGTGTTCGACCCGCTGACGACGTACTTCTGCTTCGACGATCACGGTGATCTCGAGGGCGTCCTCGCCGAGGTGCACAACACCTACGGCGAACGGCACTGCTACCCCCTGTCGGCCGACCGCCGGGCGAGCACGGACAAGACGTTCTACGTCTCCCCCTTCTTCGCCGTCGAGGGTCGCTACGACATCACCACGAAGCTCACCGACGACCAGGTTGCGGTGGCCATCTCGCTGACCGCCCCCGACGGGCAGACCCTGTTCACCGGCGCGGTCCACGGCGACCTCGAGCCCGCGACGCGCCGACGCACCTGGAGACGGGTAGCCGCGAACCCGCTGCCGTCCCAACGCGTTTCAGCCCTCATCCGCTTCCACGGAATCCGGTTGTGGCTGCGCCGACTCCCGGTCATCGCCCGCCCGCCGCACCAAGCCCCGAAGGGTATGTCATGACGACGCTCGAGACCCCGAACCCGACGGGCCCCGAGGCGCCGGCCGGACCCGCCGACAACGCGTCGTGGGGCCTTCCGCCGGCGCCGTCGTACGGCATACGCGGCCGGGCCGCGAAGCTCGTGCTGCGCAGGATCCTGCGCAAGGTTCCGGTGACGGTGCGGTTCGCCACCGGCGAGCAGTACGGCGCCGGCGGCCCCCCGACCCTCGAGGTCCATCAGCCCGAGGCCTTCCTCGCCCGCTTGGGCGCAAGCCCCATGATCGGCATCGGCGAGTCCTACATGGCCGACGAATGGGGTCCGGCCGATGGCACCGACCTCGCGGACGCGCTCGCGCCGTTCGCCGAGCGCCTGACCGACCTCGTGCCGCCGTCCTTCTACCGTCTTCGCCACGCCGTCCTCCCCCGCGGCCTCAACCCGGAGAACAGCAAGCACGGCGCGCGGAAGAACATCGAGCGCCACTACGACCTGTCCAACGACATGTTCGCGTCCTTCCTCGACCCGTCGCTGTCCTACTCGTCAGCGCTGTTCGAGTCCCTCGACCCAGCACCCGGCTTCGCCGACCTCGAGCGCGCACAGCTGCGCAAGGTCGACGCGATCCTCGACGCCGCGGGGGTGCGGCGGGGAAGCCGGGTGCTGGAGATCGGCACGGGCTGGGGCACCCTGGCGATCCGGGCCGCCCAGCGCGGAGCCCACGTCACCACGATCACGATCTCCAAGGAGCAGGCCGACCTCGCCCAGCAGCGAGTGGATGCAGCCGGTGTCACGGACCGCGTCGAGATCGCCCTTCGCGACTACCGGGACCAGACCGGCGAGTTCGACGCCGTGGTCAGCGTCGAGATGATCGAGGCCGTGGGCGAGAAGTACTGGCCGGCGTACTTCTCAGCGATCGACTCGCTCCTCGCACCCGGCGGCAAGGTCGCCATCCAGGCAATCCTGCTCGAGCACCACCGGTACCTCGCCACGCGCGACACCTACACCTGGATCCAGAAGTACATCTTCCCCGGGGGGCTTCTCCCCTCGGTCGAGGCGATCGAGAAGGTGGTCGGCGAGGAGACCTCGCTCGCTGTCGCCGAGGTCAACGCGATGGGGCAGCACTACGCGCACACACTCCGCCTCTGGCGCGAGCGCTTCCTGGCGGGCTGGCCGGAGATCGCCGCCCGAGGCTTCGGGGAGACCTTCCGGCGCATGTGGGAGTTCTACCTCGCCTACTGCGAGGCCGGGTTTCGCACCGGTTACCTCGAGGTGGCCCAGATCAGGCTGGAACGGCCTGTCGCAGGTGGCTCCTGAACCAGTCCCGCGCCAGGCCCGCGGCCTGGGTCAGGGTTCCCGGCTCCTCGAACAGATGGGTGGCACCGGGTACGACGGCCAGGTGGTTCTCGCACCGCAGGTGCCGCTGCGCCTCCCGGTTCAGGTCGAGCACCATCTCGTCACGGCTGCCCACGATGAGCAGGGTCGGGGCCGTCACGTGGTGCAGCTGCGGGATCGCCAGGTCCGGCCGGCCTCCGCGTGAGACCACGGCTGCGATGTGCTGCTGAGGAGCCGCTGCCGCGAGGAGGGCGGCCGCGGCCCCCGTGCTCGCACCGAAGTAGCCGACCGGGAGTCCCTCCACGGCCGATTGTGCTCGTACCCAGGCGGTCGCGCCGACGAGGCGGCCGGCCAGGAGCTCGATGTCGAAGACCAGGCGGCGATCGTGCTCCTCGGCGACCGTGAGCAGGTCGAAGAGCAAGGTCCCGATGCCTGCCTGCTGAAGCACCGTGGCGACGTACCGGTTGCGGGGACTGTGCCGACTGCTGCCGCTGCCGTGGGCGAAGAGCACGATTCCCATCGCTTCTTCGGGGACGGTGAGACGCCCCTGCAGCTCGGCGCCGGCGACGTCGATCCGGACGTCCTCGTCCACACCGTGCCGCTCGGCAGCCGCGGGCGCAGGTCGCTTCGCCTCGGCTCGCCGGCGCAGGAGTGCGGCCACCTCATCGTCACCTGTCTGGGAGAAGTCCGCGTAGAACTGGCCGACGGCGTAGAACTCGGTCGGCTGCTCGGGGCAGATCACCTCGTCGGCGTCGTCTCGGAAGCGCCGTTCGACATTGGACGGCCCGACCGGCACGGCCAAGGCGACCCGGGCTGCGCCGAGCTCCCTCGCCACGCGGCAGGCCGCTCGCGCCGTTGCCCCGGTGGCCACGCCGTCGTCGACGATCAGCGCGGTCTTCCCTACGAGGGAGAGTCGAGGTCGTCCGTCGCGGAACCTCGTCGCGCGCTCCTGCACGACGCCGCGCTCGCGTTGCTCGACGGTGGCCATCTCCGCCTCGCCGACGTGAGCGAGCCGGACCACCTCCGGGTTGAGGACGATCACGCCCTCCTCCCCCACCGCTCCCATCGCGAGCTCGGGCTGGAACGGTACGCCGAGCTTCCGGACCACGATCACGTCCAGTGGTGCGTCCAGGGCCTCGGCGACCTCGTACGCCACGGGGACTCCACCGCGAGGCAGACCGAGGACGACGGTGTCGGGTCCTCGCAGATGCTCGACGTCCCTTACCAGCCTGCGACCTGCATCGACTCGGTTCGAGAACATGGCGCTCACCTCCGCGCGGACTGCTACTCCACACGCTACGAGCCGACCTCCACGCGGGACAGGGGCGATGGTCCGGTCAGGCGTCCGCCAGGTGACTCGCGCGGGTGGTCACCGACGCAGGGCAATCGTCTTGGCCGCCAGGTCGTGGAGGCCACGCTGGTCGCGGTTGAACACCAGCGGCGGGATCACGAGGCAGATCAGGAGGGTCCGCAGGAACGCCTGGAGGACGTTGAGCGGCTTGCCGTCCACGCGCACGACGACGACCCGGAGCAAGAGCTGTCCGAAGGAGCCACCCATCAGCGCGGTGAGCAACGTTGTCTCGAGCAGGAAGACACCCATCGTGGCCCACTGGTCGAGACCTCGCCCGGTCCAGACATCCGTGCCGATGAAGGCGGCGGCCGTCAGCATGGACGCCAGCCAGTCGATCGCCAACGCGGCGAGTCGGCGTCCCCAACCGGCAACCGACCCGGGCCCCTCCTCGGGGAGTCCGAGACGCTCTCCGGGGTACAACGCGCCGGCTGCTGCTGAAGAAGGGTGGGGTTCGCTCACACGTCAACGCTACCGGGGGCAGCCGGGTGGCCCACGCTGTGATCCACAGCCCAGACTGTTACACGCGTGAAACAAACCGGATACGGTCACTTAACCGCTCGTAAATACGTTTCGGGGCAGTGGTGCAGCGCCGCATCGCTTGACTGCTCGAATGAGATCTGGACCGCGACCCACGCGGCCGAGGAGGACGAATGTTCGCAAACGCCGACGAGCTCCTGAAGTACATCAAGGACGAAGGCGTCGAGATGGTCGACGTACGTTTCTGCGACCTGCCCGGCATCATGCAGCACTTCACCGTCCCGGTGTCGTCGTTCGACCAGTCGGTCTTCGACGAAGGACTGAACTTCGACGGCTCCTCGGTGCGCGGCTTCCAGGCCATCCACGAGTCGGACATGTCGCTGTTCCCCGACCCGACCACTGCCTACCTCGACCCGTTCCGCGAGGCCAAGACGCTCGTGGTCAACTTCTTCATCCACGACCCGCTGACCGGTGAGGCCTACTCCCGCGACCCGCGCAACATCGCCCGCAAGGCACAGGCCTACCTCAAGTCCACCGGCATCGGCGACACCGCGTTCTTCGCCCCCGAGGCCGAGTTCTACGTCTTCGACTCGGTCCGCTTCGAGACCAAGCAGAACGCGGGCTACTACCACATCGACTCCGAGGCCGGCGCGTGGAACACCGGGTCGGAGGAGAACAACCGCGGCTACAAGGTGAAGTACAAGGGCGGCTACTTCCCGGTGGCGCCGTACGACCACTTCGGCGACCTCCGCGACGAGATCGTCAAGGAGATCGAGGCCAGCGGTCTCGTCGTCGAGCGCGCCCACCACGAGGTCGGCACCGCGGGCCAGGCGGAGATCAACTTCCGCTTCGACGAGCTGCTGACGACCGCCGACAACGTCATGAAGTTCAAGTACCTGGTCAAGAACGTCGCCTGGCGCAACGGCAAGACCGCGACCTTCATGCCCAAGCCGATCTTCGGCGACAACGGCTCCGGCATGCACTGCCACCAGTCGATCTGGAACAACGGCGAGCCGCTGTTCTACGACGAGTCCGGGTACGCCGGCCTGTCGGACACGGCCCGCTACTACATCGGCGGACTGCTCAAGCACGCCCCGTCGCTGCTGGCCTTCACCAACCCGACGGTGAACTCCTACCACCGCCTGGTGCCGGGCTTCGAGGCTCCGGTGAACCTGGTCTACAGCCAGCGCAACCGTTCCGCCTGCATCCGGATCCCGATCACCGGCGCGAACCCGAAGGCCAAGCGCGTCGAGTTCCGCTGCCCGGACCCGTCGTCGAACCCTTACCTCGCGTTCTCGGCGATGCTGCTCGCCGGCATCGACGGCATCAAGAACAAGATCGAGCCGCCGCAGCCGGTCGACAAGGACCTCTACGAGCTGCCGCCCGACGAGCACGCCGACATCGAGACGGTGCCCGCCTCCCTCGGCGCGGTGATGGACTCGCTCGAGGCCGACCACGACTTCCTGCTCGAGGGTGGCGTGTTCACCCCCGACCTGATCGAGACGTGGATCGACTTCAAGCGCACCAATGAGATCGCGCCGGTGAACCTGCGGCCGCACCCGCACGAGTTCGAGCTCTACTTCGACATCTGATCCCAGCTTGGGCTCAGGCCCGCGTAGGAGTCGTTGAAACGGCGGCTGACCTGCGAAGACACCTTCCGGTGACTTGCAGCGTCAGCCGCCGTTCTGCGTTGGCTCGACCGTCGGCCCCGGACTGCCTCGAGTGGCTAGGAGGTTCGAGGGTGCTCAGCGATGCGCTGTCGCTGCTGTCACCACGACGCTCATCGCGACACCGAGCGGCGCCAGTAGTGCCCCTGAGCCCAGGACCGGACGCGTCGTTCGCCAAGGCGTGGTCAGGCCACCTTCGGCGAGGATGATCG
>DATICF010000113.1:0-15998 GCA_035456965.1 Nocardioidaceae bacterium
AGGGCTACCGGTGCGTCGTCACCGACTGGCGTACGACGAACCTCCTCTCGTCGCGGGCCTGGCCGGCTCTCGGGTTCGAGGAGACCTTCCTCCGGCTGCACCGGCTGATTCGCTACTGACCGATCTCGGCCGCATTCCCAGCATGTGAGAACGAAGGGCGGAACTGTCGGGACGGGCGGATCGCCGCCCCCAACCCCTTCCGCAGACGATGCCGCCGAGGATGGCAACGCCGCGTCGAATGCGACAAACCCTTCTTGAGCCTCCTGGCACTGGCGACGCGCTTGCTACGCAGGCCGAGGGAGAGGCACACGACCGGCGTGGGCAGCCGAAAGGAGAGCGACAGCCCGGGTGCCTGAACCGAGGCCTGGCCGGGCCCCGGTCCTGAGGCAATGACACAAGCAAGCGATGAGCGGACTTCGCCGTCGGTCAACGGCCGGCGACGTCGACGCGTACGTCGAGTCCGCCGTCGACCGTTCCGATGAGCCCGCCCAGCACCCCGACGAGCACGCCGATCGCGACCAACTGACCGATCGGTGCGCCTTCGTGGGCCGACGGCCTCGTGCGCTGCCAGGCGTACCAGTCGCTGCGGCGGAACCTCGCAAGCCCGGCGAGAGCCACCACCGCGATCGCGAGCGAGAGGACGGCGAGGGCGGTCTCCCCCAGGTCGTCGACCGAGACCAGGCCGATGAGCCCACCAATCACGCCCAGAATCAGCACGATCCAGGCGAGCACGAGCCGGACGGTGCGGGCCCGAACAACGCCGGCGGACACGTAGCCCACGAGGAGCGCGCCGAGGACGACGGATAGGACCAGCGACACCTCGTCGCCGGACCGGCCGCCCTGCTGGACCAGCAGCACCGCCTGGCCCGCCAGCGAAGCCCAGGCAACCACCCAGATCGAACGCGGCAGTGGTGGTGTGGCACCCGGCTGCTCGACTCCCCCTTCGACGCTCATGGCGTCATCCTCGCACCTCGCTCATGACCTTCCCGACAGCTGAGCAGGAGCCCTGACCGAGCACTCGTCCAACGTCCACAACTGCCGCGATCCGCACGCTGGGGCACGCACCTCGGGAAGGCGAACTGTGTGCCACATCGGCTTCATGGCCGCACCCTGCGGAGGGAGAACCTTCGGCGCCAGGATGGACGACGCCGCAAGGTGGGATGAGCGGCAGCGGCCTTTGACGCCAGGAGTCGTGTGGTGAGTAGTGACCACTTGGGCCGTGGATCTCGCATTCTGGGATGAATCGTCGGAACTGTCGGCGCTCGCCGAGAGGCTGAGGTCATGTCGGTCGAACAGCTTCACCGCCCCCTGGTGGCCCCGCAGATCGCGTCCGCGCGGGCGGCGGTCGAGTCCGCGGCGCGGGTGCCGGCCGGGGCGCTCGACGGGTTCGAGCTGGGTGAGGCCGTGGCCGAGCTCGCGGCGCTGGAGGCGCAGGTCGCGGCGCTGCGGCTGGCGATGCTGGCCGAGGCGGATGCCCGCGACGTGGCCGAGCAGACCGGAGACACCGGCACGGACGCGTGGGCGGCGCGGCTGACCGGGTCGACCCGGGGCGTGATGGCGGGCGGGATCTGGCTGGCGAAGCTGTTGGCGGAGACCTTTCACGCGACAAGAGACGCGTTCGCCCGAGGCGCGGTCAACGAGGCGCAGGTGCGGGTGATCGTGCAGGCCGCGGTGAAGATGCCTGCCGCGGCCACCGCCGAGCAGCGCACCGCGGCGGAGGAAGGGCTGGTCGCGAAGGCGGTCGCCGGGATGAACGCACGCCGGCTGCGGCAGGCGGCGCGGCGCATGCTGGAGGCGGTGTCGAAGGAGCTGGCCGACGAGCAGGAGGCCGACCAGCTGGAGGGGGAGGAGCAGCGTGCCGAGGTGGAGACCTGGCTGTCGCTGCGCGACAACGAGGACGGCACGGTGTCGGGACGGTTCGTGGTTCCCGAGCTGCACGCGCACCTGCTGCGGGCGGCGCTGGAGCGGCTGTCCGCGCCGCGGCGGTGGTCGCGGAACCGGTCTGGGGAGCCGGTCGAGGAGGAGACGTTCCTGGCAGGCGACCTGAACTACACCGAGCGGTTGGGGGTGGCGTTCACCGAGCTGCTCGAGCACCTGCCGGCCGAGGGACACGGGTCGGTGGGCGCGACGGTGATGGTGCACATCGCCCACGAGCACCTGCGCGACGGGCTGGCCTCGGCACGGCTGGACACCGGGGTGCGGGTCTCTGCGGGGCAGGCTCGGCGGCTGGCCTGCAACGCCGGGATCGTGCCGGTGGTGCTCGGCGGCGACTCCGAGGTGCTCGACCAGGGCCGGGCTCGTCGGCTGCACACCACCGCCCAGCGCCGGGCGCTGTCGGTGACCTACGACAGCTGCGCGGCCGAGGGATGCGAACGCCCCTTCGCCTGGTGCGAGATCCACCATCCCCACGCCTGGAGCGCGGGCGGGACGACCAGCCTGGACAACGCGATTCCGCTGTGCGGGCATCACCACCGGCGCGCCCACGACGACCGGTTCACCATGACTATTCGGCCGACAGGCGAGGCCCGCTACCGACGCCGCCGAGTCGCCGGCCCGCTCGCCGCCGCCGCTGGCTGAGGGCCCGCCGGGCCTGAGTCGAGCCCGCCTGACTTGGTCACGCGACTTCGCATCCAGGGGCGGGCGCGCCCGTGTGATCGGCTCCTGTGCGGGGACCAAGGGCCCTGGGCCGAGCCCTCGCCCGGGGCGGACCCTGAAGTCATGACCGAACGCACTTCCCCGCCCGAGGCTGCGGCGAGGACCGACCTCGTGGCCTGGTTCGACGACCTCTCGAAGGCCGATGTGCCTCGTGTCGGCGGGAAGGGCGCCAACCTCGGCGAGCTCACCGCCGCGGGGCTCCCGGTCCCGCCCGGGTTCGTGATCACCGCGGACGCCTACCTCGACGCCATGGAGCGGGGCGGTGTCCGGGCGGCTCTCCGGGAGGAGGTTGCTGCCGTCGACGTGGACGACCCCGAGGCACTGGCCCGCGCCGCGGACAATCTGCGCGCGCTCGTCCGGTCGGCCGGGATCCCCGAGGAACTGCGCAGCGCGGTCCTCGACGCCTACGCGCCGATGGGCGACGAGCCCCGGGTGGCGGTCAGGTCGTCAGCGACGGCCGAGGACACCGCCTCGACCTCGTTCGCCGGCATGAACGAGACCTTCACCAACGTCCATGGCGGGGAGGAGCTCCTGCAGCGGATCGTCGACTGCTGGGCTTCACTGTGGGGCCCGCGGGTGGTCGCCTACAGGGCCACCCACCGGCTCGCCGACGAGCCCGCGATCGCCGTGGTCGTCCAGCTGATGGTCGACTCGGACGCTTCGGGCGTCATGTTCACGGCAGACCCCGCCACCGGCGACCGCGACCGGATGGTGATCGAGGCGGCGTTCGGGCTCGGCGAGGTGGTCGTGGGCGGACAGGTCGAGCCGGACACCTACGAGATCTCCAAGGACGGCCCGCGCGTCGTCCGGGTCCACCTCGGCGTCAAGAAGGAGAAGATCGTCCGCGGGCCGGACGGCCACGACCAGCGACTCGCGGTGCCCCAGGACGAGCAGGCCCGCCGCGTCCTCGACGACCAGGCGGTGCTCGAGCTCGCCCGCATGGGCATGGACATCGAGCGCCACTACGGCGCCCCGCAGGACGTCGAGTTCGCCCGCGAGCAAGACCGGACCTGGATCGTGCAGTCGAGGCCGATCACGACCCTCGGCGAGGAGGCGGTCGAGGCGGAGGAGGAGCCCGGATCCGTCCTGGTCAGCGGCCTGGCCGCGGCGCCGGGCATCGTCTCCGGCCCCGTCCGGATCCTTCGCAGTACGGCGGACGCCCCGCGCCTGCTCGAGGGCGACGTGCTCGTCGCGACGATGACCAGCCCCGACTGGGTCCCCACCATGAGACGGGCGGCGGCCCTCGTCACGGACGGCGGTGGCGTGACCTGCCACGCCGCCATCGTCGGACGCGAGCTGCACCTGCCCACGGTGGTCGCGACTCGCACGGCCACCACCGTCCTGCGAGACGGCGAGATGGTGACCGTCGACGGCGGCAGGGGCGTGGTGCGAGCCGGTTTCGCCGCCGCGCCCACGACCACGGCGCCCACGACCACGGCGCCCGAGACCTCGGCGGCCCCGACCGTCGTACAGACTGTGGTCGCGCCCGCACCGACCACGGCACCCGCCGAGACCACGGGCACGCTGCTCTACGTCAACCTCGCGATCGCGGAGAACGCCGAGGAGGTCGCGGCGATGCCGGTCGACGGTGTGGGGCTGCTGCGCGCGGAGTTCATGATCACCGACGCGCTCGGCGGGGAGCACCCCAAGCACCTGCTCGCGACAGGTCGCCGTGAGGAGTTCGTCGAGAAGATGACCGCCTCCGTCCTGCGGATCACCCAGGCGTTCGCGCCGCGGCCGGTCGTCTACCGGGCAGTCGACTTCCGCACCAACGAGTTCCGGGGGCTGGCCGGCGGCCAGGAGTTCGAGCCGGAGGAGGCCAACCCGATGATCGGGTACCGGGGCGCTTATCGCTACATCCGCGACCCCGAGATCTTCGCGCTCGACCTCGACGTGATCGCACGGGTGCGTGAGCAGTCCCCGAACCTGCACCTGATGATCCCGTTCGTCCGCACGCGCTGGGAGCTGGAGGCCTGCCTCGAGGCGATCGACGCGCACCCGCTCGCCATGGACCGGGGCCTGCACAGGTGGGTGATGGCTGAGGTCCCGTCGGTGGCCTACCGGATCCCGGAGTACGCCGCACTCGGCATCGACGGGGTCTCGATCGGCTCCAACGACCTCACCCAGCTCATGCTCGGGGTCGACCGTGACTCGGAGATCTGCTCGGAGCTCTTCGACGAGTCCGACGCTGCGGTGCTCGACTCGATCGGCCGGATCATCAAGGCCGCCGACGACGCCGGGATCACCTCGTCGCTGTGCGGTCAGGCGCCCTCGAACCGGCAGGAGTTCGCCGAGTTCCTGGTGCGCCAGGGCATCACGTCCATCTCGGTCAACCCCGACGCGGTCGGCCGCGCCCGCCAGGCGGTTGCCCGGGCCGAGCGGAGGATGTTGCTCGAGCACGTCCGGCACGGCGCAGCCAGAGCCTGACCAGCCGCCGCCCCACGGCCGGGTGTACGTCGATCGCGCGCACCATCAGCCTCGAGACGACCATCCGGGCTTCGAGCGGCTGACCCGGGCGGCGAGTGCCGGCTCGCTCGAGACGAGCCCGCACTACCGCGACGGTGCGATCGGGGTACCTGTCAAGGGCGCCCTCGGTGACTCGAAGGATGAGGGGGCGCGTCCTGGCGCCGAACGCCCTCCGGGCACGCAGCGCCACCTGGCGTGCTCGTCCCGGCAACATCACGCATTGGAGTGTGCCACTCGCCGGCCCCGCGCCTCGGCGCTGCTACCTTCGAACAGGTGAGCACGGTCGACCAGGCCTCCTCCCTCTCTTACCGCGACGCGCGGGGCAGGTGGGTGCTCGCGGCCACGGTCCTTGGCACCGGCATGGCCTTTCTCGACGCGACCGTCGTGAACGTCGCGCTTCCGGCGATCGGGACGGGCCTCGACAGCGACTTCACCGGCCTGCAGTGGACCGTCAACGCCTACACGCTGACGCTCGCGTCGTTCATCCTGCTCGGTGGCTCGGCGGGTGACCGCTTCGGCCGGCGTCGCGTCTTCGTCGTGGGCGTCTTGTGGTTCGCCGCAGCATCGCTGCTTTGCGGCCTGGCCCCCAACATCGAGATGCTCGTGGTGGCTCGCGCCCTTCAGGGAGTGGGCGGAGCGCTGCTCACTCCGGGGAGCCTGGCCATCCTCCAGGCCTCGTTCCGGAAGGAGGACCGGGGTGCCGCGATCGGGGCCTGGTCCGGTCTCGGTGGCATCGCCGCCGCGGTCGGACCGTTCGTGGGCGGGTGGCTGGTCGAGGCGGCAAGCTGGCGCCTGGTCTTCCTGATCAACGTGCCCCTCGCCGCGGCGGTCCTGCTGATCACCCAGCGCTATGTACCCGAGAGCGCCGACCCCACCGCACCAAGGGAGTTCGACGTGCGCGGCGCGCTGCTGTGCGCAGGCGCCCTGGCCGGCATCACCTACGGGCTGATCGCGTGGGGCAACGGAGGCTTCTCACAGCCGGCCACGTGGGCGCCGCTGGTGCTCGGTGTGGTGGCAGCCGCCGCCTTCGTGTGGGTCGAACGGACCGCGACACATCCGATGCTGCCCCTCGGCGTGTTCTCCTCCGCGCTGTTCCGCAACGTCAACCTGGTGACCTTCCTGGTGTACGCCGCGCTCAGCGGGCTGTTCTTCATGCTGGTCATCAGCCTGCAGGTGGTGTCCGGCTTCAGCCCACTGCTGGCGGGGGCGGCGCTGCTCCCCGTGACGGTGCTCATGCTGGGGCTGTCGGCCCGCGCGGGCGACCTGTCCCAGCGCATCGGTCCGCGCATCCCCATGACCGTCGGCCCGCTCGTCGCGGCGGCCGGGGTGCTCCTGCTCGTGCCGATCGGCCCTGACTCGACGTACGTGGGCTCCGTGCTCGCCGGGGCGGTGGTCTTCGGCCTCGGCCTCTCGGCCACGGTGGCGCCCTTGACGGCAACGGTGCTGGCGGCGGCTCCCGTGTGGCACGCGGGCGTCGCCAGCGGCGTGAACAACGCGGTCGCCCGCTCCGCCGGCCTGCTCGTGATCGCAGCCCTCCCGGCGGTCATCGGTCTCTCCCCCGGCGCCTACACCGACCCGGTTCTGATGGATCAGGCGTTCACGCGAGCGATGCTCCTGTGTGCTGGGCTGCTGGCGCTGGGTGGGCTGTACTCCCTCGTGACCATCCGCCCGGACCGGGTTGTCGTCGAGGAGGGCATGGAACCCCTTCCCGAGGTGCAGC
This sequence comes from Nocardioidaceae bacterium, assembly GCA_035456965.1. Lineage (GTDB taxonomy): Bacteria > Actinomycetota > Actinomycetes > Propionibacteriales > Nocardioidaceae > Nocardioides_C. Next base: position 6,842 of record DATICF010000113.1, read on the forward strand.
TGCACCCGCCGGAGTGCACCTGCCGGGTGCACTGCGCCGTCGCGGGTACGCCGTTGGAGCCCGACAACTAGTCCCTCGCCGCCTGCTTCAGCGAGCTCACCAGCTTCCGGTACGTCGACCAGCCGTTGTAGCCGCCGTTGACCTTGAGCCGCACGTCGCGCCAGTCGCCTTGGCGCGCGTCGTCGTCGATGCCGCGGTCCTTGAAGTACTGCGCGAGCACGCGCGCGCCAACCTGCGGACGCAGTGCCATGTGGGGTCGCTCCTCCAGCGGCATCCCGATGCGTTCGCCGTACGAGCGGTAATTGGCCCGACCCGTGAGCTGGATGTAGCCGCGGCCGTGGAAGCGCGCACCGTCGCCGGGGTGGTGGTTGCCGAGGTCGCTGCGCCCCTCGTACATCTGGGTGAAGTACGAGGGTCCGCCGTACTCGTTGATCGGGCGCAGCGACGGCCCCACCTCGGTGACGACGGTCGCGAGGACGGCGATTCGGCTGGGTGTGTCGTTCATCCCCTCCTCGCGGAGCGCCTTCTCGATCACCGGCCAGGTCCGGGCGATGTCCTTCGGGTCGCCGCCCACGGCGCGCGCGATCTCACGGGGCGTCAACCACTGCTGCGCCCGCTTGCGCTGCGAGCTCCGGCTCGTGCGCGGTCGTGCGCGAGTCGGCTCCGGCTTCGACTCTCGCTTCGCACGAGGGGCGGCCTCGGAGGGCTCGGGGTCCGACTCGGGATCGGACTCGGACGGTGGCTCGTCGAGGTCCTCCCGCGTGGCGGCGGGGGTCTCGGCAGTCGGGCTCTCGTCGTCTTCCGGCTCCGCCGACCGAGCCGGCCAGGGCAGGCCGTCGGTCTCGGCGCCGCGGCCCTCCAAAGCGGCAAGCGACACCGGCCGATCGCTGTCGGCGTCGACGAGGGGGGACGGCGAGGTAGGTACGGCGACCCAGGTGACCGCAGCGGAGGCCGCAACCACGGTGCTCAGCGCAGGGAGGCCGGTGACCTTGCGAACGCGCCTCGACCAGCGATCGTGCGCAGACAGGCGATGGCGCGCAGAGAAGGCATGTCGTCCGGGCAACTTCTCCTACCTATTGAGGGCTCGGTGGCCCGAGTCCCCCTCCCGAGAAGGCGTGCAGCGGCACGCCCCTGAGATCCCCCCTCAGGCGCGCTGGTACGTACGGTGGCTGCCTGCACGTCGGTCCTGCCGGCGGCAGACGAAGTCACCCAGCTCCGGCTGAATTGAGGTGTGTGTGACCTACTCTCATCGGCTGGCCGCTCTTGGGTGACTGAGTCATGTCTGCCGCATCAGAGCGCAGTTAAAACGAACTGCCGTCGATGTCCAGACAGTTTTCGCCAACGAGGCAAGGACAAACTCGGACAGTCGTCGCGTTCCGCCTTCGAATACTTCCCAGCTCGAGGGCGTACTACGGTCGAAGGAGCCGATGACTTTTCGCTCGACCCCGGGTCAGCACCCACGAGGACCCACGAGCGAGAGGCAGTACCGATGGAAGAGGCAATCCTCACCGAGGGCCTGGTCAAGCGGTTCGGGGAGACCGTCGCCCTCGGAGGCGTCGACCTTTCCGTCCCGGTCGGCACCGTGCTCGGCCTCCTGGGCCCCAACGGCGCGGGCAAGACGACCGCGGTTCGGGTGCTCGCGACGCTGCTGCGACCCGACGAGGGACGCGCGGTCGTGGGGGGCTACGACGTGGTCAGCGACGCGCACCGGGTCCGTCAGCTGATCGGGATGACCGGCCAGTACGCCTCAGTCGACGAGAACCTCACCGGCTTCGAGAACCTGCTGCTGATCGGGCGCCTCCTGGGACAGCCGCGAGCCGAGGCAAAGCAGGGGTCGCGCGAGCTGCTGAGGCGTTTCGGGTTGGAGGACGCGGCCGCTCGGGCCGCCAAGACGTACTCCGGCGGCATGCGACGTCGGCTCGATCTCGCAGCGAGCCTTGTCGGCCGTCCACAGATGCTCTACCTCGACGAGCCGACCACCGGCCTCGACCCCCGTGCCCGGGTCGACCTGTGGACCCTCGTCCGAGGCCTCGTCGCGGACGGAGTCACCGTCCTGCTCACGACCCAGTACCTGGAGGAGGCCGACACCCTCGCCGACCACATCGCGGTCATCGACCAGGGCCACGTCATCGCGCAGGGCACATCGGAGGAGCTGAAGACGAGGACGGTCGGTCAGTCCCTCGCAGTCCGGCCCGCCGGCCGGGACGACATCCCGACCGTGATCTCCGTCGTACAGGAGCTCGTGGGGGCAGAGCCCACCCTGGAGGACCGGACCGTGACAGCGCCGGTGGGCAACCCGGACGTCCTGCCCGCCGTCGTACGTCGACTCGACGACGCCGGAGTGGCGATCGCCGAGCTCACACTGCGCAACGCGAGCCTCAACGAGGTGTTCCTGTCTCTGACAGGGCATCCCGCCGAGGACGAACAGCCGAAGGAGACCGAGGGAGCACAGACATGAACGCCGTGTCCGTCGACGCGTCCACACCCATCACGGAGGGGAGCTCGAGACCGGGGCTGCTGGAGGGACTTCGGCAGACGGCAACTCTGGCCTGGCGCACGATCGTGCAGATCAGGCACAACCCCTGGGAGCTGGGCGACTTCAGCATCCAGCCGATCATGTTCGTCCTGCTGTTCACCTACGTCTTCGGCGGCGCGATCGCAGGGTCCACCGGCGACTACCTCACCTTCGCCCTGCCGGGCATCATCGTCATGAACATGCTGTTCGTGACCATGTACGTCGGCACGGGGCTCAACACCGACCTGACCAAGGGCGTGTTCGACCGACTGCGCTCGCTGCCCGTGGCGCGCTGGGCCCCGATGGCGGGTCGGATCTCCGCGGACCTCGTCAAGCAGGCGTGGTCGATCCTTCTGCTGCTCGGCGTAGGCGCCCTCCTCGGTTTCCGGATCGGCACGTCATGGCTCGAGCTGCTCGGCGCCGTCGCCCTGTTGCTGGTGTTCGCGCTGGCCTTCTCCTGGCTGTCGGTGCTGGTCGGCCTCCTCGCCAAGGACCCCGAGCACGTACAGCTCTTCGGGTTCACGGCGCTGTTCCCGATCACCTTCGTGTCCAACGTCTTCGTCCCTGTCGAAACCATGCCCGGCTGGCTCCAGGCCATCGTGGAGGTCAACCCCGTCTCGATCCTCGCCGACGCCACCCGCGGCCTGATGGTGGGCGGGCCCGTTGCTGAGCCCGTCGTCGGATCACTGATCTGGGCGGTCGTGTTCATCGTGGTGTTCGCGCCGCTGTCGATCTGGGCGTTCAAGCGCCGCGTGTAGGTCGGCGCCGGCCGGCGCGGCAGAAGTGGTCAGCCCGCACCTCGGGAAACACAAAGCCCCAGGTCACGGGGGAGAGACCTGGGGCTTTGCTTGAGCGCGCTCGGAGGGATTCGAACCCCCAACCTTTTGATCCGTAGTCAAATGCTCTATCCGTTGAGCTACGAGCGCGTGCCGTTGAGGCGTGAGCACTCTAGCGCGACAGCATGCCAGGACGAAAATCGAGGCCCTCGTGTGTGACCGACGCTTCACGACGCCGTGCCCAGCGCCGCCCGTCCAGCACCGCTCACCTGGCGAAATGCCCTATCCACGACGTGAGACCCAGACCCTCTGGCCCAGTCGCACCAGCAGGATGTGACCCGTTCGCGCAAGGCGGGTCACATCGTTGATCGATCCAATAGCCGCTCCCAGACCATGTGAGTACATTCACTAGCACTCATACCTGCGTCGGGCATACGTTCGGCGTACCTTGAGCACCACCGAAAGATCGCTGCAAAGAAGCGGCGATCCACATCAAAAAAAGAACTCCACGACACTCCATCGATACGCTCGATGGCCGGTTTCGCCTTTCAGCAAACCGGACGCGCGAGAGGGAACGGTTAGGTCATGACCGCCGACACTGCGTCGACAGGCAGCGAAGTCAACCAGAGTGCGCCCACGACCCACCAGGGGATCCTGGACTGGGTCAACGAGGTCGCCGAGCTCACTCAGCCGGACCGCATCCATTGGTGCACCGGTTCTGACGAGGAGTGGGTCCAGCTCACCGACTCTCTCGTGGAGAGCGGCACTTTCGTGCGCCTCAACGAGGAGAAGAAGCCCAACTCTTTCTGGGCCGCCTCCGACCCGACTGACGTCGCGCGCGTCGAGGACCGCACCTACATCTGCTCCGTCGACGAGAAGGACGCCGGGCCCACCAACAACTGGATGGACCCGAACGAGATGAAGGCCATCATGACGGACCTCTACCGGGGTTCGATGCGCGGCCGGACCATGTACGTCATCCCGTTCGTCATGGGCCACCTCGAGGCCGAAAGCCCGATGTTCGGCGTCGAGATCACCGACTCGGCGTACGTCGTGGCCTCCATGCGTGTCATGGCGCGCATGGGCACCAACGTGCTGCGTCGCATGGAGGAACTGGAGTCCGCCGGCGTCGACTACCACTGGGTTCCCGCGCTGCACTCTGTCGGCATGCCGCTCGAGCCAGGCCAGAAGGACGTGTCCTGGCCGTGCAGCGACACCAAGTACATCGTGCAGTTCCCCGAGGAGCGCGCGATCTGGTCCTACGGCTCCGGCTACGGCGGCAACGCCCTCCTCGGCAAGAAGTGCTACGCGCTGCGCATCGCCTCCGTGATGGCACGCGACGAGGGCTGGCTCGCCGAGCACATGCTGATCCTGAAGCTCACAAGCCCCGAGGGCGTCGTGAAGTACGTCGCCGCGGCTTTCCCGAGCGCCTGCGGCAAGACCAACCTCGCCATGCTGGCCCCGACCATCCCGGGCTGGAAGGTCGAGACCCTCGGCGACGACATCGCCTGGATGCGCATCGGCGAGGACGGCCGCCTGTACGCCGTCAACCCCGAGTTCGGCTTCTTCGGCGTGGCGCCGGGCACCAACGAGCACACCAACCCCAACGCGATGCGCACCATCAACATGGGGAACTCAGTGTTCACCAACGTTGCGCTCACCGAGGACGGCGACGTCTGGTGGGAGGGCATGGAAGGTACGCCGGATCGCGCTACGTCCTGGAAGGGCGAGCCGTGGACGCCGGACTCCGACCAACTGTCCAGCCACCCGAACAGCCGCTACTGCACGCCGATCAAGCAGTGCCCGATCCTCGCCCCCGAGTACGACGACCCCAAGGGTGTGCCGATCGACGCGATCCTCTTCGGTGGACGTCGCAAGACCACGATCCCGCTGGTCACCGAGGCCCGTGACTGGACCCACGGAACGTTCATGGGCGCAACCCTGAGCTCCGAGACCACCGCTGCGGCCACGGGCGCGGTCGGCGTCGTGCGCCGCGACCCGATGGCCATGCTCCCCTTCATCGGCTACAACGCCGGCGACTACTTCAACCACTGGATCACGGTCGGCAAGGACAACGACGCCGCCAAGCTGCCGCGGATCTTCTACGTGAACTGGTTCCGCCGCGACGAAGAGGGCGGCTTCCTCTGGCCCGGCTTCGGCGAGAACAGCCGCGTGCTGAAGTGGATCGTCGAGCGCATGGACGGCCAGGCCGAGGCGATCGAGACCCCGATCGGGCACGTCCCGCCCCCGGACGCGCTCGACACCGACGGACTCGACATGAGCCGCGAGGACCTCGAGGCCGCACTCGCGGTGGATGTCGAGGAGTGGAAGGCCGAGATCCCGCAGATCCGGGAGTGGTTCGAGAAGTTCGGCGAGGACCTGCCTGCCGTCCTCTGGACCGAGCTGGACGGCCTCAAGGCGCGCCTCGGCGCGGCCGAGTGAGCCTCAGCGTCTGACGCTCAAAGCGAGGGCCCCATTCGTAATGAATGGGGCCCTCGCACGTTCTGAGAGACAATAGGGCTAGATGCACCTAGTGTGATGAACTACGGCATACTTTGCTTTTCGGGGGAGAGGGAGGCAAGGACGCCTTGGCGAGTAGGTACGGACCGGAAGAGCGCAAGTTGCTGGAAGCGGCCGCGGGTCGCCTCTACAGCAACGCGGCTGCCCATGGCCGCCTTCCCGTCGACGACCCGCGTTTGCTGGATGGCGGTGAGTTCGACCAGGCAGCGGAACTTCTACTGGACCTCGGTCTGTTCGTCACCAACGCAGCCGGAACCGAGTACCTCCCGGTGGACCCCTCCACTGTCCAGAACCGCGTTGTCGTCCCGATGAGCCGCGAAGGTGCCGACCTGCTCACTGAGTCGGCCGAGTGGGCGGAAGCTTTCGCCTCGTTGGGCCAGACCTACCGACGCGCAACGCGCGGAGAGGTCGCCCCCATCACCGAGTTGCGCGGGATAGCGCAGATCGACAACTTCCTCCAAGCGTTGGTGGGCGACAGTCGCTCTGAGATCCTCGCTGCCCAGCCCTACGGGCGCAGGCCTGCCGATGCACTCGCCAAAGCAGAGAACCGTGACCTGCGTGCTTTGCAGCGTGGCATCAAGATGCGCACGCTCTACCAGCATTCAGCTCGGCAAAGTCCTGCCACCCGGGAGTACGTCGCCGAGATGACGGCTCACGGCGCCGAAGTCCGCACCCTGGATGAGTTCTTCAAGCGCCTGATCATTGTCGACCGAGAAGTCGCGGTGATTCCGGGTTCCGAGGATCACGCCGTTGCCATTGCGTTGCGAGAAAAATCCACTGTCGCCTACCTCGTCGATATCTTCGAGCGCTCCTGGGAGCGGGGTCGGCCCTTCACCGCGCACGAGGCTCGCAACGAGAAGGCGATCGCCTCCGATGTCCGCGCGATGACCATCCGTCTGCTCGTCGAGGGACATAGCGATCCTGCCAGCGCCAAGCGACTCGGCGTAAGCACTCGGACTTATGCCGGCTACATCGCCGCTCTCAAGGAGGAGTACGGCGTACAGACGAGATTCCAGCTGGGTCATGCCATGGGTCGCGCCGCTGCGCCCGCCGACACTTCGGAGAAGCCCGCGGATGTCTCGGAGGAAAAGGGCGCGTCAGGTTAGGCGCAACTCACCGTAGCAACGGAGATGCGAGGCGCCCCCGTGGCCGTCAGCGCACCGCCCAGCGCCTTCGCAACCCCTACAAATGAGGCGAGGGCAGACCATGTGGGAAACATGTCTGCCCTCGCAGGTTGAGACGGGCCGGGGGGATGGCTCTGGGATCGAACAGCCGGGGGGATGGCTTGTTGTTCGTCCTCGTCTCAAGCTTTGTGGCGTCTAGGACGCATTTGTGAGTTGACCGCTGTTTGCTCAGATCGGGTTCCAGCCGGTGTCCCTGAGCTGCTGAACCTGGCCGCCGCCCGCGTTGCTGTCCTTGGCCGCCTGAGCCGGGGACGCGAGCGCTCCCGTCAGGAGGATGGCGGAGGTAACCGCTCCAGCGATGATCCTTCCGACAATCCGCGTCTTCTTCATGAGTTCAACCTCTTGAGTAGTCGGTGCTGGCCACTGATGAGCGACCTACATCCAGTGTCGGGCATGGCGGGTCGCTCGGCTACAAAACCGATCCTCATAGGTTTGCAGTGCATTTTTTTGCAGAAGCCGGATTTTCCTGCGAAGCCGGCCTTTCCCGTGCATACTGTCCCGCCACTACCGACGCATCTGCGACTCAGGCCCATTTGGCCCGTTTCGCACCAAGCGACAGCGGATGATTCTTTACCTAAAACCACGAAACGCGCAAGCATTGATGCGTGTGTCTCAAGAGGCGAAATTCCGGCGCAGATTCACTCCCGTCACAGAAGGGCGCGGCAGAATCACCGGTTCGCGGCCTGAGCCGGCGACCAGGGCGCCCGGCTGCATGAAACTGCAACATCTACCCTGGTCAGGATGAACCGCCGACGATTGGGCCTCTTTGCCGCGCTTGTCGCCACCTGGGGGGTCGTTGCGGTTCCTGTCGCCGCACTGGTCTTCGCCAACAGCTCCCGCACCACCGCTGTCGCGGGGCACGAGGCGGTCGTATCACCTACCTTCGACGGCTACGCCACGCTCGACCTCGGGCCGTACCTCCCCAACCTCCGCTACCCGTCGGGGCGTGCGTTGGGGGCCGAGATCGACTTCGGCAAGACCAACCTGTCTTCCTACGAAGCCCTGATCCGCCGCTACGCGACCATCGGCGCGCAACCCCAGGGTGAGATCGGCAAAGTCACGGAGGCTCTGCGCGACATCGCGGTCGACAGCGCCCTCGCGGGGGCGCTGGCCGGCCTGGCCGGTCCGGCGCTGTGGTTCCTTGTCGGAAGTCGCCGTCGGTCCGAGCTGGTCGGTCAGGTAACCATCCGCCGCGCGGGGGTCGCCGGCCTCAGCCTCACCGTCATCGCGGTCGTGGTCCTGCAGCCATGGAACAGGGGCGGCCCCCTCTTCGAGCAGGAGGCCACCTGGCGACCCATCACTGAGGAGCTGCCCGACGTGGAGATCCCGGAGAAGGCCAGGCTGCTCGAGGTCGAGACAGGCTTGTTCACGAGCGGCACCCGGCGGATTGCCGAGAGCATGCTCGACACCTACGCCAAGAGCATCGCCTTCTACGACGACCTGGTCGAGGCTGTCCCGGAGATCGCTGACCAGATCCGCACGCCCGAGGAGGGGGAGACCGTCGCGCTCCTCGTCAGCGACCGTCATGACAACGTCGGCATGGACAGCGTCGCCCGCGCCATCGGCGACGCAGGTGGGGCGACAGTCCTCCTCGCGGCCGGTGACGACACCTCGACCGGGTCGGCCTGGGAGGCGTTCAGCCTCGACTCGCTCGACCGGGTCTTCGCCGACTACGACCACAGGTACGCCGTGACCGGCAACCACGACCACGGCGACTTCGTCGGGAAGTACTTCGACGAGCTCGGCTTCACCCGCCTGAACGGCGATCTGGTGGAGGGTCCGGACGGCATTCGGTTCTTCGGCGCCGACGACCCGCGTAGCAGCGGCCTCGGGAACTGGCGGGACGAGTCGGGTCTGTCGTTCAGCGAGCACGCGAAGCTGGTCGCTGACCAGGCGTGCGAGTACGACGAAGCAGGTGATCGCGTCGCGACCCTCCTGGTGCACGACGCCAACACCGGGCGTTACGCGCTCGAGCGCGGGTGCGTGGACCTTGTCGTGGGAGGCCACGTCCACGTGCAGCTCGGACCCACGGAGTTCACCGGCGAGAACGGCAAGGTCGGCTACTCCTACACGACCGGCACCACCGGCGGGGCGGCCTACGCAGTCGCGATCGGCAGCAAGCTTCGCCGCGAGGCCCAGGTGACGCTGGTGACCTACCGCGA